>JAFAER010000204.1 GCA_023423895.1 Pseudomonadota bacterium
GGGGGCGGCGGGTGGCGGCGAGCCACACGCGACCGCGCCTGCCGCGATGACGGCGACGAGGGATAGAGGGACGGCCCGGAGGTGAGCGCGACGGTGAAGAGACATGCGCCGGCAGGATACGCCTGTCCCGCCGGCCGAGCATCCTTCTCCTCATTCCTGCGTCTCGGTGGGAAAGGCAGGCTGTCAATCTTCCATCCGCGGCGAGTTCGTGTCTGACTGGGTCGAGCATCGCCGTGGCAGTCCCCCAGATGAATCCGGCCCAGCAAGTGGCCGTCGAGCACCAGAACGGTCCCATGCTCGTGCTGGCAGGCGCGGGCTCCGGGAAGACGCGCGTCATCACGCATCGGATCGCACGCCTCCTCGAGCGCGGCGTCCCGGCGCACATGATCTGCGCCCTCACCTTCACGAACAAGGCCGCCGGCGAGATGGCCGAGCGCGTTCACCATATCGTCAAGGAGCAGAAGCTCGGCGGGCGCCACGGCGCCAAGGGCATCGTCATCTCGACGTTCCACTCCTTCGGCCTGATGGTGCTCGGGCGCGAGCGCGAGGCGCTCGGCGGCACCTTCACGATTTTCGATCAGGGCGACTGCGTCGGCGCGGTACGGGAGATCCTCAGCCGGATCCACGCGAACAAGTCGCTCGACGTGATGGCGATCCTCGCCCGCATCTCCAACGCGAAGAACGCGTTCCTCACCCCCGAGGAGCTCACCGTCCGCGAAGGCGACGAGTACGACGAGGTCGCGAAGCTCGTCTACCCGAAGTACCAGACGGCGCTTCGCAGCTTCCGTGCGTACGACTTCGACGATCTCGTCGTCGAGGTCGCGCGCGTCTGGAAAGAGCGGCCCGACATCCTCGACCGCTGGCAGAAGGAGTTCCTGTACGTCCTCGTCGACGAGTACCAGGACACGAACCGCGCGCAGCTCGAGGTGCTCCGCCTCCTCTGCGACCGCCACAAGAACATCTGCGTCGTCGGCGACGACGACCAGTCGATCTACGCGTGGCGCGGCGCCGACGTCCGCAACATCCTCGACTTCGAGGAGCAGTTCCCCGGCGCGAAGGTCGTCAAGCTGGAGCAGAACTACCGCTCGCGCGCGCCGATCCTCGCCGTCGCGAACGCCGTCATCGAGAAGCGCACCGACTCGAAGTACAACAAGCGGCTCTTCACCGAGCAGCTCGGCGGCGAAAAGGTGAAGTTGGGCGTCGCGCCGTCGCCCGAGGCCGAGGCCGCCTACGTCGCCCGCGAGATCCGGCGGATCATCAGCGAGGAGAAGCGCAAGCCGAAGGACTGCGCGATCCTCTATCGGTCCAACGGACAGGCGAAGCTCCTCGAGGAGCAGCTCCGCGAGCAAGGCGTCCCGTACCGGATGATCGGCGGGCAGCAGTTCTTCGAGCGCAAGGAGGTGAAGGACGTCCTCGCCTACCTGAAGGTCGCGCTGAACCGCGCCGACGAGATCAGCCTCCGGCGCATCATCAACTATCCGCCGCGCGGCATCGGCGACACGAGCGTCGAGAAGCTCTCCCTGCACGCGACGGCGAAGGGCTGGTCGCTCTGGCAGGCGATCGAGCGCGTCGACGGTCTGGACGGGATCTCGAACCCCGCGCGCGAGGGCTGCAAGCAGCTGGAGCGCATCGTCGCGGACCTGCGGAAGAAGCTGCTCATCGCGCGCACGCCGGCGAGCACGGTCGCCCGAGAGCTCTGCGAAGCGATCGGCCTCAAGAAGGACATCGACGCGACGTCCACGTCGGCGAACGCAGGCACGCGCCGATGGGGCAACGTCGAGGGCCTCTTCGGGATCCTGACCCGCCGCGAAGCGCGTGTGGCGGCGAAGGGCGGCGACGCCAGCGCCGAGAAGGAGCTGATGGCCTTCTTCCACTCGCTCACGCTGCAGATGTCCGAGGAAGACGAAGACCCGGGCAACGTCGTCACGCTCTCGACGCTGCACGGCAGCAAAGGCCTCGAGTTCGACGTCGTCTACCTCATCGGATGCGAGGAAGGCCTCATCCCGCACATGCGGACGCTCGAGGCGAAGGCCACCGACGCCACGGTGCAGGACATCGAGGAGGAGCGCCGGCTGTTCTACGTCGGCGTGACGCGCGCGCGCCAGCGGCTCGAGATGCTCCGCTGCAAGCATCGCGTCACGCGCGGCAAGCCAGTACCGCGCACGCCTTGCCGCTTCCTCATGGACATCCCCGACGAGTTGCTCGAGCACTTCGAAGTGAAGGACGCATCGCCGATGAGCGTCAACGAGATGGCCGCGAACGCGACCAACCTCCTCGCGATGCTCGACGCGCTCGGCAAGTAGATCGAGCGCCTCCTCACATCGCCCGCTCGGGCGCGAGCTCAGGGCGGCAGCTTGGCCAGGAGATCTTTCATCTCCTGCGCCGCCGGGACCTTCTCGTCGGCGAAGCGCCACTTGTCGACGACGGCGTGAGCCAGCTTGCGGGCCTGAGCGAGGTCACCGCGCTTCTGCGCTCGCTTCGCTGCACGCACCCACGCCATGTCCGCTGTCCGCGGATAGTCGACCAGCGCGACGACGGGCGCCTCGACCTCTTCGGCGAGATCGATCTCACCGGCACGGTCGAACGCGATCGCAAGCGGCTCGCGCAGCGGGCCTTGGACCCAGGCTGCAGACCGAAGGAGCGTCCGCCACGACTTCACCGCGCCCGGGTAGTCGTCCGCAACGAAGCGCGACGCTCCGGCGAGCACCGTCTCGGTCGAGCTGAAGATGGTCGGCAGTCGTCCGTCCCGCCGGAGTTGCTCCAAGCGGTCGATGCATCGGCGGCCGACGGAACGAGGCGCGAGCACACAAGCGTGGACGAGCGAGACGACCGGGGACACGCCGTCGACGACATGGTGCGGCTCCGAGAGCACGAACCGCGTGACGACGCGATCGACGAAGTCCGCAGGGCGCTCGAGGATGACGCTCGCGCGCACGCCGAGGTATGCGAGCCCGAACGCGAGCGCAGCGTTGGCATCATTCGCGGGGAGTCGATCGATGAGCTGCGGGACCTTCACGAGGACCGCCCCGTATTGCGCCTCTGCGAGCATCACCGCGATGCGAAGCAGATCGTCGTTCGCGAGCTCCGCGACACCGCGCGCAGCCTCGATGTCGCCTCGGTCGAGCAATCCGTTTGCGTAGCTGTTTGCGTACGGCCCGCGCTGCGAAAGGAGGTAGGCGTGGAACGTGGACCGCGCCTGCATCTCGCCAGGCCCCACGCGGCCCGCCCAGTGCAGCCGCGCGACCGGCTCCCACGGTTGCCACGTCGAGAGCGCAGCGGCGAGCGCGCCGTCACCGGTCGACGAAAACGCGACGCGGTGCCAGGCGCTCGTTCGCCAGTCGACAGCCTTCGTGGAAGATCGGACGGAGCTGCGGGCGACATCGCGAGCTCGTTCGTCTCCGACGAGGTTGTAGATCTCGGCCGCGGCAGCCGAGAGCCGGGCCTTCCCTTCCGGTACGACCGTGCGGTCGCGCGCGGCCTCGAGCTTCTGCGCACGCTCACGAACGGCCGCAGGACCTCCGGCGTCTCCCTGGGCGAGCACCGTCGTGATGAGCGCGCCCGGCGTCGATTCGTCGAGCGGCGGCGGCGGGGTCGTGAGCGGCTCCATTCGGAGCTTTCGCCGGCACGTACTGCGCGCCAGATGGATCGTCCGCGGTGCGAGCGTCTTTCGTAGCTCCACCGCGGCACACGCGTTCTTCACCGCGACCGGATCTTCGACGAGCACGGCGGTGCGGATGTCGAGCAGCGCGAGGGCGTCATCGACGGACTCGACGTCGAGCCACTCACGCAAGGTTGCGCGCTCCTCCGGTGTCGGTGGTGGAAGCACGCCGAGTATCGGCGCCAGGGCGGATCGGATGGACTCGAACATCTCGAGCTCGCGTGCCTCTCCGCGAGCGATCTCTGCACCGTCCGGCTCGCGCAGCGTGAGGGTGACGACGTACGCGTCGGCCTGCCTCTCGAGCTTGCCGTCGAGCCAGCGTGCCCCCTTCACGGCGGCGATCGCCTTCTCGCGGCTGCCAGGCGCGTCGAAGATCCCCTGCGCGAAGCCCGGCGAAACTTCGCGCGGCGCGCCGGCGAGGTCCGCGGGATTCTGCGTCGCGCTGTCCTTGCCTCCGCGTGCAATCTGGATGCGTTCGCAAGCGAGCGTCGCGGCCGCCGCCCCGAGCCACGGAGCGTCGACCCCCGAGACCTCGAGCTGTGGGCAGGCGATCACGCCCCGGCGTAATGCTCCCGCGGCCGAGGACGCAGCCGGCGCCGCGCTCGTGCTGCCCGGGCTCCGTGCCTTCACGAACAGGAGGCCGACGAGGAGGACGAGGACGAGAGCTGCCCCCGCGAGCACCAGACCGCTTCGCTTGGTTCGCGGTGGTTCCCCCGGCGTGTGCGACTGGCCGCCGTTCGTCGAAACGGTCGCGGTGCGGGACGTCGACGGAGACGGGCTGCGCGAGCTCCGACCGCTGCTCGACACGGAGGAGCGGTCGACGCTCTCCGTGAGCCCCTCGACCGCCGCCTCGAGCGCATCGGCGAATGCGCTCATGCTGGGGAACCGATCCTCCGGCTCTTTCGCGAGGGCTCTATGGATCGCCTCCTCGAGCGGCGCAGGCGCGGAAGGCACGAGCTCGCAAAGCGATGCGGGCGGATCGCGCAGGATCGCTGCCACCACCTCGACGACGGTCTTCGCGGTCCACGGCCGCCGCCCCGTCATCGCCTCGAACGCGGTGACGGCGAGCGCGAACTGGTCGGTCTCCGCTCCGACGTTGGGGCCGCGCGCCTGCTCCGGCGACAGATACGCCGGAGTCCCGACGATCTGCCCCGCGCCGGTCAAGGTCGTGTTGCTGACGCCGGCGAGCGTCTCGGCATTCGTGACGATTTCCGTGGCGACCGGCTTCGCGACGCCGAAGTCCACGACCATGATCCGGTCGCCGTCGCGCACCATGATGTTGTCCGGCTTGATGTCGCGGTGGACGACGCCCGCTTCGTGCGCGAACTGCAGGGCGCGAGCGACCTGGATGACGAGCCGAGCGCAGCTCCGCGGCGAGAGCGGCCCCTTCTCGAGCACGTCGCGCAGGCTGCGGCCGCGGACCAACTCCATGACGAGGTAGGCGCCGCCGTCGCCCAGCTCGCCGACGTCGTAGACCCGGATGATGCCCTCGTGCTCGAGCGCCGCTGCGGCACGCGCCTCGCGGATCAGACGCACGCGCGCCGTGTCGCTGCCGACCGAGGCGGCACTCAGCACTTTCACGGCGACGGCGCGCCCGAGGCGGACGTCGCGCGCACGCCAGACGACGCCCATACCGCCCTCTCCGAGTGGCGATACGAGCTCGTACCGATCGGCGATACGGTCTCCGGGCTCGACCATCCGGCACACACCATCCAGCCGAGGGCGCGTGGCGTCAACCCGAGTGCATGCGCTGGGCCAAGGGCGACCGTGAGCGAGACGGGCTCCGCCGCGAATCGGGAGCTCGACCGCGCCGGCCGGTCTATCCTGCGGAGACCGTGCGGATTGTCCTCGGTGCAGGCTACGTGGGGTCACGCGTCGCCGAGCAGGCGGCACGTCGAGGGGAAGACGTCGTCGCGACCGTGCGCTCCGCAGAGCGTGCAGAGCAGCTCGCGCAGCGCGGCATCCTGCATGTCACGCGCGAGCCCGTGTCCGAGGTCGCGCGGAAGCTCGTGGACGAGTCCGCGCACGTCATCATCTGCTTCCCGCCCGACGGCGCGACGGACGCGGAGCTCGCGCCGCTGCTCGCACGAGCGCGCGCGGTTTCATATCTTTCCACCACCTCGGTCTACGGCGAGACGAAAGGCGTCATCGACGACGGAACCCCGGTGACCGACACGCCAACGCCGTCGCAGGCGCGCGTCCTCGGCGCGGAAGCCGCGTACCGCGCCATCGGCGCGACCGTGCTCCGAGCACCAGGAATCTACGGACCGGATCGAGGTCTCCACGTGCGCGTGCGAAGCGGGAAACATCAGATCCCGGGCGACGGCCGCGGTTTCGTCTCGCGCATCCACGCCGACGATCTCGCGGCCCTGTTGCTCGCGAGCGACGCGGTCCGCGGTGAGACGTTCGTCGTCGGTGATCTCGAGCCTGCTCCGCAGCGAGACGTCGTCGCCTGGATCTGCGAACACTACGGCTGCGACTATCCGCCGTCCGTCCCGCCGGAGCAGGTCCACGAAACGCTGCGCCGCGACCGCCGGATCGATCCGACCCGTGCGCTCCACACGCTCGGCGTGTCCCTCCGCCATCCGAGCTTTCGGAGCGGCATGCAGCGCGAAGACGACGCGAGGACGGCCGACTGAAGGTGCCCGAGATCGAGCACCGACGCTCGGCTCGCACACCCCGCCGACGAGGCGGAGGCGAGCCGGGCGTGAGCAGGACGTGGGACGCGCTCGTTCTCTCGTCAGGCCTTCGCAGGTGAGCCGAGCGCCGCGCGGACGCGCTCGCCGAGGACGCGAACGACGTCGCCGACGGGGATGAGCTCGGCCTTCTTCGGATCGGGCTCGGTACGCGGCTTCATCTCGACGTTGCCGTTGGCGAGCGCCTTCGCGCCGATGGTGATCCGGAACGGCATGCCGAGGAGGTCGGCATCCTTGAACTTCACGCCAGGGCGCTCATCGCGATCGTCCCAGAGGACGTCGATGCCTGCCTGATTGAGGTCCTCGTAGATCTTCTTCGCAGCCGAGAGGACCGCCTCGTCCTGACCGATCGTGACGAGATGGGCCTTGTACGGCGCGATGCTCACCGGCCAGCGGATGCCGTCGGCGTCGTTGTGCTGCTCGATCGTCGTCGCGACGAGACGCGAGACACCGATGCCGTAGCAACCCATCACGATGGGCTGCTTCTCCATCTTGTCGTCGCTGTACGTCGCGCCCATCGCCTCGGAGTACTTGGTGCCGAGGATGAAGATGTGACCACCCTCGATCCCACGGTACGTCTTCAGCTTGCCCTTCTCGCAGCTGGGGCACCCATCGCCGTCCGTCGCGAGGCGGATGTCGGCGATCTCGCCGTCCCAGTCGCGGCCACGGTTCACGCCGGTGAAGTGCTGGTCCGTCTCGTTCGCGCCGGTCGCCCCGTTCTTCACGGCAGCAGCGGCCCGATCGACGACGACCTTGCCCTTGAAGCCGACGGGGCCGGCAAAGCCGACGTTCGCTCCCGTCGCCTTCTGCACGTCGGCGTCGCTCGCCATGAAGACCTCGTCGACGCCGAGCGCGCGGGCGAGCCGGATCTCGTTGACGTCATGGTCGCCGCGGACGACGGCGAGCACGAGGTCCGTGCCAGCGGTGTACACGAGCGACTTGAGGAACTTGTTCTTCGGCTTCTTCAGGAAGGCCGAGACGTCTTCGATGCTGCCGACCTTCGGCGTGTGCACCTTCACGCGGTCTTCCGCCGCCTCGTTCTCGTCGGCCGCGGGCGGAGCCTTGACGGTCGCGATCTCGACGTTCGCCGCGTAGTCGCACGTGTCGCACGCGACGATCGCGTCTTCGCCGGAGTCCGCGAGGACCTGGAACTCGGCGCTGGTCGAGCCGCCGATGGCGCCCGGGTCGGCGGCGACGAGCCGGTACGTCAGCCCGAGCCGGTCGAAGATGCGGCAGTACGTCTGGCGCATCGTCTCGTAGCTCACCTTCGCCGCGTCCTCGTTCGCGTCGAACGAGTACGCGTCCTTCATCAGGAACTCGCGGCAGCGAAGGAGGCCACCGCGCGGCCGGGGCTCGTCACGGTACTTCGACTGGATCTGATAGAGGTTGATCGGCATGTCGCGGAAGCTGCGGATCTCGCGGCGCGCGATGTCGGTGACGATCTCCTCGTGGGTCGGGCCGAGATGGAACTCGCCGCCCTTGCGAT
>JAFAER010000042.1 GCA_023423895.1 Pseudomonadota bacterium
ACGACGAGGACTACGACGACGACGACGACTACGACGACGACGACGACGCGGACGACGACGACGACGAGGACGACGACGACGAGGACGACGACGACGACGACGACGACGCGGACGACGAATGACGTCGTCGTCCGTCACGTCCGGCTGAGCGTCAGCCCTCGTCCTTCGGGTCGGCGTAGGCGCTGGCGAGCTTCGTCACCTCGTCGCGCAGCTTCTTGTGGGCGACGATCTTCCGGACGAGCTCCCAAAGCGCTGGGTCGGCGAGGACCTTCATCGGGCTGTCGCCGCGGGACTTCTTCGGGATGGCGGCGGGACCGCGCGCACGGAGCGCCTCCATCTTGTCGATGTACGGCTTCGTCGGAAAAAGCTCGCCCTTCTCCCAGGCGAGCACGGTCGACTGTTCGATGCCAATCGCCTGGGCGAGCTCCTTCGCCGTGCAGGCAAGGTTCTTCCGCAGCGCCTTGATGTCGTCAGGAGTCACGCGCCGACCTTAGCTCCCGTGGCTCCGGAAGGCGATTGCCTGGCGATCGGCAGGGCTTTCTCGGCAGAACGTGCGATGCGCTACGATGACGTCACTTCCTTGTCGTTCGCTCCCCGGATCGCGCTCGTATTGGCCACGGCGTCCTCGATCGCCAGCGCCGCCTCGTGCGGCGACGAAGGCGCGTCGCGCCATCTCGGCGCTCGAGGCGACGGCGGCAATGCCCCCGTTCACGCGGGCGGCTCGCCGAACGACGCTGCCAGAGAGCCGCCGATGGCGACGATGCGCATCGCCCATCTCGCGCCTGGAACGGGGCCGATCGACTTCTGCTACCAGCCGCCGACATCCGGCACCTTCGTCGGCCCGGTCCTCAGCGCGCCGACGGCGCGTGACGCCGGACCGGACGCGGACGATCTCGACGGCGCGCTTCCGCCAGCGACCGAGCCCGACGCTTCCGACGACCTCGATGACGACGACGGCGGCACGAGCCTCGGTCTCGAGGACGGCGAGCTGCGGCCGGCGTCCTATCGCACGGTCTCCAAGTACCTCAACGTCCAGGGCGCTGGACGCATCCGGATCGCCGTCATCGCCGCAGGGGCCACGTCCTGCGCAAACGCGCTCGCCATCGGCGACGTCACGCTCGATCCCGGGAAGCTCGCGACCGTCGTCGTGTTCGGGCGCCGCGGCGACGGGGGCATGGCTCTCGAAATCGGCGCGTTCATCGACGATCGCACGACCGAGCCGGACAAGATCCGCGTGCGCATCGTCCATGCCGCTCTCGGCGACGACAACACGCCCGCTGCCGACGCCATCGCAGTCCGCGCCGTGGGAGCAACGACGGCGGTCCTCGCGGACCGGGTCGAGCCTCGACGCGCCGCGACGCCCTCGCAGCCCGTCGGTGTGGACAACCTCGGCTACGTCACGGCGCCTCCGATGTCGCCGCCCGTCGCGGTCGCGATCGGTCCAGCCCCGACGAGCGGTGGAGCCGACGGCGGGTTCGATCCATGGCTGAGCGCGCCAAAGGACCTCGAGCTCCGGGGAGGATCGCTCCACACCGGATTCGTCCTCACTGGCGCGAGCGCCTCGACGTTCGAGCTCGTCTGGTGCGCCGACACGACCACGTCGGGCGCCCAGACGAAGTGCGAGCTGCTTCGCTGACGCGGGTCAGCCTGCGCCGGCGACCGTCATCCGGCTGACCCGGATCGTGGGCGCCGCCGTCGCAGTGCGGAGATCGAGATCGGAGCCCACGGCGTCGATGCGCTTGTAGAGCTCGTCGACGTTGAGCGAGATCGTGACCTCGCTGACCGGGAAGGCCAGCTCGCCATTTTCGATCCAGAAGCCCGCCGCACCGCGAGAGAAGTCGCCCGTGACGGCGTTGAAGCCGAAGCCCATCATCTCCGTGACGTAGAGCCCGGACTTGGTGCCCTTCACGATGGCTTCGTTCGAGTCCGTGCCCGGCGACAGGATGAAGTTCGTCGTGCTGCACGACACGCCGGCCGAACCGCCACGCGCGGCGTTGCCGGTGCTCTTCCGTCCGAGCTTCCGCGCCGAGTAGCTGTCGCAGAGGTACGTCCGGAGGACGCCGTTCTCCACGACGACGTTGCGCCGGCTCGGCAGGCCCTCGCCGTCGTACGGGCGAGACCCCGGAGCACGTTTGATGAGCGGGTCGTCCACGATCGTGACGAGCGAGCTCGCGACCTGCGAGCCTTCGCGACCGACGAGGTAGCTCGACTTGCGCCAGATCGAGCTGCCCATGATGCAGCCTGCAAGCATGCCGAGGATCGACCGCGCGGCATCCGGATCGAACACGACCGGGAACTCACCGGTGGTCACCGTTCGAGCGCCGAGCTTGCGGAGCGTCCGGCGCGCAGCCTCCTGGCCGACCGACTTCGGATCGTCGAGCTCGTCGAGGAAACGCTTCGCTGTCCAGAAGTACCCGCGCCGCTTCTTGCCGCCTTCGTCTTCCGCGACCGGAACGACGCTCAGCGACTGGTACGAGCCCTTGTAAGCGGAGCGGAACCCGCTCGAGAGCACGATCGCGGCTCCGCCCGCCGTACGGCTGAAGGTCGCGCCTTCGCTGTTCGAAATCCGCGCGTCGAAGTCGCGCGCAGCCTGCTCGCCGATCTTGGCGGTGGCAATCGCCTGCGCGGCGTCGACGCTCCCGCCCTTCGGATCGAACAGGTCGAGGTCGGGGGCGTCTTTCGGATCGAGCAACGCCTCGTCGGCGGGCCCCGCGTACGGATCTTCCTGCGCGAGCTCGACGAGCTCGAGCGCGTCGCTCACGAACCTCTGGATGCCGCCTTCGGTGAGGTCGCTCGTGGAGGTCGTGGCGACCTGCTTGCCCTTCATCACACGGAGGCCGGCAGATCGATGCGCCGCCTCCTCGACGAGCTCGGGTTTGCCGAGACGGACGCGCGCCGAGAGCTCGGCGCCCGAGCGGAGGAGGCACTCCGCGACGGTCGCGCCGCCCTTGGTCGCCATGGCGATGATGCGATCTCCCAGCTCGAGCAGCTCGCCCAGCTCGGAGTCAACGCGAGAAGTCATTGAGCGAGGGTAGCACACCTGCGTGGGTCGCCGCGCGGCGCTCCGTCGAACCTCCGGTGAGCCCGACGAAGGCCGACCGCGACGCATGGCCGGGCCTCCTCGCGGCGTGCCAGGCGCATGCGACGGATGCGATCGAGCCGCTCAGCAACGTCGGATGGAGCGCCTGCAAAGTCGTGCGTACGTTCGCCCGTGCAAAATGGCGCCGGCGGCATGCAACGCATCCATGCTGCGGCGCATCGTTTCGAGAGCGTTGATCTCACCCGCGACAGCGACGAATCGGACGGCGCGTCGCACGTGCGTCGTCGCCGCATCGTTCATGTTCGCGTTGACGACGGGCGCGCCGGCATGGGCAGAGTCGGTCGGGTCCGACGCGCGCGACATCTCGGGCGACGACGCTCGCCCCGACAAGCCGAAGACCGAGGTCGCGGCGCTGCCCATTCTCGCAGGCAACAGCGACATCGGCGTCCAGGTCGGCGGCGCCGCATTCATGACGCACCTCGCCGGCGGGATCCGACCCTACGCGTGGAAGGCCGATCTGCTGCTCTCGGCCAGCTTGAAGCCCGGCCCCACCGGAGGGGTCGATCTTGCCCAACAGGCGCACGACCTGCGGCTCGACATCCCTCGCTTCCTCGGCTCGCGCGTGCGCCTGATGCCCGGCTTCTTCGTCGAGCGTCACGTCAATGCGGGCTACTTCGGACTCGGCAATGCCACGCTCGCCATTCCGTTCCCGGACGGCTCGGTCGGCAGGCGTTATCACTCGGTCACGGAGGAGGTTCGCTTTCGCTTGAACGCGCGCTTTCCGCTGACGGGCCGCTTCGACGGAATGCTCGGCGTTCAGCTCCGGTACACCGACGCCGACGCGTACCCGTACAGCAAGCTCGCGGCGGACGCGGCGGTCATCGAGCCCGACGGCCGCCCGCGCATCTTCGGCATGGATCCGATCGCCAGCGCGATCCCGGCAGCAGGTCTCGTCTACGACACGCGCAACGACGAGATCTCGCCGCGCTCGGGTTCCTTCGACATGATCGGCATCCGCGCCGGGCTGGGCGTCCCCGCTGGCCCAGGCAGCTCGAACCGCGGGATGCGCTACGTCGGCGGCAGCGTCGTCCTCCGACGTTACGCACCGCTCGTCGGTCCGCTCGTCCTCGCCACTCGCTTCGTCGGCGACGTCATCGCCGGCGATGCGCCGTTCTACGATCTCGTGCAAGGCATCACGTTTACCCCGATCGATCTCATCGGCGGCCACGGCGGTCTGCGCGGCGTGCCGAACGGGCGCTACACCGGCAAGATCAAGACGCTCGCCACGCTGGAGGTGCGCTCTCAGCTCGTCACGTTCGGCCTGCTCGGCGCGCGCTTTCGCGTCGGCACCCAGGCGTTCGGCGACGTCGGCCGCGTGTGGAGCGACTTCAAGCACGACCCGGCGCGCGACGGCCGCGGCCTCGGCCTCAAGTACGGGGTCGGCGGCGGGCTCTACCTGATCTGGGGCACGGCGGCGGTGATCCGGATGGAGGTCGCCTACAGCCCCGACGCCGTGGCGGCGAACCCTGGTCTACCCATCGGCGTCTACATCGCCGACGGTCACGCGTTCTGAGGTCAACCCGGCAGCGCGGCCAGGTACTCCGCGATCTGCGGGAGCGGCAGGACCTTCTGCGCGAGGCCGGCACGGACCGCGGCGCCGGGCATTCCATAGACGACGGCCGTCTCCTGCGACTCGGCGATGACGATGCCGCCCGCGTCTCGGATCGCGCGAGCACCTTCGACGCCGTCATCGCCCATGCCCGTGAGGATCACGCCGATCGACCGCGGCCCCGCGGCGACCGCGACGCTCTTCAGAAGACGGTCGGCGCTCGGGACGTAGCGGTCCTCGGGCTTCGGGGGACCGATCACGATCTTCAGCTCGACGCCGTTCTGCAGGACCTCCATGCACTGGCGGCCCGGGCAGACGAAGCCGCTGCACTTGGCGAGGCGTTCACCGTCCTGTCCCTCGGACGTGCGCACGGAGCCCTTGCGATCGAGCCGTTCGGCGAACGTTCGCGTGAACTTGTCGGGCATGTGCTGCGCGACGACGAAGCCTGCCGTCGTGTTCTGCGGGATCTTGCCGAAGATCTCGAGCAACGCGCTCGGCCCGCCCGTCGAGCTCGCGATCGCCACGACGTGTTTCGGCGCGATGTACGCCGTTGCGGCACGCATCGACGCGGAGTCGGGGAAGCTCCCACGGTCGAAGTTGGAGCTCACCGGTCGACGCGACAGCGGCGGATTGCCGGGGAAGCTGGCGCGAAGCTGACGGACGAGGAGGACCTTCTCGCGGATCTGATCGCGGAGGTCGGTGGCGTCGGGAGCGATCTGTGCGGTCGGCTTCGCCACGAATTCGAGCGCGCCGAGCTCGAGCGCCTTGAAGACGTTCTCCTTCTGCGAATAGCTCGACACCACGATCACGGGCGTGGGCTGCCGCGACATCAAGATGCGAAGGAACGTGAACCCGTCCATCCGCGGCATCTCGAGATCGAGCGTGATCACGTCGGGCTTGAGGAGCGTCGCCAGCCGGAGCGCCTCCTCTCCGTCGGCCGCCTTGCCGACGACCTCGACCTCGGGATAGCCCGCGAAGACGTCGGCGATGTTGCGCCGGTTGTACGCGGAGTCGTCCACGACGAGCAGCCGGATCGGGCCCTTCGTCATCTCACGGAGCTCGCAACAAGCGGTTTTCGGTACACCAGGTCTTCTTTCAGATGTAGCAGCTCGAAGGCCGTCGAGACATTCAACAGCGACTCGGCGTGACCGAGCAAGAGTACCCCGCCAGGGACCAGCCGTTCGTAGAACATCTCGATGACGCGGCGCCGCGCGGCAGCGTCGAAGTAGAGGACGACGTTTCGGCAGAAGATCACGTCGCAGCGGCCAACGAGATGCGTACGCTCCTCGTCGAGAAGGTTCATCTGCGTGAAGTGACAGAGCGCCCGGACGGACGGCGCCACGCCATACTGTTGCTGCCGGGACGCCGTCGCCGCGCCGGGTTCACGCGGTGCCCACGCGGCGGGCGACATGTGGCTCTTCGCCGACTCGCTCGCTTCGCCCTGCGGAACGAACCACTTCGACCGAGCCTCCTCCGTGGTCGCCCGGAACGAAGAGGGGCCGTACACCCCGCGACGAGCAGCCGCGATGCACTTCTTCGACAGGTCGGACCCGTAAACCCGGAGCTCCCAGCCTTGCGCCGGGTCGAACAGGCCGGACTCGAGGATCAACATCGCGATCGTGTACGCCTCTTCGCCCGTCGAGCACCCCGCGCTCCAGACCTGGATGCGCCGACGTGGCTTCGCCGCGAGCATCGGAAGGAGCTCGTGCTGGAATGCGCGGAGCTGATAGTCCTCGCGGAAGAAATACGTCTCGTGGGTCGTCAGCAGATCCCCGGCCTCGTCCCACTCTTCGCTCGCGAGCGGGCTGTACTTGAGGAGCTGGTAGTAGTCGGCAAACGAGGTGAGGCCGCGCACGTCGAGGCGCTCGCGAAGGCGCCGTTCGAGCGACGCGCGCGACTCCGGTCCGAACCAGACCCCGAGGCGTTCGCTGACGAGGTCGCGGATGAGGCGATACTCGTCGGCCCGGAGCTGGGCCTCTCCGATGCCACGACGTGCTCCGAACAGGGGCCGCTTCACCATCAGCTCACGCCGCGCGAGCTGGGCTCGTCGCGCGAGGTCGAGAAGCGCCCTGCGAGCGCTTGCATGATCGCCTGCCGAACCTCCACGCTGCGCTCGCGATCGAGGCGCGCGCGGAGGATCCCCTCCCCGTCCGCGCCGCTCTGCCCGAGGAGCTCGGCTGCACACTTGCGAACGGACTCGGCGGAGTGGTCGATCGCGGCAGCGAGCGCTGCAAGCGCGCGGTCGTCGCCGAGCTTCGCGATCTCCCCGAGCGCCAGCTTCACGACGGATTGATCCGGGTGATCGGTGGCGCTGAGGAGCGCCTCGACGTGGCCGTCGAGCGCGACCCCACCCACGACGTCGACCGCTGCCGCCGCGATCGACGGCTCCGGAGAACGGAGCAGCGGGCGTGCAGCAGCGAACGCGCGCTGCGGGTCGGCATCGCGGAGCGCCCGGAGGACGGTGCCGAGGCGGATCGGATCGCGGGTGGTCGCTGCGAGCGAGGCGAGTTGCTCGGCCCGGGCCAGGCGACCGAGCGCGCGGATCGCGGCGAGCGCGACGACGGCCTCCTCGTCGGCGAGCGACACCATGACGAGCTGGGCGGCCTCCTCGCTGCCGATCGCCGCGAGCGCGTCGATCGCCGCCCGGCGGACCGCGGCCTCGCGATGCGTGATCGCGCTCGCGAGGAAGTCGGAGTCCTCGGAGCTGATCGAGCCGGCGCGGGCGAGCGCCTCGTGGACGATCGCTGCCCAAAGCGCGTCGTCGCCCCGTGGGTCGACGTCGCGAACGAGCTCCCGCGCCGCCGAGACGTGACGCCCGGCCATCGCCGCGAGCGCAGTGTGTGCGGCCGAGGCGACCTTCGGATCGGTGCTCCGCGTGTGGCGCGCGACGGCCGGAAGATCTTCGGCTGCCCCGACGATCGCAAGGCTCTTGAGCGCCGGAGCAACCACCTCCGCGGCAGCATCGTCGAGCGCTTCGCGCACCGCGGCCAGCGGCGAAGGCTCGCTCGGAGCGAGCTCGGGCAACATCGAGAGCGTCGCGCCGCGAAGCGAAGGCGCAGCGCTCCGCCCCGCAACGAGGAGCGGCTCGACCGCTTCGTGTCCGAACAGATGGAGTGCGGCCTCCGCCTGACCGGCGACGTCGTCGTCCGCCAGCGCGTCCGCGATCAGGGAGACGTCGTCCGGGTCGCGCACGAGGCCGAGGGCGAGGATCGCGGCGCCGCGGGCGGAGGGGTCATCGAACGCACGCGCCAGCCTCCGAAGTGCGGAGTGCGCCGCGGTCGATGCACGCAAGGTGCGGGCGGCAATTTCGACGATGGACTCGTCTCCCCAGACCTCCTCGAGCGACCGCCCGAGCGAGACCGCCGCCTCGCGCGCGAGCGTCGGGCTCGGATCGGCGATCGTCTGCGCGAGCGAGAGCAGCGCGCGCGGCGTCGTGTTGCCGGCGGCAGCCGCGACCGCGTTCCGTCTGAGCAGCGCATCGCCGAGCAGCGGCTCGAGGCTCGACCACGGCACGGATGCCTCGAGCGAACGAAGCGCGTCGAGCGCGGCCACGCGAACCTGGATCTGGCTGCTCTCGAGAAGCGTGGTCAGCATGCGCGTCGCGTGCTCGCGCGCTTCCTCGCCGGCGAGGTCGGCCTTTCCTAGCCCCTCGGCGGCGGCGATCACGACGTTCACGTCCGGGTCCGTGGTCGCACGGACGAGCGCCTTCACCCCCGCGAGCGTCGGCGCGCCCGCGAGCACCTCGACCGCGAGCTTTCGACCGTCCGCATCGAGACGCTCGAGCGCGTCGATCGCGCCCGGGACGGCGTCGGGACCGATGAGGATCAGCGCCTCGACGGCCGCGTTCCGGAGCCCGACGTTTTCGTGCTCTGCGAGCGCTCGGGCGACCGCGAAGACCACCGCGGTCCGTGGCTCGACCTTGGTGGCGATCGCCGCCGCCTCCTTGCGCACGCGCCAGTCCTCGTCGCCGAGCGCCGAGAGCAACAGGTCGCACGACTCGGGCGCCGGCAGCTTCGGGATGTCCTGTGCCGCGCGTCGGCGCACTTCCGGTTCGACATCCTCCAGCCGCGTGCGGACGTCCTCGATCACGCGATCGGTCATGGCAGCTCCGGCCAAGAAGGCGCCTGCGCATCGGCGGCCTCGGCATCGGTGGCCTCGGCGCCATCGAGCGCAGCGTGGGTGACCGCGCTGAACGCGCCCGCGTCGAGAACGAAGACGAGACGCGAACCGAGCGTCGTCACTCCCTCGATGCCGCGCATGTCGTCGCCCGCGCCGAGCGGTGGCGCCGGGCGGAGCTCACCACCCGCGAGGCCGAAGACCTCCGTGACGGAGTCGACGACGAGCGCGGCGTAACGCGCGCCGGGCTCGGTTTGCTTCGCCTTCGCCTGCGTTCCGCCCACATCGAGGACGATCCACTTCGTCTTGCGCGACCGCGCCACTTGAGGGAGGCCAAACCGTTCTCGCAAATCGATGACGGGGACGACCTCTCCGCGGTAATCGGCCACGCCCTTGACGGACTTCGGCGCGCGCGGCAGGTCGACGACGGCGAGAGGATTGACGATCTCTCGCACCACGTCGATGCGGACGGCGTACATCACCTCGCCGACGAGGAAGCCGACGAGATCTTTCGAGGGGTCGTGACGGTGCCGAGCCATTCTTACTCCGAGAAGAGCGGCGCGAGATCGAGGAGCATCAGGACCTGTCCGCCCGCCGGCCGGCCGATGCCGACGACGTGCGGAGCCTGCTCGGTGCCGAGCACGGTGGGAGGCTCCACCTCCGCCTCCGACAGGCGGTAGACCTGAAGCACCTCGTCGACGAGCAGACCGATCTCCTCGTCCACTGCGTCGACGAGAAGGATGCGGCTCTTGCGGTCCATCGTGAACGTCCGCGTGAGGCGGAAGCGCCGCTTCAAGTCGAGTACCGCGACGAGCCGCCCACGTACGCTCATCACGCCGACGACGTCGGGATCGGCGCGGGGCACTTCCGTGATCGGCAGCGGCTTCAGGATCTCGACGATGTTGCCGATCTCGATCGCGTACGCCTCACTGCCGAGCGTGAACGCGAGATACTCCGCGCGCTTGCCGATCTCGTCGGCGCGCTGCATCGCGGAACGACCTTCGATGCGCCGGGTCAGGCCCTTCACACGAAGCCTCCTCTCCTCGGCGGAACGGCACCTCCAGCTCCGCCTCCACCTGAATCCCCGCCGCCGCCGCCGCCACCTCGGCCCGGCGCGTGGAGCGCACCGTCGCCGTTTCGCCTCACGGCCGGAGCCTCGGAGCTTTTTCCGACGGGCGCCGACCGCATGGGCTCGGCGGCGAGGACCTCCGCGATGAGCGCAGCCGCATCGAGGACGAGCCCGACACGCTGATCGCCGAGCTCGGTGGCGCCGGCGAATCCGCGCACCTTCTTGAGCGAGCGACCGAGCGCCTTGATCACGATGTCCTGCTGACCGACGAGCCGGTCGACGACGAAGCCGACGCGGCGGTCGGCGACGGTCGCGATGACGACATAGCTCTTGGGTCGCGTCGAGCGCACGGGCGGCGGAACCGGCGTCTTCGCGTCCTCGTTGAACCACACACCGGCGCGGTGGCCCTCGAGCTGGAAAACCTTCGCGAGGCGCGCGAGCGGCAGCGTGGCTCCACGCTGCGTCATCACCTCGCGCCCCTCGAACGTGCGCACCATCCCTTCGTCGAAGACGATCGCCTCTTCGACGCTCGCGAGCGGCATGCAGAAGGTGCGTCCAGCCACCTCGACGATCAGCACGCTGATGATCGCGAGCGTGATCGGCAAGATGATCGTCATCTTCGTGCCGATGCCGACGTCGCTCGTGATGTCGACGACGCCGCCGAGCTTCGCGATGTTCGTGCGGACGATGTCCATCCCGACGCCGCGCCCGGAGAGGCTCGTCGCCTCGTCCCGCGTCGTGAATCCGGGTTGGAACACGAGCGACAGCACGTCCTTCGTGCTCATCTCGCGGGCTTCGGCCTCCGTCACGAGGCCCCGCTTCATCGCCGCGCCGAGGATCACGCGCGGGTCCATGCCCTTGCCGTCGTCCTCGACCTCGATGACGACGTGGTTGCCCTTCTGGAACGCGTTGAGCGCGATCGTGCCGACGGGAGGCTTCTGCACGCGCATCCGCTCGTCGCGATCTTCGATCCCGTGATCGATCGCGTTCCGGATCATGTGCATCAGCGGATCGCTCAGCTCCTCGACGATGAGCTTGTCGATTTCCGTCTCGGCGCCCGTGACGACGAGGTTCACCTGCTTGTCGTGCTCGCGCGAGATCTGCCGCACGATCCGGGCGAGCTTGTCGAACACCTGGCCCAGCGGGACCATGCGCACCTCGAGGATGCCGTTCTGCATCTGCGAGAGGTGGCGGTCGAACGACCGATGCAGTCGGATGAGGCTGGTCGCCAGCTCCCGGAGCTCACTGTCGAGCCGAACGCGCTCGGTGAGCCGCGAGACCGCCGAGCGCACGATGGCGAGCTCGCCGACGATGTTCATGAGATGGTCGAGCTTGCGGATGTCGACCCGCACCGTCTGCGACACGCTCCGCAGCGTCAGCTCGCGTTGCTGCTGCTGCTGCTGTTCACGCTGGCCGGGCGGCGGCGCGGCCGGCGGCTGCGACGGGATCGCGGGAGGATGGAACGACTGCGGCGCCGGGATCCCCGTCTGCCCCGCGTTCATCGGCGGTGGACGGGACGTGCGCGTGCCTTCCGTGTAGTCGTCCGTCTCGATCGTCTCGGGGATGCCCGTCCCCATCGCGTCCGGCGACGCGAAGGACGGCATCGGGGGCGGCATCTCCGACACGGATGCCCGCGGCGGACGCATGCTCTCCTTCGCCGGCGGAGCTGCGTCGCGCCGGCGGACCTCCTCGATCGTAACGTTCGGCCCCGCGACGGCGGCGCCGAGCACGGACAGCCCCTCGCGGCTCGCGACGAGGATCTCGAGCTCGACGCTCTCGGCGTCGCCGCCCTCGCCTGTCGGAAGGAACGTGATGATCTCGCCGTGCGGGCGCGTCTTCGCCTTCAGGTCGTCGAGCGCCGAGTCGATGGTGGCGAGCTGGAACTGCACCCGCATCCGGTACAGCGAGAGGCCCGCCTGCAGGTTCGTGCGAAGACGATGCTCCTCGTATTCGGTGAGCACGCCGAGGAGCCCGGGGTCGAGCTCGTACTGCGCGATGACGCTTCCGCCGCCGCCGCCCCGCTGCTGCGCCACCTGGCCGAGCGCGGCCAGCAGTGCCTTGACCTCTCCCGCAGGCTCCGGTCCGTCCCCCTTTGCGGCCGTCAGGATCCGTCCGTACAGCTCGACGGACTGGAACAGCAGATCGAGCACCTGCGGCGTGAGCTCGATGCGGCCCAGCCGGAGGTCGTCGAGCAGATTCTCGAGCTCGTGCGAGAGCCCGGACATCATCGCTGCGCCGAACAGACCCGAGAGGCCCTTGAGCGTGTGGACGGCGCGGAAGACGTCGTTGACGAGCTCGGCGTCGCTCCCGTCGCGACGACACACGTCGTCGAGCGCGAGGAGATCACGACTCAGACCGTCGACGATCTCCTGCGCTTCGGAGAAGAACTCTTCACGCGCCTTGTCACCTGCGCTCTCACCGCGCCCGCCGCCCGAGTGCTCAGCCATTCCTCACCTTCCGGAGCCAGGCGGAGCGGACGGCCGCTCTTGCTTGGCGGCGTCCTTCGAGGAGGAGGGCACGGCGCTCGACCGCGGAGCCATGCCGATCAGCAGCGGCTCGCACGTGCCGCGAAGGGCCTCGGCCGTGAACGGCTTCGGGACGTAGGCATCCGCCCCGAGCTTCCTCCCGCGCTCCACGTCGCGCTCGGTCGCCTGCGTCGAGATGATGACGAGGGGCGTCGATCGGTACTGCTCGGACCGTCGGATGAAGTGGATCAGCTCGAGCCCGTTCACGTCCGGCATATTGATGTCGGTGATGATCAGGTCGTAGCGAGCGCGCGGGAGGAGGCGCATCGCATCGAACCCGCTCTGCGCCTCCGTGACCTCGATCGGGCCGACCGCCGGCGAGAAATCCGGCGCTTCGAGGATGGCGCGCACGAGAGAGCGCGTCGACGCGGAGTCTTCCACGACAAGGATGCGACGCGGCACGCGAGCGAGTGTAACAGAGGCTTGGTTTGCTCGCTCGACCGGTCGCTCGCGCCCCCAAAGCCCGCAAACCGCGGCCAAAGGTCGCGAGCAGCGAGCTCCTCAGTTCGTCCTTCTTCTTCTCCTTCTCCTTCTCCTCTGAAGCCAGAAGCCTGGGGGGGGGGGGGGGGGGGGGGGGGGGGGGGGGGGGGGGGGGGGGGGGGGGGGGGGGGGGGGGGGGGGGGGGG
>JAFAER010000221.1 GCA_023423895.1 Pseudomonadota bacterium
CGTCGGCGTGCTTGTCCGGCTGGCCGAGCTCGACGAGGGCGAGCTCGATCGCCTCGTGCATCTCCTGCGCGTCGTTGAAGCGGTTCTCCGGACGGCGCGCGAGGGCGCGGCGGAGGATCCACTGCACCGGCTCCGGCAGGTCTTCGGGGACGAAGACGGGGTTCGTCGAGAGGAGCGCGTTGATGATCGCGAGCTCGTTCGGCCCTTCGAACGGCGCGCGCCCCGTGAGGAGCTGATAGACGATCGCGCCGACGCTGAAGAGGTCGGCCCGGCGATCGATCGCTTTCTCCAGCGCCTGCTCGGGCGCCATGTAGCGGACCTTGCCTTTGAGGCCGCCACACACGGAGGCATCGCTGCCGGTCGCCAGGTCGCGCGCCTTCGCGACGCCGAAGTCGATGAGCTTCGCCACGCCTTCGCGTGTGACGAGCACGTTGTGCGGGGACACGTCCCGGTGGACGAGCCCGAGGGGCTGGCCGTCTTCGCCGCAAAGCTCGTGAGCTGCGTGGAGCCCGGCGCAGAGATCGGCGGCGATGCGCAGCGCAATCGACGGCGGGACGCGTTCGCCGCTGTCGGCGACCGTCCGCGCGACGTTGCGGAGCTTGAAGCCGTCGATCCACTCCATGACGAAGAACGGCACATCGTCGTGGAGGCCGACGTCGTACAGGCGGACGACGTTGGGGTGGTCGATCGCCGCTGCGAGGCTCGCCTCCTTGACGAACATCGTGCAGACGCGCGGGTCCGACGTGTATTGCGCCGACACCGTCTTCACCGCGTAGAGCTGATCGGGGGCGTCGTACGGGTGCGCAAGCCAGACGGTGCCCATTCCTCCTTCACCGAGGATCTGAACGAGCTCGTACCGGCCGACGCGCTGACCGCGCGCGATCGCACCCATCTCTGAACGATGACTTCTTACAACGGTCACGCCAAGTCCGATCCCACATCCGCCCACTCGCTACGGGCGGACTGGCTGCAAGTTTACGCCCTCTTCGCACGGATCGCGATGGACGCGTCCCGCATGTGAGGGGGCTCCCTGGATCACGCGCCGTCCATGCCTGGTGGGCACTGTGTATCGAGGCATGGCGCACGCACCCCGCCCCCGCGGTCGGCCCGGGAGGACATGCTCGTGCTCGCTCGTCCGGCGAGCGCTCAAGGAGGCGCGAGCCGACCGACGGGATCGTCGGCGAGATCACGACAGAACTGCGCCGCCTGGGACCGCGCCGCAGGCACGTCGAAGACGACGAAATGACCGTCGCGTCCGGGGCTCGGCGGGAACTGGGCGAGCGCGCCCGTCGCTTGTCCGCCGCCGAGGTTACCGCGGAGACCTCCCGGGAGGAGGGAGACGTCGGCGAGCTTCGCCCACTCGGCCTCCGGGATCGCGCGCACACCCGGTGCGACCCGAGGAAGGCTCATGGAGACGGCGAGCGCCTCGATGCCTCGCGGCGGAGCGTACGTGTCGCCGGTGCCGTCCGCCGCGATCCCTTCGGTCTGGTAGATGCTCTTCGGCGCGAAGCCCTGACGCGGCGTCGTCGTGATGAACGCGCCGTAGTGGATCGGATCGGTCGCGTCGACGATGGTCTGCGCCAGCGCGAGCGCCGGGTGAAAGACGTTCAGCTCCTTCGCGCGTTCTTCGTCCGCCAGGCCGAGCAAGATGCGAACGAACGCCGAGACGTCGACCGGCTTCGTCTTGTCGAGCAGCGCGACCACGAGGACGCTGCCTGCGCCCGAGAGGACGCCCCCGCGCGCGAGGTCGCTCGCAGCGAGGAACAATGGACCGTTGAGCCCGCCCTGCGAATGGCCGAAGAAGAGGACGCGTGACGGGTCGAACGCGATCTCGCCGCTCGTCCGCGAGACGTTCGCGGGCACCTTGGTCTTCGTCTCCGTGAACAGGCGCGCCTGTTGGACCACGTCGATCGCCGACTGCCGGTTGTTCGTCCGCGCGGCGAACGCGTTGTCGAAGTTGAAGAAGAGCAGCTGGATCCGCGTGTCGCGCTGCGGATCGTTCGCTGCAGGCGCTCCTGGGCGCGTGCCGTGGAAGATCTGATCGATGCCCATCGATGCCAGACAGCGCTGCGCGAGCGCCTGGCCGGTGCCGTCGCCGAGGAACGAGCGGTAGTCGCCCCCGGTGCCGTGCGCGTAGAGCACGATCGGGTAGCCGCCAGCCGGCACGGGGCATTTCGAGGCGTTCGGCACGGCGAGCGCGAACCGGAGATCGAACGTGCCCTGGAGCTTCGGCTTGCCGTTCTCGAACACGAAGCCGCCGCCGTCGGGCGGCTTCCGGTACGGCGTCGTTCCGGACTGGTAGTTCGGCGACGGTCCGTAGGTCCCCTCGTAGACATCGTAGTCGGCGTTGGTCTCCTTGGCGGTCCACCCCGTTGCGGTTGGCGCCGCCACGTTCGTCTTCACGTCGTCGGCGATCGCGAAGACCTCTGCCGTGGGATCGTTGGTCGTGAAGACCGTGAGGTGGACGATGTCCTTCGTCGCGACTCCCGCGCTCGCGAGCTCGGCGACCGCCGGCGCGAAGAGCTGCTTCGTCTTCTCCGTCCGCGGGCTCGGCGGCCGCGTGCCGAGCACTTCCTCGAGATCCGCGCTCGGCCCGACACTGCCGCCGTTCTTGGCGCGAATGGCGCTCGTGACGACGGCCGCGTAGCGCGTCTTGGGACGCAGCGGGCGTCCGAGGATCGGCATCATGGCCAGCGTGTTCGGCTGCCAGTACGAGGCTTCGGCCGCGGTCTCCTGCCAGTGGAGCTGGATCAGGCGCCGCTGTCCGCGCTCCGGCGAGGTCGGATCGATGTCGATGAGCTGGACCGACGAGCCGGGCGTGCTCGCCGTCGACGGATCGCTCGGCAGCGACGACGGATCGATCGCACCATCGAACCGAAGGTAGACCGGCGTCGCCGGCGAGAAACCGTCCAGGAGCTTGTCGGTGCTCTTGATGTACTCGCTGATGAGGGCGTTCTGCGACGGGTTCGGCCAGCCGATGAAGCGGGCGGTGCCGTCGGCCTCGCGCCGGAGGTCGCTCGGGAAGGGATGTGCGAAGAAGGTCTCTTCCTTCAGCTCGTCGAGCGACGCCGGGACGACGAAGAGCGACGCCGCGCCAGGCGAGGTCGTCGGCGTCGTCGGCGTCGTCGTCGCCTTGCCTTCGTCGCTGCTGCACGAAGGCAGCAGCGCAAACGCGACCGCCGAGGCCAATGCGAAGGTCGAGATTCTACGGAACATCGAGGTCGGTATAGCACCGACGCCGGGGGGGCTCCGCATGGTCAGGACGCCGCGGCGCAAGCACGCTCGCGTCATGGAGTCATCGAGCGGCTGCGATCGCCCGGCCTCGATGCGCAGTCGCGGCGCGCGGCGATCAGAGCACCCACGTGAAGCCGGCGAGGTAGCGATCGCGCAGCGTTCCGTTTCGAAGGTCGACGCCGAAGGACGCATACGCATCGAGCGAGAAGCGCTTCGACATATGGACCTGCAGGAGTGGCAACGGGCGGTAGCCGAGCGTCTGGATCGACCCGACGAGCGCGGTCGTCGGCGGGTAGCTGGGGCTGTAGCCCAGCGCGATCTCGTACGGGGTCTGCGGCGTTCGGTGGACGACGACGGGGCCGCTCATCCCGAGTCCCATCGCCAGCGTCACGCGATCGCCGACGTTCCAGGAGAAGCCCACGCTCGCGCGGAGCGTGAGCACGTCGGAGCGCCGCGACGTCGGAGCCACGTCGCTCGTCCGGATCAGCCAGTCCCAGTCGGTCGACGCGTTCGAGATCAAGCTCGCGTTCGGCGTTAGCCACACGCGCGTGCCGAGCCCGGCGTCGACTGTGCCGATGACCCCTTCGACATTGCTGTAGCCGATCGACGTGAGCCCGGCGCGCGGGATGACCTCGAACGAGCCTTCGGTGCCGAAGCGGTACGCGAAGGCCGGCACGGGAACCGCCCACGACAGGCGATCGGTGATGCCGTGGGTCGCCGCCCAGACACCGGCGAGCGACCGCTCCAGGTTGTCGCGGCCCGGCGTTGCGTAGAGGCCTGTGCCGAAAGAGCGGCTGCCCGTGCTCACTCCGAGCGCCAGGCGGATCTCGGAATGGCCTTTCGGCGTCGTGCTGTGCGCGCTCAGCGGTGCATCGACCGGGACGGTGCTCTTCATCGCGAGCTTCTCGGTCCCCGTGACGACGAGCTGCGCTTCGTCGAGGGTGACCGTTGCGCCGGCCCGGACGTCGATTTCCCTCGAGTACACACGTCCGTCGGCGACACGTCGTACGAGATACCGTCCAGGGACGAGCGCGAGCCGAAGCCGCTGCTGGCCGGGCGGCGTCTCGGCGACGGTCACTCCGCTCTCGAGGTGGATGATCTCGAGGGCGTTCGTCTGCACGACCTCGAGTGCGCTCGAGCTCGCGGCGATCTGTGCGAGGACGATGTCCTGCCGTCCGCGGAGCTGCAGGTCGAAGCTCGGATGTTGTGTCGTCACGGCCATGCGCGCGCTGTCGCGCACAGTGCGCTCTTTCGCGTAGTCGAAGACCTCCTGCAGGGTGACGTTGCCGTCACCGCTCTTGTCGGCTGCTCCGAGCAGACCTGCGGCGACGTGATGCGTGAAGAACGAGCCCTGGACCGCGGCCGCCTCGTGCGCGTTCTCCACGCCCGAGCTCGATGACAGAAGCGCGGTGCCTTCCGTTCCCATGTTCATCAGGTCGGCCGCCTCGAGCGCGGGACCGACGCTGAGGCCCTTCGCGCGCGTCCAGCTTCCGCCGCGGCACGTGTCGACTATGGCGACGCGTACGCGAGCGCTCGCGCGTGCGACCTTGTCGCGAAGGTCCGAGAGCGCCAGGGGCTCTCCGTGCGGGAAGAGCTGCTGCCCATCCGAATGGCCGGAGTAGTAGAAGAGGAGGAGCGAATCCGTCCCCGTGCTCCGAAGATCGTTCGCGGCACGATCGAGCGCGGCGAGCACCTCTCCCGGTCGCGGCTCGAGCAGGACGTGGATGTCGCTCTTCGCGAACCGCCCCACACGCTCGAGGACGTCGGCGATACGCTTGGCGTCTGCATGGGCATAACGAAGCGCCTGGCGACCCGGCGCCGGCTCGTTGGCCCCGACGACGACCGCGATCCGGCGCATCGGCCGAGGTGGAAGAGGATCAGCGTGCGCCGGAACCGAGCGCCCCACGAGGAATGCCGCCCCGACGAGCATCGCGAGCAGGAGGCGATGAATCGCGCCGCGCATCAGCGCACCTCCTTCGGAAGCTCGAACGACGAGACCCACACGTCCCGGTCGCGCGTCCTCTGCTGCACGACCTCGCGCAGCCGTGCGTCGTCCACGCGGCTTCTCGTCAGGACGACCGAGAACCGCTCGCGTCCAGGCTCTGCGTCCACGACGAGCGTGAAGGGCAGCGTCGACGGCACGCTGGGGCATGGCCCGTCGGAGAGTCGCGCCATACCCGATCGCGTCTCCGCCGCGACGGCCACTTGCGCGAGCCCCTCGCAGACGACATGGAGAGCGATCGCGTCGCCGGGACGAACGGGCGATCGCCCGTCCCAGATGCGCGTCGTCCCCTCGGTCCGAACGAGGACCTGTACCGCAGGCGTTCCCTTCGTCCCGACGTACTCCGGGTCGTCCTTTCCCGAGCGCGATCCGATGAAGAGCGCGAGCCCAGCGGCGAGCGCCAGGCCAGTGGCGGTCGGGACGACGAGGCGCCGCAGCGAGCGCATACGCGCCGGGGGCGATGGTGCTCGGAGTGAGGCACCCTCGCTGGCGAGGGCCTCGAGCTCGTCGACGTATGCCGCGCAGCGCTCGCAGGACGTCAGGTGCTTTGCGATGTCACCCGAGGGCTTGCCGTCCGCGAACCAGACATCGAGCTCGAACGACGAGAAGTGCTTGCTCATGACGCGAGCTCCTTCTTCAGCTCGGCCGCGTGCTCGTCGAAACGTTCGAGAAGGCGCCGCACGGTCCGCTCCGAGACGGCAAGGACGCGCGCGACCTCCGCGTGCGAGAGCCCGTCGACGCGCGCGAGGAGCGCCGCTTCGATCTCGTCCGACGGCACCCGATGGCAGAGCGCGAGCACCGCTTTCCGCGCGCCGATGACGTCGTCCGGAGACGACCCGCACGCGAGCGGCTCGACGTCGATGCTCTCCAGGACCGTATGGCGACGTTCGCGAAGGACATCCATCGCGAGCCGTGTCGACGTGAGATAGAGCCAGGCCATGATCGTGCGCGTCTCCGTCTTCCCGTCGAGGCGCGGCCCGGACTGCCAGAGCCGGGCGAACGCCTCCTGCGCCACGTCATCGGCCGCGGCGGTTCGTCCGAGCAAACGGCGACACTTCGCCCGGATGGGCGCAAGGAATCGGCCGTAAGCCTGGGGGAAATCGCTCGGAGGCGTCATCGGAAGCGTGCGGGGTATGGCATGGACGGGGGAGGGGGCAAAATCCGGCCACGAAAACCGCGTACGCCGTCGATTTACTCGGCGCTTCAGTGAGCAGGAGCGAGTGGGACGCCGCGCAGGTCGCACGTGCGACCGATGCAGTGGAGGAGCGCTCGTTCGTCAGTGAGCGTGCTGCGTCTTCGTCGCCGGCGCGTTTCCGTCCGGTCCGTCGTGGGTGACCCACCACGCGGTGAGCACGACGAGGAGCGCGGCAGCGATGAAGAAGAGGGCCTTCGACGTAGGATCCGGCTCGATGCGCTCGCGCAGCGTCTGCGCGGCGCGTTTGATCGCATCGTCGCTCGTTCGTGATGCCAGCTTCGGCGCGCCCTCGCGGACGGTCGCGTAGTCTCCACGAGCGTAGGCAGCGACGAGCGCGTCGAGCTCCGGATCTCGCGGGAAGTCCTTCGCGAACCTGGGGAATCCCCACGACGCGCTCGCGTTCGGATCCGGGGAGAGAGATTCCTTCGCGGGCGGAGCTTCCGCGCTCTTCTTCTCCGTGTCGGCGTCGGTCATCACGCGTTGGCCTCGAGGCGGGCGGACGACGCTCGCGCTTCACGAGAGGTAGGACGCACGACCTCCCCATGCGTGATCGCACGGTGAAGCAGCGTGGGCGAGAGGCCGGGAGCGAGCAGGCTCGGCGATACCTCGCTCGAGGGGAACATCTGCACGAACGCCGGCGCGCGCTTCACGCGGTCGACGATCGTACGCTCGAGGATCATCGACGTGTACTGGAGCGCCCCGAGCTCCGGCGTGTTCGCATTGAGCACGACGTCGAGGTCTTGCTTCTTGCAGAGCGACGCGAGCCCGCGGATGCGGCTCTCGAGCGGAGACCAGTTGTCCGCGCAGGTCCCGTTCTCGCTGACGCCCCAGACGCCGGATGCCGTGTTCACGAACAAGGTCTGATTTCCGGAGGTGTGTCCCGGCGTTCGGAGGAGCATCACACCGTCGCCCAGCGCGAGATCGCCGTCGGTGAAGACGATGTTGCCGGTGCGGACGCCCAGCTTCCCATCGCGCACGAACCACGCGCGCTGAAGGGGATGGAGGTCATCCCAGTCCTCCCATTCGTTCCGCGGCGCGAGGAGCTTCGCGTTCGGGAACTGCGGCTTGCGCGAGCCGTCCGTCGTCCCGAGAAGGCCGCGAAGGTCCTGAGTGTGGAAGTGGTCGAACGCGATGTAGTCGATGTCCTCGGGCTTCAGACCATGACGGGCGAGCTGCTGCTCGAGCGGCTCGAAACGCTTCGCGACGAGGTCGCTCACGCGCTCGCCCAGCTGCTCGATCATCCGCGCGAAGAACGGAGTCGAGCGCGCGCCATCGACGTCGGTCGGGTTGAAGAGCAGGTTCTTGGGCTCGCCGTCCTGGAAGAACTGCACGAGGACGCATCGATGGGTCATCGTCACGAACGGCGCCGGCGTGAACGCGGCTCCCCAGAACGCGTAGCGCGTCGGGTAGGCGAGGTTCGAGAGCGGCATCGTCCGCACGGAGATGCAGCGAGGTCCGGCGGCGAACCGCTCCCGGAGCTGCTGGGCCGCGCGACGGACGGCACGGAGCTGGGCACCGTGGCGCGGCTCACGCCATGCCTGATCGAGGTCGACGATGCGCTCGGACCCGGGGCTCATGATGGGTGCGAGGTTAGATAGCTCGCGCCCGACGTCAAACCCTGACGTCGCCGAACGCCGGGGCTACTGGCAGTGCCCGAGCTTGACGCCGTTCTGGACCGGCGCGTCGGGGCCGTAGACGTCGACGCACGAGGAAAGCAGGCCGCAGTCGTTGTCGTTACCGACGCGGCACCAGGGCTCGCACTCGTCGCCGAAGAACGGATGGAAGACGCAGGCCATGCCCTGCTGGCAATCGTTGTAGGCGCTGCACGCGGCGAAGACGCCCTTCGTGCCTGCCTTGTCGCAGTCGCTCGCGTTGACGCTGCCGTCCCAGATGCACGTGTTGGAGCCGCATACAGGGCTCGGATTGCGGAGATCGCAATTGATGGTGCAGACCGTCGAGTTCGGGATCGCAGTGCCGGACGTATCGTAGTACTGGGCGCACATCCCGAGGCCGGTGCCAGTGCATGCCGCGTTCGCCGTCTCGCAGTACGGGCGGCAAGCGCCGTAGGCGCAGGTGAGGCCGGCGGCGCACTGCGCGCTCGTCGTGCAGAGCGATGCGAGCGGACCGCCGCCCGCGAGGATGCAGCTCACCGAGCCGTTGCTCTTGTTCGTGACGTCGCACGTCTGGTTTGACGCGCATCCGCATTGCGGAGCGAGCCCGCACGCGTTGCTCGGCGGGACTGTCACGCACGAACCGGCGTCGACGCCGCCGCTACTGCTGGTGCCGGAGGAGCCGCTGCTGGTGCCGGAGGAGCCGCTCGTGCCCGACGTGCCGCTGGTCCCGCTGCTCGAGCCGTCGTCGTCGTCGTCGTCGTCGTCCGAGTCGTCGCCCGTCGACGGAACCGTGACCTTGTCGTCCGGCTCCGTGGGCTCCGTCGTCTTCGTCGGCTGGACGAAGTCCGTTGCTGAGCCATCCAGAGCGGTCCCCTCGGCGCAAGCGGCGAGCACCGCGAGGGTTCCGAGGAGCAGAGCCGAAGCGAACGAATGGATGGGCTTCATTGCAGCGGTGGAGCTTGTAACACCGCCGGCTGATCCTTCGAGGTCGGCGCACATGCGAAGACGCACGCGAGACGCCTCGGCCATCGCCCGGAAATCGCAGGTATCTCTCGGTGCGGGCATACCTGCCTGGTGGTGTGGGACATCGGGTGCCCGCAAAGACGCGAGGGAGCCGCGAGGGAGCCGCCGACGAGCCGGGCAGTTTTTCTCACTGTTTCCGGAGTGGTCGCGTAGGGTCGGCGGCCGATGTCGAAGCGGCACCGTCCCGGCGCGAGCGCCGCGAGCGTCCTCCGCCACGTCGAGGAGGTCGTCGTCGCGACCAGCGGCGAGGACACCTTCGAGATCGTCTTCGCCGTCGCGGCCGCACGGCTCGCCGTCGACGGTGAGGGGATGCCGCTCCGGCATGCCATCGATCGAGCGGTTCGCGTGTACCCGCTGCTCGAAGTGGATCCTGTCCGCGATGCGAGTGACGCGCTTCTCGGCCGTGTCGACGACCTGCTCGCGAGCGCGCTGGCGGACGAGAGCACGCTCGACGCCGTGTTCGAGTCGCTCGTGCCGCGGGTGTCGAAGTCCGACAAGGGACAGTTCTTCACGCCGCGCCACGTCGTCGACTTCGTGGTGAAGATGCTCGGACCGACCAAGCGCGAGGTCGTCCTCGATCCTGCGTGCGGCTCCGGAGCGTTTCTCTCTCGAGCGCGCCGCGCGGGAGCGCAGGCATTCGGCTGCGACGTCGATCTTCGTGCTGTCCGCGTCGCTCGTCTGCTGGCGGTCGCCGCGGGCGCCGATCCAACGAGCGTTCGACGAGGTGATGGGCTGCGCACTGTCGAGCTGCCGATCGCCGACGTCGTCGCGACGAACCCGCCGTTCGCCGGACGTGCGCCGGCGGATGGCTTCGAGGTTGCAGACCTCGTACGCACGCCCGAACGGGATGTCCTCTTCGTCGAGCGCGCGCTAGGTCTCCTTCGTCCCGGTGGACGACTCGGCATCGTCTTGCCGTACAACAAGGCGAGCGGCGAAGCGTACGCGGGGCTTCGTCGCTGGCTCGTTCATCGCGCACGCATCCTCGCCATCGTCGGCCTGCCGCGCGAGACGTTCCTCCCGCACACGTCCCAGCGAACATTCGTGCTCTTTGCGCAGAAGCGGCAGGAGAGGCTCGTCGCGCCGCCACCCGAGGAGAAGACGATGTTCGTCGTGAGCGAACGTGCCGGGAAAGACACGGGCGGCGAGCCGGTCTTCACGGCCGACGGCGTTCTCGATCACGACCTCGCTGACGTCGAAGCGGAGCTCGGCCCGTTCCTCCGCGCGGAGGGCTTCGCATGAAGGTGACGTTGCGCTCGCTTGCGGAGCTCGGCGAAGACGTCATCCTCGCGCCGGAGCGCTGGGTCGCTACATCGGGCATCGGCGATGGGGTTCCGCTCGGCGAGCTCGTCGTCGAGCGTCGCGAGCGCGCCGAGGCGCTCGAGAGCGCCGTGATCCTCGACACGACCCACGCGCGAGACGGGGTGCTGGACATCGCGTCTGCGCTTCGAGCCGTGCCGTCCGCGAAGAGCGCCAAGAAACGTGCGCTCGCCGGGGACCTCGTCGTCTCGCGTCTCAGGCCGTACCTCCGACAGATCGCGCTCGTCCATCCGCGCGCGCTCGATGCGGCCTCCGGCCGGGAGCTTGCCCTCTCGTCCGAGTTCTACGTCCTCGCGCCCCGGCGCGCCGGTGACGATCTCGCGTTCCTCTTGCCTTTCTTGCTCGGTGAACCGTCGCAGTCGATCCTCGCGGCGGCGCAGGAAGGTGGTCACCATCCGCGCGTACCGCGCTCGTCGCTCTTGGCGCTTCGTGTGCCGCTCGACGTCGTCGAGGCGCGGGGCCGCCTCTCCCGCGAGGTGAACGACGCGCTCGATGCCCTCTATCGGGCGGGCACGCGTTACCACGACCTTCTCGCGCGCTGACGCAGGTCGCTCGCGCGCCGTCTCGGGCGTGTGGATGATCGCTGCGTTCGCGGGCGCAGCATGCGATTCTTGATGCGGCACGCCGTGCGCTGGTCTGGACGAAACGAGCGGTGGGGACGATGCGAGCCGGCGGCTCTGGTCCTCCTCGGTCTGTTTCTTCACGCACGTCCGGCCGGCGCGGCCGAGACCGTCCCCACGCCGGTCAGGATCGCCGAGGCGTACCACGAAGGCTGCCCCAAGACGCCGGACATGCTGGCGCGTCTCGAGGCCCACCTCGGCGCGAATCGTGTCGCGGCCGCAGGGGCGGATGACCGGGCCATGGACCTCGACATCCGGATCGAGCGGCGAAGCGGCGTCAGTCACGGGACGCTCACGCTGATCGTCGGCGGTGTCAGTGTCGAGCGAACGGCGTCGTCCCGGGCGTGTGGAGACGTCGTCGCTGCGCTCGCCATGATGGCCGCGATCGCCATCGGCGAGGAGACCGCGGCTCCCGCACCGGGGCCCACCGATCCCGAGCCATCGAGCCCAGTCGTTCGCCCGAGCTCGAAGAGGCCGCGAAAGGAGCGGAGGCCCGAGAGGGCCAAGCCCGACAAGCCGCGGGCGTCGCCTCGGCGGGACGCGATCGCGCCCGCGATCGGCGCCGGCCTGGAGGTCAACGGCAACCGTGGAGCGGTCGCGATGCCGAAATGGTTCGCCCAGGTCGGCTTCCCGAGGTTGCCCTTCGAGCCGACGCTCGTCGTCGGGCTGGCGCGCAGCATGCAGGAGCGAATCAGCTCGCCGCGCGGCGCCATAGCGGTCCGATGGAGCGAGATCATGCTCGCGGGGTGCGCCGACGTCGTCCGTACCGGCGCGCTTCATTTCGGTCCGTGCGTGAACGTCGAGGTGGGAGCCCTCGAAACGAGCGTCATCGCCCCGCTGCCGGTGCGCGAGTTCTCCTATCTCTGGCTCAGCGCCGGGGCGTCCGCGAAGATCGCGTGGCGTGTGCTGCCAGCGCTCTCCGTCGAGATGACCGGTGGAGCCCGGGCGCCGCTCGTGCGAACCGAGCTCTTCTTCGAGCAGGACTCGTCGACGGTCGTCTATCGAGCGGCGGCGATCGTGCCGTTCGTCGCCACCGGATTCGTCGCACATCTCCCCTGAGATTCTCGTTTCGAGAGGGGCGATGTCGTTTTCGGGACATTCGTCGCCGCAGCCGACATTGCTCTGGTTAGACAATGGCGTCCGTGGCCGCTGCACCGTTCACATCACCTCCGCCGGCGAATGACGTCGGAGAGGCGACGAGCGTGGATCGGCCCCTCTCCGAACGCCTCCACCGGATCGCCACGGACGAGTACGAGTTCGTCTGGCGTTCGCTCCGCAGGCTCGGCGTGCGCCCGCCGGAGACGGACGATGCCGCGCAGCAGGTGTTCGTCGTCCTCGCAAGCAAGCTCGCCAGCGTCGAGCCGGGGAAGGAACGGAGCTACGTCTTCGGCATCGTGATGCGCGTGGCCGCGAACGTGCGGCGGGCTCGCGCGCGATCGTGTGAAGTGCCGGAGGCGGACGTCGTGGAGGTCCCCTCCGTCCTACCCGCGGCGGAGAGCCAGCTCGAGCAGGCCCACGCCCGTGCCATCCTCGACGAGGTCCTTGGCGGCATGCCGGACGAGCGACGCGCGGTGTTCGTTCTCTTCGAGCTCGAGGAGCTTTCGCTGACGGAGATCTCCGACCTTCTCCAGATCCCGCTCGGGACCGTCGGGTCGCGCCTCCGCCGCGCGAGGGAAGACATGCGAGCCGGCATCGCGCGGATCCGCGCACGGCGACAAGGAGGCTGACGTGTCCGAGCTCGACCTCGAACCGCTCGTCCGTGGTGACGCCGATCCACTCGAGAAGACCGTCCTCGGATCGGCCCGCGCCGACGCTCCGTCGCACGCTGCAAAGGCGGCGCTGCTCGCCGCGCTTGCGCCCGCGCCGCCGCGGCCGTCCGATGCACCGCAGCACGTCGCTCCCTCGCTGCTTCGTCGATTCGGAGCTCGCTATGCGCCCGGCGTCGTGCTCGTCGTCGGCGCCGGTGCCGCGGCGCTGATGAGCGTGAGCGGCGACGTCGATCGGCACACCGAGCCCAACGCGGGCGTCGTCGAGGTCGTACCCACGGTCGCCGCTCCGTCGATCCCGGAGCCGACCGTCGCTCCGACGGCGATCGTGGAGCCGTCTGCACCCGAGCCGCATGAACACGCCGAAACCGCACCCGTGAAGCCTCCCGCTCGCCATGCTCCGCTTGCGCCACGCGCTGTCGCCCGCCCGTCGGCAGAGCCGGAGGAGGACTCGACGCTCGCCCGCGAGATCGCACGGGTCGGCGCGGCGCGCTCGGCGCTCGCCGCGGGCGATCCGGCGCGCACGCTCACGCTCCTGGACGCGTACGAAGCCGACTTCCCGAAAGGCGCGTTCACCGTCGAGGTCTCGGTGCTCCGTGTCGAGGCGCTCGCGCGCAGCGGGCAAGTCGAGGAGGCGCGCAAGCTCGGCGACCGCTTCCTCGCGCAGCATCCCGACGGAGCATTCGCACGTCGGGTCACCGCAACGCTCCAGGGTATCGCGCCCTCCACGAAGCTTCCGCTCACGTCTCCTCGAGACTGAGCTCACCCATCGCCATCAAGGAGACTTCCGTTGAGAGGTCGTATTTTTGGAGCTGCTCTGGCGCTCTTCTGCATCGGTACGGCTGCCGCATCGTGCTCTTCCCCCGAGTCACTCGGGCGCGGGTTCGACGTGGACGCTGGCGGTCCTGGTCCGTCGTTCACGAACCCGGACGCGTCCGGCGACGATGCCGAAGCGAGGGGCCGCCTCAGGAGCTACTGCCCGTCGAACCTGTGTCCCGTCGGGTTCACGACCTGCCCGAGCTCGGCGTTCCTCTGTGACGTGAACCTGCGCACCGACAGGGACAACTGCGGAGAGTGCGGTCGTCGATGTCCGACGATCGACGGCACGGAGTTCGAGTGCGTCGAGGGGACATGCCAGATGTCGTGCGGGCTCAACCCGCCGAGGGCCGACTGCGACGGGATCGTCGACAACGGCTGCGAGTCCATCCTCCAGACGAACGCGAACTGCGGCGGCTGCGGGATCGCGTGCACCGATCCGGACCGGCCGTGCGTGGTCCATACGTCGGGGCCGTCGTGCGGGTGCGGGCAGGGCCAGCTCCACTGCTTCGACGACTTCATGGGGCAGAAGGTGTGCGTCGATCCGAAGTCGAACGACAACAACTGCAGGGCGTGCGGCACGGTCTGCAATCCGGACGGCCCCACCGGCGAACGTCCCACGAACGCATATTACGGGTGCGTCGACGGGAAGTGTGATCAGCCCAAGTGCGAGCAACCGTTCCTGGATTGCGATCAGGACATGTCGAACGGCTGCGAGACGAACGCGTTCTCGAACGAGCACTGCGGCGCGTGCGGGAACGCCTGCCCTGCCGGGATGGCGTGCAAGGGCAACAAATACGGCATCGCGACGTGCTCCTGCGCGCCGAACCAGACGTATTGCCCGATCTTCTGCGTCGGCGATTGGTGTATCGCCGGGCACTGCGCCGATCTCGCCTCCGACCGCGAGCACTGCGGCGCTTGCGGTAACAGGTGCGCGTTGTCGAAGGACAGGAGCAGCACGTCGATCTGTGTCTCGGGCCTTTGCACCTTCCAGTGCGTCAAGGGACGCGCGGACTGCAACGGCGACCCCGCCGACGAGTGCGAGGTGAATACCGATAGCGACCCGCAGAACTGCGGTGCCTGCGGAAGGGTCTGTGACGCCGTCGCCGGTCAAGCGTGTGTTGGCGGTCAGTGCGTGGTGGAGCCGTGCGACCAGCTCGAGCAAGACGGAGGACAGGTCCAATGAGGAAGCGATGGCTGATCGCCCTTGCAGGCGTCACGGCCTGCGCGGCGACCGACCCGCTCGCGGGTACGTACGCGCCGCCTCCGGACGGGCCGAACGTGATCACGGATGCCGGGGATGCTCCGGAAGCGGCGCCTGCGGCCGAAGCTGCAGCTCCGTGTGACGACTGCGAGCACTTCCCGACGGTGTGCACCGACGACGTGCTGTGCTCGACCGGGCCGTTCGATCCGAGCACGCCCGGCGGAGGCTTCGACCTTCGGGCACAGATCACGGCGATCGGTGGCCGTTCGGCGTCCGACGTCTGGGTTGCCGGGACCATCGGCTCGCTCGCGCGCTTCGACGGGACATCGTGGAAGCGCTCGGACGCCGCGAGCAAGGAGTCGATGCTCGGCCTGTGGCTGCGGGACGGATCGGAAGTGGCCACCGGAGTCTCGGACCCTGACGTGATGAGGCCGTGGATCTACTCTCGCGGCGGTACGGCGCCGGAGGGAGGCTCGGCGCCGTCGCCGGACGGGTGGACGCTCTCCGCGCCGTCGTGGCCGCTCGGATACGACACCCAGACGCGGATCGTCTCGGCGCGTGCCGTGCCGGGAGCCGAGTGGCTCTGGCTCACGACGAGCATGCTGAGCATCATCGACACGACATCCAGCGGTCTCGTGCGCCTTCGGCAAGGGGCGTCGACACAGTTCGAGATCGAGGCGGGGCCCACGACGCCGTGCACGCCCGGCTGCAATCACATGAGCGCCGTTCACGGCGCGTCGGCGAACGACCTCTGGGCGGTCGGTGCCCGCGGAACGACGATCCGGATCACCGAAGCGGACGGTGATGCGCCGAGCGGGACGCTCTACGATAGCCGGAGCTTCGAGACCCTGAACGGCGTGTGGGCCGCCTCCGCGACCGATGTATGGTCGGTAGGCGCGCACGGAACGGTGCGCCGCTGGAAGGGACAGGGCCTCGACTGGGACGTCGTCGCAGACGTGCCGACGACCGTGGACCTCAACGCGATCTCCGGCACGTCGTCCACGGACGTCTGGGTCGTCGGAGATGGAGGCGTCGTCCTCCACTACGACGGGACCAAGTGGTCACGAATGAAGATCGCGGGCGTGGGCGCGCGGCGTCCTCTCCTCACGACCGTCTGGTGCCCGGCACCTGGTCGCGTCCTGGTGGGCGGGCAGGGCGTGATGCTGTCTCTCGGAGGCAAGACATGAAGCCGTCGTTTCTGGTCGCGAGCGGCTCGGCCGTGCTCGCAGCTGCCGCCGCCGTTGCGTGTGCCGCGACGGGGAACAACGAGGGCACCCGTCCCGACGGAGGCGGCGAGCCGACCGTCGTGCCGACCGAGGAGGGCGGCTCGCCGATCGACGCCGACGTGGACGTGGAGGCGGAAGCCTCCGCTCCCCGCGCCGCGTGCAGCGCCGCAGGCTGGTGCGAGACCACGTTGCCCGACGCCGATCTCGTGATGCTCGACCTCTGGCCGCTCGCGACACGCGCGTTTGCGATCGCGGAGAGCCGCACGCTCGGCATCAAGGTGCTCGAGTGGAGCGACGCGACCTCGAGCTGGGCGTACATCGACGACGGCACCCAGAACGAGCCCGGGCTCGGGACGTTCGCGGGAAAGATCTGGGCGCCGAGCGAGAACGCGCTCTTCTACGGTGTGGGGCCGGGCTACGTCTATCACGGCACACGCACCGACCCGATGGCGCCCTGGTCGTGGGTCCGCCATCGCCTTCAGGACAACAGCCATCCAGGCGTCGTTCATCCGTCCGACGGCAACCCCCGCTACGACGCGATGTCGAGGCTGTCGTATCCGGCGCTCGGCGTGTGGGGCACGAGCGCCACCGACGTCTACGCGTGGTTCACGAATACCATCTATCATTGGAAGAGCGCGGGCGGCGGCGGCGCGCCGGAGTGGGTGCCTGAATACACCGCGGACGACGCGGAGGACGAGAACGAGCATCTGTTCTTCGTGAGCGCCGCAGGCGCGAGCGCGTCGGACGTGTGGTTCGGCGGCGCACGAAGGCGCGCCACCGGAGCATGCGCGCTCCTCGTGCGCAAGACCGCCGCTGGCTTCGAGCGGGTCGCTGACGGTGTGGCTGCGTTCGAATGCACACCAAGGCCGGACGTCTCGATGATCGGCGGCGCCGAGGGCTGGCTCACGGACCTGCAAGCCGGTGGGAGCGGTCAGGTCGTCGGGCTGAAGGGGGCACGTGACGCGGTGAGGATCTCTGTCGGGGCCGACGGCAGCTACGGGGTCGAGGTGGCGACGGTGACCCCTCCGCTGTTGCCGTCGGTGCCGCCTGCCACGCGGTCGTTATGGACGGTCGCGAACGAATCGTGGACGAGCAGGAACGTCCTGGTCTTCCGGACCAAGGACCTGTGGGCCGGTGGTGCGCGAGAGATTTCGTCCATCGCCCTCGACGGCACGCCAAACGTCAACCAGCTCTATCTCGTCCGAGGAACGTCCAACTCCAATCTATGGGCGATCGGTGAACGCAATGCGCTCCACAAGACGACACCCTGATCCGCCGTCGATGCTCACCGTCCTTCGCCGTCGATTCTCGTGTCATGGACCCTCGGTCGTCATCGTGCTCGCGAGCGGCTGCGCGAGCGTGGGCGTGGTCGCGGGCTGCTCCAGCGATCAGGAGCTCGGCGTCGTCGTGGTCGACGCGGGACTGGATGCCGCCATCACCGACGCCGCCCCGGTGGACGCAGGGGCCGAGGACGCTCCCGTCATCGTCCGTGACGCGGCGCCTTTCGACGGCGGACCGCTGCCGATCGTCTGTACGTCGCCGCCGTGCACGAGAGCGCTCGTGACGACGGTGCGTTCGATCTTCGACTTCGATGGGCAAGATCGCGATGGGTTCTGCGCGCTGTCCAGCGACGGCACCGTGGCCTGCTGGGGCGCGAACGGACGCGGGCAGCTCGGACGTGGCGACGAGGCCGGCGCGCCGGACAGCCCGAAGGCGGAGCGCGTCGCTGGCCTCTCGAAGATCGTCCAGCTCGAGCACACCTGCGCGCTCGACGAGGACGGCGCGATCTGGTGCTGGGGCACGGGTCCGTATCTCCAGAACGATGCAGGCGCGGTCACGACGGAGCGCACGCCCGTGAAGCTGCCGCTCCCGCCGGCGACGACCATGAGCATCGGCGAGCAGGTCGGCTGCGCGGTCGCGGCGGGGAAGCTGCTCTGCTGGGGAAGCAACAGTGGCGGGCAGATCGCGCCGTTCGACGCGGAGCCGAGCGACTCGGTGCTCCTCCCGCGCGAGATCGCGCTTCCGGCTGGAGCGCCGATCCGCCGCGTCGTCGTCGGGCAGGGGACGATCGTGCTTCGCGATGACGGCACCACCATGAGCTGGGGACGGAACCCGCCCATCGCGCGGGTCTCGTCGTTGAACCCGGATCCGCATCCGGACGCGGTCGCCCTGAACGACATCGCGTCGATCGATCTCACCGGGGATGTCGCGTGCGCGACGGCGGGGGGCATCGGCTACTGCTGGGGAGGGATACGGAGCTTCGGCGCGGCTCGATGGCTCCCGACGGCGGTCGCGACGCCCGAGCCGATCGTCGACATCGCCGTTGCGTCCGCCGGACGTGCTCGCTGGTGTGCGGTCGGTGTTTCCGGGGCCGTGTACTGCGTCGGCAACAACGACGGCGGTCAGGCGGGCGACGGGACGAAGGACCATGCGTACACGGCGGTCCAGGTGAAGGGCCTGCCCGCGCCCGCGGCGCAGGTGAGAGTGACCCAGAACAGCACGTGCGCGCTCCTCACCAATGGAAAGGTCTTTTGCTGGGGGACGAACTATTACGGGCAGCTCGGCAACGGTGCGCACAAGGACCCGAGTCTCGTCCCGCAGGAAGTGGTGTTGCCGTGAAGATTCGAATGTCTGTGGGCGCTCTCGTCGTCGCCGGCGCCCTCGGAGGCGTGGCGGTCTCCGTCGCCGCCTGCGGTGACGATCGCGTCGAGTTCGACACTCCCGACGAGACGTTCCCCGAGGCCGGCCTCGACGCGGCCCCGGACTGTCGCCTGCGTTGCTCGCTCGATGGTCGTTCGGTCGTCGAGAGCTGCACGGGCAAGGTCGTCGAGACGTGCCCACCCACGCTCGCATGCGGCGGCGCCGCGTGTCTCGAGCCGTGCCGTGCGGCGGCCGAAGACCGGAGCTCGAACGGGTGCGATTTCTACCTGCAGGCGCCGCGGTACACGAAGGAGTTCCCGCAGAGCTGCTACGCGGCGTTCCTCGTGAACACGTCTCTGCAGCCCGCGCGCGTCTCGCTCGAGCTGGAGGGCAAACCGCTCGACGTGTCGAAGGCGATGTTCCGGTCGGAGCCTGGGAGCACGAACCTGGTCCCGCACGTCGGTGACGTCGAGCCGGGAGAGAGCGTCATCCTGTTCGTCTCCGACCGCCCCGCGAGCTCGCCGCCGACCGGGATCTTCGACCACACCTACGTGCCCTGCCCGATCGGCGCCATCCCGGCCTCGCTCGCGGACCCCCTTCCGGACGGTACCGGCTTCGGCTCGTCGTTTCACCTCGTGACCAACATGCCGGTCGCGGCGACGGCGATCTACCCGTTCGGCGGCGCACCCACGATTCTCCCGTCGGCGACGCTGCTGTTGCCCGTGCCGACGTGGTCGAGGCAGCACATCGTGATCAACGGCTGGGAGGTCGGCAACCACGGCAGACCCGGCGCGCAGATCGTCGCCATGGAGGACGACACCGAGCTCTTGTTGTTGCCGAAGCGCGACGTGCAGGGCGGGGTTGGGGTCCCGAGCGCCCTCGCCGGCGTTCCGGTCGGCTACCGACTCGCGAAGGGGCAGGTGCTCCAGTTGCTCCAGGACGAGGAGCTCACGGGGAGCATCCTCACGTCGAACAAGCCCACGACCGTCTTCGGAGGCCACAGCGTCGCTTGGGTCCCCGTCACCGAGGGCACCGGCGACATCTTGAGCCAGCAGATCCCCGCATTCGAGCGGTGGGGCTCCGAATACGTAGGCGTCGGCTACCGGCCGCGTCGCGGCAACGAGCATGAGCCGGTGCTCTATCGCATCGTCGCAGCGCGGGACGGGACACGGCTGGACTACGATCCGGCTGTCCCTCCCGGCGCTCCACTCGAGATGTCGGCTGGCGAGATGGTGACCTTCGAGTCCGGGACCGGCGACGCGTTCGTCGTGCGGACGCAGGACGTCGATCATCCGGTCTACCTCGGCGCGTACATGACCGGCGGGGGCCTGTATCAGGGCCATGGTGATCCGGAGTTCGTCAACGTCGTACCCGCCGGGCAGTACCTGAGCTCGTACAGCTTCTACGCGGACCCTACGTACCCCGAGACCTCGCTCGTGATCGTGCGCGCGAAGACCGACGGTGCGTTCAAGGACGTGTGGCTCGAGTGCGCCGGCAACTTGAGCGGCTGGCGTCCGGTCGGCGAGCGAGGCATCTACGAGTTCGTCCGGGTCGACCTCTCGCGTAGCGGCGGACCTGGCGAGACCTTCGGCGCGAGCACCTGCACGGTCGGCCTCCAGCGCATGCGCAGCGAGGGCGCGTTCACCGCGACCCTCTGGGGTTGGGGCAAGGACACGAGCTACGCGTACCCGGGAGGCATGGCGCAGCGGAAGCTGGTCGAGACGGCGCTCGATCCGCTTCGCTGAGCCCGCCGGGTCGACACGCGCCGCCGTGCGTCGACCGGGGGCCCACCCCACGCGGGGGGTCGGTACCGCGTTCGAACATTCAGGCGCGCTCCGCGTTCGAACATTCAGGCGCGCTCCGCGTTCGACGAGAGCCCGTACCAGCGGAGGCCGAAAGGCAGCTCGTTCGCGGAGAACTCGAGCTGCAAGACGCGCCGACGATCGGCGGACGTCGAGCGCAACGAGCGATGCACCAGCAGCGCGCGGAAGAAGACGACCGTCCCTGCAGGAGCGAGACAGACCTGGCCCGGACCGGCATCGCCGACCGCCGCAACACGAGCATCGGTGAGGATTCCGTCGTCGTGGCTGCCCGGTACGATCTCGAGGCCGCCGTTCTCTGCATGCTGATCGTCCAGGCTCACGCGCGCGATGAGCACACCATCGAGGAAGGCGCGGTCCGGGATCACGTGCGGGACACCGTGCTCGCGAAGCACTTTCAGGGGCACGTCCGGAGGTGGCTCCTCCACCGGAATCCGGAGGTTCTGATGCCATGGCATCTCCCAGTTTCCGTCGAGCGTCTTGTCGAGAAAGAACGCGCTGAACGGGATCGCTGCCGCTCCGAGAAGGGCACGTGCGGTCGTCGCAATCGGACCCTCCTCCGACGACGCCGTGACCATGGGGCTACGACGCAGGAGGTTGGCCGCCGTCGCCGTTGGATCGGAGAGCGTTCGATCGCATTCGGCACCGAGCGTCGAAATGGCTTTGGCGTCGAAGGCATCGGTCAGCGCGACTGCGCCCTCGCGCGCGAGCGCACGCTGCATCCGCTCGAGGCCGTCGCTCGCTTTGCTCGTCACGGTCGGAATCATGTGCCGACTTCTACGATGCTCCGAAGGTCGAACCGAACAAAGCTCCGGCTGACGGCTCTGCGCGGATCCGTGGGAAGCCTCTTTCCCAAGCCCGGAGGCTCCCACGCAGCTCCTCGCCGCACGTGAGCACCCCGTGCCTTCGCACCCTCTCGCGTCCGCGTCCCCCAAAGGGATTATTGGTCGCCTCTCCGCTGGGTGATACGCGATGCGGAGACCCCACACTTCAGAAGGCGGCTCGATGAGTGCAGCGTTTCCGTTTCGATTTTATGGAGCCGATCCCTCCGAATGGGAGGGGGACGTGTATTCGTACGAAGTTCACTTTCGCGCCGCTCCGACCGAAGCGGAGCGCGTCGCGGTCGCGCGGGCGTTCGAGTCCGCGCTGACCGGGACCTCGGTTGATGCGAGTCAATACGCGATCCGTTGGGCGGCGGATTGGGCGCTTTTCGACGTAGAGCGTCGTTCGCGCGAAGCGGCCTTCGATTACGGGCTCTTCTTCGATCACGTTCGCGACGCGTTCAGAGCCGTGAACGGCGCGGCGCCGGTCGAGGAGGTCGTCTTCATCGAGCTCATCGATCGCGAGGCGGAGGGCGCCGAGACAGGGGGCCGCTGGCATCGCTGGTCGGTCGAGCAGAAGGCGATCCCGAGCGACGCGCCGAACTGGAGCTGGGGAAGTGGCGGCATGCTGGAGACGCTCTTCGCGGCGAAGCAAA
>JAFAER010000048.1 GCA_023423895.1 Pseudomonadota bacterium
AGTCGGCGGGCTTGCGCGACTCGGAGCCGTTGAAGATCACGTCCTCCATGCTCTTGCCGCGGAGGTGCTTCGCGCTCTGCTCGCCCATGCACCAGCGGATGGCGTCGACGATGTTCGACTTGCCGCATCCGTTCGGGCCGACGATGCCCATGATCTCGTGGTCGAAGTTGACGACCGTCCGATCGACGAACGACTTGAAACCACTGAGCTCGAGGCGCTTGATCTTCATTCTGCGTCGGTCCTCACCGAGCCCGCGGGCCCGTGCTTTCAACTTGCCGCCCACCAACCAAACTGGGGCGGGCTCGTGCTCCTGCGCTCTCGCTCGATCGCCGGCGTACCGCGCCACAGCCGATCACGCCACTGGGCCTACCCAGCTTGTCCCCAGGTTCTCCAACGAGCCAGAATGCGCGAGAGTCGTGAACAGCGACCCTACGAAGGGAGTCACGTCACTTCACATACGGTCAGTGTTCAGTGGTTACGCCTGAACGCCCGCACACGCAAGCAGGAAATATCCGTTCAGCGGATTTTCACGTGAAAACCGACGCTTGACGGCTCATCCGGTGCGGCGCATCCGTGCGGCCGATTCGCGGAGCCGCGCGAGATAACGTATTCTCTTCGGTAAGTAAGGTCGGACCTCTTGACTTGGCCGTTGCGGAAGCTCATTGGGGTCCGTGAAAACACATGCCTACGTACGAGTACGTCTGTACCGATTGCTCAAACCAGTGGGAGGAGATCCAGAAGATCTCCGAGAGCCCGATCGAGGTCTGCCCGAAGTGCGCGAAGTCGACCGCCAAGCGCCAGATCAGCGGAGGTAACTTCATCCTCAAGGGCGGCGGCTGGTACGCGGACCTTTACTCTTCGACGCCGAAGAAGAGCAGCGAGTCGAGCAGCTCCTCGAGCTCCAGCTCGAAGTCGGAGTCCACCTCGTCGACGTCGACCGCGAGCACGCCGTCGACGAGCACGAGCACGAGCACGAGCGCGCCGGCGACGTCCAAATAGCTCGGCCGCCGCGGGCCACCCGGCTCAGCGGTCCTGCCTGCGTCGTCGTGGCGCGCCGAAGACGAGCGTCTGCGCTTCGGCGACGCTCACGTCGAGGGCGCGTGCGACCTTGACGTGGACGAGGTCCATGAGCCGGCCGCCGGGCGGGGCCGCCACGGCCTCGAGGTCGTCCGCGAACAGCTCGGCGTCCTTGCCGCGCGGCAACGTTCCGACGGCGTCCGCGAAGGCGCGCACGAGCGCCGGCGTGACGGTCTTCCGTCCTGCGAGCCAGCGCTTGGTGACGAGCGCGCCTCGCGCATGGCGGTGAAACGTCGTCTGAGCCACCATCCACCGTTCCACGTGTGCGTCCTCGCGCTCGGCGCTCCGGAGCGCTTCGATGCGCGAACGGATGACCTCGATCGGAAGCGTATCGATCTCGCGTAGCGCACCCGGGTACTCTTCGGCGAGCCGCGCCATCTCCGACCGTGGATCGGGCTCCGCGAACGACGTGTCCCTTTGTGCTCGTGCATGCGCCTCGCGCAGCGCGAGCATTCGCTCGTACTTGGCGCGTAGCGCGGACAGCTCTTCGACGATCGCTCGTTTCACGTGGATGAAGCGGACGCGGAACTTTCCGCGGCGACGCCTGCTATCCTAGCGAGGCCCATGTCCGACAAGCGACGTGAAGTGGAAGAGCTCCGCCAGGAGATTGGCAAGATCGACACGCAGCTGCTGTCGTCGCTCGAGCGGCGCGCGAAGCTCTCGAAGCGTATTGGCGAGCTACGCAAGCAAATGACTGCTCCACTCGCGCTTCCTGACCGCGGGCAGATCGAGCAGCTCGTGGCGAAGTCGGCAGGAGAGATCCCGCACGCCGCGCTACGCGAGATCTTCCGCGAGATCTTCGCGACCTGCTTTGCGCTGGAGCAGCCCGTGGTCGTCGCCTACTGCGGCCTCGACGGCGGGTTCGCGCATGCGGCGGCGCGCAGCCGCTTCGGCGTGGCGGCCGAATATCTGGGCTCCGAGACGGTGCGCGACGCGATGGATGAGGTCAGCCGCCAGCGAGCAAGTTATGCGGTGGTCCCGTTCGAGACCAAGGCCGAGGGGCTGCTCCAGTCGACGATTGCCGCCCTCACCGAGAGCGAGGTGAAGATCGTCGGCGCGTTCGAGTACGTGGTGAACCTGCAGCTCGCGAGCAAAGCCGCGAGCGTTGCGGAGATCGAGAAGGTCTACGCCGTCGCGAAGGATCGCGCGCATTGCCAGAGGTTCCTCGCCACCGAGATGCCTGGTGCGCAGGTGCTCGACGTCACGACGCCGCTCGCAGCATGCCAGCTCGCGGCCGCCGATCCTCGCGCGGGTGTGCTCGTGCACGAAGGTTTCACGGCCGAGTTCTCCCTCGAGGTCATCAAGCGAAACGTTCGCGACGACGGCGATGAACGCGTTCGCTACGCGATGGTCGGGACGCGGCCGTCGAGCCGGACCGGGACCGATTTCACGGGCCTCGTCTTCGCGGTCAACGATTCGCCCGGCGCGCTCCACGAGATCTTGCGGCAGTTCGCCGAACGCGGCGTCAACCTGACGAAGATTCAGTCACGGCCGACGCCCGGCGAGAACTGGCAATACGTCTTCTTCATCGAGGTCGAGGGACACGCGACCGATCGTCAGGTGATCGGCGCGATCGAGGACGTTCGACGGCTGTCGAAGTTCTTCAAGGTGCTGGGGTCGTACCAGTTGACGTGAGCCGCACGCTGCCCTGAGGCCCGAGGCCCCAAAAATGTTACCCTCGCGCCCTACATGAACCGAGGCTCTTCCTCTTCTTTCGCTGCGCTCGTTCTCGTCCTTTTTTCCGTCCTGCTCGCGGCATGCGGCGGCGACAAGAAGGAGGTCAAGGCGCCCCAGGTCGACTCCGGCATGGACGACGCGCTCGCGCTCCTGCCCGGCAATGCCATCGCCGTCGGCACCGTCGACGCGCGCGCGTTCTTCGGCAGCAAGACGTTCGGCTCGGAGCTCGCGAAGCTCGTCGAGAAGTACATGCCCCTGGGTCAGGAGGCAGACTTCCAGGCGTCCCGCGACGTCGATCGCGTCACCTGGGCGAGCTACTCGTATCAAGGCATCGACGCGGCGGCGGTCATCGTCGGGCGCTTCGACGAGGCGAAGATCAAGGCGGCGGCCCTTCAGCAGACCCCGACGAAGAGCGGCGGCGTGCTCGTCGCCTCGCAATACGCCGGGCGCGACGTCTACACCGTCAACAACGTCGGCTTCACGCTCTTGTCGAACACGAAGGCCGTGGCGGGTACGGAGAGCGGCATCCGACGCGTGCTCGAGCGCATCAAGGACAACCGCGTGAAGCGCGACATCGCGCCGTGGATGATCGAGACGGTGGAGACGCCAGGCGCCGCGGCCGCCGCTGCGGGCGACTTCGGCACGCAGCCGATGCCGTCGGAGGCGCTTCGTCAGATCCCGGTGCCGTTCGTCCAGACGATGAAGGCGATGCGCCTTCTGCTGACGTTCAAGGAGCCCGGCGTGCAGGTCGCTGGCAGCCTGACGTACCCCGACGAGAACGGGGCGTCGGTCGCGGGCGAGCACGTCAAGCAGGCCGCGAACATGTCGAAGTGGCTCACGCTGATCGGCATCCAGGTCCAGAACGTCGACGTGAAGACCGAGAAGCAGGACGTGCAGGTGAAGCTCGAGGTCGACGATCAGTCGCTCCGCCAGCTTCTCGCCTCGGCGCCCCAGTGGCTCGGGCAGTGACGAACGACCTCCGCAACCTCGGCCGCGCGCGCGGGGTTGCGTTGACGTTCTAACCGCACCCTCGCCGCGTCGACCTGAGGTAAACATCCGGGCGTGAGCACCCTCGTCGTCCATCCGCTCGGCAAGACGCCGCTCGTCGGCAGCGTTCCCGTCCCGAGCGACAAGAGCATCGGCCATCGCGCTCTCCTGTTCGCCTCGCTCTGCGAAGGCGAATCGGAGATCAGGAGCTTCTCGCACGGCGAGGACAACGTCTCGACCGCGAAGGCCATGCGGGCCATGGGCGCCGCGATCGAGGACGTCGACAATAGCACTCTGAAGGTGAGAGGGACCGGCCTCTTCGGCCTCCGGACGCCGCAGTCCGACCTCGACTGCGGCAACTCCGGCACGACGATGCGCCTGCTCACCGGCATTCTGGCGGCGCAGACGTTCCAGTCGAGGCTCATCGGCGATGCCTCGCTCACGCGTCGTCCGATGATGCGCGTCGTTGCGCCTCTACGCATGCGTGGCGCCGTCATCGAAGGCACTCCACATCCGAAGAAGGAGGGAGACGTCACCCCGCCGCTGCTCGTCGGGCCGCTGCCGCGTGGCAAGGAGCTCACCGAGCTCGAATACGAGAGCCCCGTCGCGAGCGCGCAGGTGAAGAGCGCCGTCCTCCTCTCCGGGATGTACGCGCACGGCACGACCTGGTTCAAGGAGCCGACCCTCTCGCGCGATCACACCGAGCGCATGATGCACGCCCTCGGCGTTCCGCTCCGCACCGTCGCCACCGCCGTCGAGCTCGATCCGGCGGGGTGGAGCGGCAAGATGGAAGGCTTCTCGATCGACATCCCCGGCGACGCGTCTGCGGCGGCGTTTCTCCTCGTCGCGGCGCAGATCACCGAAGGCTCGCGGGTGACCGTGCGTGGCGTCGGGACGAACCCGACGCGAACGGGGCTGCTCGAGATCGCGCGGCACATGGGCGCAGGTCTCGAGGTCGTTCCGCAGGGCGAGCAGGCCGGGGAGCCGGTCGCCGAGATCACCGCCTGGCACCAGCACCTCCAGAGCACGATGATCGGAGGCGAGCTCGTTCCGCGCGCGATCGACGAGATCCCGATCGCATGCGCGCTCGCGGCCCGCGCGAAGGGCGAGACCACGATCCGCGACGCCGAGGAGCTGCGCGTCAAGGAGAGCGATCGTGTGGCCACGATGGTCCACGTGCTCCGTTCGTTCGGCGTTTCGTGCGAGGAGCTCCCCGACGGCGTCGTCATTCAGGGAACCGACCAGCCGCTCACTCCTGCGGTCGTCGACAGCCGCGGCGACCATCGGATCGCGATGACTGCGGCCGTCCTCGGGCTCCTCGGGAGCGGCCCGACACGGATCACCGACTGCGACTGCATCGCCACGAGCTTTCCCCGCTTCGTGGGGACGCTCCGCGCGCTCGGCGCACGCATCGACGTGGAATGAGGGCACGAGTCGTTTCCTCGCCGGCGTCGTGGCGTGGTAAGAACGCGTCCGCGTCATGACCGAGCGGAAGCGTCCCATCGTCGCGATCGACGGCCCCGCAGGCGCCGGCAAGAGCACCGTCGCGCGCCGCCTCGCCGATCAGCTCGGCTTTGTGCTCGTCGACACCGGCGCGATGTATCGCGCCGTCGCGCTCGCGGCCGTGCGTGCTGGCGTTCCCTGGAACGACGGCGAACGCGTGGCGGGGCTCGCCCGCGGGATCGTGGGCGCTCATTCGCTTGCGTTCGAGCGGGACGGAAAGCTCGGCGTCCGCGTCAAGCTCTCCGGCGAGGACATCTCCGAGGCCATCCGCACGCCCGACATCGCCCAGGGCGCGAGCACCGTGTCGGCACACGGCGAGGTGCGTGCGGTGTTGCTCGACCTGCAGCGACAGGCCGGAGAGGGCGGCGGCGTCGTCCTCGAAGGTCGCGACATCGGCACCGTGGTCTTTCCCGAAGCCGAGGTGAAGTTCTTCCTCACGGCCAGCGCCGAGGTCCGCGCGCGGCGCCGTCACGAGGAGCTCGTCGGCAAGGGCCAGAACGTCACGTTCGACGAGACGCTGGCGGACGTGAAAGAGCGTGACGCTCGTGACGAAGGGCGTGCGGTTGCGCCGCTCCGCCGGGCCGACTCCGCCGTGCTCGTCGATTCGACGCAGATGACGATCGACGAGACGGTCGCGTTCATGCTCGCGAAGGTGCGCGCGGCCGCGGCGGGGTGATCGGCGACGTGGAGCAGGCCGGAGCGACGGACGTTCTGAGGGGAGGCAGGGCTCCGGCGGCGCGCCTCCATCGGGATCGAGGTGCGCTCGTGACGAGGAGAGGTCTTGCCGGGCTCGTGGTGGCGGGGATCGTCGCCCTCAGCGGGGTGAGCGGGCTCGCGACCGTCTCTGGCTGTGGTGGTGACGCCCCGCGTCCGACCGCGCCGAAGAAGGACCCCGCGCCGGCGTGGGCCGACGTCTTCGACAAGACGCCCGACCTCTACGCGGTGATCCGTCCGAAAGCCCTCAAGCGTGACGGCGTCTACGGCGCGTTCTTCAGTGCGCTGGTCCGAGCAGCCGAAGCGCGAGGGATCGCGCGCGGCGACACGATGGTCCAGGCCGCCGAAGGCGCCGAAGAGATCATCCTCGGCCTCGACAAGGGCCTCGATGCGGCCCTCGTGCTTCGAGGTGTGCCCGCCAGCCTCGATCCCGAGAAGATCACCGACGCGGACGGGCGCGCATTGTTCCGGCCGCGGAGCGATCGCTCCAAGGTGGTCGAATACGAGCTCCTCGATCGCCGGACTGCGGACGCTGGCGCTCTTTTCGTATTGCCGGACCGTACGTGGGTCGGCGCGCTCGGCGACGCGCGGACGCGTGCTCGCCAGGCCTTCGCGACGCCGATGAACAGGCCTGCGCCGCAGCTCGACGCCGATGCGCTCGCCTCCGTGCGCGTCTCGGGCCCGCTCGTCCACGTCATCGACGGACATCCGACGTTCGGTCTGCTCGCGAAGAAGCTGACGAGCGCAACGTTCACGCTGAAGCCGGCGAAGGGCGGCGTGGTCGTGGGCCTGTCGTACGAGGACGCGGACGCAACGGCGTGGGCGGAGATGCAGGCCAAGCGCCTCGTCGACGAGCTGTCGAAGAAGGGCGGACACGCGGGACACGCGGGCCCCGACCTCGCGTGGCTCAAGGACGCGAAGGTCGCGTACGAGGGCAATACCGTCTTCGTTCGCGTGGCCGTGCCTCCGCGCCTCCTCGAGGAGCTGCCGCGGGCTTCGGGAAAGGATCTCGGGCTCTGATGCGGGCAGATGCCGGATGACGCTTGCGCTCGGCCCTGCCGCCCTGGACCGGGGCGCGGTCCCGATCAGGAGCCCTTCCTGAACGGCGACGTGCGCGCTGCGAGCGCCCGCCCCATGAGCTGCGCCTCGACCCGAACAGTTGGCCTCACCCTTTGACTCCCCTCGGGGCCTGGGCTAAAGCCCCGGCCCCCTTCGGGTTCCCGCTTGTCTCCGGATGGAGCTACGCCCTGGGGGAGGAAGGCGTCTGCGACCGAATCATCGGCGTAGGCGAAACGAGGTTCATCACAGATTCACATGGCAACCGAAACCGTCACTGAAACCAGCGGGGGCATGGACACCTTCGCCGCCCTGTTCGAAGCGTCCGTCTCCGGCGGCGAGTTCGGCAAAGAGGGCGAGATCGTCCAGGGCACCGTCGTTGCGGTGCAGCGCGACAACGTCATCATCGACATCGGCGGCAAGAGCGAAGGCATGATCTCGCTCTCCGAGTTCACCGACGCCACTGGCGGAGTCACCGTCAAGGCGGGTGACCGTGTCGACGTCTTCATCGAGAGCCGCGAAAACGACGACGGCCTCGTCACGCTTTCCAAGGAGAAGGCGGACAAGATGAAGGTGTGGGATGAGATCTCGGGCGCGTGCGAACGCGACGAGCTCATCGAAGGAACGATCAGCCAGCGTGTGAAGGGCGGCCTCTCGGTCACCATCAAGGGTGGCGTCAAGGCGTTCCTCCCTGGCTCTCAGGTCGACCTTCGCCCGATCCGTAACCTCGACAAGCTGATCGGGCAGACCTACCAGTTCAAGGTCATCAAGTTCAACAAGAAGCGCGGCAACATCGTGCTCTCGCGTCGCGTCCTCCTCGAGAAGGAGCGCGACGAGCAGAAGACCAAGACCCTCGAGACCCTCGAGGAAGGCAAGGTCGTCCGCGGCGTCATCAAGAACATCACCGAGTACGGTGCGTTCGTGGACCTCGGCGGCATCGACGGCCTCCTCCACATCACGGACATGTCCTGGGGTCGCGTCAATCACCCCGAGGAGCTCTTCAAGGTTGGCGACGAGGTCACCGTCAAGGTCCTCAAGTACAACCCGGAGACGGAGCGCGTCAGCCTCGGCCTGAAGCAGACGCAGGAAGATCCGTGGAGCCACGCCGAAGAGGCGTTCCCGCCGGGCAAGAAGGTGCACGGCAAGGTCATGTCGATCACCGACTACGGCGCGTTCGTCGAGCTCGAGCCGGGCGTCGAAGGCCTCATCCACGTCAGCGAGATGTCGTGGACCAAGAAGGTCAAGCACCCGTCGAAGCTCCTCGAGGTCGGTCAGGAGATCGACTGCCAGGTGCTCGAAGTCGACGCGAAGGCCAAGCGCATCTCGCTCGGCCTCAAGCAGCTCGAGCCCGATCCCTGGACGCTCTTCACCGAGAAGTACTCGCCCGGTGACAAGATCGGCGGCAAGGTCCGTTCGATCACCGACTACGGCGTCTTCATCGGCATCGAAGAAGGCGTGGACGGCATGGTCCACAAGAGCGACCTGTCGTGGACGGCCAAGGTCAACAACCCGGCCGACCTCCACCACAAGGGCGACGACGTCGAGGCGATCATCCTCTCGATCAACCACGACGAGAAGAAGGTCTCCCTCGGCATCAAGCAGCTCTGGGACGACCCGTGGCCGACCATCTTCTCGGAGTTCCCGCCGGGCAAGGTCGTCGACACCAAGGTCGTGTCGGTCGTCGACTACGGCGTGTTCGTCCGCATCCGCGAGGGCGTCGAGGGTCTGATCCCCTCGAACGAGCTCGTGGAGAAGAAGAACGAGGCCGGTGAGGCGGTTGCCTACGACATCGGCGACGCGATCAACGCAGAGATCGCGAACGTCGACTCGCAGGACCGTCGCCTGACGCTCTCGATGCGCATCGGTGAGGCCGCTTCGGCGCCGAAGCCGGAGAAGCAGCGTCCGTCGGCCGCCCCGAAGAAGGCGAGCGACGAGACGAAGGCCACGTCGATCGGCGAGCTCATCAAGCAGAAGCTCGGGCAGGTCAGTGTGAAGGGCGCGAAGGACACCAAGGCCGAGGCGAAGGAAGAGCCGAAGGCCGAGGCGAGCCCGGAGTCGGAGAACGACGAGGGCTGAAAGGCCCGTCTGACTCCTGATCCGTACTGACAGGCGGCGGCCGCTTCCGAAAGGAGGCAGCCGCCGTCGGTCTTTTTGTGGCTGCGCGCAGCGAAGTGACGACGGCGGCCGCTTCCGAGAGGAGGCAGCAGCCTTCGGTCTTTCGTCGGTGCGCGCAGCGAAGTGACGACCGGGCCCCGGTCACGCCTGGCGCGCGGTCTCGAGGATCATCGTCGTCCGACGGGCGGCGTCCCTCTCGATTGTGCCTGACGGCGGAGCGCCTCTACGGTCGGCTCGCTGGCGATGACCTTCACGAGCTCGGCGCAGACGGTCTCGAGCTCGGCGACGAGCGGGCGCGCTGATTCGAGGTTCGACCGTCCTAGCGCGGCCAGGTCCTCGACGTTGGATGCGAGGTCGCCCGCGGTCGTCGAGAAGGCAGCGAGCATCCCGCTCAGCTTGTGGGAGGCGTCGCGCAGAGCGGCGGCGTCCGCGCCCTCGAGCGCGGAACGGACCGCGTGGAGGTGTTTGGGCAGGCTGGTGAGGAGCTGGCCGCACAGCGCGCGGAGGAGCGCGGCGTCGCCGCCGCATACGGCGAGGAGCTGGCTGGCGTCGAGGACGCTCGAGCGTCGTCGTGCCTTCGGCGGGAAAGCGTCGATCGCGCGCTCGATCGCTGCGCGCAGATCGTCGAGCTGGATCGGCTTGACGAGGAAGTCGTCCATCCCGGCGGCGAGGCAGCGTTCACGATCTTCGTGCCGGGAGCGAGCCGTGAGCGCAACGACGGGCAGGTGCGCGCCGTCTCCTGCCGCCGTCTCGCGCGCACGCAGCTCGCGGATGACGTCGAACCCGTCCATCTCGGGCATGTGCAGGTCGAGGAGGAGCACGTCGAAGGCGTCGGCGTCTGCGAGGGCAAGCGCTTCTCGCCCGTTCTTGACGAGCCGCACCTCGTGCTCCTTGCCGAGCAGCCGTTCGAGGAGCACACCGTTGAAGTCGTTGTCCTCTGCCACCAGGATCCGCAGCGGTGGCCGTTCCAGCTCCAGTGCAGCCTGCGATTCGACGCGGACGGGCCGCGGCCCATGCGCCGCCGCGTGATCGTTGCCGCCCGGCCGGCTCATCACCATGTGGATCGTCTCGAGGAGCTCGTCCGGCTGGATCGGCTTGAGCAGATGCGCTTCGATCCGCAGCTCGCGCAGTCTCGCGGCGTCGCCTGGTCGGTCTCCGGACGTGAGGAGGATCATCCGGACGCCTGCGAGTTCCGCTCGCTCGCGGACCTTCGCCGCGACGGTCAGCCCGTCGGTATCAGGCATGCGCGCATCGAGGAGCATCACCGCGTAGGGCGCGCCCACCGCAACGCCGTGCCAGAGCGCGTCCATCGCCGCCATCCCATCGCCCACCGCCGTCGCTTGCATGCGCCAGCCGCGCAGCCATCCCTCGAGGATGTGACGGTTCGGAGCGTTGTCGTCCACGACGAGGACCCGCAGCCCATGCAGGCGCGGGGGGGCTTCGACGATGACGTTCTCGGCCGGGACGGAAGGGGGACCGAAGACAGCTGTGAACGCGAACGTGCTGCCCCGCCCAGTCGTACTCTCGACCGTGATCGTGCCGCGCATCAGCTCGACCAAGCGAGCCGCGATCGTCAGGCCGAGCCCGGTCCCGCCATACTTCCTCGTCGTCGAAGCGTCCTCCTGCTCGAACGCCCGGAAGATCGCCGCCTGTTTCGCGACGGGGATCCCGATCCCGGTATCGCGCACGGTGAAGAGCAGGCGGACGCCGTCACCGTCACTGCCGGCGCCCCCGGCATCGACGGGCGCCTTCTGTATCTGGAGGACGACCTCGCCGTGCTCGGTGAACTTGATTGCGTTCCCGAGGAGGTTCAGGAGCACCTGACGGAGTCGGCCACCGTCGCCGCTGAGCGCGTCCGGAACGTCCGGTTCGACGTTGCACATCAGCTCGAGGCCCTTGCGGTGGGCCCGTGTGGCGAGCGCGCGTAGCGTGTCGCGCACGACCGAGCGAAGCGAGATGTCGCTGATGTCGAGCTCCAGCTTCCCAGCCTCGATCTTGGAGAAGTCGAGCAGGTCGTTGATGATGCGAAGGAGGTTGTCCGCTGCCGACTTGACCGTCCTGAGGCTCTGACGTTGATCGTCCTGCAGCGGCGTGTCGAGCACCAGCTCTGTCATGCCGAGGATGGCGTTCATCGGTGTGCGGATCTCGTGGCTCACGTTGGCGAGGAACTCGTCCTTCGCTCGGTTGGCGGCCTCGGCGGCCTCCTTCGCCTGACGGAGCTCCTCGGCAAGCCGTTTGCGCTCGGAGATGTCCTGCACGATCGCGATCGAGTGGATCGGCTCGCCGGCGAGGTCCCGCTGCACGGAGACCGAGACGTTGACCCAGACGACCTTGCCGTCCTTGCGGCGAACGCGCTTCTCCTGCGAGTAGCTGGAGATGTCGCCCGACATCAGGGCCGCGAACTGCGAGAGGCTCTCCTCCACGTCATCGTCGAACGTCAGCTCCTTGAACCGCATGCCGCGGAGCTCCGCCGGCGAGTAGCCGACGACCTTCCCGTACTTCTCGTTCACGCGGAGGAAGCGACCATCGGCGGAGCAATGGGCGATGCCGACCGCTGCGTTCTCGAAGGTGCCGCGGAAGCGCTCCTCGCTCTCCCGGACGGCCGCCTCGGCGTGTTTGAGGTTGGTGACGTCGACGGTGCTGCCGATGAACCGGATCGCGGGGCCCGATGGATCCCGCACCGCGGCCCCGCGAGCGAGATGCCAGCGCATGCCGCCGTCCTTGTGCTGGACGCGGTACTCGACCTCGTAGACCTTGGTGTCGCCGCGCAGGCATGCCGCGATCGCGTCCATCACGCGCGGGTGATCGTCTCGATCCACGAGCGTGTCGAACATGCGCGCGAAGTCGCCCGGGGCGTCGCTCGGGTCGTACCCGAGCGGCTCGTAGCCGTTGATGTGGATCGGCCGCCCGTGCTCGACGACGCCGTCGGGCATGTCGAGCTCCCAGATCGTGATGTTGGAGCCGCGCACGGCGAGGTGGAGTCGTTCGTTGGTCTTGCGCAGGTCCTCTTCGAGTCGCCTGCGCTGCGAGATCTCCTGGATGATCGCGATCAGGCTGAGTGACTTGCCTTCGGCATCTCGTTCGAGGACCGATGCGGTCAACGCGACCCAGACGCGCTCGCCGCCTTTGCGGATGAAGCGCTTCTCGACGGTGAAGGAGGGGATCTCGCCGCGAACGAGCTGGCCGATCTGTTCGAGGTCGACCGCGATGTCCTCGGGCTCCGTGACCTCCCGATAGCTCCGTCCGGCCAGCTCCTCGCTCGTGTAGCCGACGATCTTGGCGAACTGCTGGTTGATGCTGAGGAAGCCTCCCTCGATGTCCGTCAGCGCGATGCCGACCCCCGCATTCTCGAAGGTCCCGCGAAAGCGCTCCTCGCTCTCGCGGAGGGCGCGCTGGGCGCGGCTCTGCTCGATCGCGATGGCCACGGTGCGGGTCACGATGTCCACCGTCCGAAGATCGCGAGGCGTCGGCTTTCGCGGCGTGCGGTAGTACAGCGCGAAGGTGCCGAGCACCTCGGAGTTGCTCGACTTGATCGGTGCGGACCAGCACGCTCGGAGGCCGTGGGACAGCGCGAGCTCCGCGTAGGGCTCCCAGAGTGGGTCGGTCGCGATGTCCGATACGTAGACCGGCTCGCGGCGGTACGCGGCGGTGCCGCACGATCCGGTGGCGGGGCCGATGGCAGAGCCGTCGATCGCGTGCACGTACTCCGCGGGCAGGCTCGGCGCGGCGCCGTGGCGGAGGCAGCCCGCGGGATCGAGGAGGAGCACGGACGCCAGCATCTCCCCCTGGCTCAGGCCCTCGATCGTCCGACAGAGCGTCGTGAGCACCTCGCGCAGGGGTACGCCCTTGATGATCAGCTCGAGGATCCGCACCTGGCCGTCGAGGAGCGCTTCGTCGTATTTGCGTGCGCCGATGTCACGCGCGAACGCGACGATGTAGCGGCGCCCGTTCTCCTCGAACGTCTGGCTCCGCACCTCGACGGGGAAGGTCGAACCGTCCTTGCGTCGGTGTACCGTCTCGAACGCCAGCGTCGCGGCGCTCTCGTGCGCGCGGGCGCTGGTCAGGTTCCGGAGCGACGCGTCCGCGTCGAACTTGTCCCGCATCGCGCCGATCAGCTCCTCGCGCGTGTAGCCGAGCCCTTCGCAGGCCTGGCGGTTCACGTCGACGAGGACGCCGTCTGCGTCGAACAGGAAGAATGCGTCGGTCGCGTGGTCGACGAAGGTCCGAAACCGCCGTTCGCTCAGGCGGAGCTCCGTCTCGATGCGCTTCAAGTCCGTGATGTCGACGAACGTGCCGATGAAGTGGACCGGCTTTCCGGTCGCGTCCCGCTGCACGACACCGCGGCCGAGGCGCCACTCGGTGGCTCCGGACTTGTGTACGACGCGATACTCCGCCTCGAAGGCGGGCTCGGCGCTCTCGAGGAATGACCGGACTTCTTCGGCGAGGCGCGGTTGGTCGTCCGGATGGATGACGAGCGCAAAGGCCCCCAGGAAGTCCGTGGGCGCCGAGCTGGGATCGTATCCGAGCGACTCCCAGAGATTGAGCATTGCCGGTCGACTCGTCTCGAGCCGGCCGTCGGGCATGTCGAACTCCCAGACGGCGAGCCTCGAGCCGCGCACTGCGAGCTCGAAATGGTCCTTCGCGATGTGGGCCGCTCGCTCTGATTGCTCGAAATCCGTGCCGTCCGCGCCAGCACCCTTCGTCATGGACTCGTCGTCTCCCGAGGAGCCGCTCCCAACGGCTCGCTTCAAAGAGGATCCTTTGCCGGAACGACCCGAACGGTGGTCGCTCGTGCCGCAGGAAGCAACTTTAGCGCCACCGAACGACGGGAGAAATGAGCGTCACCGCGAGGGGGCACGCTCCGGGTGGCTCAATTTCTAGCCCGCGTGTCCAAAAATTTACCGACAGTCACTGCGCGACGGGATGACGGGATCACTCGGAGGCAGCCTCGTCATCCTCCAGCGCCACGTCGTGGGTGACCTGGAGGTTCGCGGCTCGAAGCTTCACGCGCACGGTTTGGCGCGAGATTCCGAGCAGCCGCGCTGCATGGCGATGATTGCCTTTCGTGTACTTGAGTACGCGCGTCATGAGCGTGCGATCGAGCTCGCGATGGATCTCGGCGTAGAGGTTGCTCGTCTCCGGCGTCAGGTGCTCGTCGATGAAGCGCTCGATGTCGAGCGCCCCGTCCGGCGGCGTGCTGCTCGCCCTCGTGATCGTCAGCTCGGGTAGGAAGCTCGGAAGGAGAACCGTGCCGCTCGCGCGGAGGAGGGCCTGCTTGAGCACGCTCTGGAGCTCTCGGACGTTGCCGGGCCAGCGGTGCGCGCGCAGGCGTTCGAGCGCCTCTTGCGAGATCTCTCGGACGTCGCGTCCGAACTCGCGGTTGAAGCGGCGGAGGAAGTGGCGCGCGAGGATCGAGATGTCGTCGCCACGTTCGCGAAGCGGCGGCAGGTCGAGTGTGAAGACGGCGAGGCGGTAGTAGAGGTCTGGGCGAAACCTCCCCTCGGCGGCGAGCGCGCGGAGGTCGCGATGCGTCGACGCGATGACGCGGACGTCCGTGTGGACGATCTCGGTGCCGCCGACGCGCTGGAACGTCTGCTCCTGAAGGACCCTGAGGATCTTTGCTTGGAGCGTGAGCGGCATGTCACCGATCTCGTCGAGGAGGATCGTGCCTCCGGTGCACTGCTCGAACTTGCCGATGCGCCTGCGGTCTGCGCCCGTGAACGCGCCCTTCTCGTGTCCGAACAGCTCGCTCTCGAGCAGTGTCTCAGGGATGGCGGCACAGTTGAGGGCGAGGAAGGGGGCCCGCGCGCGTGCGCTGTACTGATAGACCGCCCGCGCCGCGAGCTCCTTGCCGGTGCCGCTCTCGCCCGTGATGAGCACCGGCACATCCTGCGCGGCGACGCGGCCGATCGCCTTGCAGATCTCGAGCATCGGCGGACTCGTCCCGACGAGCGCGCTGTCGCTGCCATCGGCTCCGTCACCGGCATCGCCCGCGTTCTCGGAGATCACCACCGGCGAGCGCATGCGTTCGGCGACCTGGAGCGCCTCGCTCACTACCTCTCGCAACTGGCGAAGGTCGAGAGGCTTGTGCAGGTAGTTGAAGGCTCCACGCTTCATCGCCTCGATGGCGGAGTCCGCAGTCTTCGTCGCGGTGATGAAGATGACCGGAATGCGCGCATCGATCGCTCGGACCTCCTCGAAGACGTGGAGGCCGGGGCGATCAGGGAGCCTCAGGTCGAGGAGGATGACGTCGGGAGAGTCCGCCACGACGTGCTCGAGCCCGGCGGCTCCCGTCGCGGCCACGAGCACGCGGTGGCTCGATGGAGGAAAGGCAGCCGCGACCTGCTTCGGCAACAAGTCCTGATCATCGTCGATGAGGAGGATCCGAGGGGTCTTGGTGCTCTTGCACTGCTCGTCGCGTCCGGTCGACTCCGTCATCATCACCCCGCTCCGACGTCGATCGAGAGCGGGTGCGCTACATCGACGGACTGCCCAGCGGGCTGAGCTTCCGACCGATTTGCGATGTGGTCAAGACCCACTCCCAGCGTGGAGCGCGGAGCGTGCATCGACCGGGATACTCCGCAGCGCGAGGCGCGGCGACGCTGGCACCGCGTCTCAGGAACAGCCGGCCGTCTCGGCGGACTCACGAGTGGACACGGTGACTCGAAAGTTGTCCGCATGTCCGGCGCCGGTCCGACGCAACCATTGCCGAAAGCGGCGCTCGACGTGTGGCACGGCCGATGCTGACCGCGCCGGCCGAGGTTGCCGATGAACGTGACTCGACGAATCGCGATTGAAGAGCAGACGAACAGGACGATGCGCGCCGTGATGAACGGTGAGGTCCCGCGCTACGAACGCGCGCGTCACCTGGCTCCATTTACGGCCGTGCACCAAACGAGCGCGCGGCTCACGTCAGCGCCGAAGATCCAACGCGTTCGCCTCGTCACGGATCCAGAAGACGTTCTCGACACCTCGCCGATCGAGCGTGAGTTCCCGACGATCGCTGTGCTGCGCTCGGAGGCACCCGAGCGCGGCGATTTCGTCCTCGACGACTTCGCGTGGCGTGGAGCGTTCGACGTCGGCGCCATCGACGATCTCGTCGAACAGGCGCGTCCGGAGACGATCGCCGTTCGCGGCGCCGACGCGGCCGGAGTCGCGATGCAGCTCCTGGGGCGCTACCAGCGGTTCGTGTGGCGGCGCAACAAGGCGTCCTCGTCGACGCTGTTCGAAGCTGTCCTCGAGTTGCACGCGGGCCTCTATGCGAGTCAGCGCACCGAGCGTGACCACGCGCTCGACACGTGGCAGTGGATGATTCGTCTCGACCCGAGCGTGGGCCTCGCTGCGCAGATTGCGGCGCTGTTCCACGAAGTCGACCGCCTCGACGGCACCTTCGAGGAGCGCATCGAGCACCGCGCGCATCATCCCAACGACCGCAGCCGTCCGGACCGGGGGCGCGGCAGTGTGCTTGCGAGCCTCCGAAACCTCGGGGTCAGCGAAGACGACGTGGCCATCGTCCTTGCGCTCGTCGTCGGAACCGAGGCGTCGTCTCCCGAGGCAGCAACGCTCGACGACGCGGATGCGCTGTCGTTTCTGTCGCTGATGAGCCCGCACTACGGCGATCATTTCGGCGTCGCGCAGACGCGCCGGAAGCTGATGTTCACGTTGGAGCGTCTCAGCGAGACCGCGAGGTCCAAGCTCGCCGCGATCCGACTTCGACCCGATCTCGAACGATTGCTCGCGTCGGTCGCAGGCCGGGGCAGTGTGGCCGGCAGATGATGGCCGGCTGCTCAGCGGGAATCGAGGAACTGGGCGCCATTTTTCGAGGGGAAGGTGAACGAATGTCCTTGGGGGTCCGGCGTCGCGGAGCAGCGGCATTCGTGGATCGCGTCGAAGCGTTCGCGTCGTCGGTGAGGACGGCGCATGAACGCACGGCGAAGCTCCTCGGCCCAAAGGCGGTGCTCGAACACGACGCCGCGGTGCTCCAGGAGTTACGTGACACGCTGCGCGTCCAGCAGGAGGTGCTCCTCGTCGCCGAGCGTCAGCTGCGCGCGCAGCTCACCGCGATCGACAAGCTGGGAGCGCAGCTCGATGCGGAACGAGAGCGCAGCACCCACCTATTGGAACGCGCGGTCGACGCCTGTCTCGTCACCGACCGTCTCGGCGTCGTACGTGAAGCAAACCTCCCAGCGGCGCGGCTTCTGTCGCTCGACGTCGGCCTTCTCTGCGGCAAGCCGATGTCGGCGCTGCTGGACTCCGACGAGCTCCGTCAGATGCAAGACATCCTGGCCGTGCTCGAACGCGGAGCTCCAGACGCTCTCGAGCTCGAGCTCGCGTTGCGCCAGGGCAGCAGCAACGACGTGCTGCTCACCGTCCAGGTGTCGCTGACGTGGCGCGGGCGGAGGCTTCTCTGGATCCTGCGGCCCTCCGAACGTTCCGTACGCGTCCCACACGACGAGAGCGACCCGGCGCTCGCACGTGCGCTTCGCGACAAGGAGGACCTCCTGCTCCGCGAACGGCGAGCTCGCGAGCATCTGGAGCTGGCCAACCGCGCCAAAGATCGCTTCATCGCGGTCCTCTCGCACGATCTTCGAGCGCCGCTGAACGCGATCGTCGGCTGGACGCAGATCCTTCGCCGCGAGGTCATGGATTCTGCTGCGCGAAGCCGGGCCTTCGAGACGATCGAGCGAAACGCGCGGATGCAGGCGCGCCTCATCGAGGAGCTGCTCGACGTCTCGCGAATGACGGAAGGTCGCGTCCAGCTCGCGCTCGCGCCGGTGGACCTCGGCCGGCTCGCGCGGCACGTCGTCGACGGATTGCTGCCGCGCGCCGTCGAGAGCGGAATCGATCTCTCGTGCGACGCCGAACCCGACCTCTTCGTCGTCGCCGATGCCCAGCGACTCGAGCAGGTCCTCATGAACTTGCTCTCGAACGCGCTCAAGTACACGCCGTCCGGAGGAAGCATCGTCGTCGACGTACGAGGCAGCGGCAACGACGTGGAGCTTCTCGTCCGCGACACCGGAAAGGGGATCGCACCGGAGCTCATCGGGCACGTGTTCGAGATGTACACCCAGGAGCGTACCTACGCGTCGGCGCGGAGCGGGCTCGGCCTCGGCCTCCACATCGTGAAGCATCTGGTCGAGCTCCACGGAGGCAAGGTGACCGCCGAGAGCGCGGGGGAGGGACATGGCGCGACCTTCACGGTGCTGCTGCCGGTCCGGGAAGAGCTCGTCGTCGTGCCGCCGGACGAGCACAGCGTTCGACGCCCGGTGCACACCCTGAGAGGACTCCATGTCCTCGTTGTCGACGATGAAGAGGATTCACGGGAGCTCATCGCAACGATCCTCCGCCGCGCTGGCGCCGATGTGGCGAGCGCCGCCGGAGGCTGCTCTGCGCTCGAGCTATTGGGGAAATGGTCCCCGGACGTCGTCGTCAGCGACCTCGCCATGCCGGGCGGAGACGGCTGCGAGCTCGTGAGCCAGCTCCGGCAGCGGAACGCCCCCGTCGCGACGATAGCTGTCAGCGGATTCACCGGAGACGAGGACTCCACGCGGGCCCTCGAGGCTGGATTCGACGTCTACATGAGCAAGCCGATCGACGCTACCGCGCTCGTCGAGGCGGTTCACGAGGCCGCGCGCTTGCGTCATCGCTGAGCGCAACCGGCGAGCCTCGAAGGCGCGTCCACGAGGCCGAACAGGGCCGGTTCAGTGTTCTGGTCCGCAGCCTCGGCTCGGCCGTGCGGCTGGTGTATATGGTGCGCCCGATATGGCGACTCCGCTCTGGGCACCGTGGCGCATGCCGTACATCCTGAAGACGGACAAGCCGAAGGGGGGCTGCTTCTTCTGCGAGAACCCGACGGACGTGGCCGCGTTCCGGGAGAACCTCGTCCTCGTCGTCCAGCAGCACGCCTTCGTGTGTCTGAACCGGTACCCGTTCACGCCCTCGCACCTGCTCGTGGCGCCGCGCCGCCACGTCAGTGACCTCGCCGATCTCTCGGCCGAGGAATACGGAGCGTTGATGACGCTGTTGCGCGAGAGCACCATCCGTCTCCGCAGCGCCGTCGGCTGTCACGCGATGAACGTCGGCTTCAACCTCGGCGTCGACGCAGGCGCCGGCGTTGCCGATCACCTTCACGGCCACATCGTCCCGCGCTGGCGCGGCGACACGAACTTCATGCCCGTGCTCGACGACGTCCGAATCATGCCCGAATACCTCGATGACGCCTGGCGCCGCTTGTACGGCGCCTTTGCCGACGTACCCGGCGAGCGCGCGATCTTCGAGCCGGGGACGAACGGATGAGGGACTCCACGCCGCCTCCGCCTCCCGCGCCGGCGCCGACGCCGCTGCCAGTGTCGAGCCCGCATCCGAGCCCGCTCATCCTGGCGCCCGATCCGACGCGCGCCGCTCGAAGGCGGCACGCCGTCTTCCTCGCCGCGACGGCCGCGATGCCCATTGCGGTGCTCATCGCAGCTCGCTCGGTGCTCTTGCCGTTCGTGCTCGCGCTCATCATCGCGTACGTGCTCACGCCGGCGGTCGCGTGGGTCGAGCGCAGGCGTGTCCCGAGGAGCCTCGCGATCATCCTCGTGTACGTCGTCGTGCTCGGATCGCTCTGGTCGTTCGTCCGGCTCTTGGCGCCCCGTGTCGGTCACGAGGTGGCGAATTTCCGGCGCGAGCTGCCGGCCATCTCGAAGACGGTCAAGACGGAATGGGTACCCGAGGTGCAGCAGCGTCTCCGCGCCATCGGCCTCGGCGGTAGCGAGCTGCCGTCACCCTCGGAGCGGCTGGAGCGCGATCGCGACGGCGACGGTCAGGAGGACGCACCCGCGATCATCGCTCGACCGCGGGCGGACGGTTCGCTGGCGATCGAGCTCGAAGGCTCCGTCTCCATCAACCCGACGAAGGGCGGCGGCTACACGATCGAGCCGATGCGCGAGCCTCCCGCGGAGGCGTTCGACGTCGACAAGGTCGTCGCCGACATGGCCGGGAAGAGTCTGGCGTATGCGCAGCACAACGCGCTCGAGATCGTGAAGTTCGGCCGCGACATCATCGCGGGCGTGAGCCGCTTCTTCTTCGTGTTCGGCCTGACGCTGATGCTCGCCGCGTACACGATCCTCACACGCGAGCGGATCCTCGGGTTCTTCGAGTCGCTGCTTCGGCCGAGCAGTCGCCCGTCGTGGCGCGCGCTGCTCACCCGCATCGACCGCGGCTTGTCCGGCGTCGTACGGGGCCAACTCATCATCTGTCTCGTCAACGGCGTCCTCAGCGCCATCGGCTTCGCCATCGTCGGTCTGAAGTACTGGCCCGTGCTCGCTCTCATCGCCACGGTCCTCAGCCTGATCCCGATCTTCGGCTCGATCATCAGCTCGATCCCGGCGGTCTTCCTCGGCCTGACCCAGTCGTTCGGCACCGCGGTCTTCGTTCTCGTGTGGATCATCGGGATCCACCAGATCGAGGCAAACCTGCTGAATCCGAAGATCATGGGCGACGCGGCGAAGATCCATCCGCTGCTCGTCATTCTCGCGCTGCTCGTGGGCGAGCACTTCTTCGGCGTGGTCGGCGCGCTGCTGGCGGTGCCCGTCATGTCGATTGCGCAGAGCGTCTTCATCCACATCCGGCAGCAGCTCCAGGCCGCCGATCCGGAACTGGCAAACGAGCCGGTCGGAAGCGTCATCCCGCCCCCGCCGACGTAGGCCAGCTACGACGTCGCCTCCGGCAACGTTTGCCATCGTCGGCCTCTAGCGGTAAGGACGCGCCGTGGCCACCGAGACGACGGACAAGGACGAGGCAGACAAGGACGCGAAGGCAGCCGCAGGCTCGCCCGGCGCGAAGTCGAAGAAAAAGAAGAAGAGCCCTGCCGAGGTCCAGAAGGAGCTCGCCGAGCTGGGCAAGGGGTCCCAGCAGGACCGGCCGCCGGTCGACCTGAAGAAGATCTTCGTTCGCGTCGGCATCGTGGCCGCGGTCGTGTGGGTGATCGCGTTCATCATCCCGGGCTGGATCCCGAAGGCCGTGGCCGGCGTCGCCTCCGTCGTCGCGGTCGGCGTCATGATCTGGCTCGACCGTTACGTGAAGAAGACCGCCGCGCTTGGCGCGATCCTCAAGGGCGCGGATACCGAGGAAGGGCGCAAGAAGGCGCTCGAGAGGCTCGATACCGAGTTCAAGAAGGGCGACACGCAAGCCGTCATCGCCAAAGCGCAGCTCCAGATGCAGGAGGACCCGCGCGCCGCCCTCGCGACGCTCGAGAGCATCAACGTCGAGAAGGAGCTCGCGCCGATCGCCGGTCAGGTCCGCGCCATGCGCGCGATGCTGCACCTCACGCTCGGCGAGACGGCCGAGGCTCGAGCGCTCGCGGACAAGCTCGAGCTCGGGAAGCAGCAGGAGCCGAAGACGCGTGTGATGTTCGCGGCCGTGGCCGGCGAGGCCTGGGCGCGGACGGGGCAGGGGAAAAAGGCGGTCGACACGCTCGATCTCTTCAACCCCGATGCGCCCGAGAACGAGGAGCTGAAGCCGCAGCTCTGGCGATCGCGTGCGTTCGCCTACGCGGCCGTCAACGACACGAAGGGCATCCAGCGCGCGCTCAAGAAGCTCGCGGACATCAATCCCCACCTCCTCGGCATGTTCCTCCCGCCGCAGAAGAAGGTGCATCCGCTGCTCGAGCGCGAGGCGAAGCAGATGGTCCAGCGCATGGGCATCGTGCAGCGGAAGATGGTTCGTCCGCGCATGTGAAGCGGGGACGATAGCCACTATCTCTGCTGAGGTCTACCCGATGCCGACGAGGTTCGCGCGTGCCAGTGGGCGCAGCGTGACCTCGGGCAGCAGCTCCGCAAAGCTCACGACGGTGGCGTCCGGGAGCTCCGTCTCGAGCAGCTTCCGCGTGAAGCGGCGGATGTCCGGCTGCGTCAGGAATACGGCCGGCCCGGTGCCCTGCGCCGTCGCTTCGGACGCCGCGCGCCGGAGGGAGGCGATGACGTCGCGCGCCGCCGCCGGTGCCAGCGTGAGGAACGCGCCTGCTGGCGTGCGCTGGATGGCGCGGCGGATCGTGTCTTCGATGGTCGGATCGACCAGGACCACGCCGAGCTGTGTCGCTCCTCGCGTCAGCTTGAACGTGAGCGCCCGTCGGAGCTGAGCGCGAACGAGCTCCGTGAGCGTGAGCGGATCTTTCTCGGTCACCGCAACGGAAGCGAGTGCCTCGAGGATCGCGCGGAGGTCGCGGATCGAGACGCGCTCCTCGAGGAGCCTCCGGAGGATGTCCGTGAGCAGCGTCAGCGACACCGGCTTCGGGACCACGTTGCGGACCGTGGCCGGCGCGAACTGTTCCATCTCGTCGAGTAGGCGCTGCGTCTCGGCGAGGCCGAGGAAATCGCCGGCGCGTACGCGCAGCAGCTCGGCGGCAGCTTCCCTGATGACGCTCACGGCCTCGGCGTCGGCCGTGCCTTCGGGGACGGGCAACACGCGCGCCGGAACTTCGAAGAGCGAGATCACCGCATGGCGCGACGGCAGCCCGGGTGAGACCCGGACGCGCGGTGCGGGGAGCGGAACGCCAAGCTCGCCGAACAGTTGCTCGCGCAGCGCAAGCGCCTCCGAGCGGAGCCCCGGGTGCTGCTCTCCGTCGAGGACGTCGTCGAGGCATTCGGCGAGATCGCTGCTCACCTCGATGCTCCACGGCACCACGATGGGTACGAACGCGGCGTCCGTGCGGCGTCCTCCGGCGGGCGCGAGCGGCCGAGGCTCGGTGGCGTCGCGCCGGTCGTCCCGCTCGATCTGACGCGTCCGCGCGCGTGCGATCAGGAACAGAGCGACGGCGAGCACCAGGAACGGAGCTGCGGGAAGGCCGGGGACGATCGCGAGCAGGAGCACGAATCCGGACGCGACGCGGAGCGCTTTGGGCATGCCGAAGAGCTGGCCGGCGAGCTCCTGGCCGAGCGGTGTGTCCGGATCTTCGCTCGCGACCCGGGTCACGAGGACGCCTGCCGCCGTCGAGAGCACGAGCGCCGGGATCTGGGAGACCAGACCGTCGCCGATCGTGAGCAGGCCATAGCGCTTCAGCGCCTCTACCGCGGGCATCCCTTTCTGTCCGACGCCGATGGCGAGGCCGCCGAGGATGTTGACGACCGTGATGACGAGCGACGCGATGACGTCGCCCTTCACGAACTTCATCGCGCCGTCCATCGACCCGTAGAACTGACTCTCGCGAGAGAGCATGCGGCGCCGGCGGCGGGCTTCGTTCCCGTCGATGGCACCGGAACGGAGCTCGGCATCGATGGCCATCTGCTTTCCGGGCATCGCGTCGAGGACAAAGCGAGCTCCGACCTCGGCGACGCGCTCGGAGCCTTTCGCGATGACGATGAACTGGATGATCGTCAGCACGAGGAAGATGACGCCGCCAACGACGTAGTTCCCGCGGACGACGAACTGCCCGAAGGCTCGGATCACCTCGCCGGCGTTCGCCTGGAGCAGGATGAGGCGCACGGACGAAACGTTGAGCGCCAGACGAAACAGCGTCGTCAGGAGCAAGATCGTCGGGAACGTCGCGATCGCGAGCGCGTCGGGTACGTAGAGGACGACGAGGAGGACGGCGACGGAAATGGAGAGGTTCGTCGCGATGAGGACGTCGAGGAGCCACGTCGGCAGTGGGACGATCATCATCGCCACGACGGAGATGACGAGCAGAGCGAGCCCGAGCTCGGCGCTGCCGAGCCCCGATCGTCCGCCCGTGATCGATCCACCAAGCTTGGTCGTCGCCCGGTTCACGCTCGCCAACCTCCCCGAACGCGGAACGTCCGCCGCCCCGCTGACACGGCCAAGCTATCCCAGCGAGGCATCCACGCGCACCACTGGCTCCATCATTCACATCCACCGCACACGAGACCGCGATGGGGGTCGGTCCGGCTGGGCGTCGGCAGCTCCGGCACGGTCGAAATCTTCGTCCGGCAGCGGATTCGACGCGATGCCGCCGCGCGCGGCTTGCGGCCTTCGGCTCGATTTTCGCGAGAACATTCGTCATCTCTCGCGCACAAGCCTCGAAGATTCTTGATGTGTCGCCGCTGTATCCTCGGGTATCATCGCTTCGGTTGTCTCGAAGCCGATGGCGATGAGCACTCAGCCTGCCCAGCCCCCTCTACGTCGGACCGGTACCGGACTCTCCGATGTCGGACGTAAGCGCCAATCGAACGAGGACGCGTTCTTCTTCGACGACCGGCTCGGCCTTTACATCGTCGGGGACGGGATGGGCGGCCACGCGGCAGGCGAAATCGCCAGCCAGGAAGCCGTCGAGACCGTCTACGGGATGGTGAAGCGGGGGATCGGCAACCTCCACGAGCTCGCCGATCCCGTCGTCGAAGACGACGTGCGTGCCGCCAGCCGGCTGATGGAGAGCTCCATCCAGGCCGCGACGTACATGGTCTTCTCGATGGCCGAGATGGATCGCGGCAAGACCGGCATGGGGACGACGCTCAGCGCGCTCCTCGTCCTCGGCGAATACGCCGTGACGGCCCAGGTGGGCGACAGCCGCATCTACCGCGTGCGCGGCGAAGCCGTCGAACAACTGACGGAAGATCACACGCTCATCGCGTGGCAGTTGAAGCAAGGCCTCATCACTCCGCAAGAAGCGAAGAAGTCGCCTCACAGGAACGTCATCACACGCGCGGTCGGAAACCGGGATTACGTCCAGGTCGACACGGGGCTCGTGAAGCTCGCGTCCGGCGACCGCTTCCTCCTCTGCAGCGACGGGCTCCACGGTTACCTGCGCGATTCGGACATCGCGCCGATCGTCTCGCTGCGCGGAGAAGAAGCCGTGAAGAAGTTCATCTCGCTCGCGAACGAACGCGGCGGGAAGGACAACATCACGGCGATTCTGGTCGAGATCGACTGACGGGGAGCGGCGGCGCCTTCGCTCGCTCGCTCGCGAGCGGGGTGGGGGGCTCCGGCTCCTGCATCGTCGAGGCCCTCCGACCCTCCGCAGCACCACGACGCGGACCGCGGTCAGCGAAGCGCGGACGACAGTCAGCAGCGCGCGCGTCGTTCTCCGCGCGTGCCGATCCGGCATCGCGTCCGCGTGGACCGAAGCCCGACGTCGGAAGCAGGACTCCCGAGAGGTCTGATGCCTGAAGGACCGCCCACGCTCACCGCCAGTCTGGAGCCCCTGCATCCCCTGAAAGCGAGCGGCCGCCCTCAACGCCAAAGAGAGCAACAAACTTGTCCCCTTGACCTCTACCTATGTACGTGAGAACGAGCTTCGCGGTGCTTTCTCTCTTCCGTGTGGTTGGCTTTCCAGCGGACGAGGGCGTGTCTCACAGGACACATCGGACCCAGCATCGACCTTGTCTTTCCGGCGTATTGCACGCGGCCCAAAAGTTGGATTCCGAAACCCCGAGGTGACCACGGATGAGCAAGCGGCGTGTGGGGGTCTTGATGGGTGGGACGAGCGCAGAGCGCGAAAT
>JAFAER010000102.1 GCA_023423895.1 Pseudomonadota bacterium
ACATCGCGGAGGGGGCCGGCAAGGTTTCGAAGGCCGACAAGCGGCGCTACTACCTGACGGCGCGAGGCTCCGCGACGGAGTCCGCGGCGCTGCTCGATGCGTGCCTGCGGCTGAAGCTCCTGGACACTGGGCCGCACGAGGCGGGCAAGGAGACGGTCGTACGCATCGTCTCGATGCTCATCCGCCTCGCTCAGGCCTGCGAAGAACCGCGCGCGCGGTCAGATCCGTAGCCAGAGCATCGCACACCCGAGCGCCACCACGTCACCACGGCGGCGTAGCCGACCTCCCTCCGGGAGGTCGCGCCATGGCACGCCCGTGCGTCGCCACCAGAGCGCGGCTTCGATGAAGTTCCGATCGTCGCGCCCTCGGCGCCCAGAGCGGCGTTGCGAGAGCAGCACGTGCTCGACCTTCGCCCACTGCTCGTCGCGCAGCTGCCTGCGAACCATGCATCGACATGGAGCATGCTGAACACCCGATGGAAAGGCCGTGCAGTGAGCACAGCAAGTTCCGCTCGGACCCGATCGGGCACGGGCACGGGCACGGGCACGGGCACGGGCACGGAGAGACCGAGCCTGTTCAGGGACACGCCCTGGACGCTCGAGACCCGCGCTTCAGCGGACGACGAACGACCCGAGCAGGATTCGGTTGTCGTTCACCGTCGTGTTGCCGGGCTCCGTGATCCTCGCGCGGCCACGGCGGCCGGAGACGTGACCGAAGCCGAGCCACACGTCGTATTCGCCGCGTGCGGCCTTGCCGACGTGCACGCCGAACGAGTCCTGGATGACGTAGCCCTCCGGCGATTCCGACAGATAGAAGCTCCCGCCGACGACCTGATGGTCGGCGTTCAGGAACTCGAGCGGCCGTTCCTTCTTCTCCTTCTCGTTTTGTGGAGGCGGAATGGGCTCTTGTCCTTCGCGGCGGACCACGTGGACGAACACGCCCGTCGTCCTCGGCATCGCGCCCGTCCGTCGGAAGTAGACGTCGATGGTGAGGTTCTTCAGCGGATCCGGACCGGACACGCGAGCGCCGTCGACCACGATCGGAAGGTCGAACTGGGCTCCGATCTTCTTCGCGTCAGGTGCGGGCCCCGACACGATCGCCGGTGAGCCGTTCGCGTTGCGCATCGCCGGCGGCGGATAGCGCGGCTCGTCCCAGGTCGCGATGAACACGCCGAGCACGGCCCACGGGGCGAGGACGAGCGCCGCCGAACGGACGACGGTTCCGCGCCGGAAGGGAACGCGGCCGCGACGTGTGCCCCACCCGATGCCGACGAGCGCGACCAGCGCGACGAGCGTCACGACGCCGCCCGTCAGCGCCGAGCGCGGCCGGAAAGAGAGCGTGACGTCGTTTTCCCCCGCCGGCAGCTCGACGGCGAGGAGGCCCTCCTGCGACACGACTGTGCCGACGGACGCGCGCCAGCCCGGGTGCCAGTTCTGATTCACGAGGAGCCGACCGGCGCTCGCCATCGACGCGTGCACGACGATCTCGTTGGGCGACCATGCGATGCGCCGCGCCTTGCCGACCTGCGGATCGGCGACGTACTCCTCGGCCACGAGGTCGCCACGCAGCAGCGAAGACATCGTGACCGGATGCGTCTCCCAGCACGAGAGCGAGCCAGCGCCGATCCCCGTGTAGTGAGCGGCGAGCCAGCGGTTGCCACGGGCCTGACGGAACTCCTGCATTCGGTCGACCACGACGGCCCCGAGCTCGCGCGCCTTGTTCACGTCGGCGAACGTCGAGATCTGCGCCACGATCGTGCCGGCGACGGCCAGCGTCAGCACGGCATGCGCGCCGAAGCGCCACTTCTTGCCGTCGCCTAGGCGAGGGATCCGGGCGAGCGCATTCGCAGCCGGCTCGCATGCGTACAGGATGGCGACCCACAAGAAGCGCTCCGGATACCGCAGCGCAGAGAAGACCGGGAGCTCTCTCAGCAGCGCGAAGAGCGCAGGCTTGCGCGCATATCCCGCGGCGAGCCAGAGGAACACGATGATGATGACCAGCGGACGGAGCGACTTTCGATCCGAACCGCCGAGCGCGATCAGCGCGAGGAACGCTGCGCCGACGAAGAAACTGCCCGGGTCTTCGACGTCGCCGTTCTTCACCTCGAGTGCCTTCACGAGGAAGAAGAGAAGGCTCTTCGGCGCGTGGCCGGGCGTCCCCGCCATGATGCGCGGCTGCGCCGACAATGTCTCGGCGAGTGGAAGCAGTCGCACGGCCGCCAACGCGAGCATGAAGCTGCCGAGCGCCACGAGCATGACGACGGCGCGTCCTCTTCGAGGCGGCGGCTGTTCGAGGATCGATCGCAGCGCCTCGATCGTCGCGGCGACAGCGACGATCGGCGCGGCGAACGTGCCGCCGAACCCGATCATCACCGCAAACGCGATAGCGCCGACGAGGATGCCGCGACTGCGCCCCCGCGCGGTCAGCGCAATCCCGAACAGGATCCAGGGCACGAGCTCGAAGCCGAAGAAGTTCGTCCAACCCCGGAACCACGAGACGGCGAAGTGGCCGGAGAGAGCGAAGATGGGGGCGACGCGGAGCGCTGCGGACGCGTCGTTGACGCGGAGCCGCAGCCAGCGGTACGTGCCCTCCATCCCGAGGATGGTGAAGAAGAAGACGACGAGCGGCTCGGCGCGCTCGGCGCCGAACAGCAGACTGAGCAGAAACGGCGGCGAGGCGAACCGGCTCTGCGGCTCACCGAGGCCGTAGATGCCGCCGCAATACCAGGGGTCCCAGAGCGGGAGCTGGCCGAAACGGCGTACCGTGTCGACCGCGGCGCGCTCGTGCAGCGTGAGCACCTGCGCGTCGCGGAACTCGTTGAGCCATCCCGCCATGGGCAACATCACCCAGACGACCGCGGTCGCGATCAACGCGAAGATGGCAATGCGTACAGCCGTGCGTTCGGCGAGGCGACCCATGACGCGTCAGTCGTAGAAAGGACGCGGCTTGCACGGCACCGCGCGGGCGTTGCGGTCGTCTGGCGCGTCCGGAGTCTTCGCCTTTCGGCTGTGGATGTCTTCGTCGATGGCTCGAAGCACGTCCTCCGTCCGGATGCCCTTCTGGCTCACGAGCTCCTCGACCTTCTGGTACTCGCGTCCGTGGAAGTCGTCGCGTTGCGACCAGTTGTCGGCAGGAAAGTTCTGCGTCGTCTCTTTGCTCCAGTCGCGTTCGAGCACGGCGATGGTCTGCGCGATCTCGGCGCGCTCATCCTCCGTCGCGGTCCGTCGTGCAGGCGGACCGGGGGCGTATGCCGCCTTCACGGTGACGAGGAGCACGCACGCCAGCACGACGGCGGCCGCAGGTAGGCTCGTTCGGAAATCCATCGCCCTCATCGCGACTCGCTCGTCCTCGCCGTCGTCAGTCCTTCGGGCCTTCGTTGTACCCGCGCGGACGGTACTTCGGATCGACGCCGTTGTGTTCCTCGCCGTGCTCGAGCACGTCACGCCCGATGTACTCGAGCCAGGAACCCGGATGTTTGTCCTTCAGCGTATCGAGCTCGGTCCGGACGTTCGAGCCTTCGGCAAGCTGCTTCTCGTCCCAGAGGCACTGGACGCCGAGCGCGATGAGGTTCACGTCATTGGGCGCGAGCTCGAAGCCCTTGACGTAGTGTGGCCACGCCTCGGGCGCGCGATGGAGCCGGCACAGCGTGTCGCCCAAGTACACGCTCGCCATGGGCCATTGCGGCGCGAGGTCGAGCGCGATGCGGTTGGCAGCGAGGCGTGCCTCGAGGTCGCCGCGCGCGCCTTTCATGACGGAATAGTTGAGGTGCGCCTTGGCGCTTCGCGGGACCGCTCGGCGCGTGGCATCCCAGAACGACAGGTCGTCCGTGTAGTCGTTCGCATGGCGACGCGCGGCGAACGATTGGAAGAGGAAGAACGCGATCGTCCCTGCCACGAGGGCACGTCGCGAGAGCGCGTCACGTGCCGCCGCTCGGTCGGCGAGCCAGCCGAAGAGAACGCCGAGCAACAGGCTCGTCCCGATGACCGGGAAGTACCAGAAACGCTCGGCGCGGACGGTGGGCAGGAGCACCGGGATGTTCGAGACGGGGAAGAACGACAGCACCGTCCAGAGCATGCCGAACGCAACGAGGAGCGAAGCGTCGGCTCGACGCGTCGGCGCTGGCGCTCCCGTCGCGGGCGCAATGGTCTCGCTCTCCGCGCCCGGCGCGCCGTACGGCCACGGTGCGTCGTCGCCTGCTAGCAGCGGTAGCGGCGAGTCGCCCGGAGCTTCGGGCGCGACCGCGATCGCCGCCGCATCCGGTCGCTTGCGGAGTCGGCGCCAGGAACGAATGCCGAGCCACGCGGCGAGCGGGAACGGCACGACGAGCGCGAGCCCTCCGAGGATGATCTCCGGGTTCAGCAGCGTCGGCGGTACGGGCTCCTGCGGGGCGGAGTAGTCGCCCGAGAGCGTGTGCGGGAAGACGACCTGCACGAGGCCGCGCCACCAGACGCGGAGCGCGCCGGCCACACGATGCAGGCCGTCCGCGTTGACGAGCGGATTGTTGAGCGGGTCCTTCGGCAACGTCGGCTGCGCGTACCAGCGCAACATCGCGGCGAACGTCCGGCCACCGAGGCCCTTGTGCGCATTCGCTTCGACCGAAAGCTCTTGTGGGAGCGCGGCAGGGAACATCCGTCGCCGCGCCTCGACGTAGAGGAGGAACGCGCCCCCGGCCGCCGCGAAGGCCACGACGGCGCGCACCCACCGGCGAGGTTTGTCCGGATGGGTGGTCGGCGCGAGCAACAGCGCGCCGAGCGGGAGGAGCGGTACGCAGCAGAGCGCGCTCTCCTTCGAGTAGAGGCCGAACAGCGTGCCTAGGAAGACGCCGAGCGCCATCCAGGGGAGCTTCCGCGTCAGCGCGAGGAGCGCGAGGAGCGTCCCGGTTGCACCGAGCACGTCCGCGATGCCGACGACGCCGCTCACGGCTTCGGTCAAGACGGCGCTCGCGGTGAAGGCGGCCCCGGCGATCCATGCGACGCCCCGGCGCTTCGTGAGCGCAAACGCGAGCACGCAGACGAGCGCACCGTTCACCCCGTGCAGGAGCACGTTCACCCAGTGGTGCAGAAACGGCGTCTGGTCCCGTGCGCCGAGCCCCCAGAGCGCGCGCCACACGAGGTTCGGTAGTGGCCGGTACGAGCCGATGCTGCGCTCCGGGCCGAGGCCCCAGAAGTCACGATAGAACGCGTCGATCCAGCGGAACTTCGGCTGCGCCTCCGCGATGCTCCGGACGTACGGATTGGCGAGGAGCGCCTCTTGCTCGTCGAAGATGAAGTTGGTCCGCGACGGATGCCTCGTGAAGAGGATCATCGACAGGAAGCAGTACGGCACCAGCGCGAGCCCGAACGACGGATCGTCCCCGAGGAAGTAGTCGTGGATCCACTGCCGGAACGTGATGATGAACTTCGGCTTCGGTTCGTCGACGCTCGCGACCTCGGGTCCCCGCAGCGGAGCACCGTCTGCGTCGGTGAAGACAGGCAACTGCGTGAGCGGATCCGGTCGAGGCGTGACCGGGCGCTCGGCGGACGATTCGCTCAGCGCCGCGGCCGCCTCGAGCGAAGACGTGGCCGCCTCGAGCGAAGAAGCCGACGCGCTCGTTTCCTCAGCGAGCTTGCGAACGTCGCCTTCTTCTTTCTCCGCCTCGGGTACCACCCTCCGCCCCCGCTATTTTCCGAGCTCCGCGATGATGGCCGGTGGCGCAGGCGGCTCGTCGTCGGGGATGAGCCAGTTGTCGCCCCAGAGATGTGCGCCCCCGTCGATGTACCAGCACTCGCCGGTCACGAAGTGCGCCGCGTCCGATGCGAGGTAGACGATGAGCTCGGCGACCTCGCCCGCCGTGCCGAGACGCTTCATCGGCGTCTTCTTGCGGCTGAGCTCGACGAGCTCGGGCGGGTACTGATCCGTGCCCGTCGTGCGGATGACCCCCGGCGCGACGGCGTTGAGCTGGATGTTGTGTTGCGCCCACTCGACCGCGAGCGTGCGCGTCATGTTCTCGACCCCTGCCCGCGCCGCGCCGGTGTGGACCATTCCCGGGAACCCGCGCGCGATGTTCGCGATGACGTTCACGACCCGGCCGCGTCGCGCGGGGATCATGTGCTTCGTCGCGACCGCCTGGGTCATGAAGAACGTGCCGTTCAGGTTGTTGCGGACGACCGCTTCCCAACCGCGAGGCGAGACGGTCTCGGCCGTGGTCGGAAACTGACCGCCGGCGTTGTTCACCAGGATCGTGGCGCGCCCGAGCTTCTCTCCGACGCCGTCGACGAATGCCTGGATGCCCTCGACCTCGCGGATGTCACAAGGCGCCGCGAAGACGTCGATTCCGGGCACGTCTTGGCGAAGCCGCGTCTCGGCGGCGGCGAGCTTCTCCGCGTTTCGCCCGCAGATGGCGACCTTCGCGCCGAGCTCTCCGAGCGAACGCGCGGTCGCGAGACCGATGCCACTTCCACCGCCGGTGATGATCGCGATGTGGCCTTCGAAGAGGCCCTTCCGGAAGATGCTCGGCATCAGTTCACCTCATGCGACGCGGACGACCTCGCGCAGACCGTCGGGCGCGCGCTCCTTCACGAGCGTCCGTCCGCACGAGCACGTGCCGCGACCCTCGCTATCGTCCATCTGGACCTTCTTTCCACACGAGCAGACCCACGCGTAGATGCGCGCCGGGTTGCCCATCACGAGCGCGTGGTCGGGGACGTCCTTCGTCACGACCGCGCCCGACGCGACCATGGCCCAGCGCCCGATCGTCACGCCGCACACGATCGTCGAGTTCGCGCCGAGCGCCGCGCCCGCCTTCACGAGCGTAGGGGTGACGTGCCAATCGTCGGCGCTCTTGAGCGACATGTCCGGGTTCACTGCCCGCGGGACCTTGTCGTTGGTGAAGCAGACGTGCGGCCCGACGAAGACGCCGTCTTCGATCGTCACGCCCGTGTAGATCGACGCGTTGTTCTGGATCTTGACGTTGTCCCCGATCGTCACGCCGCTGTCGATGTAGATGCCCTTGCCGAGGATGCATCCCTTGCCGATGCGGACGTTCTCTCGGATCTGGCAGAAGAGCCAAATCTGCGTGCCATCGCCGACGTCGGCATTTTCGGAAACGACGGAAGAAGAATGGACCCGGATCGCGTTCGCCATCGAGGGGCGCCAGCATAGCGCGCGCGAGCGCAGGAACCGGCTCTTTTTCCGGGGCGACGGCGTGAAAATACGGCCGCTCCGGACGCCTCCGACGGACGGCTCAGCCGATGGTCCGGCCGCTTCGATCAGCGCGCGGGCGCGTCGACGAGCGGCGGCAAGGGCAGCTTCGAGGCCCGACGTGAAATCGCTTCACGCGCGAGCTCGTCTGCGCGCTCGTTGAGCGGGACGCCTGCGTGGCCGGGTACGTAGACGAGACGCCAGCCACGTCGCGTGGCGAGCGCGCTCTTCACGCTGGCGACGAGCTCCTGGTTCGCCTTCGCCTTCCAGCCCTTCGTCAGCACGCCGATCGAATACTGGCTGTCGGTGTGGACGACGGCCGAGGCTCCCGCCGGAACGAGCTCCGCAGCGCGCAGGATGCCCGTCAGCTCGGCGATGTTGTTCGTCGCGATGCCGAGGTACTCGTAGCCGTCGTGCATCTTTCCGCCCGGCTCGACGAGCACGATGCCGAGGCCAGCGGGTCCGGGATTGCCCGAGCACGCGCCGTCGGCGTAGACGGTCCACGCGTCCTTCGGCACCGCGTCCGGGGCGAGGGCCTTCGCCGCCGCGTCGGCCTTGCGCGCGTTCGATCGCTCTTCCTTGCTCGCCTGCTTCGGCGCCTCCTCACCCGGCACGACGGCGTCGTCGGGGAGGATCTCGTCGTCACCGGCGATGCGTTCGAGGTTCTTCGCGCCGGCGCGATACACGCGCGAATCGGTGGGCTTGTAACGGATCTCGACCCGCCCGCCTTGCGCGTCGAACGAGCCATCGGACTTCACGCGGGCGAGGACCTTTTGACCTCGTAGAACGGCTCGGATCCAGGGCACGACGCCGTGGTAAGCGATCGCGGTCCGCGGCTCAAGCCACAGCCGCGGCAGATCCGCCGCTCGCGGGGTCGAGCCCAAGCGCTCGCGGCTCCGCCTTGCGTGGTTTGCGGCGACCTGCCCTAGGGGCGAACTGCGGGAAGGGCAGGAAGGCCGCCGGGACGCCTTCTTCGTGAGCTGAGTGACGCGCCTCGATGCGCTATGGTCTGCGGCTCGATGGCTGACACTTCTTCGAAACGCCCGCGCCCCGTCGTCCTCATGATCCTCGACGGCCTCGGCGAACGCGCCGAGACCGACGCCAATGCCGTGCGTCTCGCGAACACGCCGGTGTTCAACTCGCTGCTCGAGAAGTACCCGCACAGCCTCATCGGGACGAGCGGCCCGGACGTCGGTCTGCCGCCCGGGCAGATGGGCAACAGCGAGGTCGGCCACCTCAACTTCGGGGCCGGGCGGATCGCGCTGATGGACATCATGCGCATCGACGCGGCGGTGGAGTCGAACACGCTCGGCACGACGCCGGTCATCCATGCCGAGATCGAGCACGCGAAGAAGGCAGGCGGGCGGCTGCACCTCTTCGGCCTCCTCTCCGACGGCGGCGTGCACAGCCACATCAATCACCTGTTCGCGCTGATCGACACGGCCGCCGGCCTCGGCGTCCCCGTCGTCGTCCACGCGTTCCTCGACGGCCGCGACGTGATGCCGGGCACCGCGCCGGGGTACCTCGAGCGCCTGCAGGAGAAGCTCGCCGGCAAGGGCGTCATCGGTACCGTGAGCGGCCGCTATTGGGCAATGGACCGCGACAACCGCTGGGAGCGCGTCGAGCGCGCCTACCGCGCCATCGTGCAGGCGGACGCGCCCCGGTACCCGGACGCCGTCGAGCGCGTGCGGGCGAGCATCACCGAGGGCAAGACCGACGAGTTCGTCGAGCCGTTCGTCGTCGGCGACTACGCCGGGGCCCATCCAGAGAAGGACTCGGGGCTCCACTTCAACTTCCGCCCCGACCGCGCGCGAGAGCTCACGCGGGCGCTCGCGACGGCGGGATTCACCGAGTTCGCACGCGAAGCGAAGCCGCCGTTCCGCACCTACGCGTGCATGACGACGTACGACGCGAAGCTGAACCTGCCCATCGCGTTCCCGAAGGAGACGTATCCGGACATCTTCCCCGAGGTGATCGCCAAGCTCGGGCTGACGCAATTCCGCTGCGCGGAGACGGAGAAATACGCGCACGTGACGTACTTCTTCAACGGCGGACGCGAAGAGACGTTCCAGGGTGAGGAGCGCATGATGGTTCCCTCGCCGAAGGACGTGGCCACGTACGACGAGAAGCCCGAGATGGCGGCCGAGGGCGTCGCCGACGCCGTCGTGAAGGCGATCGAGTCGGACAAGTTCGACTTCGTCCTCGTGAACTTCGCGAACCCCGACATGGTCGGTCACACCGGCAACCTCGATGCGGCGATCAAGGCCGTCGAGGTCGTGGACAAGGGCATCGGCCGCATCGCCGACGCGGTTCGCGCGAAACACGGCGCCCTCTTCATCACCGCAGACCACGGCAACTGCGAGCTGATGGTCGATCCGGCGACCGGTCAGCCGCACACGGCCCATACGCTCTTCCCCGTTCCGCTCATCCTCGTGGACGACGCGCACCGCGACGTGAAGCTCCGGCGCGGGCGCATCTGCGACGTCGCCCCCACGATGCTCGAGCTCATGGGGATCCCGAAGCCCGCCGCGATGACGGGTGTGTCACTGCTCGAGGCGCAGTAGGCAGTAGATCGGTAGACCGACGTCATGAGCGAGATCCGCTTCGGGGGGTACCGGATCACCGACACGATCGGTTCCGGCTCGCTCTCGACGATCTTCAAGGCGACATCGTCGAGCGCGCCTGGGCGCGTCGTCGCGCTGAAGGCGCTCAAGTCCCAGATCGCACCGACGTCTTCGTTCGGCGATCAGCTCGAGCGCGAAGCGACGATCCTCGCGGACCTCGCACATCCGAACGTCGTCTTGCTGCTCGAGGCGAGCCGCACTGGCTCCGGCCGGCCGTATCTCGCCCTCGAGTGGGTCGACGGTCCGTCGCTCCACGACGTGCTCGCGACGATCGAGGAGTCGAATCGACGTGCACGATCACGCGACCAGAACGCCAAGAAGAAGCTGAGCGTCCCGGCCGCGCTCGCGATCGCGTGTGGGATCTGCGCTGCGCTCGAGCACATCCACGAGCGCGGGGTCGTCCATCGCGACGTGAAGCCGAGCAACATCCTGCTCTCGAAGACGGGCAACGTGAAGGTGATCGACTTCGGCATCGCCCAGCGCCCGCGGACCGCGAGCATGAGCGACACGCTCGGCACGGAGGGAATCACCGCCTCCGGACGAATGGCGCCCGAGCAGGTGAAGGACGCGTTCGGAACGCCCGCGTACATGTCTCCGGAGCAGATCCTCGGCGACTTCGTCGACGGCCGGAGCGATCTCTTCTCGCTCGGCGTCGTCCTCTATCAGATGTTGAGCGGCTCGCGCCCGTTCGAGACGCCCGAGAAGAGCAACGAGAAACGCAGCGCTGCGCAGCGGATCCGCCGCGACGCGCCCGCGCCTCTCCGGGAGCGCGCGCCCCACTGCCCGCGCGCCGTCGAGCGGATCGTGACGCGCCTGCTCGAGAAGTCGCCGCACGATCGTTTCCCGACGGCGGGCGCCGTGAAGGAGCGGCTCGAACATGCGCTCCGGGCAGAGACTCGCGAAGATCCGGCATCGCTCATTCGGACCGCGCTCGCCGAGACCAGCTTCGTGGCGAAGGACGACGAGAAGAGCGCGAGGCGTGACGGCGAGTCCCGCCCGATCGGCTCGGTGAGTCGTCCGCTCCTCCCCGTCGTGCGTCCGGCGAGCAGTCCTCGGATCGCGGCGCGCGAGCCGATGAGCCTTGGTCGCGCCGTCGTCGGGTTCGTCGCGATCGCGATGCTCTTCTCGGCGGGCGCGATCGCCATCGAGTCGGGGAACGCGCAAGCGCGCGAAGCGCGCAACGCGGGCTCACGTTCGCTCGAGCTCGCACCGGAGCGCGCAGGTGGGCTCCGCGTCGTCGCCACGCCGTGGGCGCACGTGCGCGTCGACGGACAGCTCGTCGAGACGACCCCTTTTGCGCGCGCGATCCCGCTCGCGGCCGGCAAACACTTCGTCACGCTCACTCACCCGGACGCGCCGTCAGCCGTCGAGCGCGAGGTCGACATCGTCGCCGGCGAGACCGTGATGCTCGACGTCGTCATGAACCTCTCGGCGGACGACGCGGGAAAGGATGCCCGATGAAGCTCCGACATCTCGTCCTCGGCGGGCTCGCCGCGGCGCTGCTCTTCGCACCGTCCGACGCAACCGCGTTCGGACACGTCGTCTCGCAGGGAGAGACGCTCGCGCAGATCGCGATCCGGTTCTACGGCTCGCCACGCTTCGAGGCCGCGATTGCGGGAGCAAACGCGCTCGACGCCCACGGCGGCAGCGCGATCGTCGCGGGGCAGCCGCTCGAGATCCCAGCGCCCGGGCATCACCGCGTGAAAGAAGGTGAGACGTGGTTCGGCCTCGCGCGGCAGTTCCTCGGCGACACGCGCCGCGCCGAGGTGCTGGCGCGCGCGAACGGGGCGGTCGCCTGGGTCCCTCCCGTCGAGAACCAGGAGATCGAGATCCCGGCGGTCGTCGCACACCTCGCCGCGGACCGCGAGACGATGGCGAGCCTCGCGCAGCGCTACCTCGGCGACATCAACAAATCGTGGGAGCTCGACGTCTACAACAACCGAGACGGCAAGCAGAAGCTCCTCCGCGGCGACGTCATCCTCGTGCCGCTCATCGATCTGTCGCTGACCGAAGAGGGCAAGAAGGCCGCTCGCGCAGCCGGCGAACGCACACGCACCGAAGGCGGAGGCCAGGCCTACGAAGCGCAGCGCCGGGGAGAGGCCGACATCCCTCCCCTGCTCGCCGACGTGCGGGCGGGACGCTACGTCGACGCCGTCGCGAAGGGCAACCGGCTGCTCGGCTCGGGAGAGCTCACGAAGCCGCAGCTCGCCTCGATTCACCGCGCCCTTCTCGAGGCATACGTCGCCCTCGACGCCACCGGCCTCGCCGCAGGCGCGTGCACGGCGTGGAAGTCCGCCACCGGCGGCGACATCCGCCTCGACGCCCGGTCGGTGTCCCCGAAGATCCGTGCCGCATGCACGACACGCTGAACACGCCTCCGCGCTCGGATGCTCCTCCGCCTGAGACGCCCGGCGCGCGGCATCGTAGGATGGGACGAAACACGTGCTGAAGCCGGGCGACACTGCACCCGACATCGACGCGGTCGCAAACGACGGCAAGCGGTTCCGCCTTGCCGAGCAGGCGACGAAGCTCTGCACGGTCGTCTACTTTTTCCCGAAAGCCTTCACACCGGGCTGCACGAAGGAGACGATGCGGTTCCGCGACAACTACGCGGAGCTCTCGCTTGCGGGGGCCACCATCATCGGCGTGAGCACGGACGATCACGACACCCAGTGCCGCTTCGCGGAGTCACTCCGGGCGCCGTTCCCGATGATCGGCGACTACGACAAGAAGATCTCGAGCGCGTACGGCGTCCTCTGGCCGCTGATCGGGCGCCCGAAGAGGGTGACGTTCATCATCAACCCTCTCCGTACGATCGAGGCTGTCTTCCAGCACGAGGTACAGATCGTGAAGCACCGCGACGAGGTGCTCCTCCACGTCGATCGGATGTATCGCGCGCGCCACCGCACCTGACGCGCGCGGACATGGAGACGGCTGGTCCGCGTCGACCGTGTCGAGCTACGAACGCCCGCTTCCGCTCGGACCGCCTCGACTCTCGCGAAACGCGCGGATCAGCGCGGTCCGACCGGAGACGCCGAGCTTCGTCGCCGCGCGGCGAAGGATGACGGACACGCTGCCCGTCGAGAGCCCGAGATCGTACGCGATGAGCTTGTTCGAATGCCCCATCGCCGCGCATGCGACGACTTGCTGCTCGCGCTCGGTGAGCGCCTGCTGGCTCCGGACCGGGACCTTGTTGCTTTGCGCGAGGACGAAACGTTTGCCGTCGTGATCGTACCAATCGACCAGCGACCACTCTCCCCGCACCATGGCGCGCCACAACGCGCTTGCAGCATCGGGATCGAGCCGCCGAAGCTTGCCGCGCGCGCGATCCATGTCCTTGGCAGCCCCTGCGAGGTCTTTGCGCGCGGCTATCGCGGCTTCGCTTCCATGTTCCAGCCGACCGAGCGGGCTGAGCACGGCAGAGGCCGAATCGGGTGCAGGCGCTGCGTGGGTGCGTCGCAACCGAAGCGCGGATCCGACGTGCGCTGCGAAGCGGGTCCAGAGGTTTCGATGGCGGATGCGGTATCCGGGAGAAACGAAGGTCGTGAAGATGATGCCGCTCTCGGAGGTCGTGTTGGCACGAAGACCGAGCGCATCGACACCGACCATCCCCGCAGAGCCGATCATCTGGGCGGCCGCCTGCGGACCGATGACGCGAGACAACACCGCGATGACGTCGCATTCATACGCGATGCGCGGGCTGATCTGGATCGCCTTCCCTTCTTCGTGCAGCCGCGCGTAGTCGTCGCGACCGTACGTCCGATCCCCGACGCTGGACGTCTTCCCCAGTGCCGCGTCCTGGCCCGTCAGATTGAAGAAGAAGCTCGTCGTCGGGGGCCCGGAGCTGAATGCGGGCGCCACCAGCCGCGTGATGTCGTCGAGCCAGTCGGTATCCCCCCGTGAGCGATCGTAGGCGAGCTCGATCGCTGCGATGAAGTCGAGCGGCTTCACTCGGCTCGAGTGTCGCGAGGAGGGCCGCGACGGTCAAGGGACGGCCTCTCGTCATCCCGTTGACCATCGACGGCCCGCAAGAACGCAAGAAGCCCGGCGCAACCTCGACTCAGAGGTCGTTCGGCAGGGTGCGGACGCGGACGTGATCGAAGCGCGCCGTGAACCCGGTACCGCCGAACGAGACGAGCCCGATCTTCGGGGTCGTGCCGAGGTCGTGATCCCAGACGGGGCCGCGCGAGAATGTCTTGCCGTCGCGGCTCGAGTACGAGACGTACATCTGCTTGTCGCCGCGGACGACCCGCGCGATCCGAAGCCACGTCGTCCTGCCCGGGGCCGCCCCGACACCGGAGCCGTACGCCGGGAAGCCGGGGATGGGCGCGGGGATCTCCTTCGCGAACTCGATCTGCCGCGTCTCCCAGATCGACACGTGCGTGAGCTTCACGTACGCGTCGTCGTTGGCGTAGACGACGAGGCCAGCCTGAACGTAGTTGAAGCAGCAGCCCGTGTCGGGCAGGTCGAGGTCGACCTTCGCCTCGACGATCCAGTTGCCGCGCGGCGCGTCCTCGATGAGCACCGCGGCGTCGTTCGAGCCGCCGAACAGCTCGCCCGCCTGCGTCGCAAACTGGAACACGCCACCGCCCACGCCTGCAGCACCCGCGCCGGGCGCGCGGACCCATGACCAGCGGCTCGCGAGCGCTTCGCCGTCGAACTCGTCCGACGCCTCGGTCACGAGCGGAAGGCGCGCGACGTCGGTATCGTCGAGACGCGTCAGGTAGGAGCTCGGATCGAGGAGGTCGTGGAGCGTGTTGACGAGCGCTCGCTTTGCGGCGACGCCCTTCGGATCGCGCGGAGGCGTGGGCGCGGGCGCGAGCTTCGGGGAGTCCGAGGCGCCGAGCCCGGAGCGCACCTCCGGCCAACCGTCTTGCCACGTGATCCGGTCGAGCAGCAGCGGCCGGCGCGTGTAGCCGACGTTGCCCTGGAAGTAGGGATCGCGGCGATCGATCCCGTGATACGCGGTGTACCAGTTCCCGGCCGCGTCACTGAAGACGGAGTTGTGCCCGACGCCGACCCACTTGTTGCCGTTCAGCGTCAACACCGGGGTACCGCCGACGCGAGTATCGAGGAGCGAGACCCCCTCGCGATCGACGAACGGGCCGAACGGATTCGACGAGCGGCCGGCGAAGACCTGATAGCCCGTGAGTGGACCGTTGCAGCAGTCACTCGCCGAGGCGAAGAGATAATACTTCCCGTCCTTCTCGACGACGTTCGCGCCCTCGTAGCGGTTCGGGATCGTGATCGCGCGTGCCGAGTCGGGCAGCGACGACAGACCGTCGGCGGCGAGCTTGCGGGCCTCGATCCCTCCGTAGTAGCTGCCGTAGTAGATGACGGGCTCACCACGCGTCGGGACGAGGACGTCGGGGTCGTACGTCCAGTAGAAGTTGCACCCGGGCCCGGCCCGGCGAGGTGCGACCACGGGCTTGCCGGAGTCCTTCCATGGACCATTCGGGCTCGAGCTCGTCGCCACGCCAATCGCGTTGTCGCTCGTGCATCCTGGCTCGCCGCTGACGGAATCTGCCGTGTCCGTGACGACGTAATAGAGATGGTACTTCCCGTTGAGATACACGACGTCGGGCGCCCAGAGCGACGAGCCGGGCGCTGCCCATGACGGCGGCGCGGCGAACACATCGCCCCTGTACTCCCAGTCGACGAGATTGCGCGATCGGAGCGAAGGGAGCAGATGCGAGCGGCGGACGCCGCGCTCGTCGACGTCCTCGTCGTTCAACGAGTCCGTCGTACAGAACGCGTACCAGTACGGGTCGGTGCCCTTGCCACGAATGACGGTCGGATCGGCGCAGTTCGTCTGCTCGAGCCCGTTCGGCAGGCGGATCGTGAGGTCGTTGGTGTAGAGCGGAAGGTCCGTCCCGCCCCGCGCATCATCCGCGAGGGCCGTTCCTCCGAAAAGGAGCACGGTCGCCGACATCTTCACCATCGCACGCGTCTTCGACATGGCGCGGCGGGCTGCAAGGGGTGTGCAGACGTGGATCCCGCGAAATAAGCGGGGTGACCGACGCGCCGGTTGATTGCACCGCCCTGCGACTGTCGGTAGTTCCCCTCGACGCGTCGCGGGATCCTGCCCTCAGCGCCTGGTCACCCGCAACGTCAGCGGTCTCTCACATCGCTTCGAGCACGAGCGAGATGCCCTGACCGCCGCCGATGCACATCGTGACGAGCCCGTACCGCTTCTTCGCGCGGCGGAGGGCATGGGCGCAGGTGATGCTCAGGATGGCGCCGGTGGCGCCGAGCGGATGCCCGAGGGCAATCGCACCGCCGAGGGGATTGACCTTCTCCGGATCGATCCCGAGCTTCTCGAAGTCGCGAATGCACGCGAGCGCCTGCGGAGCGAAGGCTTCGTTCAGCTCGACGTGGTCGATCTGTTTGCCGTCGATCCCAGCGGACGCAAGCGCGCGCTTCGTCGCCGGGACCGGGCCCCAGCCCATGATGCGCGGGTCGCAGGCAGCGACGCCCATCCCCGCGATGCGCGCGAGCGGCTTTGCCCCGTGTTTCGCCGCGTCGCTCTCCTTGCCGATGATCATCGCACCCGCGCCGTCCACGACCGCGCTCGCGTTGCCGGCGGTCACGATCCCGCCCGCCTCGAAGGCGGCCGGGAGCCGGCTCATCTTCGCGAGGGAGGCGTCCTCCAGGATGTGCGTGTCGTGCTCGACGAGCAGCGCCTTGTCGGCGGTCTCGACGCGCACGGGCACCGTCTCCTCCTTGAACGCTCCCGCATCCCGCGCGGACTTCGCCAGGACGTGCGAGCGATGACCGAACGAATCTGCCTGCTCGCGGGTGATCGCATAGCGGCGGCCGAGCTCTTCGGCCGTGTTCGCCATCGCGAGCTTGGCCGAGGGGTCGTAGAGGCTCATCAGGAGCATGTCCTGGAGGTACGTTCCCGGCGGGAGCGTCTTCGCGTCGATCGGGCCGTACTTCTGCACGGCCTCGCCGATCTTCTTGCCGCGCACGCCGTAGAGCGAGAACGGGTACTGCATCGACTCGGCGCCACCGACGACGACGAACGGGCGCTCCTCGTCGTGGCGGACGCCCGCGAGGATCATCTCCGCGCCCACGGAGACGGCCTCGGCGCCGCTCCCGCAGATGCGGGCGACGGTGAGCGCGGGGACGGACTCGTCGAGCCCGCCGCGCCACGCCATGCCCTTGGCGCCGTAGATGCTGTCGCGGTGGCTGTGCTGGGCCATGCCCATGACGACGTGCCCGACAAGCGCGCGATCGAGCTTGCTCGCGTCGAGCGTCGCCTTGATCGCGATGCCACCGAGCTGTGTCGTCGAGAAGCGCGCGAAGAGCCCCGCGTCCTTGTTGTTCTCGAGGATGTCGGCGCGCGGCGTCCGGCGGGCGCCTTCGAGGATGACGATCGATCCGATGCTGGACATGGTGCTCAATCCCTATCTACTCGTGGAGGAACGCCGCCGGCACGCGCGGCCCGTTCTGGACGAAGTTCTTCATGCCGATGTCCATGTCGACGGTGGACTTGCAGCGCGCGAAGCCCTGCGCCTCGATGAGCAAGCCCTCGGCGAGCGGACGCTCGAGACCACGCCGGACGACGTCGACGACGATGGCGTCGATCGCGAGCGAGCGGTGCCCGATGTCGACGTTCGGCAGTGCATCGACTTTCGGCATCGGCGCCGGATCGATCGGCGCGAGCTTCACCTCGCCGGCGATCGCACGCCGAAGCAAGGCCTTCGCCTCGCCGAGCACGTCGGTCGCGGGCGCGCCGTACGCCCAACCCCACTCGCACGCCTCCTTCGCGCCGATCGCGCGGCCCGTGCGCAGCAACATGACGGCGCGCTCGAGCCCGACGAGGCGCGGGAGCCGCTGCGTGCCGCCGTAGCCCGGAATGATCCCGAGGTTCACCTCGGGCTGCGCGAGCGCAAGGGAGCTCCCGACGACACGCGCATGGCAGGCCATGGAGAGCTCGGCGCCGCCGCCCATCACCGGACCGTCGACGGCGGCCACCACGGGCTTCTTGGAGCTCGCAATCCGTTCGAAGATGGAGTGGGAATCGAGGCAGGTACGCTCGCACTCCGCGGGGGTGGGAAGCGCGGCGAGCTCCCCGATGTCCGCGCCCGCGAGCGCGCCGTCCTGGCTCGTGAGGAGGATGCCCCGGACAGCGGCGTTCTCGTTCAGCTCGGCGACGGCTGAGTCGATCTCGGCGAGCGTCCTCTTGCTGAGGGCGTTCTTCACCTCCGGTCGGAACACGCGCACGATGCCGAGGTCGCCGTCGAGCTCGAGCTTCACGTTGCGCCGGAACGCCGGCAGCTTCTGCTCCGCGATCATCTTCGGGACCGGGAAGCCGGGGTGTGCTTCGGCGTAGCGGACGCAGAGCTCGCGAACGCGGGCAGCCCCGAGCTCCTCGCCGACCTCGAGAAGACCCTTGGTGAACCCGAGCGCCATCCGCGTCAGCCAGTTCGTGTCGATCGGCGTGGCGATCTCCTGCTCCACGACGAAATACGTCCGCGCGAGGAGGACAGCGAGGATCCGATCGAGGACCTTCCGAGCGAGCGCCTCGTCGTGGGTGGGATCGCCAGGGTTCTTTCGATCGTGCCAGGGCTTGTCGCCCTGCACGGTGAGGATCGCCGGCGGCGCGAACCAAGGCGTGCCGGTCTTCGCCTTCTGCATCAGGAGCTGGCACTTGTGCGTGAGCAGGTTTCCCTTCGTGAGGTCCATCACGTTGAAGGGTCCGCCGCCTCCGATCGCCGCGTTCACGATCGCGTCGACCTGCGCAGGCGTCGCGAGGCCTTCCTCGACGATGCGCGCTGCCTCGGAGATGTAGTTGCAGAAGATGTCGTCCGCGGCGAAGCACTCGACGTCGGCCGTGACGATCGGGACCTTCCCGAGCTTCTCGATCGTCGCGATCATCTGCGCGCCGAGCGCGGCATCGCCGCTGTACACGACCTCGATCGGCAGCGCGCGCCAAGCCGGGAAGAACGGATGGTTCACGAAGCAGCGCTCGGGCCGCGAGGCATTCTGCGCGATCTCACGGCGCGGCAGTCCGCTCGTCGCGAAGCCGATGAGGCAGTCGGTCCGGACGATCTTCTCGAGGGACGCGAGGATGCGTCGCTTGACGTCGAGGTCCTCGCTCGCCGCCTCGAGGACGTAGTCGCACGACGCGAGGTCCTCCAGCGCACGCGTCGGCACGAGCGCGCTCGTGATCGCCTTCGCCGCGGCGGGCGCGATCTTTCCGCGCGACACGCCCTTGTCGACGTAGCCCTTGATGCGAGCAACGCCCGCGTCGAGCGCCTCTTGTTTGATGTCGACGAGGAAGACCTTGGATCCGGGCTCACGAGCGAGCGCCGTGAGGAAGCCGTACGCGAGGTCGGGGCCGATCGCCCCGGAGCCGATGACGCCAACGATCATGGCTCATGCTTAGCCTCGCATCCCTGCCGGATCGACCGCAAAGCGCTCGGCGTGCTGGATTGGCGGGTTGCACGCGACGGAACACGGCACGGACGGAAGTGCCGTCAGTTGAGCTACGCTTCGCGGCATGGGTCAGCCCGAAAAGCTCGAAGCGACCCTGGCTGAGTCGATGACGAAGACGAGGGCGCTCGGCGCACGCAGTGCCCAGCCCGCGCACGAGGACCAAGCGGTCCAACTCCAACACGGAGCGCACGCGCCGCCGACCGTACTCGAACCGGCGCACTCGCTGACGACGCGTTCGCCGCTCGAGGCCTTCTACTTCGAAGAGCTCACGCGCACGCGCCTCTTCATCAAGGTCGTCTGGGCGCTGACCGTCGTCGTGATCGCGTCGCTGCCGTTCGTGCAGGGGAACGCCTCGGTCAAGATGCTGATGGCCGGTGCCTCCGTCGCGAACGCGCTCTTCGCCTTTTGGCTCTGGCGAGACCTACGGGACGCTTCGCATTTCAGTACGGCCAAGGTCACTGCCTTCTGCGTCTCCTGCGCGATGACCGGCTTCGTCGCGGTCGTCTTCTTTCGTCGCGGTCGTCTTCTGGGGAGTGTTCTCCGCAGCGCCGGTCCTCGTCGTCCTCGGCGTGTACTACTTCGGGCGCAGCTACAGCGGCACGGCCGCATTCGTGAACTACCTCGTCGCGGCGGCGACGCAGGCCGTGTGGAGCGCGCTCGTCATCGCCGAGGTCGTGACCGACTACGGCCTGTTCGACGGGCGTGGTCGGCCGACGCTCGAGCTGGTCACGGCGCAGGCGATGGTCCAGGGCGTTTATTTGCTCGGCTACCTCAGCGCGCGCTCGTCGCGCAAGGCGACGCTCGACGTCCTCGAACGGCTCGAGGCCGCCGTGCGCCACGGACGGCAGCGCGAGGCATTCCTCGAAGAGGTCCGTCAGGATCTGGATCGCGCGCTGCTCGCGCCCGGCGAGGGCCGCTACACCGATCAGATCATCGGCTCCTTCCGGCTCGGCGCTGTCCTCGGTCGCGGCGGCATGGGTGAGGTCTACGCGGCCGAACACGTGAGCAGCGAGCTGGCGGCAGCGGTCAAGCTGCTCCACCCGCATTTCGCGGACGATCCGGAGCAGTGCGCGCGCTTCCTCCGTGAATCGCGCGCCGCGAGCTCGCTCGACTCGCCTCACGTCGTCGAGATCCTCGAGGCGTCCGAGCCGAATGCCCGCCCGCTGCACATCGCCATGGAACGGCTCCACGGCGAGACGCTCTGGGCGCGCCTGCGCGGCGAACAGCGCCTCGCCGGGACGGAGCTCGTGGAGCTCGTCACCCAGGTCGGGAGCGTCGTCGACCTCGCAGCAGCGAAGAACATCGTGCACCGCGACCTCAAACCCCAGAACCTGTTCCACGTGACCCGCACACGAACGTGGAAGGTGCTCGACTTCGGCGTCTCCTCGCTCGGCAACACTGGCACGCTGACCGGCGGACAGGTGGTCGGAACGCCCGGCTACATGTCGCCCGAGCAGGCTCGCGGTGAGCGGGTGGACTTTCGAACGGACCTCTACGCGCTGGGGGTCATCGCCTATCGCGCGCTCACCGGGCGACCGGCGTTCCAGGGGAAAGACACGCCGGCCGTGCTCTACGACGTGGTCTTCTCGATGCCGCCACGGCCGAGCGCCGTCGCAGGTCTCCCCGCCGCCGTCGACGACGTGCTCGCCGTCGCGATGGCGAAACGCCCCGAAGACCGCTTCTCGTCGGGGCGCGAGCTTGCTCGGGCGCTCGAGGCGGCGCTCCGCGGAGAGGCCATCCCCGAGATTTCAGCCCGGGCGAGGACACTGGCGGCAACACATCCCTGGGCGGGTTGAGCTGGTCCGGCGGAAGCGCCGAGCTCCAACCGGTTCACTTCACGACGACGTCGTTGATGAACTTCAGGCTCGCGCCTGCCGGATAGCCGTAGCTCACGTAGATCGAATAGAAGCCTCTCGTCAGATTGCCCGTCTCGCCGGAGCCCCAGCCCCAGACGGTGACACCGAACGGCGCGTCGCTCGTCATTTCGTGGCGGCCGTTGTCGCACTGGGCCTGACCGGCGAAGTTGAAGCGAACGAGATCGACGCGCGTGTACTCGTAGTCGCCCACGGCCTTCCATCCGGTGAGCACGCCCAGACAATCGAGCTTCACGTCCGCAAAGCCGGCTTCGCCCTTCTTGCGCACGACGACGAGGTGCGTCTCCGGATACGTCGGATCGGTGAAGAAGACGTACGACTTGCGGTACTGCTGCGGAGAGACGACGTTGACGAACTCCGGATCGCCGCGGCAATCCTCGATGTCGCTCGTGTACATCTCGCAGCTGTCCATGTACCCGGCCATGTAGAACGGATGCGTGTTGCCCTGGCTCTTCACCGTGAAGGCCGCACTCGTCCGGAACTCTGCGAACTGCCCTTTCTCGAGCGTCTCCGGCGCCCCTTCCGGGCGCTCCGGCACGTAGCTCAATCGCGTGCCGTCCACGGCCGCCAGGACCCGCCACGGCGGGCTCTCGTCCATCGTGGCGTAGCGATTCCGCGGTCGAACGGCCACGTACTCGTCGCCGAGGGCGCGCAGCGGTGGGATCTGCTGGTGCGCCGAATCGCATGCAGGGACACCTTCGGGGATGTTCATGCACGTCGATCCGCCGAACACGCCGACGGGCTTGTCCGAGTTGATCGGCGTTCCGATGAGCTCGCTCATCTGTCGGAACTGGAGGAACTCGCCCTTCTTCAACGCGTAGGTGCGCTCGGATCCGGCGGGGGCGGGGTCGATCCCTGCTCCGCCCGCGAGGTTGACGCTCGGATTCAAGGTCACGTGTGTGTCGTCTTCGGCCGCAACGACCGCGATCCATGGGTCGAGCGAGTTGTCGCCGCTCGTCGACGTGGTCCCCGTCTTCGCCGCCGCCGAGAGCACTCCCGGTTGGGGCGTGACCGCGAGGTAGTTCGTCGCCCAGCTGCTCGTCGGTAACAGGAGCGTCGCCGACGCGAGACCGGCGATGCCTCCTCCGTACGGGAAGATGTCGTACATGACGACGGGCTGCGAGGTCTTCACGCGGAACGTCTTGCCGTATCCGGTCCCCACGATCGAGACGTCGGCCGACATCGCCGGACGCGTCCCCGGGGGACACTTCTGCGGAGAGTCCACCGTGCTCGCGAGGAACAAGATCGCCACCTGCCGCGGAGCAAGCTCGCCATTCGCCAGCGGCGTGTACGTGATCGATTTGCCGCTGCCCGACGGCACGTAGGCGAACTTCGTGACGTCGAGCGTCTGGTCGCCGTAGGTCACTTCGAGCTTCGCGGCGCGATCACCCTCGTTCGTGACGAATGCTGCGAAACAGCCTCCGCCGACGTTGAATGGAAACCCGCGCGCGTTGTAGGCACGTGGATAGAAGAAGACGTAGTCGCATCCGATGCTGCTCCGGTCGTTGACCGCGCGTACGCAGCTGTCGTCCTGATTCGGCTCGGTGAAGGGCGGCTCAGGAGTGAGGTCTGCGTCACCCGGCGCGCCCGCATCGGCGAACCCGGCGCGATCGCTCGCGGCGCACGCGGCGACCGCCAACGTGACCACCACATGAATCAGGAGCGTTCGACCCCTCATCGATTCGGAGATCATCGTTCGCTCTCTTCAAAGGCCGACGTTCTGGGGAGTCGGCCGGATGTCGTCACCGGGTTGAATCGCCGTCTGCCCGAGCGCCCCTCGCGTGTTGTCACCCCAGCACTTGAGCCTGCGCTCGCCGACGCGCGCGCACGTGAACACGGAGCCCGCCGCGACGTCGGTCACGTGGGTCAGCCCCGGCACGAGCGTGGCCTGGAGCGTCCACGGTTTGCTCGCAGGGCGACCGAGCTGTGCGTGCGCGTTGGAGCCCCAGCAGCGGACCGTGCCGTTCGAGAGGAGCGCGCAGAAGTGGAGCTCCGGCGTGAACGACGTCGAGTAGCCGCCGGTGATCTTGACCACGTCTTGGAGAGGTTGCTGCGTGTCGCTGTCGATGACCGCCTTCGGCTCCGGCTGTGGGGGATCCATGAACTCCTTGCAAGCGCCCGTCGAGCACTGGCCCCAGCAATTGACCGTTCCGTCCTCCATCAGCGCGCACGTGTCGTGGAGGGCGGCGGCGAGCTGACGGACCGTACCGTTCAGGCCCGTGACGCGTGTCGGGAGGAGCGCGTTCGACGGTCGGGTTCCCGCAGGCAACGCGCCGCCATCCGGCAGCGTCGCGACACCGAGCTGGCCGTACCAGTTCCAGCCCCAGCACCACACCGCGTCACCCGACGCGCTCCTGGCGCAGGAATGGGAATCGCCGAGCGCGAGGTCCTGCGCGATCAGGATGCCCTGGCCGGCGGGTTCGAGGACCGGCGACGGCGACTTCCTCGTCGCTTCGTCGCCGACGCCCAGGCGTCCGTAGCCGTTGCTGCCCCAGCACATGATCGGGCCGCCGTTGCTCAGCCGCGTACAGGCGTGCTGCCTGCCCAGAGCGATCTCGAGGCCACCGCCGATGGTCACGATCGGCGGCGCCGGAGAGGTCCTCCGACCGGAGATGCCGTTTCCGAGCTGCGAGCTGGCGTTGTTGCCCCAGCAGTGGATCAGACCGTCATCGCTCGTCATGGCGCAGGCGAATTCGGCGCCGATGGCCACCTTGCGCACGTCCTCCAGCACGACCTCGGTTGGAGCCGCAACGTAAGCATACCCACCGTCGCGACCGACACCGACCTGGCCATGCGAGTCGTATCCCCAGCACTTGAGGACATTCGTCTTGTCCGGCGTGTCGACGACCGCGCACGCGACATCGACCCCGAGCGCGAGCGAGCGCACCGGATTTGCCGTCGGGTCTTCATCGACCACGTCCGCGTCGCTCGCGTCCGCATCCGCATCGGTGCCAGCGTCGAGCGGCTCGCCTGCGTCGTCGATGTCCGCCGCGTCAGGGTCGGGTGTCGACGCCTCGAGTCGCTCGTTCGGCGGCTCTGAATCCGGCGCATCGATGACCTCGGGGTCGTCGGTCGACGCGCACCCGTACCACGCCGCGCAGGAGGCCATCGCCAAGAAGACCATCGCGAGCTTCCTCATGGATGCCTCCGCAGTGCAACACCACGCCCGTCACCGCACTTGCCCACTGCCCAGATGTCGTCCGCGTTCGCGCCCCACAGCGTGAGCGTGCAGTCGAAGATCCGTCCACCGATCGCCGTCGGCGAGAGCGACCACTTCGAGTCCTCCAGGTGCACGATCCTGCCCAGCTGTCCCGATGCCCACACGTTCGTCGAGCTCGTCCCCCAGATGGAGACGAGGTCGAGGTATCCGTCCTGCGCCGCACCGCTCGGCGGCACCCGCGATTGGACCGCGGTGATGCCCCCGTCGGTCTCCTCCCTCCAGTTGTAGACGTCACCGCGCTCGGACAAGATCCAGAGGTCGGACGGGCCAGCCATCCAGACGCTCGTGATCGGGCTCGTGCTGCGATCCCAGGGAAGGGTCGACGACCACCACGGAAACGAGATGTCGTTGGTGATGTTCTGCATTCGCCCCGAGGCCGCCTGGTTCCAGCGGAAGACACCGTTGGTTCCCCACAGCCACAGCGTGCTCTGCTCGACGCCGGAGATCCCCGTCATGTAGTCGAAGCCCGAAAACTGCACGCGCTGCCAGACGCCGTCGGCCCCCTTGTGCATCATCGCGCGATCGGAACCGATCGCCGCCCATACCTCCCCGGTCCCGTTTCCCCAGACGCCCACGAGCTCCGACGTGGTGTTGCTCGGCACGGCTGACCAGCTCGCGCCGTCCCAGTGGAGCACCGTTCCGTACCGGCCCACGGCCCAGACGTCATTCGGACCGCTGCCCCAGATCCCGAAGAGCGGCCACTGCGTTCCGCTCTCGAAGCGGGTCCACGTGGTGCCGTCCCAGTGCATGATCGTCCCGAACCATCCGACGGCCCAGACATCGTCCGGGCCGCTCCCCCAGATGGCCTCGAGGTTCGGTGACGTCAGCTCGGTCCGGCACCAGCCGTCGACGCTGCACGGCCCTGCGTCCGCACCGCCGTCGTCCGGCACACTGCCGTCGTCGGGCGCTACGACGTCCGCGCCGCCGTCCGAAGGCTCGGCGTCCACGTCCACCGGCGCGTCACTCCACCCAGCATCGGTCCCAAGCAGCGGATCTTCGTCCGAGCTGCAGCCTGCAGAGGCCGCGACTCCGAACACCGCCGTCCCGATGGTCACCCCGTACGTCCACGATCTCAGGATGTGCATGTTCCGTCTCGCTCTCACTGCGGAGTCGTCGTTCCGGCATCACACGGCGCGGTCGCGCATACTCCCTCGACACACGGTTGGTCGGGGCTGCACGCGGTCCCGCACGCACCGCAGTGGTTCGCGTCGAAGCGCAGCCACGCCTCGCAGCCGTCGCTCAGGTCCTTGTTGCAGTCGGCGTAGCCAGAATCGCAGGCGAAGCCGCACTTGCCCTGCACACAGGTCACCTGCACGTTCCCGCCGCCGTCGAGCGGTGCCCCCGGGCACTTGTTCCCGCATGCTCCGCAGTGGTCCGGGTTGCTGCCCACGTCGACGCACTTGCCGTCGCAGAGCACCTGACCAGGGTCGCAACAGTTGGTCTGCGTCGGATCGCAAACGCAGCGCTTCTGCGAGCACACCTCACCGGTCTTGCAGGCCTTTCCGCACGCGCCGCAGTTCTCGTTCGTGGTCAGGCTCGTCTCGCAGCCGTCTTCGGGATCGTCGTTGCACTCTCCCCAGTTGGCCGCGCAGACGACCTGGCAGGCGCCCTTGGCGCATCCCCAGTCCACGTGCTCCTTCAGCTCGAGATCGGGCGGGCGATTGTTGCAGACGGTCCCGCAAGTGCCGCAGTTGAAGAAGTCGGTCTGTGTGTCCACACACTCCGCGTCCGAGCATTGTCCGGGACCACACGCAGTGAGCCCCGCAGGGCATCCACACGTGCCGAACACGCAGGCTTGGCCGGCAGGGCACTTGTTCCCGCACGCACCGCAGTTCTCGGGATCACACGTGACGTTCACCTCGCATCCGTCCTCGAGGTGACCATTGCAGTTCGCGAGATTGTCGCGACAGCGCGAAGCACACTCACCTTCGACGCAGTCCCACTGCAGGTCCATCGTCGGAGCCGCCCCCGACTCCATGTACGCGCGAAGCACGGGGTCGTCCGGGCACTGCCTCCCGCATGCGCCGCAGTTGTTCGGGTCGTCGCTGAGGTGCGTTCCGCAGCGATGAGGAGACGTCGGGCAATCCGCGTAGGGATGCGGGCACTCGGTGCTGACGCACATGGGAATGGGCGCCGGGCCCGCATCGTCCCCCGGCTCGGCGAGCGGCGGTGGCGCGACCCCCGCCTCCGGCACCGGGCCGAAGCCTCCGACGACGACGCGTCCATCGTCGGTGCAGGACGTGGACGCGAGCACCATGACGAGCGGCACGGCAAGCGCGATGCAGCCGAGCAGAGACGGAAACGGACGCTTCATCGCTCACCTGCGGGCGACTGGAGGACACGACGGAGGCGCTCGGCGTACGGAGTTTCGCCGTGCTGCTCCAGGAACAGTGCGGCCAGCGCTCGCGCTCGCGCACGCTCACCGGTCATGGCCAGCGCTTCGATGCGCATCACTTCGATCTCCTCATTGAACTGCCCCTTGTTCTCCAATCGCTTTCGATACTGCGCAGCCACGTCGAGGCATTCGCGACCTCGTCCTCGCGCAAGCGCCGAGCGTGCGCGTTCCACGAGCGTGATCTCCAGCTCGAAGGCATCGCCGCTCGACGAAGTGGCGGGCGCCGGCGCGCGCGGAAGATCTTCGACGCGGATGGTCTCGACGTGGACCCCCGGGATCGAGCTGCTCGGCGCGCTCGACGCGAAGCTGCCAGAGCGGGCGGGCGGCAACATGACGGGGTCCGAGCTCGGGGCGCTCGGGACGCTCACGGCGCTCACGGGAATGACCGGCGCCGCCGTCCGCCCGAGCTCCGACGCCGCGACCGCAAACAAGGCCGCGCCGGCGACGAGAGAGAGCGCAAGCCCGGGCCTCGAGATCCGCGGTCTCGCGAGCGGATGTGCCGCGCCGCTCTCGACTTTCGCGAGCACGCGCTCCGCCGCACCGTCCGGCGGGCGATCGGCATCGAGGAGCGGGCGGATGCGGGCGAGCTCCGGATCACACGCGAACAGCCGCTCGGGCCCGTTCGTCGTACCTCCTCGCGCGTCGCGTCCGTCGACCATCGACCCTAAATGGGACGGGGCCATCCGTTTGCTCACGAAAAACGACGTGCCGATGATCGGAGGGGATCCGACTATTTTGTTGCGGGCTGGCCAGTGCGGTGTCGTCATGACGACTACCCCCATGCCCTCGGGTCGTCGATGTCGATGGAGCGCCGCAGGCGTCTTCCTCCTGATCGGCACCGCACCTGCACAGGGTCGGGCGGACGACGCCTCATCTCCGGCGCTGACCGTCCGTGTCGAGTACCGCGCAGCAGCGACGTGTCCGTCGCGCAGTGAATTCCTCGACAGCGTCCGGCGCTACACGACCAAGTGGAGCCTCGTCGACGAAGACGCAAACCGTAACTTCGCGATCGTCCTCGACCGCAGCGGCGGCTCCGTGCGCGGCACCCTCGAAGTCACGGCAGGGGCACGCAAGACACGTAAGGTCGTCTCCGGCACGAGCTGCACCACGGTCACCCGGGGACTTGCCGTGATGGTCGCCCTCGTCATCGATCCAACCGCGTCACTCGCCGAGCAACGCGAGGAAACACCCGAGCGGATTCCCTCACCACCAGCTCCGGAAGACGAACCGGCCAGCGTCGCTGGCGAAGGCGAGACGCCGGGCACGACGGCGCCGGAGCAGACGGCCGAGCGCGGTCCGCCGAAGCGGCGGTCGACGAAGAGGGCTCGGCCCCCACTGAGGATGCACACGAACGGGACCGCCACACGCTGGATGTTCGAGCTCCGCACGGAAGTGAGCACGGCGATCACGAGACGCCCCATGGCGCTGGTCGGGGCGTTCGCCGACCTCCAGGTCCGCGTGTTCTCGCGCAAGGACGAGCGGAGCTCCATCATCGGGCCATCCTCGATCGGGCTTGGTCTTCGGCAGAGTGCTCCGCGGGCCATCGGCGTTCCTGGCGGCAGCACCGATTTCCTCTGGTCGGCCGCAAGCTTGCGCATTTGCCCCGTGCGGCTCCGGCTGCTGGCCGATCGGCTCGACGTGGCGCCGTGTCTCGAGGGCAACGTCGGAGTGCTCCAGGCCGAGAGTCATGGGATCCCGGTCGCTCAGCGGACCCACAGGCAGTGGGTCGATGGGGGTGCCTCGGTGCTCGGCGTCTGGCACCTTCCCGGTCCCTGGCTGGCCACGGCCGGTCTCGCCCTCGTCGTGCCGCTCACTCGAAACCGCTTCGAAGTCGTCGACCTCGCCTCGCTCGGCGCAGCTTCGGCTCCCCGCACGGAGCTCGTTTCCCAGGCGCCGATGCTGGGGATCGCCGCGGGATTGGGGCTCGGCCTCGAGCTGTGACGCGGCCGCGTTCACTTTTTGTGAGCAAGTCGGGGCCTATCTCCCATTAAGCTCCGATGGCCGCGGCCTGCCAGGTAGCTCGGATGACATCCAAGGAGTCCGAGCGCTCTGCCGAAGACGCCCGTCAGGTGCGCCTGCGGCAGCTCATTGCCGAGCACTTCGACTCGGTCTGGAAGTTCCTCCGCCGCATCGGTGTGCCCGAGCATCTCGCCGAGGACGTCTCACAGGAAGTCTTCCTCGTCGCCTCCCGCCGCATCGACGACATCAAGGTCGACCCGACCAGCGCGCGCTCTTTCTTGGTGGGAACGGCGTATCGCGTCAGCCGCGATCTCGTGCGCAAAACGCATCGTGAGACTCTCCAAGACGTCGACTCAGAGCTCGCGGTCTCGCCGAGCCAAGAAGAACAGCTCGACGAGAAGCGCGCGAGAGAGGTGATCTACCGGATCTTCTCCGAGCTCGACGAAGACGTGCGTGCGGTCTTCGTGATGTACGAGATGGAGGAGATGACGATGAACGAGATCGCGCAGGTACTCGGCTTGCCGATCGGCACGGTCGGGTCGCGACTTCGTCGTGCGAGGGACGACTTCAAGGCCCGCTTCGAGCGGCACCGCAAGAGACTGAGGGCAGTGCGATGAAGGCGCCGGAACGTCTCTTCTCGAGCGATCCGGACCTCGTACGCCTTCGCGAGGTGCTCGAGCAAGACGAGCCGCCGGACGGCGCGAGCGAACGAGCGACAGAACGCGTGCTCGCGAGCACCATCGCGAGCGGAGCTCCGCACGCGCGTCCGCGGCTCTCGACCAAGTCGTGGCTCGTCGCCGGGGTCGGCGCGACCGTACTCGTCGCCGGCGCGCTCGTGTGGTCGTCGTGGAGACAGGCACCAGAGGCGAATCCGCCGTCGCCTGCCACCGCGGCGCAAGCTCCCGCGGCGCGACGACACTCCACCGTCACGCCGGACGAAGCCACATCATCAACCGCGAATGCTCTCCCGGCGGAGCCATCGATCCGCGTCGACGATCTGCCCACGGCACCACGCGCCGTCACTCCGCCATCACCCGCTGGTACGACCGATCCGCTGGTCGAGGAGCTCGCGCTCGTCGAGCGAGCACGCACGGCGCTCGCCCGCGGTCGCGGTCGCGAATGCCTCGATGCAACCAAGACCTACGAGACGAGATTCGCGAAGAGCGGTCTCTTCCGGGAAGAAGTCGAGGTGATGCACATCGAGGCGCTTGCGATGTCGGGCGAGCGGGGAGCCGCACGCGCGCGCGGCCTGCGATTCCTCGCCGTCTACACCGACACACCCTACGTCGAACGAGTCCGTCGCGTTCTCGGCGAAGCCGCCGAGTGACGTCGACACGAGCGCGAGCGCGAGCGTAGTCGAAACGGCTCGGCTCTATCCGCGTGACATGTATCGCGGACCCCGACGTGAGCGAGCTGTTAATCCCGGCGACGCGAGGACGTTCCTCCCCGAAGCATCCCCGCGGCCGTAGGTCGGCCCGTACTTGCGTCGAGGAACGATGGTCCGTCTACTCCGTCTCATCCCCGCCACTGCGCTCGTCGTGCTCTTCGCCGGCAGCGCTCAGGCTGCCGAACCAACGGCCGCCGAAGACGGCACCCGCCGCATGGCGCGGGCCGGCTTCGACCGCTCCCCTGCGGAAGCGGGCGATCCCCCCGCACCGGACCGGCCGGCGATCGTCGCGACGCCGCGCGCGGAGGTTCCCGCCTGGAGCTGGGGCTACCAGTTCGAGGCCGGGATCGCGAACACCCACCTCGGGCACGGCTCTCCCAAGTGGGACACGAAGACAACGGTCGGGACCGAAGACCTCGCAACGCTCCGGCTGCGCAACCTCGGCGGCGGAACGTTCACCGCAGGCGCAGCATTCGCCGTGCCGTTCGGACGAACCCGCGCGACGCGGCCGATCTCGCTCGAGATCCATCCAATCGCGGTCTACCTCCGTGATTTCGGCGCCGTCCGCACGGAGCTCGGCGCGCAGGCGAACTTCTACCCGCGTCGGGTCGGACAGGTGCGCGGCGAGGTCGAAGGCATCCTGAAGCTCTCGATCCCGAACAAGGTGCTCACACCGGTCCTCGAGCTCTATCCGGAGGTCGTCGCCCGTGGCGGCTTGTACGCATCGATCGGAGCGGAGCACGCCGTTCGATTCACGAGCTGGCTGAACGCCTTCGCTCGTCTCTCGAGCGGCGCCCAGGGGTACGTGCAGGGCCACGAGGCTCCTCACGCCCAGGACGTCACGCTCAACGGTCAGGTACGTGCGGAGCTCGGCGAGGGCTTCTACGTGGCCCTGCGTCCGATGTACGCGACGCGGCTCGCTCCTGCCCGCTACTACGCCGATCCGAGCTTCGCCGGACGGTCTTTCGCCTACGTGAACTTTTCATTCGGCGCTGAGCGCTGAGCCCCTGCACGACGACGACACGAATCGAGGATGATCCGATGACGAAGTGGAACGATCTAGCGTTGAAGTGGAAACTCCTGGTCGGCTTTGCGAGCATTCTGCTCTTGATGGGCCTGCAGACCGTCATGGTCCTTCGGTCCACGCAGCAGAACAGGGAGACGAGCCGCTGGGTCGAGCACACCCATCTCGTGCTTTCGCTCAGCGACGACGCTCTCATGCAGCTCGTCAACATGGAGACCGGCTACCGAGGCTTCCTGGTGACCGGCAATGACAGCTTCCTCGATCCGTATCGGACGGGCAAACAGCTGTATCGCGAGCGTCTTGCCAGCCTCGTCAAGGAGACGGCGGACAATCCCGCGCAGGTCAAGCGCTGGAACGAGATCGGAGCGATCGCCTCCCGCTGGGAGAGCGACGTCACCGCGCCTGGAATCGCCCTCCGCCAGAAGATGTCGCGCGGGGAGACGACGGCCGACGAACTGGTCGCTTGGGAGACGAGCGGTGCGGGCAAGCGTCACTTCGACGCCATGCGCGTGCTCTTCGAGGAAGCGGCCAGCGCCGAGAAGACGCTCCTGACGAGCCGCGCGCAGGCGAACGCCGCAGCGGCCGACACGCTGCAGAATATGCTCCTCGGGGGCTTCGTCGTCGGCGCCCTGCTCGGCATCGCCATCGCCTTCCGCCTCAGCGGATCGGTCGCGTCGAAGCTCGGTGAGCTGCACGCGGTCGTGCGTTCGATGGCCGCGCGTAACCTCTCGAAGCGGAGCGGCATCGACGGGCGGGACGAGGTCGGAGAGATGGGCCGTGCGCTCGATGAGGCCCTCGAGCAGATCTCGGGAGCGCTGCTCGAAGTCACGAAGGTCGCAGAAGACGTGAGCATCGCCTCTCAGCAGATGTCCTCCGGCGCCCAGCAGATGTCGACCGGCGCGCAGGAGCAGGCGGCCAGCGTCGAGGAGACCGCGGCCAGCCTGGAAGAGATCAGCGCGACCGTGAAGCACAACGCCGACAACGCTCAGACTGCCTCGTCGCTCGCCGGCACCGCCCGGACGGTCGCAGAGCGTGGCGGCCAGGTCGTCGACTCCGCCGTCGCGGCGATGGACGCGATCACGCGCTCCTCGAAGAAGATCGCCGAAATCATCACGACGATCGACGAGGTCGCCTTCCAGACGAACCTCCTCGCGCTGAATGCCGCCGTCGAGGCTGCCCGAGCCGGAGAACAGGGGCGAGGGTTCGCTGTCGTCGCCGGCGAGATCCGCGTCCTCGCGCAACGTACGGGAAGCGCGGCGAAGGAGATCCGCGGCCTCATCGCCGACGCATCGAGCAAGGTCGAGGCCGGAACGGCAGAGGTCAATCGCTCGGGTGACACGCTCAAGGAGATCGTCGTCTCCGTCGGGCGCGTGAGCGAGGCCGTGGGCGAGATCGCCGCGGCGTCGGTGGAGCAGACGCGCGGCCTCGAGCAAGTCAATACGGCCGTCACGCAGGTCGACAAGGTCACTCAGGCGTCCGCCGGACAGGCCGAGGAGCTCTCCGCGACCGCCGCGTCGTTGAAGGACCAGTCCGCACGTCTCCAGGAGCTGATCGCTTCCTTCGAGCTCAGTGGCGCCCAGCGGAGCCGACGCGGAGAGTCACGCCCGACCGTCGCATCGCGCTCGTCGGCCAACGTCGTGCGACTCGCTCCTCGCTCCGCCCAGCGCGAAGTGTCGAGCATCATGACGCCTCCGCCCTTCGACGCAGCAAGCGGCGACGAGTTCTGAGCCGCGCGGCGAGGCTCCGAAGGCCGAGGACTGAGGACTGGCGACTGAGGACTGTGTATAGAATCCTCTCGTGGACGCGAGCGCGAACCGGATCGTCGCCGACAAGTACGAGGTCCTCGGCGTCCTCGGCGAAGGCGGTACGGGCATCGTCTACGACGCTGTCCGCACCGCCGACAAGAAGCCGGTCGCGCTCAAGGTCATGCACGGCGCCCTCGCGGGAGACAAGCAGATCCGGGGCAGGTTCCAGCGCGAGGCAGCCATCCTCCGCCGGCTCGAGGGCGACCACGTGTGTCCGATCCTCGAGCTCGGCGAGGTCCCGAGCGGGGACACGGGCGCGAGCTTGCTCTACATCGCGCTACCGAAGATCGACGGTGAGCCGCTCGCCACCGTCCTCGATGCAGGACTCATCGACGTCGACCGCGCGCTGGACATCATGCTCCAGGTACTCGAGGCCCTGAAGGCCGCGCATGCCCACGGCATCATCCACCGCGATCTGAAGCCGGCCAACGTCCTGCTCGAGGGAGGCAAGAAGGCCGTCGTCGTCGACTTCGGGATGTCCAAGATCATCACCGGGTCCGGCCTCGGCACGACGAACCTCACCACGCACAACATGGTGTTCGGAACGCCCGAGTACATGTCCCCGGAACAAGCGCGCGGCGACGACCTCGACGCGCGCTGCGATGTCTACGCCGCCGGCGTGATGCTCTACGAGATGCTCACCGGCGCGACTCCGTTCACCGGCGCGACTCCACTCATCGTGCTCACGGCCCACCTGACGAGCGACCTCGAGGCCCCGAGTCGCCGTCCGAACGGTGCCGGTCGCGTCACGCCGGCGCTCGAGGCCGTCGTCTTGGGCGCGCTCGCTCGCGACCGCGAAGAGCGGTACACGTCGGCGAGCGCCTTCGCGGCCGCGCTGAAGCACGCGCGGGCGCTGCCCGATGACGTCGACGCCGTTCTTCCCGCGGCGTTCTCGGTGTCGCCGCCGAACACCGATGCGTTCGCGGAGACGATCCCCGCGACGGTCGTGGTCGACCGCTCCGTCGACGTGTCGGCCCCCACGCTCATCAACGATCGCCCGATCGTCGCGTCGTCGCCGCCCCCGCACACGTCGAAGCAACCCTCCGCGCCACCTCCCGCGACCGACGCGAGCAAGCTCAGCACGACGCCGCGCCGGCCGCCGCACGAGGAAGAGACGAGCCATCGCACCTGGATCTTCGTCTGGGTCGTCGTCGGGCTTGCGAGCATCGCCATCGGCGTGTGGTTCGCGCTTCGTCATTGAGCGCGCGGTCGAGCTCCGGTCCGGTCACGCCCACTCGGCCGGGATCGGCCACGGAGCTCTCCTCCATGTCGCCGGCGGACGAAGCGCAGACGCGACCTGACGCGGCGTGAGCGGGCCCGCTCCCGACGGCACGAGCCCGAGGCCCTCCGCGAGCTTCCCGACGACGGTCTCGGGACGGATCCCGCGTTCGGCGAGCTCGCGAACGGTCGCCCCGCGCGTGCGCTTCGCGAGGCGCTCTCCGTTCGGAGCAACGACCAGCGGAACGTGCGCGTATTCGGGCACGTCGGCATGGCCGAGGAGGCGCATCAGAAGGATCTGCCGCGCCGTGGACGCGAGGAGATCGTCCGCCCGCACGACATGGCTCACGCCCATCGCTGCGTCGTCGACCGCCACGACGAGCTGATACGCGAACACGTCGTCGCCGCGGCGGAGCACGAAGTCGCCCGCGGCCTTGCCCACGTCCTCGCTCTGAGGGCCACGAATGCCATCGTGGAGCTCGATCACCAAGCCCTCGGGGACGCGCAGCCGGATCGCGGGCGGACGCTTGAGCTCGCGGTTACGCGGAGCGTCGCGGCACGTCCCGGGGTAGACGGTCTCCTTTCCTTCTTCTCCGGCATGCGGCGCGCTCGCGGCTCGCGCGATCTCGGCGCGTGAGCAATCGCACGGATACGTGAGCCCCGCGGCGTCGAGCTTCGCGAGCGCGGCCTCGTAGACCGCCGTCCGCTCCGATTGATGGACCGGCCCTTCGTCCCAGTCGAAGCCGAGCCACGCGAGGTCCTCGAGGATCCGAGCCGCCGATCCTCGGACGACGCGCGGCGTGTCGATGTCCTCGACCCGCAGCACCGTCCGCCCGCCACCTGCGCGTGCGAACGCCCACGAGGCAAGCGCCGTCCACGCGCTGCCGAGGTGGAGGTCGCCCGTGGGGGAAGGCGCGAACCGCGTCGTGATCACGGACGCGATGATAGCGCCGCCGCGGACGACGTGGCTTTCCGAGCGCTGCGCGCGAGCTCAGCTACTGCGAGGCTCGACCCGGAACAACAGAACGGCGAACCAGCGCGCCTCGTCGAGCCATACGTCGGCGAGATCGAGCCCCGCGGCGCGTCCCAGCCGCTCGGCGCCTGCGAGATCGTACTTGTACGAATGCTCGGTGCACAGCGACTCGCCGTGCTCGAACGCGAACACCTGGCCTCCGACGCGAACCTCCTGCGGGCGCTTGCTGACGAGGTGCATCTCGATGCGTCCCGGCACCGGCGCATAAAACGCGTAGTGATCGAACGCGTCGAGATCGAAGTCGGCGCCGAGCTCGTCGTTCATGCGTCGCAGGACGTTCTTGTTGAACGCCGCCGTGACACCCCGAGCGTCGTTGTACGCCGCGTGGAGGATCGCAGGATCCTTCTTGAGGTCGACGCCGAGAAGCACGAGCCCGTCGGGCCCGGCCGCGCGACCGAACCTGTCGAGCAACCGCCTGGCCTCGTCCGGTGCGAAGTTGCCGATCGTCGAGCCTGGAAAGTAGACGACCGTGCGCGCACGACCTGCAGGTGACAGCGGCAGGTCCATGGTGACCGTGAAGTCGGCCGTGAAGGGGACGACGTCGAGCCAGGGGATCTCGGCACGGAGCCTGCGCGCAGTCCCCTCGAGATGTTCACCCGCGATGTCGACGGGAACATACGACGCACATCGCTCGCGCCCGAGGGCGCGCAAGAGGAGACGGGTCTTCGTGCCGCTGCCCGCGCCTGGCTCGACGACGCGGCACGGGCCTCCCTTCGCGAGCCGCGCAGCGATCTCACCGATGCGGGCATCGAGGATCGAGAGCTCCGTGCGCGTGACGTAATACTCGGATAGCTCGCAGATGCGGTCGAAGAGGACCGATCCTTCCCGATCGTAGAAGTACTTCGGAGAGAGGTGCTTCGGCGTCGCACGCAGGCCTGCGACGACATCGGCGAGGAAGGCGTGTTTCGAGACGCCCGTGCCGTCGGGTACGGCGGCGCATCCGGAGCCGTCGAGCGGAGTCATGTCGCGTCCCTCGCAAGCCGGATGCCGGTGAACTGCCACGCGGCGCTCGGCGGGAAGAAGTTTCGATACGTCGACCGGATGTGATCGGCCGGTGTCGCGCACGATCCTCCGCGCAGCACCATCTGGCTGACCATGAACTTGCCGTTGTACTCGGCGAAAGCACCGGCAAGCGGAACGAAGCCGGGATAGGGCTCGTAGCCACTCGCGGTCCACTCCCACGCATCCCCGAGGAGCTGCGCGATCCCTGGCCCGGAGCGCGCCGCCGCGGGATGGAGGACGTCGTCCTCCATGAAGGCCCCACGCGCGGCGAGCTCGCGGCGATGGATCCCGGCGCGTACGACGTCGCTGCGGTCCGCCGCCAGTTCCCACTCTGCCTCACGAGGCAACCTTGCACCGGCCCAGCGCGCGTAAGCGTCGGCCTCGTAATACGTGATGTGGCAGACGGGCTCGTTCGAGGCGATGGCTCGCCTGCCGCGGAGCGTGAACACCGTCCGAGCGTCGAGGTCCCAGTACATCGGCGCGCGCCGCGGCTGATGCGGAGCGGCGTTGACCCATGCCCAGCCATCGGAGAGCCACAGCTCCGGCCGCTGGTACCCACCGTCCTCGATGAACGCGAGGTACTCGCCGCACGTCACGAGCCGCGATGCCATCTCGAACGCGCGAAGGAAGACGTGATGGCGAGGCCGCTCGTTGTCGAACGAGAACGACGGGCCCTCGTGGCCGATGGAGACGACGCCGCCGTCGAATCGGTGCCATGTCGAGCGGGGCACGTCACCGGACGTGGGCTCGCCCGTACCCGCGCGTCGATACGCGGGCTCGAGCGGGTTCTCGCCGAAGAGGTGCTTCACGTCGGTGAGGAGGAGCTCCTGGTGTTGCTGCTCGTGATGAGCGCCGAGCTCGAGAGCTGCGGAGATCTCGGCCAGACGAGGGGAGCCCTCGAGATCGGCCAGGCGCGCGTCGACGGCCGTCCGGTAGGCGACCACCTCCTGCACCGTCGGACGCGTGAGCATCCCGCGTCGAGCGCGCGGATGGCGGGCGCCGACGCTCTCGTAGTACGAGTTGAACAGGTAATCGTAGTCGTCCGAGACCGGCGCAATCCCGAGCGGACGAAGCACGAACCGCTCGAAGAACCACGTCGTGTGCGCGAGGTGCCACTTCACCGGGCTCGCGTCCGGCATCGACTGGACGACCCAGTCCTCGACCTCGAGTGGCTCGACGAGCCGCATCGTGGCTCGGCGAGTGGCAAGGACCCGTGCTACGAGTCCGCTCTGGAAGGAGTCGATCTCGGGCGCACTCATCGTCACGGAATAAACGCGTCCATCGTCAGGAACAAGTCTGAACCGACGAGCGATGCGCCGAAGCTTTGAGCCACAACCATTCTGTCGTTCTCGCGACCATGACCCGTTCACGCAGGAACTCTGGACCGCCCGATCGATCGCCGCGCGAAACCTCGCCGCAGCCGCACGAGAGAGAGCGATGATCTCACGGAGAAAGACGCTCGCCTTCGTTGCAGCCGCGATCGTCGTCCCCAGCGGAGCCTTCGCGCTCCTCTATCGTCCGTTCCCGTCCGACCACACGCCCGAGGGCGCGTACATGCGCATCGCCCGCGCTGTCGCGAAGGACGACCCGCGCGCGTTCTTCGCGTATCTCGAGACCGAGGCGCAGTGGGCCTGTTACACGCTGCGCGACATGCGGAACAAGGCCCGCGCTCGCGTCATGGCGAGCTATCCGGAGCCCCAGCGAGGCGAGCTCGCCGCGGCGTACGCTCCGTTCGCAGACGCCCCCGACGGCAGCGACGTCTTCGCCCACGTCTACGGCTCGCGGCAGTGGGCGAGGCGCCTCCGCAAAGATCTGTCCGGCGTCGCTCAGGTGGACGTCGATGCGAAAGGCGAGCGCGCCAGCGTCGTCACGGTTCGAGGCACGCGCTGGCCGTTCCGCAAGCGTGACAACGGCATCTGGGGCCTGACGATCTTCACCGCCGAGCTGCTGGCCGAGGCGGAGAAGGCGACGCGCGACCTCGCCGTCGTCGAAGCGGCGGCCGCGGACTACGACAAATTGCGCGCGCAGCGCTGAGCCGCGCTCGCGTGTGACCGCGAGCGCTTCGGCCGCTACGCGGGGCGCGGGGCGACGCGCTGCGGGAGTGGACGGACGATGCCGTACTGGTTCGGGATGAACACGTCACGCCAGCCCTGCTCGATCGCGGCGCCCATCGTGAAGTGCGGATTCGCCAGATGCGGGCGCGCGAGGGCACACAGGTCGGCGCGGCCCGAGAGGATGAGCGTGTTGATCTGATCCGCGCTGGAGATGTTGCCGACGGCGATCGTCGGGATCTTCACCTCGTTCTTGACCATGTCCGCCCAGTACGCCTGGTACATGCGGCCGTAGAACTTCGGGCGCGAGTTGGGCGTGGTCATGCCGCAGGACACGTCGATCACGTCGGTGCCCCGCTCCTTCAGCGCACGCGCGAGCGCGATGACGTCTTCGTCTTCGATGCCACCCGGCAGCCAGTCGGTCGCCGAGATGCGAACGCTGAGAGGCTTGTTCTTCGGCCACACGGAGCGGACCGCTTCGAGCACCTCGAGCGGGTACCGCATGCGCCCCTCACGCGAGCCGCCGTACGCATCCTTTCGCACGTTCGTGAGCGGCGAGATGAAGCTCGCGAGCAAGTAGCCGTGCGCCATGTGGACCTCGAGGAGGTCGAAGCCCGCCTCATCGGCCCATCGTGCGGCGCGGACGTAGTCGGCCTTCACCTGGTCCATGTCGGACCGTTCCATCTCGCGCGGGATCTGGCTGTCAGGGAAGTAGGGCAGCGGCGAAGCGCTGATGATCGGCCAGTTGCCGCTCTCGAGGGGCCGGTCGCTTCCTTCCCACATCACCTTCGTCGATGCCTTCCGACCGGCATGTCCGAGCTGCATTCCGATCTTCGACCCGCTCTGCTCGTGGACTGCCGTGACGATGCGCGTCCACGCATCGCGATGCTCCGGCAGGTACATCCCCGCGCAGCCCGGGGAGATCCGACCTTCACGCGACACGTCGGTCATCTCGCACATGACGAGGCCCGCGCCGCCCATCGCGCGCGAGAGGTAGTGCGTGAAGTGGAAGTCGTTCGGCAGGCCGTCGACCGCTGAATACATGCACATCGGCGAGACGACGACGCGGTTCGCGAGCGTCAGATCGCGCAGCTTGAACGGCGTGAACATCGCCGGAGCGGTCGGCTTCGCCTCGGGCGTGCGGACCTCGTGCCAGGAGCGAACGTGCTCGGCGAAGGCCGCGTCGCGCAGCTTCAGGTTGTCGAACGTGATCCGCTTGCTGCGCGTGAGCAGGCTGAACGCGAACTGCGTCGGCTCGAGCTCGCGATAGCGTTTCACGTTCTCGAACCACACGAGACTGTCCTGCGCCGCCTTCTGCGTGCGCTCGACGATAGGTCGGCGGTCCTCTTCGTAGGCTGCGAGGGCATCGGGGATGCTCTGCGGGTGCTCGAGCAGCGCCTTCACGAGCGCGATCGAGTCCTCCATCGCCATCTTCGTGCCGGAACCGATCGAGAAGTGCGCCGTGTGCGCCGCGTCGCCCATGAGCACGACGTTGCCGTGGCTCCACCGCTCGTTCTTGATCGTCGGGAACTGGACCCACTGCGAGCGGTTCGGCAGGAGCTTCTCGCCCTGCAGATGTTTGCCGAACAGCTTCTCGAGATACGCGATGCTCTCCTCGGTCGACATCTTGTCGAGGCCGGCCGCGAAGAACGAGGCCTCGTCGCACTCGGCGATGAACGTGCTCGTGTCCTCGTCGAAGCGGTAGGCATGCACCTGGAACATGCCGTGCTCGTTCTCTTCGAAGTAGAACGTGAACGCGTCGAACTTCTTCTTCGTTCCGAGCCACATGTAGCGGGCGGTTCGTAGATCGATCGACGGCTTGAACGCCTCGACATGGCGCTCGCGGATCTTGCTCCTCACGCCATCACACGCGATGACGAGATCCGCACCTCCGAGCTGGGCGACCACCTTCTCGTAGTCGTCGACCTCGGTGTCGAAGACGAGCTTCACGCCGAGCTCGCGGCAGCGCTCCTGGAGGATGACGAGGAGCTCCTTACGCGCGATGCCCGAGAAGCCGTGACCACCCGAACGAAGGCACGCGCCCTTGTAGTGGATGTCGATCGCGTCCCAGTGCGCGAAGCTCTTCGTGATCGCCTCGTGCGTCGGGCGGTCGTTCTCTTCGAGGTACGAGAGCGTCTCGTCCGAGAAGACGACGCCCCACCCGAACGTGACGCCTGGCGCGTTGCGCTCGACGACGGTGATCTCCGTTTCCGGACGCGCCTTCTTGAAGAGGAGCGCGAAGTAGAGACCCGCGGGCCCACCGCCGATGCACACGATCTTCATGGGGTTTTCCTTTGGCGGATGGCTCTACCATCTCGCTCGCGCGTGTGCGAGCCCACCCGCGGCGGATCGCACGCAGAGCCGACGGCCGGGCTCGGACGCGCCATCCGCATCAGCTCGAAGGAAAACCGCTGCCCCCACTGAAGGTCACGGCGCTCGAGCCGTTATCCCTTCATCGGTCCCGGGCCGAGAAGTGGGTGACTTCCTCGGCCCGGGCTCGATCACTTCTCTGCTCTACCCTCCGGTCTATGCTGCGATGAGCCGGCGGAGCTGAACGCGCATCAGGTCGAAGCTGGGCGCGTTGAGCCCGCGGGCGCGGCGCAACAGGAACAGAGCATGGTGTACCTCCGCCTCATCTGGCTCGTTCCTGTCTCCGTCGAGAAGGTTGCGATCCTTCGCCAGCGAATACGCTGCCGAGAGCTCGTCCCCTTCCGCCGAATCCAGATACGCCAGTGCCTCCTCGAGTGTGAGTGACTCGAGAGACGTGATGATAGGGGTCATCCATTACCTCTTTGGCTGCTTACACGCAGCCGATTCATCAGAACAACGCCGGGGCACCCGTCCCCGACGGTGGCTGGAGAAGCCCAAAGCGCGCTCGGATCGGCACCGTCGGTTTCTTGGACCTCGTAGGTGCGAGCCTCGTTCGCTTCGAGCGCTCCGTTGACATGCGCCAGACGCGGGATCGCGCTGACGCCGAGTGGCGCGACGCTCGACGCAGCGGCGACGGGATCTTCGGAGGTCCCATCGAAGCCACGCGATCGTCTGGTTGCTCCCACGGAGCTGCCCATCGCGGAGGCGCTCCATGGATGATTGGTTTCAAGTCGTCGTGCGAGCGCAGTGTTCTCGGGCCTCGTGCACGGATAGGTTCCCAGCGGGTCCCGCCGCATGGTGCCTTGATCGATGCTGGACTCGGTCACGGTCCAAGGGGCTCCCTCGCTCGTGTCGAGCGGCGCCTTGCACCGTAGCCAGCACTCGTTCGGCATCTCCCTCCCAAGCTCGAGGGGTGACGAATCACCCCACGCTTTAATGAAGTTACGATCGCATGAATGGTGAGACCACTCTTCTCGAGCATTTCGTGGCGGTGATGTAGGCACCGACCGCGACAGCGTGCCTTGGCGCGTTCGTCCCTCCTCGCCACGCTCGTGAGCGTGAGCGTCGACCAGGTGAGCGTTGGCTAGCCCGGTCGGGCTAGTGCTGGCCGCACCGGCAGTTCGTGAACGATCCGAGAGAGTTTCGGCAGGCGCTGCGCGGTGAAGCACTGCCATTGGGAGAGCAAGACGCAGGCCCAAGCGCTCAGCGACGTGCGGCCAGGGCGTCGACCTCTAGCCACCGAACCATCATGCTGCCGGCGTGCTGGGCATAGTCGATCCGAAGCTGCCAATCGACGGGGCTTCCTGGCATGCCGCCGCGCACCGCCACAGGTTCGGCGAACAGGTGTGTCGGCCCCGGATGCAGCTGGCTCCGCAAGACGAAGGCGAGCGCACGGCGGAGCTCGCGGTCGACGAGGCGAAGCTCATCATTACGGGCCGTGTGGCCGGCCAGCCGTTCGCGGACGAGGACGTCGAGGAGCGCGCCGGCAGCCTCGCCCCGACTCGACGCGGGCGTCACGCGCGGGGCGACCAGCGGACCGAGGCCGAACGCGCCTTCCGCATCGAACGGGGTCTCGTCCGCATCCTGTTGAAGCCGGCGCTGGTACTCGTGCCAGCGCGCGCAAAACGCGAGCCCATCCTGATCGGGCGCGCGATCCCAGAGCTCCGCGACCGCCTGGCAGGTCCAGTGCTCCTCGCTGAAGTAGTAGCGGCTGCCGAAGAAGCTCCAGCCGCTGCCCGAGAGCCGCGCGAGCCCACGCTGGGCGGCATCGAGGTCTTTTGGGTCATCCGTGATGCGGTGCGCTCGCGCGAGCGCCAGCGTCGCCTCGCCGCTGAAGTAGAGGAACTGCACGTCGACGGGCTGCTTCGTGCTCCGGTCGTACTGGTGCTGGAACTCGCCGTCGGACCGCTGCTGGCTCCGGAGAAATTCGGCCAGCTCGAGGATGGCCGGCCGGTACGCGCCGTCGGCTCCGGTCCTCACGATCTCCGTGAACGCGATGAGCGCGAGGGCGCTCGAGCCGATCTCGACGAGGGGATCGTCTCCCGCGATGCAGCGATTCGGCCCGCAGCTCCGCATCATCCGATCGCGCAGATGGGCCGCGGCTCGGAGCGCAGCGTAACGGACGAAAGGATCGTCGAGGACCGCGGCCGCCTGCGCGAGGAAGAACGTCGCCCCCGAATGCCGCGGCCAGTTGTAGCCGGGCAGCGTGATGTTCGTGGTCGCGTCGACCATGTAGCGGAAGCGTCCTTCGCCATCGACGCTCCTCGCGAGATGTTTCGCTGCCTCCCGGACGCCGTCGAGGACGAGCTCCCGCGAGAGGTTCTCGTCGGTGATCCGTCCCGGACGCGCCATCATGGGCTCGACTGGCTTCGACGCCGGCGCGCGCGACGCGCGGCGCTCGAAGCGGACGCGCGTGAGCTTCGCACGCGCTTCGATCTCCGCCGGCCGCACGCCGAGCTGCTCGGAGAGGACGTGCATCACCGTCGCGCGATGGGTGCCCCAGCCGAAGCTCGCCTCGACCCAGAGATGGGCGCGGTCGTACGCCTGGAGGCTCATCAGGTCGTCGACCGTGGCGTACGCGACGTTGCCGTCGATCTCCGCCTTCACGCCGTCGCGTCCGGGCACGAGACCGAGCGTGAAGAAGAGCTCGGACGCGTAGAGCGGCCCTTCCCCGGTGATCACCTCGCTGGAGACCGCCACGTCCCCTGGCGGCAGCTCGGTCGAGCGGCTCGTCGACGCGAACGCCCTCCGCTGGACGCGCTTGCCGTCCCTCCACCAGCTCTCGACGACGACCTCGTGACGCGGAACCGACAGCGAGAACCACGAACGGACGCCGACGCAGAGGAGGACGAGGAAGACGGCGTACGCGCCGAGTAGCCGGCACAACGTCCGCGGGGTCATCCCGCGGCCTCTTTCGGCTCGTCGTCGTCTTCGTCGTCCTCGCGATCGCGCGCCTCGGGCTTCGGACGCTCGCTGCCTTTCACCGGCTTCGCGCGCGGTCCGATCCAGGCGAGCTCGACCGCCGGGAGCACGACGACGTATGGAAGGACCAGCGCGCCGACGAGCCCGAAGATGATCGCGCCGCTGGCGCCGACCTGCCCGTAGACGCCGCCGATCCAGCCGGCGGTCGTCACGATCGCGGTGAAGAGGGCGAGCCCGATCGTGAGGACGAGCCCGGAGGCGATCCGCGTGAGCGGCTCGGCCACCGGCGCCTTCGCGAGAAGCGCGAGGCCGGACGAGCCGAGCAGGAGCCCGACGATCACGGCTCCCGTGTCGACGAGCCACCATCGTGTCGGGAGGAATCGGAAGACGCCCACGACGACGAACGTGGCGACGGCGAGGTTCGCCACGCCGAACCCGATGCGCGCACGCCGATCCTTCCCCTCGATGCCCATCCCGGACCGATGACAGTAGACGAGGTCGTTTCGCGGGGAAACGCCCTTCAGAACTGGCCGTAGATGAACGGCTCGGCCTTCGCTCCCGCGGCGAAGTGCAGCAAGTAGGCGCACGCAGCGAGCACGACGCCTTGCGCGACTGCGGGGCACCGGACGAAGCCGCCCTTGATCGCGTCGTACCAGGAGCGCGGGATGAAGTGCGTGACGAGCCCCAACGACAGGATCGCGAGGATTCGCGGCGTGAGGTTCGGAGCCTCCAGCGATCCCCTGCCCATCCGCTCCAGCATGAGCGTCGCGTGCGCGAACGTCGGTGCACGGAAGAAGATCCACGCGAAGCAGACGAAGTGGAACGTCGCGACGATCGCGAGAACACGCCCAGGCGTGATGAGCTGCGGCGCGCGCTGGACTTCGGCGCCGCTCTCGAGCGGCACGTCCGCGTTCGCCTCACCCGCGTTCGGCGGTGCCGCCATGCGCTGGCCTGGTGTGCTCGACACGGACGACACGAGCGGTCCACCGACGGGTTGCGAGGCTCGCTTCGAATGGCGCGCACGCTGCCACGCGCGGTTCACTGCGAGCGCCCCGCCGTGGAGCGCTCCCCAGATGACGAAGTTCCACGAAGCCCCGTGCCAGAGCCCGCCGAGGACCATCGTGAGCATCAGGTTGCGGTACGTCTTCCAGGTGCTTCCGCGGTTTCCGCCGAGCGAGATGTACAGATAGTCGCGAAGCCACGTGGACAGCGAGATGTGCCAGCGTCGCCAGAACTCCTGCAGGTCGGCTGACGTGTAGGGCGCGTCGAAGTTGCGCGGCAGCTCGTAGCCGAACAGCTTGGCGCTTCCGATGGCGACGTCCGAGTAGCCGGAGAAGTCCGCGTAGATCTTGATCGCGTACGCGTAGACGCCGACGAGGACCTCGAGCGACGTGTAGCGCTCCGGGTTGTCGAACACGCGGTTCACGAGGTTGAGCCCGAGGTAGTCGCCGATGATGATCTTCTTCATCAGGCCGGTGGCGATGAGGAAGAGGCCCTCGGCCTTCATCTGATCGGTGGCGAAGGGCTCCGCCGCGAGCTGCGGGAGCATCGACTTCGGACGAACGATCGGACCCGCGACGAGGTGCGGGAAGAACGCGACGAAGAGCAGGTAGTCGAGGTACCGATCCGCGGGCGGGATCTCGCGCCGGTACACGTCGATCGTGTAGCTCATCGTCTCGAACGTGAAGAACGAGATCCCGAACGGGAGGACGAGGCGCAGGTGCGTCGGCTCGAGATGGACGCCGAGCCACGAGGCGACGGCGGCGACCGAGTCCACCGCGAAGTTGAAGTATTTGAAGACCGAGAGGACGCCCAGGTAATAGAAGACCGACGCGAGCAAGAGCGCCTTGCGGGTCGTCGGGTTCTGCGTCCTCCCGAGCGCGCGCCCGATCCAGAAGTCGAGCGAGCTCCCAACGAAGATGATCGCGACGCAGAGGAGCGTCCATCCGAGTGGGCCGAGCGGCACCTCCTGCTCCGTCGCGGCGTCATACGTCCCGACGAAGTAGAAGACGTAGCTCGCCACCATCAAGAACAGCGGCCGCAGGAGCGAGCGCCGACGCAGCGCCCAGAACGCCACGTACGTGACGAGCAGAAAGACGCCGTAGACGGGGCTGTTGAAGAGCATCGGGACGCTCCCTTCCTCCTGGCGAGAGGCGCCAGGAGACAGGAGCGGCCCGTTATCTCAGCGCCGGCGCCGAATGGGCAAGGAGAAGGAGACGATGACGGCATAAGCCGCGCTCGCCGCAAGGATGGGCCCGGACAGCGCCGCGCCGGCACCTCGACCATAAACGCTCGAGGCCGCGAGCAGGAGCAGCGCGAGGCTGACGAAGAACACGACGGCCCAGAGCAGGAGCGGTCCCCACTTGCGGAGGTAGCGCGTCACGACCGCGAAGGTCGCTCCGACGAGCGCGCCAAGCGCCGCCGTCGTTGCGTACGCGACACCGAACGCGACCGTGAGCTCGACGCTCCGCGCCTGCGCAATGGCGATCATGGGGCGCGCGAGCGCCTCGGGCTCGAGCCCATGCACGACACCCAGCGCGCCGAGCCCACCGAAGAACCCGGCCAAACCGCCCGAAACGCCGGGCGACATGCGATCGTCGTGTAGGGCGAATCGGCCCAGCGGCTGTGAACCCGCGTCGTCGTCTGCCTCGACCTCGACCGTCCGCTCTACCCGGCGTCCGTCGATCCGGCGGACGAGCGGAAGCGGGATTTCTTCGTTGTCGTAGTAGCTCGGCATGACGTTCAGGGCCTTTGCACGGCACACTCGGTACTGAGCGCGACGGGACGACCCTCCCTCGTCCTGGGACGAAGCACGTCCTGGGCCACGGGCCGCGCTCGATTCCGCCATCGGCGTAAATGCGGCGGAGTTGATGCCTCGCGGTGCGCGTTCTATTCGTCGGACGTGACTCATCCCCTGGGCGGAAAGACGTCGATCGCCATCGGCGTGATGCTCGTTCTCCTCGCCGTGCCGTACACGACGCCTCGCCTCGCCCGTTTGCGGGTGGCGCAGGCGCCTTGGGAGAAGCCGGACATCGCAGCGGACGCCGCGGAGCTCGCCGGAGCCGCCGGTGCAACGCCGGCGCCGGCGCCGACCCAGGGAGAGACGGCGCTCGCCGCGTCGAAGAACGAGGCGACGGTGACGAACGCGCTCCCCGAGGGCCCGGCGTTCGCACAGCCGTCGGCGGCGAACATCGCAAAAGACAAGGGCTCGATCGCCATCGACGACCCGTCCGGCCGCGCGCTCGACGCCTTCTACGCGCGGCTCGCGAAGACGAAGAACAAGGAGCCGAGCGCGATCACCCGCATCCTCCACTACGGAGACAGCGTCCTGACGAGCGACTACGTCTCCGGGACGATGCGCCGGAAGATGCAGGCGGAGTTCGGCGACGCCGGCCACGGCTTCATCCTCATCGCGAAGCCGTGGGACTGGTACTTCCACAACGACGTCATCCAGGGCAACGGCGACGGCTGGACCTCGAGCCGCGTGACCGGTCCGTTCAACCGCGACCTCATGTACGGGATCGGCGGCGTCAGCTTCGTCGGCGCTCCAGGCGTGCACTCCTGGTACGGCACGTCGGCGGGACAGACGTACGGCAAGAAGGTCTCGCGCTTCGACGTCTATTACCTCGAGGCGCCGAACGGCGGCGAGATCGACCTCAAAGCCGGCGACAAGAGCGAGCGCTTCTCGACGAAGGGCGAGTCGAAGGTCTCCCGTGTGAAGTCCTTCTCCGTCCCCGACGGCGAGGCGAAGATGACGCTCAAGGTCGTCTCGGGCTCTCCGCGCCTCTTCGGCGTTGCCCTCGAGCGCGACGTACCCGGCGTCGTCTACGACTCGCTGGGCGCGAACGGCGGCCGGGGCGAGCTCCTCGGGGCGATGGACGCTGGCCACTGGAAGGAACAGATGGACCTGCGCGATCCGGCGCTCGTCATCCTCCACTACGGGACGAACGAGAGCGAGGTCGGCATGGCCAGCCGCGAGGCGTACGAGAAGACGCTTCGCGCGCTCGTCGACAAGGTGAAAGGCGCAGCGCCGAAGGCGTCGGTGCTCATCGTCGCGCCGCTCGATCGCGCCGAGAAGAACGAGAAGACCGGCACGATGCACACGAAGCCGGTCATCAAGAAGCTGGTCGAGTGCCAGAAGAAGGTCGCGGCCGAGGCTGGCGTCGGCTTCTGGAACACGTTCGAGGCGATGGGTGGCGAGAACTCGATGGCCACCTGGGTGAGGAAAGGGCTCGCCGGCAGCGACCTCACGCACCCGTCACCGCAAGGCGGCGAGATCCTCGGCGATCTCCTCTACAAGGCGCTCACGAGCGGCTTCGAGGCGTGGCAGGGATCGAAGCGCGGCGCCGCAGCCCCACCGCCGCCCGGCACGAACTGACGAGCGGCTCGGGTCGCACACCGCTCGTCGGCGTCGGAGACGGGCGGATCGAGCAGCCCAGTTCATCGTGTAGCGTGGAGGTCTGGGGCGGCGGCGCTTCACCACCGAGGGGCTCAGATGCGGATCCGGCGGCGCGCGAAGGGCGGAATCGTGGCGGTGATCATCGGCGCGCTCGGAGCGTGTACCGAGTTCGAGGCGGGCGACGAGCCGAGCAACGCCGGAACCGACAGTGGCATTTCGGCTGCCGACGCGAAGGAGCCGTCCGACGCAGGCGGGGATGCCGGTGAGGATGCGGGTGGCGAGGACGTGCGCGTCGTCACGGATGCCGGTGACGACGCAGGTGCTTCCACGAACCTCCTCCCGAGCGGGTCGTTCGAGCTGGCCCTCTGCAGCGGGTGGGGCGGCCATCAGTCGACCATCTCGAATGACGCGGTCGCGAGGAGTGGAGCGTCCTCGTGCCGCGTGTGCGCGAACGCTGGCGTGAGCAACTTCTCGCTCGACGACGGGATTCGCACTCCCATCCCCGCGGTCCCTGGAACCTACAAGGCGGAGGCATGGGTACGCGCGAGCGACGAGAAGTCCGCCCCGAAGCGAGCCTTCCCGTTCCTCCGCCAGGCGGTTGCGACGCCGTTTCGGGCGATCAGCAACAGCCCGGGGGCAGAGGTCGAGATCACCAACACATGGCAGCGCGTGGAGGCCACTCTGGAGGTCACCTCCGGAGAAGGCGCTCTCAACTTCTACATCGCTGCAAACCCGACGAACGGCGGCGAGTGTTTCCTCGTCGACGACGCCCGGTTGTTTCGGACGAAATGAGATAGGCCTCGGGCCTCGGGCCTCGGGCCTCACTCTTCCGGCGGAGCGGGCGGCTCCACTGGAGCCGGCGCCGGGCGGACGATCTCGAACGCCTTGGTCGACTCGTTGCCCTTCGCGTCCCAGAGCGTCACCGACACATCGAGCTTCGTGATGGAGTCTGCGATGTCGAGGAAGCTCGCCTCGTCGTCGTGAACCACGCAGCGGCCGTTTTCGATCGCGAGGTTCGTGAGCGCGTAGCGGAAGATGCGGTTCGGGTTGTCGACGTCGGTGTTCGGCCAGCCGCCGCCGATCTGTCCCGCCGCCGAGCCGAAGTCGACGAGCTCGCGGGCGCGGAACGACGAGTCCGCGGCGATCGAGCTGTAGAGATCGTCGAGCTCACACTTCGCGTTCGACGCGAGGACGTTGCCGTCCTGGTCCGTGATGGTGAACCCGATCGCCGAAACCTCGAAGTTGCGGTTCGAATCGTCGTCGCGGTCTGCGGCCTGGACCACGATGTCGAGCTGCCCGGACGCGAGCCCGGCGAGCACCTGCCCCGTCGCGTCCGTCGGGTACACGCCGAAGGCTTCCGGCGCGACGGAGTCGTGGTAGCCGGGAAGGAGCGACGCGGGGTTGAGCAGCTTCTGGTTCTCGCCGTCGACGAAGACGAGGCTCGTGTTCGCGAGACGCGAGGCATCGCCCGGCGTCGGCACCGGCGCGGGCGAAAGCTTGCCGATCACCGAGCCCTTCGTGACCGGCACCGGGTCGGTCGTGGTCAAAAGCGCGGGGGCCGCCTCGACGTGCATGAGCTGCGTGACGACGTGCGAGACCGGATCGTAAATCGCGACGATCGTGGCGTACGGATTCGTCACCTCGGAGATGCGATTGCCACTCCAGTCGAAGACCATCGCCAGGCCGTCGTGCGGGGCGACGACCTCCTTGGACACCGAAGAGTCCGTGCGCAACACGGCAAGACCCGTGTGGTAGTAGCCGTATTGCGCGTAGAGGATCGGCGTTCCGAAGCGATTCAACGCCGACGTCTTCGTGTCGACGAGCGGCCACTCGGGCGCGAACACGGACAGGTCGACGTGCATGTCGAGCCCGCGCGCAGCGAAGCTCTCGGCGATCTGACGGTAGACCGCCCCATCGTGCCCGACCTCGAACACGCCGCTGTTCGGGAGAAGGGCGCTCTCGCTCTCCTCGACATCTTCGCCCTGCCGCGCGCACGCGGCCGACAGAGACAAGACGGACAGAGCGAAGGCGGTCAGTACCCGATGTCGGAGCATGGGCGCCGTATAGCAAGCACTGCTGTTCGAGCAAGGAACGGCCGGTCGAAATCAAGATCACGCGCGCGATGCGGACGACAGCCCTCAACCGGCAATCCAAGTGTGCGAGAGCTCGTCGGCGCGGAGGCCGCCACTGAGGCAATTGTGACTCAGGTGCCTGGCGGGTATCGTAAGAACGTGGCGAGCACGAGACCTCCGGGTCGCAACTCCAAGCGCTCCTCGATCGTTCCACCCGAGTCGAAGTCGAACCCGCCGCCAAGACGTGCCTCCAAAGCACCTCCGGCTCGGAAGTCGATCGAGCTGCCCGTGCGGCTCGAAGCGGACGCCGGCGATGCGAGCGCGAAGAGCCGCGCGTCGAAGCGACCGCCGTTCCGGCCGACGATGGAGGTTCAGATGTCGTGGCTCGAGACGGACGAAGCTCCGGTCGAGCCCGCGCCTTCCGACACGGCGGCGCCGTCCTCACGCAGGAGGCCGCCGCGCCTCCCCGGAGCATCGCGGACGCTCCCGCCGATGCCCGTGATCCCGTCGACGGCCAGCGCGCCGCCGCCGCCGATGCCTCCACGTCGGACGACGATGGAAGTCGACATGAGCTGGCTCGAGTTCGTCGACGACAAACATGCTCTCGCAGCAGGCGCAGCCAAGGGCGCGGAGGAGAGACGCGCTTCGGAGCGGCCGGCCCGCCGTCCGAGCACGCAGCCGCCCGCACGCACGATCGAGAAGATCGTCGAGCCCCGGAAGAAGCGCGGAAAGCCGCTCCCGCGAGAAGACTGAGGCGAGCGCGTTCGGCGAGACGCCCGTCTCAGGGCGAATCGAACGCGTCGGGCGTCGGCGGAAGCGTCGACGGGACGACGTCTTGCATCGAGGGGACGTCGCGTGGCGTGCTCGACGGAAGGCCGTTGTTGCGTCGCCAGCCGGCATACGCTCGCATCACATCGGACGCGAACGAGCTGCCGAGCTGCACGTAGCCGTCTTTCGTGAGGTGCACGCGATCCTTTTGCGCGCGCGGCGGGTCTTCCACGGCCCACGCGGCGATCGCGCCGTCGCCGCCCATGGCGGCGAGCTGGTCGTAGAACGCGCAGCCCGCCGCCTCGGCGACGCGCCGCTGCACGGCGATGATCTCGGCGATCTTCGGCGCCGTCACCCACCCGTCTTTCGTGTCGATGGCTCTGTCGGGCGGACCGAGGAGCAAGCACGATGCGCTCGGGACGGCGCGCGCGATGCGTCCGAGCGCGTCGACCAGATGACGCTCGTACACGTGTTGCGGCATCTCCGTGTCGACCGACTCGTTCGTGCCGTAGGCGAGCACGACGAGCGACGGCGCACGGTGCCGGAGCTGCTCGGCCCAGTGCTGCTCGTTCCACGAGAGCAGCGATGTCGTCACGCGCGCGCCGTTGATGCCGAGCGCGTCGACGATCACCCCGTGCTGCCCGCGATCGAGCGACATGCCGTAGACCCGGACGTCACCGTCGCCCACGGCGCGCACCTCGAGCTGATGGGCCGAGGACTCGACCACGTCGAACGCGCGGTACGCCGAGACCGTTCTTTCACCTCGCGTCGAGACCCGGACGACACGCACGCCGTCGACGAAGACGTCGAACGCGCCGCCGCTCGGCTGCTCGAGATAGGCGAGCTCCGCGCGCGACGTCCTGGTGGTGACGTCGGTCCAGGCGCGGGCGCCCCGCTGGCGCGTGAACAGGCCGATGCCCGAGAGCCCATAGAGGCCGTCGCCCGTGAGCTTTCCGCGCTCGAGCCTTCCCTTCTCCGGAGCCCACTCGGTCGACATGCCGACGCGCACGCCGTCCTGCAGCCAACGTTTCCAGGGCCTTCCGATCGCCACGAACCCGCGGCCGCCATCGCCGAAGCGCGTCTGGAGCGCGCGCCTGACGGCGGCGGTCTGGATGTCCGCTGCCGTGTGCGAGTCGCCGAATTGCGTGATGCGGACGTCGTCCTGAGCCTGCCCCGACTCGAGGCGAGCGAGGGCCTCGAAGAAGCGCCGCAACGCCGCCGGCCGTTCGAGCGCGCCGACCGCGGACGCGCCGCCCTTCTTCTGGACGATGTCGGCGGGCGTCGTCGCGATCGCACGTTCGGTGCCCGTCGTCGCGCTCGCGGCGAGCCCATCGAGCGCGGAGGCTCCTTTTGGCTTCGCAACGGCCTCGCCACAGGCGAGCGCCGGCAAAATCGCGAGGACGGGGGCAAGGCGGCGCACGACACTCCATCCTTCCACAACGATGCGCACGGGCAAAAGTTTGTTTAGCGTGACGTCGTGGAGGACGAAAACCCGCCGCGGGGCTCGTCGCCGTCGTCGCCGCCGCCGCGCAGGAACGAGGCGGCCGGCGAGGATGGCAGTGGCAGCGTCAAACGCGCCTCCGTCTTTCCGTCGATCGCACCCCCGCCGGGACCGAATTACCGCATCGTCTTCGGGCTCTTGTGGGTGGCCGTCCAGACGGTCCTCATCGCCACGGCCGGCCGCCGGGCGGACGGGGCGTTCGGGTTCCGGATGTTCAACGAGTCGTCGACGGTCCACATCGCGCTCTTCCGTGAAGTGAGCGCTGCCGACGGCGGGCTCAGGCGCATCCACGTCGACGACGGCGTCTGGACGTCGCGCGGCAGCGACGGGGCCCGTCATCGCTCGAGCTGGTACGAGCGCGTCCCGACACCGTTCTGGGTCTTCGACCGCGAGATGCACGCGTCGTACGGCGCAGACGCTCAGCTGTTCCGCCTCCAGCGCGCGCTCGACGACGTCGCGCTCCACCTCCCCGCTTCCGAAGACGCCGAGACGCGGCGGCTCGCGCTCGACGTGCTCGTCCGGCGAAACGGCCGCGAGCCCGTCATGGTTCGCCTCACGAGCGCCGAGCGAGCCGTGCCTGCGGACGCCGACGGCGGAGGGCCCTGAGGTGATCGCCATGTTGACCCGCTTCCGCGACGAGCTCGAGGACGGATACGTCCTCGGCCCCGTCCGCGCGTCGATCGGCGCGCTGCTCGGATGGCACGCGCTCTCGGCCGCGGAAGAGCTCGCGAAGGTCGGGTACTTCGGGGCCACCTTTCACATCCCGATGATCCCCGAGTGGCTGGTTCCAGCGCCGCGCGTGTATGCGCTGGTCCTCGCAGCTCGGGTCTGTCTCGCCGTGATGGTGGCCATCGGCGTGTGGGCGCGCCCCGCGCTCGCCGCGAGCGCGATCCTCGGGGTCTGGATCCTCCTCTGCGACAACAACCAGTTTCATCACAACCGTTATTCCCTCTACTGCTACGCGTTCCTTCTCTCGCTGACGCCGTGCGATCGCGCCTGGCGCGCGGCCGAGCCCGCCGTGCCCGTACCGCGCTGGGGACCATGGTGGGGCGTTCGCCTTCTGCAGCTGCAGGTCTCTCTCGTGTACCTCGCGTCCGGCGGCTCGAAGCTGGTCGATCCCGACTGGCGTAACGGGCTCGTCCTCGCCGATCGAATCGCACGTTACGGGCACATCGCGATCGAGAAGGGCATCCCGCCGGCTGTCATCGAGACGCTCGCGAGCGGCGATGTAGCGAGCGCAACGGCGAAGCTCGCGATCTCGACGGAGCTCGTCCTCTGCGTCGCCTTGTGGCTCCGACCGACCCGCGTCATCGCGCTGTGGTGGGGCGTCTGGTTTCACATCGCGATCCAGGCGACGTCGAAGGTGGAGACGTTCAGCGTCCTCGCCCTCACGCTCTACGGCGTGTTCGTCACGCCGGACTACCGCGCGCGCAAGCTGCGGTTCGATCCGTCGCGGTTCTGGGGGAAGCTCGCAGGCGTGCTCGTGCCGATGCTCGACTGGTTCGGGCGCTTCGAGGTGCAACCCTGGGAGCCGGACGATCAGCGCGGACACTCCGTCGTCGTCGTGCGCCGCGACGGCAACCGCACCACGGGCATCCGCGCGTTCGCGATGCTGACACGCTGCTTGCCGCTCCTGTTCCTCCTCTGGGCGCCCGTCGCGCTGGTCGCGAGCTTCACGCGCAAAGGCGACCTCACGACGGGCGGCTGACGTCGGCGCGCGGTCCGCGTTCAGGACGCCTCGGCGACGAGCCGTTCGATCGCCGCGACGAGCCCGTCGGAAGCGACCAGCTTGCGCGCAGGGCCGGTCACGTCCGCGTCGATTCGACGGAGCTCCTCCGGGAGCTCCGCGATCGCGTCGCGAGCGTGTGCGCGGGCGGCGGCGAGATCGGCGCGCGCATCGGTGTCGTTCACCGGCGCTTCGCCGCGCCAGACGGGCTGGAGCACCGCTCGGCCTCCCGATGGGGCCTTCTCACTCGCGAGAGCCACGAGATCGTGATCGGAATAACGCCAGACCTGGAGCTCGCCCGGCAACGTCGCCTTTCCGGTGCCTCTCGCGACCTTCATCGTGATGCAGCCGTAGCCGTTCACGACGAGCTTGCCGACGGCACCGATGCCCGTCGCCGAGTCGGGCGAACAGACGATGTTCTCGCCCACGCCGAAGCCGTCGGCGACGTCGCGTAGCTCGGCGACCCGGTGCTCGTCGAGCGCGTCCGAGACGTAGATCTTCGTGTCCGGGGAACCGAGCTCCGCGAGCAACCTGCGCGCGTGCGCGACCGATTCGGGCGTGACGTTCGAGTCGAGGCGGATCGCGCCGAGCTTCCCGCCGGGACGCTTCGTCGTCGCCTCGACGGCATGCCGGATGCCGCGCTCGGTGTCGTACGTGTCGACGAGCATCGTCGTCGGCACGGCGGCGAAGGTATGCGCGTAGGCCTCGAAGAACCCCCGCTCGCTGTCGGCCCGCGAGACCCCGGGACGCTCGGCCGCCTGGATCGCGAAGTGGTCCATCGTGCCGGTCGTCGTGATCCCCCAGCGTGCGAAGGCGGCGACGTTCGACGTCGATGCGACTCCGGCGACCCAAGCGGCCCATGCCGCATCGAGCGCCGCCGCGGGATGCGTCCGGCGCTGACCGAACTCCATCACGCTCTTGCCGCCGGCCGCGAGCACGACCCGCGCGGCCTTCGAAGCGACCATCGACATGTGATTGATGAACCCGAGCCACGGCGTCTCGATGAGCTTCGCGCGCAGCAGATCCGTCTTCACCTGGAGCAGCGGCGTGTAGATCGCCATCGGCGCGCCGCCGACGACGAGCGGCGAGCCGTCCGTGCGCGACGCCGGACCGGCGAATGCGACCGAGCCTTCGGGCATCGCGTCGATCGAGCCCGAGAACCCGCGCAGCGTGCGGAGCTTCTCCATCACGGCAGGTCGAGCGGCAAGCGCGGGTCCGATCGCGGAGTGCGACGCGAGCGCGTCGAGCTCGTTCGGGTCGAGCGACATCTGTCCGGCGTGCTCGACGATGCGCCGCAGCCCCGAGAAGAGGACGAAGCGCCGGTGCCTCGGCATCTTCCGGAAGAAGAACGACATCATCACTTCCTGCTCGAGCCGGCCCTCGTCGGCGTGGGTCAGGAGGGTCGTGAGCTGGTACGCGTCGATGCCGAGCGTCGGGAGCGACATGGGCGGGTCATCCTATGCCCGCAACATGGGGCGCCCCAGATAAAGTGTCAACCACTCTATCCGAGCGCTCCTCCTGAACAAGCACGTCCGCGGCCAGGGCTGGCCGCTCCCCCTACTGATTCGAGAGGATGACGGCTTGACCGACGCGCTTCGCCTCCGGCCGCGTCTCGATCTCCGCAAGCTCGCTGCCCATGAGCGCGAACGCGCGCTGGCGCAGGAAGATGGGGCGCGTGTTGCCGTACCAGTCGACGCACGAGGTCTCGCACTGCGTGTCGACCTCGCCGGCGGAGATGATGCCCAGGGTCGAGAGCGCACCGGCCGGGGTGACGTCGAAGAAGCCGAGGTTGGAGATGCCGTTCCCCCAGCCTTTGGACGCGCTGCCCGCAGGCGAGACCACGGCGTAGCCCATCGTTCCGCCGCCCGCCGCGTCCGGGCGGAAGAAGAAGCCGTGGCTGCGTCCCTCGCCCTGGGATACGCCCGGGAGCACGATCCGCGACAGCGGGGCGTCGAGCCCGTCGATCGCGTACGCGTTCAGCGAGACTCCCCCCTGCTCGTCGTCCGTCGTCGGCGTGGGCACGACCACGAGGACGCGTCCGTCGCCGAGCGGCTCGAGGCGCGTCACCCCTGCGACCGTCGTCCGACCGAGGATGCCCTTCGCCGGATCGAGCGCGACGAGCTCTTCGGGACTCCCGCCGACGCCGTTGTAGCCCGGGTAGCTGACGGAGTCGCCGATGGCGGCGACGAGGACGTCACCGATGAAGCGGTTCTTCGCCAGGAATCCCTTGTCGCGCAACGACGTCGAGGCGGCCGTCTGCTCACCCGTCTTGTCGAACTGGGCGAGCGGAAGCGAGAGCATCGCCGGGCCAACCGCGCTGCTTCCGTCTCTTCGCGCGGTGCTCCCGTTGACGGCGACGAGCAGCTTGTCCTGCGTCTCCCGGAACGAGAACTGGTCGAACGGGTGGCCCTGCGCGGCGTGCGAAGACACGTCGAGCGAATCGAAGTCGAAGCGATACACGTGCGAGCTCGCCCAGACGTAGGCCGCGTTCGAAGAGACGTAGTTCTCGCGCCAGGCGCTGCCGATGACGCTGCGGCCATGGCAGGCGAGCTCGCCGGTGTCGGGCAGGTCGCACTGCACGACCGTATGGAACGTCGGGTAGTGCGGCTTCGTCAGTGACGTCGAGACGTCGAGCGCGCCGAAGATCGGCCCGACGGCATGGAAGACGCCGTCGTCATCGGCGGTGAGCACACGCGGGTACGCGAGCTTGTCGCCGTGCCAACCGATGTAGTGCGGCATGTAGAAGACGAGCTTCCCGCCGACCATGCGGCTCGCGTAGTTGTGCCCCGAGTAGTAGTCGTTCGACTCGAGGAACATCGACTTCAGACGGGTGAGCTTCCCGTTCGTGAGTCGGAACGTGTCGATCTCGGTCGCGCCGCGAACGGACGCGTCGTTCGAGCCCAGCGGCGCCTGGATGCCGTAGCGGTAGCCGACGACGTAGACGAGGTCGCCTTTGACGAGCATCTCGTCGTACCAGACGCTCGAGTTGAGCGCGTCCGTGCGCGCGACGCGGATCGAATCACTGAGCGCCGGGGCCCGGCCGTCCGCGACGTCGACGGCGTAGAGCCTTCCCTGTCGAAGGACGACGAGGTGGTCGCCGACGTTCTTGACGATGCCACCCTCGTCGACGCCCGCTTCCTGGTTGTTGGTGACGTTCTCGTTCGCGGTCGAGCCCGCGCCATCCGCCTCGGGCGCGGGGGCGCCGGCGCTCATCGCAGGCGCCGACTCCTTGCACTTGCTGCTGCCCGCAGCGGCCTGCTGTCTGCTCTTCGCGGCGGCCAGGTACGTCTCGAGCTCGGCCTCCGAGCCGAAGCCGTGGATGCCTCCGGGCTCTTTGGGCTCCGGTCCCAGCGATGCGGGATCGGACGACGACACCTTGGAGCAGTCGTCGTCGTCACCGTCGCCGAAGATGGACCCGATGGTGCCGCAGCCCGTGATGGCGGGCGCCGTCGCGAAGAGAAGAGGCAAGAGCGGGAAGAAGAAGCGCGTGCGCATGCCGGCCCTTCAGCACCGGCCGTACCAGCCAGAACCCGAAGGAAAACCGGCGGATCCGGGTGTGCCTGGCTGTGCCACGGCGAAGGGAACACGCCTGCCCTGTCCCGGGCGGCACCGCGTCACCGTTCAGGGAGCGTTGACGATGATTGGCTGCACTGGCGCGGCGGGCGCCGACGCGAGGCTCGCGTCGATTGGGTTCGGGATCGAGCGATAGCGCCGGTAGTAGTGCGTCACCTTCACCACGTAGTCCCGCGTCTGCGCGTACGGCGGGATCCCTCGATGCTGGATGACGGCGCCCTCTCCGGCGTTGTAGGCGGCGACGGTGAAGTCGAGGTCGCCGTTGAACATGTTCGCGAGGAGGCGCAGGTAGCGGACGCCGCCGAAGATGTTCTCACGAGGGTCGTTGATGTCCTTCACGCCGAGCCGCTCGGCCGTCCCGGGCATCAGCTGCATCAGCCCGCGCGCCCCCGCATAGCTCACGGCGCGCGCGTCGTAGTCGCTCTCCACCTTGATCACGGCGCGAACGAGCTGCTCGGGGATCTGGTAGAGCGTCGCTGCCTGGCGAATGTGCTCGTCGTAGCGGGTGTACCGATTGACGTCCCGGTCCTGCGGAGCAAACGGCACGACGCCGGGACGAACGGCCCCAGGGCCCGGGTTCTTCGGCTCGCTCTTGAGGTACAGCTTCGCGTTCGGGGCGCTCGGCTTCGTCGTGAAGTGCACGACACCTTCGGCGTCGACGTACGAATAGATCGTATCGGCCGCCGCGGTGAGCGGGAGCCCCACGACGAGAGCAACGACGAACGCGGCCGCACGCTTCTTGTGCGTTTGCGGAAGCGCCTTCTTCGTCATCGTCCGCCGATCGTGCCGCATCCGTAAAGACCATGCAACTAACCTCCCCGCCCGGGGGATTCTTCCCCGCTCTCGTGCGGCGGTCCCGCGAGCGCCGCACGGGCGCGGCGGTCCCGCGAGCGCCGCGCCCGCGCGGCGCGGGTCACGCGTTCTTGGCGCGTCGGGGGCGCGCGTTGATAGAGTCGCCGTGCTCGATGGACTGGCAGGTCCCCCTCCTCGTATCCGCCGTGATCTTCGCGGCGTTCCTCGTCTTCCGTATGCGGCCGGCCGTGACGTCCCGAGGACGGGCCACCGCCGCAGCCCTCGTCGACGCGAGGAGGCGCATCGAAGCGGCAAAAGATGACCATGCGCGGGCGCTCGCCCTTGCCGACGCCGCCGACGCATGCGCGCACCTCGGCCGCACGACGAGCGCGCAGGGATATTACCTGCGCGCGCTGCGCTCCGATCCGGCCTCGACGCGGATCGTCGAGCGAACGGCCACCGGGCTCGCGAAGCGACCGAACGCGCTCGAGCACCTCATGTGGCGCCACCTCGGCTCACATCCCTGGCAGGGCGAGATGCGTGACGCATCGCTCGCGTGCCTGCGAGTGCTCGCACGCATCTACACGAAGAAGCGCCGCCACGACGTCCGCGCCCAGGCGATCGAACATGCGCTCGTGGCGCTCGGCGCTCAGTCGAGCGACGGCCGCTGAGCGCGGCTCGCGCGCTCGCTCAATGCGGCTTCGCGGGAAAGATCCAGAAGCGGTCGTGCCGCCGCCGTCGGCTGCGGACGATCATCACGATCATGAACACGAAGAGCAGCGCGAAGACCACCGCCGCGCCGCGCTCGATGGTCTGGGCGAGCGCCTCACGCTGCTCTTCCTCGACGAGCCACGTCTTGGCCCCGGGGAACTTGTCGTCGCCGGCCCAGAGATGAAGCGGCGTCGCTTTTCGGTGACGCAGCGCGAGCCAGTCCATCAAGACAGCCACCGTGATGTGGACGAGGAAGCCCTGGTAGATGCTCTTCGTCTTCATCGACAGCGAGCCGAGCGCGATGCCCGCCACGATTGCGCCGCATGCCTCGAGGTACGGCTTGCCGTAGTGGATCATGCAGTACGGCACGGCCATCACGAAGATGGCGCCTGACCCGAAGCTCCTTCGCAACGCGCCGAGCCAGAAGCCTCGGAAGAACATCTCGAGCGCGAAGAACTGCGCGAAGTACATCACCTCCCACGTGAGGAAGTCGAACCAGCTTCGCGACGACTGCTTGTAGAACGGGTAGTAGGTGCCGAAGTCCGGGCTCTTCGCGACGACGAGCATCGCCGGCAGCACGAACGCGAGGAACAGACCGTAGATCCACGCGTGATCGAAGAAGCCCTTGGTCCGCAGACCGAGGTCGAGCACGCTGTCCTTCGGGAAGAAGATCTTCCAGAGCGGGAACGGAAGGACGTATCCGAAGATGCGCGTCCCCGCCCACCACGTGAAGCCGTAGAGGTCGTCGTACTTCTGGTACTGCAGCGACGGGTGCGCCTCGTCGAGCTTCGTCAAGAGCGGCGCGATCGTCGCCTCGAAGTACTGCCGCCCGCCGTAGTACTCCTGCATCGTCAGGATGATCGCGACGAGGACGAGCGCGATGAACGGACGATGATCCATCCGTCCCTTCGCGTGCACCTCGGCCCGGAGGCGGATCGAGTCCTCGTCGAGCTCTCGCCACGTGTCGCGGAAGAAGAGCCAGACGAGAACGAGAATCGCCGCGAGCGCCGGGATCGGAAGGAGCGGCTTGTAGTCCTCGACGAAGGCTGCGAGCCCCGTCAGCTCCTTCGCGGACGGCGTCCTGCCGGGCCCGAGCATGCTCAGCACGTTCGGCTCGCGCTCAGCTCGCGTCGGCGATCTCGGCCCCGCGCGACAGGCGCGCGAGCGACGCCTCACGCCCGAGGACGAAGATCACCTGGTAGAGGCCCGGGCTCGCGCTGCGTCCCGTCAGCGCGACGCGCGCCGGCTGGGCGACGTCCTTGATCTGAAGGCCGGCCTTCTCGAGGTGCGCGTTCGCGGCCGCCTCGAGCGCCGCCTCGGTCCACTCTCCGGACGCCGCGAGCGCGTCGCGGAAGTCGCGGAGGCGCTGCGCGGCGTCCTTCACGAGGAACTTCTTCTGCGCCTTCTCGTCCATCACCGGGTCGGCGCGGAAGAAGTAGTCGAGCATGTCGGCGGCCTCGACGAACGTGCGGGCGCGCTCGCGGATCGTGTAGAGCGCGCGATCGACGTCCTCCTTCTTCACGTCGGGGAGGCCGCGGGCAGCGAGGAACGGCAGCACGCGCTCGGCGTATTCGCCGGCCGAGAGCAGGCGCTCGGTCTTCAGGTGCTCGTGGTCGATCGAGAGGAACTTCTTCTCGTCGAACTTCCCGTCGCCGCGTCCGCAGCCCTCCCACGAGAACGCCTGGACGAGCTCGTCGAGCGAGAAGATCTCCTGATCGCCGTGCGCCCAGCCGAACCGCGCGAGGTAGTTGAGGACCGCGTGCGGGGCGTAGCCCTTGTCGCGGTACTCCGTGACGCTCACGGCGCCGTGGCGCTTCGACAGCTTCTCGCCGCTCTGCGACAGCATCATCGGCAGGTGAGCGAACTCGGGTACCTTCGCGCCGAGCGCCTCGTAGAGGAGGATCTGCGGCGGAGTGTTGATCATGTGATCGCGACCGCGCGCGACGAGCGTGATGCCCATCGTGATGTCGTCGACGACGGCGCCGAAGTTGTAGAGCGGGATCCCGTCGGACCGCATGATGACGAAGTCCTGGTTCTCGACGTTGGGCGTCGTCACTTCGCCGAAGACCTTGTCGACGTACGTGACCGCGCCCTCGCGCGGCGCCTTGAAGCGGACGACGGACTTCTTGTCCGGCTGATCCGTGCGCGTGCGGCACGTGCCGGGGTACTTGAACTGCGCCTTGGGGTCCTTCTTCTTCAGGGCTTCGCGCTGCGCGTCGAGCTCCTCCTTCGTGCAGTAGCACCGGAAGGCGTGGCCGCTGGCGATGAGCTTCTCCGCGTACTCCTTGTAGAGCGCGAGCCGCTCGGTCTGCATGTACGGGCCGTACTCGCCGCCGACGCCGGGCCCCTCGTCCCACGTGAGGCCGAGCCAGCGGAGGCCGTCGAGGATGATCTCGCGGCTCTCGTCCGTCGATCGCTCCTGATCGGTGTCTTCGATGCGAAGCACGAAGGTACCGCCGGTTTTGCGAGCCCAGAGCCAGTTGAACAGCGCCGTGCGCACGCCACCGATGTGGAGGTAACCGGTCGGTGAAGGCGCGAACCTGAGGCGAGGTTTGGTCATCGTCGAGCGCCCACGAGTAGCAGGGACGTGACCTCCTGGTCGAGAGCAGCCATGCGGGGCCGCCCGTCCGAGCACAGCCGCGGGCGTCGGAAGGACCCGGGCCGCCCCCCCGCACCGGCAGGGAGGGCCCGACGGGATAGCGGGCCTGCTCCCCGGGTCAGACCGGGACGGGGCCGCCGTACGCGCCGAACATGCGGGAGATCCAGAGGACGACGTCCGCCACCATGACGGCAGCAACGAAGGCGATCGCAACACGTCCCCAACGCGCACGGAGCAGCGACCAGGGCGCGCCGAACACGAGCGTCGCCGCAACGGTCGCGCCGACGAGCACGAGGTGCGAGAGCGCGGTCGGGACCGCCAGCGGATGCATCGCGAGCGAGCTCGGCACGTCTCCGTGGACGAGCAGGAGGACTGCGCGCGTCATGCCGCAGCCAGGGCACGGGACATGAAAAAGCTGCGCGGTCGGACACCGCATGACGCCCGCGAAGAACGGCAACGCCGCGACGCCCCACACGGACGCGACGAGCGCGCCGAGCGAGAGCTTGCGGAGCACGCGACCACGCTCGATGGCAGAAGCCTCCGTCGCTGGTGGCAAGGTCGAATTCATGGGAGGCTCGGGGCTGCCCGTACGTAGTAGCACCCACTCGTCCACGCGACGCTCACGCCCTGAGAGGACACGATGAACCACGCAAACATCGAGGCGGCAGGCGGCTACGGACCTCCGGGCGGCGGAGGCTACGGCGGACCTCCGGGCGGCGGAGGCTATGGCGGACCTCCGGGCGGCGGAGGCTACGGTGGACCTCCGGGCGGCGGAGGCTATGGCGGACCTCCGGGCGGCGGCTATGGCGCTCCGCCAGGCGGAGGCTTCGGCGGACCTCCCGGTTACGGACCTCCGCCCCCAGGCGGGTTCGGACCTCCTCCGGGGGGCGGCTTCGGTGGGCCTCCGATGGGCCCGATGATCGAGCCATCGAACGGCCTCGCGATCGGCGCGCTCGTCGTCGGGATCCTCGCGATCCCGGGCGCGTGTTGCTGCTACTCGTCGATCCCGCTCGGCATCGCCGCGATCGTGATGGGCATCATCGCGATGAACAAGGCAAAGATGTCGCCCGAGTCGTACGGCGGCCGCGGCATGGCGATCGGCGGGCTCGTCTGCGGGATCATCGGCCTCGGCTTCACGATCCTCGCCATCATCCTCGGCATGGGCATGTCCATGGTGGAGCAGCTCCAGAACCAGTGAGCCCCGGGCTCGACGTTCAGCACGTTCAGCACGTTCACCAGCGATTGCACGTCCTCGACGCGAGCACCGGGCTCACGATGGTGTCGCAACGAACGCGGACGCTGGCGAGCATCCACTCGACGCTCGGGCGAGCCCGCTCGAAGGAGTCTTTCGCGCCGCCGGCCTCGACGAGGAAAAGCCTGCCCTGCGCGGGAAAAATCGACACCCAGTAGGCGAACGGCTTGTCGCCTTCGTCGTGACCGAACTTGAGCAGCTTGCCCGCCGTGCCGTCGCGCGAACGGACGTCCTCGGAGTCGAGCAAGGCGTAGCCGGAGACATCGCGTAGCTGCAGCGTGACGGCCTGCGTCCAGAACGCGAGGTCGCCGCGCTTCTCGTCGTCGACGACACGCACGGCGACGACGACACCTTCGGGCGTGGTCGCGCGATAGTCGTAGGTCGCCTGGTTCTCGAGAGGCACGAACCCGGGCGCCGTCTTCACGTCGAACGGTCGGCCGCAACCGGCGACCGCCGCGAGCAGGACGAGGAGCGTGATGCGGACGATCGTGCGAATCATCATTTCTCCTCCGAGAGGGAGAGCAGCGACGGAAGGTTCAGCGCCCCGAGCCACGGGAACGGCAGACGCGCCCGTGCCGTCTGGATGGCAGCGCCGCGCGGCTCGAAGACGACCGTGATCGTCGAGAGCGCGATCTTGTCCTTCAAGACCTTCATCCGACCCTCGAGCAGCTCGAGCTCCTGCGTCACGCGATGGAGCTCTTTTTCGATCTCGAGCGCGTCCTTGACGTTCGCCTTGGCGAGGAGATCCGTGAGGCGCCTCTGCATCGCGCGGGCGTTCTTGATGCGGATCTCGAGATCGACGTGCTCGTCGGTGACGTCCTGCGCCTGGATCTCGCGATGGAGGACGTCGCCGACCTTGTCGATCGCGGCGAGCGTCGTCTCGAAACGCCCGCGCGGGACACGGACGGTGATCTCGCGGTCGCGCTTCTGGCCGAGGAAGCCGCCGTTGTCGCGCGCGATCTTCTCCACGGCAGCGAGGCCCTGATCGACCTGATAGACGGCCATCGTGAAGCGGGCCGTGTAGATGACGAGGTCGCGCGTCTGCGCGGGCTCCTTCGTCGGTTCCGCTCTTTCGGCTCGTGACGCCGCCGTAGGAGGAGCGGCCGCCTGCGGCTGCTCCTGCGGCGGCGGCGGCGACATCGGTGGCGGAGAAGAGAGCGCGGGCTGCGGCTCGGGAGCCTCCGCCTGGCGAACCTCCTCTTCCCGGTCGTCGCTGCTCGCGGTGGCGGTGCGGGCAGAGGCGGACGCCGGGACGGACTGCAGCGACGTTCCCCCGGTCTGGGGGTATCCCCCGGCCGGCGTCTGGGCCGCGTAGGTCTTCGAATCGTAGGAACCACCACACCCGACGACCGCGGACGTCGAGGACATCGCGACGAAGAGGACCGCCGCCGCGGTCAGACCTGACCTCATGAAGCCTCCGTGCAGAATGGAACCGAAGCGAGCTCCGAGCCGTGATTCGAAGCCAAAGGCGCGCTCGCTCCCCTGAACGGAGCACGGCGCACGCGCCTTACACTCGCGGTCTCTGCCGGCGCTCCGGTCCGTAAAGGCGGCGCCGAGGAGGCCGCGCTTGCGATCGCGGGCCTGGCTGGGGTAATGAGCTGTCCCTTTTGCCGCGCGAGTGATCTCGCGCACCCGTCAGGAGACAGCGATGAAGACCCCGATCTCAGCAGTCAAGGATCAGTTCGGCGACAAGGCGAAGCTCGTCTCGGAGCTCGAGAAGTTCACCAAGGACGAGGACCTCTGGGTCTCCCGCCTCAACACGAACAAGGGCCTCGCCCACGTCTCCAACGCGAAGCTCCTTCGCCTCCACAAGACCTTCACGACCGTGAAGGAGAAGTTCGGTTCGCGCGCGAAGCTCATCGACGCGATCGCCGAGCTCGAGAAGCGCGCCAAGGACGAGGGCTTCAAGACCCGCCTCGGTAACTACCCCGTTCCGCGCCTCTGGGACATGTACCAGTCCGTCTCGAAGCGCGTCGCGGCCCCCGAGAAGGCGGCGAAGCGAGCGGCTTCCCCGCGGCCGGCAAAGGCAGAGAAGAAGCCCGCGCCGAAGAAGAAGGCGGCTGCCGCGCCGAAGAAGGCTGCTGCGGCGAAGAAGAAGCGCTGATCTTCGTCAGCACGGAGCCCGAGGAGTCGGGCGACACGGCCGCGACGCTCGAGGGCGCTCGCGGCCGCGCTGCATTTTCGGCTGAACGACGGCGGCTTCATGTAGCCTGCTGGACGCCATGCCCGAAGTCACCCTGCGCCACGAGATCGACACCGACGAGGAGACGTTCTGGTCGAAGATCGTCTTCAACGAAGAGTTCAACAAGAAGCTCTACGAGGGCGCTCTCAAGTTCCCCGGTTGGAAGCTCGTCGATTCGAAGGAAGACGACGCGAAGATCGTCCGCCGCGTCCAGGTCGATCCTCCCGTGGGCGACCTGCCCGGCCCCGTGAAGAAGGTGATCGGCGACCGCCTCGCCTACACGGAGGAGGGCACGTTCGACAAGAACGCGAAGCGCTACACCTTCAAGGTCACGCCGAGCACGATGGCCGAGAAGACCAAGGTGAGCGGCGAGCTCTGGGTCGAGAAGATCGGCGACAAGAAGATCCGCCGCCTGTGCCGGATCTCCGTCGAAGTGAAGGTCTTCATGGTCGGCGGCATGGTCGAAGACCGCATCATGCAGGACCTCCGCTCGTCGTACGACAACAGCACCGCGTACACGAACCAGTACATCAAAGAGAACGGCCTCTAGCCGTTCGCTCGCTCGCGTCAGTGGCGGAAGAGCGTCTGGCGTGCAGCTCCTGCGATGAGCTGCACCGCCGGGTGCACGAGGCGTCGTTCGACCGTGACGACGTAGAAGCGTTGCCGGAGCGGCTTGAGGGAGCCGATGCAGCGGAAGCCCTGCGGGAGCACCGTCTCGAGCGCGATCGCGTCAGGCGCGACGAACACACCCGCTCCGGCCTGGGCGAAGACACTCATGAGCGCCGGGTCCTGGAACTCGCCGACGACGCGCGGGACGATCTCGCGCGCGTGCAGCCACTCGTCGATGTCGCGCCGGAGCGACGTCCCCGGAGCCGGCAGCAGCATCGGCGCGCCGTGGAGTGACTTCGGGAAGTCCTTTCGCGTCCGCGTCGCGCGGGCGAGCTTCGCCTCACCGAAGACGCTCAGGGGAACGGATCGACGGGTCATCTCGGCCTGTGGGTCTCGTTCGCCCTGCCTGTCCTCGTTTTGCTCGTGCTCGACCTCGGGCTGTTCCTTCGTTCGAAGCGAGAGCCCACGATGAAGGAGTCGCTCGCCTGGACGCTCGTCTGGGCTGGCCTCGCCGGGATCTTCGGGATCGCGGTGACCGCATCGCTCGGCGCGCAAGAAGGGCTCTCCTTCTTCACCGCCTACGTCGTCGAGCAGGCACTCTCGGTCGACAACCTGTTCGTCTTCCTGCTCGTCTTCGGCGAGCTCGCCGTCCCTGGTCCCGCGCGCAAGCGTGCCCTGGCGTGGGGCGTCCTCGGCGCGCTGGTGCTCCGCGTCGTGATGCTCGCCGCAGGCGGCGTCTTCCTCGAGCACTTTCACGCGCTCGCGTGGGCGCTCGGCGCGCTGCTCGTCGCGATGGGTATCCGCGCAGGCCTCCGGCTCCGGCGCGAGGCTTCGGGGCACGGTTCGCCCGGCGAGCACGGCTCGACGGACCATCACGCGAAGGGCGCCGCGGCGCGGCTCCTCGGGCGCTGGCTCCCGGTGCACGATGCGTTCGACGGTGACCGCTTCACCACCGAGATCGGCGGCAGGCGCTTCGCGACACCGCTCCTCGTTGCGGTGGTGACGATCCTCTTCGCAGACGTCGTCTTCGCGCTCGACTCGATCCCGGCGGTGCTCGGCGTGTCGATCGATCCGGTCGTCGTCGTGACGTCGAACGTGTTCGCCGTGCTCGGGCTGCGCTCGATGTTCTTCCTCGTCTCCGGCCTGCTCTCGCGCCTCAGGTACCTGCCACACGGTCTTGCCGCCGTGCTCGTCGTGGTCGGCGGCAAGATGCTCGTCGGCGCGTTCGTCGACATCCCGACGTGGCTCTCTCTTTCGTCCGTGCTCGCCGTCCTCGGCGTTGCCGTCGTCGCGTCGCTCCGCGCGTCTCGGTCCGACGTGGCGGCGCGCGCCGCGCACTGACGAGCGTGTTCATCGCCGGCTCGAGCTCGGACGCCGAGCTCGCCGCGACGTCTCTCTCCATCCCATGCGTTTCTGCCCCACGAAAGGAAGACCCCAAAATGCTGAACGATCGCGACTACACCCTGATCCTCGACAAGAGCGGCAGCATGTCGACGAAGGACCAGCCCGGAGGCCGTAGCCGCTGGGCGGCCGCGCGCGAGAGTGCGCAGGCGCTCGCTGTGAAGTGCGAAGAGCTCGATGCCGACGGCCTCACGCTCTACGTCTTCGGCAGCCGCTTCCGACGCTACGAGAACGTGACCTCCGACCGCGTCCTGCAAGTGTTCACGGAGAACGAGCCGAGCGGCGGGACCGATCTCGCCGGCGTCCTGTCCCACGCCTTCGGCTCGTACTTCGAGCGCCGTGCGAAGGGCGCGGCGAGGCCGGAGACCATCCTCGTCGTGACCGACGGCGAGCCTGACGATCCGCGCGCGGTGATGAGACGTCCGCGCGACGGGCGGATCGCGAAAGTGAAGCCCGGTGCGTGAGCGACAGAAGTCGACCGGTCCGCACAAGCGCTGTAATTGCGCCGAGTTCGGACCGTTTACGGTTCTTTACGGGCTCCGTTGGACGGAACGGCCCTCCTCTCGCGTCATACTCGGGCGGAGGTCACTGGATGAAGCTCGTTCGAAGCATCGCTCTCTCGCTTTCGGTTGCCAGTATGTCGGTGTTCGCCGTGGCTTGCGGCGGCACGGTCGAACAGCCGCAGACGAGCGCCAGCGCGGGGACGAAGGCGCCCATCGGTACGAGCACGCACGGCGTCGTGAAGCTCGTCGGGGACGCGCTCGGCGAGGTGCCGCTCCGGCCGGAGCAGCGTACGGAGATCGAGAAGCTCGCGTCCGAAGCCGAAGCGCGGCACGCGCCGATCGCGGACGCACGCAAGGAGATGATGCTGGCGTTCGCTGATCAGGTCGAGCAGGGC
>JAFAER010000066.1 GCA_023423895.1 Pseudomonadota bacterium
CTGCATCGACCAGCTTCCTGAGCTCCGCGACCGCCTTGTCGTATTTCTTCTTCTCGACGTACTTCTGGGCGGCCTCGAGCACCTTGTCGCGATTAATCGCCACGTCGACGAGGGCTCCTCGCACGGATGGGCCGAGGGGTTCGGCGCTCCGTTGCGTGTTGCAGTATGCAATACAAAGGGCAGTCTCGGGCAGAGAGGATGTCGGGCGGGTACGACGCGTTCGGGGGAGACGGTGGTGCGAGGCGCATCCGGTCGATGACTGAGAATAGCGTTACTTTTGACAGGTTGCCTACTTGCGCGTGCACGCCTGCTCCGTGACGGCGTGGCCGCGAGCACGTGCCGACCGGCACACCGAAGGCTGTCGAGGGGCCAGCACATCGCCGGCAAGTGAGAACCGGCGTTCGCGGTTGGACCGCCCGGGAGGGCGCCTGCACCCCAGGCCGGGCCGGCCGCGTGCCCGCGACTCCCGCCGCGCGTGTGTGGTTCGACCTTTGGATGACCATGCTCGGTCGCTCGTCGTGAGCTCTGCTTCGGCCAGGACGGAGCGTCGTTCGGCCGGGCTTCTGTCATCGCTCCTTTCGAGCTGGAGCGGTCGTCTCCGAAGAGGATCGGGACGACGAGGTGCTTGCGATTCTGGTTGCGCGCGAGGCGCCGATCGCTCTCACGCGCGCGGCGCGGGTCCTCGCGGCACCGGGCCCACCGGGGCGGACTAGGGCACACGGCCCCGCTGGAAGCGCGCACCGTATGCGGCTAAGTTGGCGCGAATGGCCACGCAATCTTCGCTCTACAAAGCTCCCTTCGGTCCCGGCGGTGCGAGCGAAGTGGACGTGCAGCTCTCCGAGAAGCTCCTCGCGGTCGCGCTGGCCAAGGGAGCTGACTACGCCGACCTCTTCTTCGAGTACCGCGCCGCCGGCGGGTTCGTCTACGACGAGGGGATCCTGAAGAGCGCCTCGCGCGGCGTCTCGATGGGCCTCGGGGTGCGAGCCCAGCAGGGCGATGCGACCGGGTATGCCTACACCGAGCGCCTCGACTGGGACGCGATGAAGCGTGCGGCCGAGACGGCTGCGTCGATCGCGTCGGGCGGCGGCGCGCCCAAGCCGGAGCCGGTGCAGATCCGTCCGCTGCCGAGCCGCTACGAGCTCGACAAGGTGACCCTCGACGTGCCGGGGATGGAGAAGCGAAAGCTCCTCGAGCGCGCGGCGGCCGCGGCGCACGCCTACGACTCGCGCGTGGTGAAGGTCGAGTGCTCCTTCGCCGAGGAGATCCGCGAGATCCTCGTCGTCACGAGCGACGGACGCCTCGCGCGCGACGTGCAGCCTCTCATGCGCTTCGGCATCCGCGTGATCGTCGAGCACGAGGGCAAGCGCCAGGAAGGTTCGTCCGGCGGCGGTGGCCGCACGACCATCGGCTATTTCGACGGCAAGTCGCCCGAGTGGCACGCGAAGCAGGCGGCCCAGCAGGCGATCACGATGCTCGACGCGCAGGAAGCGCCGGCCGGCCAGATGGAGGTCGTCCTCGCGCCCGGCGACAGCGGCATCCTCCTCCACGAAGCGGTCGGGCACGGCCTCGAGGCGGACTTCAACCGCAAGGGAACGAGCAACTACGCCGGTCAGGTCGGCAACGTGGTCGCCAGCGAGCTCTGCACCGTCGTCGACGACGCGACGCTCCTCATGTCGCGCGGGTCGATCAACGTCGACGACGAAGGTTACGAGCCGCGTTCGAGCACGCTGATCGAGAACGGCAAGCTCGTGGGCTACATGCACGACCGGCTCAGCGCGAAGCACTTCCAGCTCGGACCGAGCGGCAACGGCCGCCGCGAGAGCTTCGCCTGCGCGCCGATGCCTCGCATGACGAACACCATTCTCGTTGCCGGCCCGCACGATCCCGACGAGATCCTCAAGAGCGTCAAGCGCGGCGTCTTCGCGAAGAAGTTCGGCGGTGGTCAGGTCGACATCTCGAACGGCGACTTCGTCTTCTCGCTGACGGAGAGCTACCTGGTCGAGGACGGGAAGATTACGGCGCCGCTCAAGGGCGTGAACCTGATCGGCAACGGCCCGGACGTGCTCCGCAAGGTGTCGATGCTCGGTCACGACGTCGAGACGTCGGACGGCATCTGGACCTGCGGTAAGGACGGGCAGAGCGTGCCCGTCGGCGTCGGGTGTCCGACGATCAAGATCAGCGCGATCACGGTGGGCGGGACGAAGATCTGAGCGGAGGCTCAGGCCTCAGTCCTCAGGGCGGGCGGTCGTCCGTCTTCGGTGATGGGCCGGGGCGGGGAGGTACGGGGTTTCCGATCCTGGCGTTCGGCCGGGATCGGACGGTGATCTTTGACGCCGGGAACGTGATAATTCCGGGGGCGTGCCGGCCTTCGTCGTCGTGATCGGTCACGGCCCGGACCTCGAGGCTGAGGAGGGGGCTGCCACCCTGCTGCGTGGGCTCGGCGCCGACGTCCGGACGCTCGATCTCTGGGAGGAAGGGTCGGCGCTGTTCGAGGAGGAGACCGCGCGCGCTCGCGCGATCGTGATCGAGGCCGGCGAGCGCCCCGACCTCGCGGTGGCTGCGCTGCGTGCCGTCCGGAAGACCGAGCAGCTCGCGGCGACGCCGGCGATCATCGCGGTCTCGCCGCGCCAGATTGCGCGGGTCGATCCCGGGAGCGGGTTCGACGACTTCATCGTCACGCCGTGCCCGCCCGTGGAGCTCTACGCCCGCATCCGGCAGCTCGAGTGGAAGCGGAGCGAGTTCTCGACGGAAGAGCGCGTGAAGGTGGGCCAGCTCGTCATCGATCGCGCGGCCCACGAGGTCCTCGTCGACGGGCGCGCCGTCGTGCTGACGGCGAAGGAGTTCGCGCTGCTCTCGTTCCTCGCCCAGAACCGAGGACGCGTCTTCTCGCGCGAGACGCTGCTCGGACGCGTGTGGGGGGCCCGCTACGAGGGCGGCCCGCGCACGGTCGACATCCACGTCCGACGCCTGCGGATGAAGCTCGGTGACGCCCTTCCGCTCGAGACGCTGCGCGGCGCGGGCTACAAGCTCCGGACACCGGGGGAACGATGAAGTGGCTGAAGAACCACAGGCGAGCGGCCTACAAGATGGAAGAAGCGCGAAAGAAGGCGGCGGCTCCGAAGCCGGGACGCCTCGCGGTGAGCGTGGGTTGTCCCTCGGGAGTCGGGCCGGAGGTCGCGGTCGCGGCAGCGGTGCAGTCGCGCGCACGCGTGCTGCTCGTCGGCGATCTCGGCGCGCTCCGCGCCGCCGCACGCATTCGCGACATCGATCCGAAGCGGCTCGAGCGCGTCGACGATCCGCGTGTAGCGTTCGAGAGCAAGAGCCGCGACGTGCTCTTCGTGTACGAGCCGACGAAGCCGCTCGCCGTCGGCGATCGCGCTCCCGGACGGCCGACACGGGCCGGCGGCGCCGCGCAGCTCGCGTGGATCGATGCCGCGACGGATCTCGTCGAGAGCGGCGCTGCCGATGCGCTCGTGACCGGACCGGTGTCGAAGGACGTCATCGCACGATCGGGCAGCAAGGCCGCGAAGAAGTTTCGCGGGCACACCGAGCACCTCGCCGAGCGGCTCGACGCACCGGAGGTGACGATGGCCTTCTGGACCGATCGCCTGACCACGTCGCTCGTGACGACGCACCTGCCGCTCTCCGAGGTGCCGGAGGCGATCACGAGCGAAGAGGTCGCCCGCGCGGTCTACTGGACGGGCCGCTTCGTCGCGCAGCTCGGATCGAAGGGCCGTCTCGCGGTCGCAGCGCTGAACCCGCACGCAGGGGAAGGCGGCCTGCTCGGAACGGAGGAGAAGCGCGCGATCGAGCCCGGCATCGTGCGCGGACGAAAGCGCCTCGAGCGCGGCGGCGTGACCGACATCCAGGTCGAGGGCCCCGTGCCGGCCGAGACCGCGTTCCGGCTGGCGGCGAACGGCGGCTACGTCGGCGTGGTCGCGATGTACCACGACCAGGCGACGATCCCGATGAAGCTCCTCGGCTTCGGCGAGGCGGTGAACGTGTCGCTCGGCTTGCCGATCATCCGCACGAGCGTCGACCACGGCACCGCGTACGACCGCGCAGGCAAGGGCACGGCGGATCCGCGCGGGATGATCGAAGCGATGTCGCTAGCGCAGATCCTGGCCCGCTCCGACCGCGCGTTGGGGGGGGTGAGAGGTCGCGCCGGAGCGCGACCGCCAGCGGGGGGCAGGCGCGAACCTCCGGAATGATCGTTTGCAGAGTCGGGTTGAGAATGGCCAGAGCGGATCGGGACTCGTCAGGTTTCCCAGCAAGGCCGCCGGCCGCCGGCCGCCGGCCGCCTTACTGGCCCATGAGCTCCATTCCTCGTCTGCTCGGGTTCATTCTTGGAGAAGTCGTTCTTCTCGGATGCCTCGTGACCAATTTCGCGGCAATCGTTCGCTACTCGTCGTCGAAGAAGCGAAGCTCGCTCATCCCCTTCGTTGGCGGTGCCGCCGGAGCGGTCGGCGTTTGGGTCGGACCTGTCGGAGGCTTGCGAGATTGCTGGTGGCTCCCTTTGATCATCGATCCGGGTAGCGCGTTCCTGGCGTGAGCACGGTCATCTTCCAGGTTCGACAGCGACGGCAGCCGCCGGGCGGCGGCGGTACGAAGCAGCCGTAGAATCGACGGACGCCACTCATCAGTGGCACCAGCCGGACGGGATGATGGCGGGATCGAGCTTCCGGAGTCCGACGAGGAGCGCCTGGGCCTTCGCGGCTGCGGCCGGGAGCGGCGACGTTGCGCGCGCCTTGGCCTCGAAGGCGTGGATCGCCTCGATTGCCTCCTTGCGCGAGCGCTGCGTGAAGTCGGGAGCCCGCATGCCCAGGCTCTCGTAGGCCGCGCGGATGGTCTCGCCGTGCTCTTTCACGAGCTCGGAGCGAACCGTGGCGTAGAAGCGGATCCGGAGAAGGACGTCGGCTTTCGCCTGCATGCTCTCCTTCTCTCGAGCCGACAGCTCTGGCCGATGCGACAGCTCTCGATACGTCTCGTACGGCTCCTTCGCCCTGCCCCAGGGACCACTCTCGATGTCGCCGCTCGAGAGCTGACCGAAGATCTCGTCTGCGCTTGCCTGATTCTTTCGGAGCTCCTCGAGCGAGACACCCGTTCGGATGCCCTGCTGCACCGACCACGTCGTGATGTTGCCGCGCCCGCCCCGGATGGGATCGTTCGTCGATCTCCCGAGCGTCGCATTGGCCCACGTCTGGAGATGGCCGACCGGCGAGCCAGGCGCGATGCCGGAGTAGCCCCACATCGTCTTGAGGTTCGGGCACACGCCCCGCCACTGGTCGACGTCGTAGATCTGCGCGCTCGTGAAACATCCGGAGAAGTGGATGTCCTCGACCTGGCGGGCAGCGTTCGGCATTGCGCGCAAGATCGCCATCACGGCGGTGAACTTCAGCGACTCGCCGCCCATGTGTACGTCGCTCCCGTCGGAGTGTCCCGAGAAGACCAGCCGCGATGGGATCGTCGCACCGCCTTCGCCGGGCGCGAGCACCATCGCGATCCTCGCGAGCTCGTCGCGTGCCGTTGCCGGTGCGTCGTCGAGGGCTCGAGCGAGGATCGCGGCGGCGCCGGGCGGAAGACCGTGCTTCTTCGCGAGGGCCTCGGCGAAGCACCTGCAGCCCTCCGTGTCGGCGAGGTCGTAGTCGGCGCCGTCGAGGCGCACGGTCGTGCCGTCGCGACGAAGGACGGTGGTGACCGATGCGCCTCCCGCGCGGAGGCCATTGGCTTCCGTGTGCTTGCTGTCGTCATTCATGCCGACGTAAAGCACGCGGTCGCCCTTCGGCGTTGCCGCCGGAGGCGGGCTGGCGGTCCCGCGGACCGAAGATGCCTCCTTCGCCTTTGCCCCGCCCTGCCGCTCTGAGATGACGTTCTGGACGAACGCGAGGATGTTTGCGTCGATCTGCCTGCGTGTCGAGCGTCCCCCGAGCACGGCCGCGTGCTCGTGCGAGCGTGGTGGCCGCACCTCTCGGGTCAGAGGTTCTTCTTCTTGATCGTCGCGAATTCGGCTCGGAGAGTTGGTGGACGTGGCGGGGATCGTCATGCGGGAGTCGTTCGGCCGTCCCGGCGCCGAGTTGCGTGAAAATGTACGGACGCCGCTCGATCGAGGAGGGGCGGCGATTGAAACCTGCGAGCGCGTCGCGGGCTCTCGAGAGCATCACGAGTCCTTGCAACGGCAGCGCGCGCGCAGGTCGCGGAATCACATTCTCGCGAGGCGGCACACCGATTGCGACACGAGGCGGAAACGCTACGGAGGTAAGTGCCTTGAAGAAGAAGAACGGTCTGCTCGCCGTTGCTGTTGCCCTCGTGTCGACACCTAGCCATTGCTGAGCGATGGTTGAGGCCGATGAGCCGATCGCGTCGATGCGAGCGGCTCATGGCCAGTGTCGGAACGCAGGGCCGTACTACGCGCCGGCTACGGCTTCTCGGCCGGAGGCCGGCGCGCGGCGCTCGGTGAGTGCGCGACGCTTTTCTTGCGGACCGCTCGGCGGCGCTCCGCGAGCGGCTCTACGACGCCCGTCGCGAGTGGCTCGCCTTCCGGCAGCTCGTGATGCACGTTCGCCGCCGGTGTGACGGTCGCGTCACGGCCGCGCGTGAAGCTCTGCTCGCGGACGATCGTGCGGTACGCCTTGTCGAGCACGAGGGCGCGCCCCGCTGACGGCAAGAGCAGCGCGCTCACGTCCGTGCGAAGGCGCGCGGCCATCTCGGGGCGGAGCACGCCCTTCGCGTCGAAGAAGCGCGTCGACAGCTCGTCGTTCGCGCGGAGCTCGTCGCCCGCGCCGTTCTTCGCGAGGTAGAAGCTGTATTCGCCGTGTCCGTCGGCGCGGGCGAGCTCGCCAACGCCGCTGAGATCGCGCTGGGTCGGATGGAACCACCCGCGGCGCGCGTGTTCGCCCCCGAGCTTGCGACCGAACGAGAACACGCTGTCGTCGGTCACGCCGACCCCCGAATGGCACCCGATGCAGAACGCGTGCTCCTCGAGCGTCTGCGGTCGCAGCGCGCCTGCTGCGTCTTCGATGAACGCCTGGAGACGCCAGCCCGCGCCGTTCTGGATCCCGCGCTCGGAGCTACCAAGGATGGTGCGCGTCTTGTTCGGCGATGTCTCCTTCTCGGCGGCCTCTCTCATCGCCTGGTCCTCGAGCCGGCCGTACGAGAGATGTGACGTCTTCGTCATGTAGCGCAGCTCCTTCATCCGCGGCGCCATACGCGTGCGCCCGTCTTCGACGTCGAGGTAGCGCAGCGAATGCGCGAGCTCGGTGCCTTCGGGGAAGAGGCCCGCCGTGAGATGGACCTTGCCCTCGCGCTGCGCTGCTCCGGCCATGCCGGCCCATCTCATCGCGTTCGTGTTCGAACCGGGCTTCCAGCGGAAGCGCACGACGTGAGCCTCGCCGAGCGCCCCGTCGCCGTCGAGATCGACGCCGATCGCATGCTCGTCGGTGGGCTCGATCGCGACGTCGCGCCGGGCGACGAGCGACTCGAGGATCGCAAGGTTGGTCGCATACACGCGGCGGTCGAAATGGCCCGGCCGATCTTCTCGGAAAGGAGGCGGCAGTCGGATGAAGGCGTCGCCGAAGGAGCCGTTCGTCGGCCAGAAACCTCCAGGAAGCGGCAGGTACGCATACGCGCGCCAGCCCGTGTAGGTGCCGTCGCGCGCATGGTCGAAGCCCTCGTCGTCGAGCTCGAAGCCGACGTCCGGTAGCCAACCGGACCAGCGACCGTCGCCGTCCTCGTCCCACGTCGTGGTCGCAACGAGCCTGGCCGGTAGCGCGCGATAGTTGTCCTGCCGAACGTACGCGAGGATCTCGTCGTCGGAGATCGCGGCGACCGCAGCGGTCCGATCGACGAACAGGTTCGTCCACGGATTCACCCGCGAGGCAGGTCCGAAGTCGTACGAGAGCTGGAGTGAGCCGTCGGCGACGTAGTTCGGCGGAGCGGCGTCGGCGTGGCACGTGAAGCACGGGTTGTGAACGCGACCGTCCGCGTCTTGCGTGCGCGTGTAGCACTGCGGCGGAACATAGGGCGTTCCCGCAGGTATCGACGCGCCTGCGCGTGCCGTCACCACCTTCGGCGGGAAGACGGAGGCGTCGGGCACGGGCGTGTGACGGTCACGACATCCGGCGACGATCGACGCCGCGAGGACCACGGCGGCAAGAGGCAAGGAACGGAACTGCATGCGAACCTCTCGATACGAAGAGCGAGCCGTGCGGCACGAGCTCCGCGCCGCACGGCCTCGTTTCAGGCGAAGATCAATCGAGCGCGGGGAACGGACCGACCACGCCGATCCAGCTGCCCGTGCCGGTCGCGAGCCCTTCGTCGTTCGCGTGAGCCGCGTCGCTCTCGGTGTACGGGTGCTGCACGGCGGTGATCAGGTACCCGTGGCCGCCGAAGCGCGGGACCCAGTAGTTCGACGTCACCTCCGAGCCGTACGGCGTCGTGAGCATGCGCGTCAGACGTCCCGACGGAACGTGGTACGCCCACATCGCGTCGTTCTGGTGACCGCTGCCCGAGTCCTCGCCGATCATGAGGACCTGGTACTTGGGCAGGTACGTGACGTTGTCGGGGTTACCGAGGCCGTTCACGCTGCACGAGTTGCCCGCGAACGAGCTGCCTGCCGGATAGGACGTCGGCGCGCCGAGGAGCAGCGGATACCAGTTCATCGCGGCGAAGTCGGTGACCTTCGTGCCGTCGACGGCGAGCGGCCCGACGTCGAGCGCAAACACACCACCGCAGCTGTTGGAAGGCACGTTGATGTGATTGGCGCCGCCGTTCTGCGTGCCCATCGATCCGCCGATGTCGCTCAGCGCGAGATAGAGTCGATTCAGGTCGGGGTCGTACGTGAGGCCTTCGGCCTTCGTGAGCTCCGCGGTCGCGCCCTTGAGGGCGGCGTAGCGGCGGGTCTCGAGGCGTGATGCCGCGATGTCCTGTCCGGACTTCAGCTTCAGGCACTCGAGCGCGTCATTGTTGCCGTTCGCGCGCACGAGGGTGAAGCCGTCGAGGCACGTGTTGCCCGTCTGCACGGGCGACGTGTCGAACATGTCCTGGAACTTGATGTGCGTGCCCGCAGCGGGGTGGATGAGGGCGCGGATCTCCGCGTCCGTCGCGTGGCCGAGCGAGATCCAGTCGAGGTCCGCCGCGAAGGGCGAGCCGGCGGCGCTCGTCTGGTAGACGCGCATCGCGTAGAGCGTGCCCGCGCTGAGGTCACCGGCGGTGTCTGCGACGAACATGAAGAACCCGCCGTTGCCGACGTCGTCCGTGAGGAAGGCGGTCTTCCGATCCGGCATCACGTAGGCGAGCTCCATTCCGAAGCGACCCATCGCGTAGTGCTTCTGCACCGTGGCCGTCCCGTTCTCCGCGATACCCACTTCGACGGCGTAGCCGTGGAAGTAGGACGAATACGTCGACTGGAACGTGGCTGCGTCGATGTCCGGATCGCCGTCGTTGTTCGCGTCGTTGAGGTCGAGGCCGAGATAGCGGCCCATCATTCGGACCTCGCTCCAGCGGCTCGCGGCCTTCAGCTCCGACCACGTCGTCGCGGCGTCGACCGAGCGTGCATCGACCTGCGCTTCCTCCGCGGAGATGTGCGTCTTCCACGGGGTGATCGAGCCGGCGCACGTGCGGTAGAGGCCGTCGACCGAGGACATGTCGATGTTCTTCGTCGCCGTCGCCGTGAGCGCTCCGGCGGCGTCTTGCGAGAGCGTCGTCAGGTAGATCGAAGCGGGGTTCGACTCGAAGGAGTGGACGAGGAACTTCGAGGTGCCCGCCTCGATGAGGGACGAGAAGTCGTTGTAGTTGCTGACGAGGGGCTCACCCGCGTCGTCGAGCATGACCGTGCCGTTCTTGGCGATCTGGGCGCCTGCGCAGGTCGTCGGGCTCGCGGCGAGATCGCAGGCCCGACCCGCACGTGCCGGGTCTTCGCCCGAGCGCAGGATCGGATGGAAGCCGATCTCGATCTCGGTGCCGTCGACGTTCGCCTTGCTCGATGCGCGGACCTGGTGCTTCTCCGCGTTCGTCTTCGGGAAGCTGAGGTCCGCGAAGGACAGCCAGCTCGTGCCGGGGCCCGGAGGTCCCTCCGGACCCACGCTGCCGTCGGCGCCGTTCGAGCCGTTCTTGCCGTCGCCGCCCTTGGTCCCCGGGTCGCCCTTCGCGCCGCCGGCGCCGTTGGCACCGTCAGCACCGTCAGATCCGTTCTTGCCGTCGACACCGGCAGTGCCCGGTGTTCCGGCAGCGCCGTTCGCACCGTCCTCGCCGGTGCATGCCATGACGAGGAACGAGCCTGCCAGGCCGATGCCGACCACCGTTCGTCGAAGTCGCTTCATACGCAAATATCTCCTCCGCCCGACTCCCGGGCGACGCGCGCGACGGTGCAGAAGCGCGGTGACGCTCACACCGCGCCATCGCAACGAATCGGCGAAGTGCCGGAGGCAGAACGGCACGTTCCCGTGTCGCCCGCGTGTCGCGCTTTCGTTGTGCGAGGATCAGCGGTGCGGGAAGAACAGCGCGTAGACGAGGTACGCGCACACGATCCCGAAGAACAGGATTGCTGCAGCGGACCACTGCCACGGCATCTTCGTGCGCGGCGGCGTCTTCGTCGCCATCATCATCTGAGTGGCGGCGATGACGATCCCGTCGATCTTCTTCTGCGCGCGAGCGCCCTTCTCGGGATCGTCCTTCAGCGCGCGGTAGCGTCCGGCGAGATCGGGGAGCTTCTCACTCTTGAGCGCGTGGTCGAGGATCGCCGCATGGGGCTTGTCGTCGTCCCAGGCTTCGAGCGTCCGCTTCCATAGCGCCTCGAAGATCGCGTCGCGGTCGCCGATGGCCGCGAGATCTTCGGCGGTCGGGGCGGCAGGTGCCGCGATGTCGTCATCGCTGCCGATGCGGAGGTCCACCGCCTCGGCAGCGAGCTCGTCCTTGGGTGAGCGTTCCTCGGTCACGTCCTGGTCTTACCCGAAAAGAGCGCGATACGACGCATCAGCCAGCCTGACCGGGCGACCGTGCGGGCGTCGTGCTGTCGATCCAGATGGTCACCGGGCCGTCGTTCAAGCTCGACACCTTCATGTCCGCGCGGAAACGGCCGGTCTCGACCTTCATCCCTTGCGCACGCGCGTCTGCGACGAACGCCTCGTAGGCACGTTCGGCCTCCTCCGGCGGCATCGCGCCGTCGAAGCTCGGGCGCCGGCCCTTACGGACGTCGCCGTAGAGCGTGAACTGGCTGACGACGAGGAGCGCGCCGCCGACGTCGACGACGCTCTTGTCCATCTTGCCCTCGTCGTTCTCGAAGATGCGGAGGCCGAGCACCTTCGAGAGCACGTAAGCGCGGTCCGCATCCGTGTCGCCCTTGCCGGCCCCGAGATAGACGAGGAGCCCCCCTTCGATCGCGCCGACGACCTCGCCGCCGACCTCGACCTTTGCCCACGAGACTCGCTGAACGACGGCACGCATGGCTCAGATCCTGAGGGCCCGACGGAGCTCGCTCACCTTCGCGAAGTACTCCTGCCGCTCGTAAGGCTCGTTGAGGATGTGAAAGTCCTTCTTCGACAGGCCGACACAGCCGAAACAGTACGTGCAGCCGTTGCAGTCGACGCAGCGCACGAGATACGCAGACCCCGTGCAGCGCTCGCACCGCTCGCAGTGGGAGCAGCTGACGCAGCCGGTCAGCATCGTCGACTGCGTGCAGTCGGTGCAGTCGGTCGAGCTCGAGCAATAGTGCGAGCGCGCGACGTTCCGGCAGTCCTTCAAGAAGGTCGAGTCGGTGCAGCGCTCGCAGTCTTCGCAGGCGAGGCAACCGACGTTGTCCGTCGTCGACTCGTGCGCGGTCAGCAGCTTCCTCAGGCGTGCTTCGAACTCGCTCGGCGTCATCGTCTGTCCCCGGCGCGTGGCCGACGTCGGCTTTCTTACGCGGTCCGGCGAGGCTTGGAAAAAGTATCGTCGTTTGTTTGGCCAGGGTCGCAGAATGTACGACCTTATCCTCCACGCGGGCGGCTCCCACAGGCGCCTGGACCCGAGGAGGATTCTCATGAAGCCCGTCGTTTCTTCGCTCGTTGCTCTCGCGATTGCGATTGCCCCGCTCAGCGTCATGGCCAAGCCGACGCATCACGGGAACGGCAAGGCCTCGCACGCGAAGGTCGTGAAGCACAAGGCCGAGAAGATCGTCGAGAAGACGGACAAGTGCGAAAAGTCCGAGAAGGCGGTCGTCCGTGTGAAGGCGGGCAAGAAGGACGGCGCGATCATCAAGAACGTCGCTCACCACGCGCACAACGTCGACGTCAGCGGCGGCGGTCACGGTGAGCCGAAGGTCGAGAAGGGCGTGCTCGTGGCCGCCTCGATGAAGACGCCGATCGCGCACGGCAAGGCGCAGACGAACACGCCCGCGAAGTCCGGCCGTGAAGAGATGCCGAAGCTTCCGAGCCCGAAGGCCGGCAAGCCGAGCAAGGGCGGCGCAGAGAAGGGCGCGCGCAAGCCGGCCGTGAAGAAGGCCGACGCCGACGACTCTGGCGAACCCACGCGCGACGAGGACAACGCCGAGCTCGTCGCGCGGATCCGTGGCCGCAACAGCGTCGCGTCGTCGGAGGACAACGAGGGGGCCGACGAGGCGCGTACGAGCGGCACGTCCGGCGCGCGAGAGAAGTCCGAGAAGTCCGAGAAGTCCGAGAAGGCGGCGAAGAACGCCTCTCACACGACGAAGGTTCCCTGCACGAAGGACCCCGTCGAGATCGTTCGCGGTCCCGAGATCGAGCGCTTCGAGCTGACGAAGTGTGACGGCTCGGTCGCGCCGCTCGCCATCGAGCACCTGTCGATCCTCATCCGGCCCGGCGGTGCGGCGCGTCCGACCGCGCCGCTCGCCGAGCTCGCGAAGAAGTCGGGGCCCGAGCTCGCCAAGGGGATCCGTCGTGTCGATCCTCGCCTCATCGAGCGCATCCAGGCGGTCGTCGATCACTTCAGCAAGCCGGGAGTGCCCGCGAAGCTGTCGGTCATCTCCGGCTACCGTCCGGCCTCCGTGGGGAGCATGCACTCCTCCGGCCGCGCGATCGACTTCCGCGTCGAGGGCGCACGGAACGAGGACGTCGTCGTGTTCTGCAAGACGCTGCCCGACACGGGCTGCGGCTTCTATCCGAACAGCTCGTTCGTCCACATCGACGTGCGCGATCCCGGCGCCGGTCACGTGAGCTGGATCGATGCCAGCGGCCCGGGCGAGACGCCGCGGTACGTCCCAGTCTGGCCGCCGCCGGCGCCGGCAGAACGTCACCTTCACCGCGCGAGCGCGACGCAGCGGTCGCTCGAGGAGCTCGCCGAGGAAGGCGAGAAGCTGCTCCGCGCGCGGCGTCCCCTGGAGCGGGACTCGCTGTCCGATTCGATCGACGAACACCCGGCCGAAGCCGAGCGTTGAACGGGAGGAAACGGGGGCTGATCGCCGCGTCAGGGCGGCATGATCGGTCTCCGGGCTCCTGATCCTCGCGTCACGGTCTGGCACCTCGACTGACACCAAGATCATCCTCCGCGCGCGCGTTTTCCGTCGAGGAAGCGCGCGCGTCGGCATTTCCGGCCTCATCCGGCCCGAATGGCGTGCGGCACACCCTTCGCAGTACCCGCCCACGAACCTGGAGGGACGTGATGAAGCGGATCTGGATGGCGTCGGTCGTGGGCTCGGTGATGGTGCTCGCCGGTTGCAGCATGGCGAGCAATGATGCAGCGAGCTTCGGCGAAAGCGGTTCCGCGGACGGCCCGCGCGGCGGTGGCGCGATGAACGCCGGAACTGCAGATCCGTCGCCAGGTGGCGAGACCGGCGGGGCTGCGCTCCCGGAGGCGAGCTCTTCGGGCAGCTCCGGCTCGCAGCAGCAGGCAGGCGTCCTCACGGCGGGCGTCTGGGACGACAACCTGAACTTCGACTTCTTCGCGAAGTACGTCGAGCTGAGCGAGCCGTCACTCGGGGGCGTGCCCATCTTCTCCAAATCGGAGCGCGAGGGCGCAAAGGGGAAGTGGGCTCAGCGCGTCGGCTCGAGCGAGCTCGATGTCACGTTCCTCATCGACACGACCGGCAGCATGGGGGACGAGCTGGCGTATCTGCAGACCGAGATCGACGACATCGCGCAGACGATCAAGAGCAAGTTCCCGCAGACCACGCCCCGCTTCGGGCTCGTCCTGTACAAGGACAAGGGCGACACGTATCTGACGCGCCCCTTCGACTTCAAGGGCCTCGAGGAGTTCCGCGCGAACCTCGGAGCGCAGACCGTCGGCGGTGGCGGTGATTACCCGGAGGGAGTCGCCGCAGGACTCGACGAGGTGATGAACCTCTCCTGGCGCGAGGGTGCGGTCACGCGCATGACGTTCTGGGTCGCGGACGCGCCACATCACGTCGGCGAGGAGGCGCAGGTCAAAGGCTCGATCGAGACCGCCGTCCAGAAGGGCGTGCACATCTATCCCGTCGCCGCGAGCGGCACGGACCCGCGCGCCGAGTTCACGATGCGCTCTGCCGCGCAGCTCACCGGGGGCCGCTACATCTTCCTCACGGACGACTCGGGCGTCGGCAACCCGCATGCGGAGCCGCACATCCCCTGCTACCACGTGACGAAGTTCAACGGCGCGCTCGTGCGCATGGTCGAGAGCGAGATGACCGGCACGCACGTGCAGCCGAAGGCGGAAGAGATCCTCCGCACCGTCGGCAATCCGCAGAACGGCACATGCACGACGAAGAACGACGGCAACGTGACGATCTATTAGGCCGTCGTCGCCACGTCGTCGACGTGAGCGCGCGTCACGCCCGGCGCAGGAGCGCCCCGTCGGGGAGGACCAGCTTCTGCTGCTCGATGCGGCCGGCTCCGAGCTCGATCGAGAAGAAGAACGTCGGCACGCCGCCCGTGCCGGAGTCGCACTCGAAGCGTCCCGTGAGCCAGCCGCCGGAGCAGCAGAGCTGGATGACGTCGCCGCCGCTCAGGGGACGGTCGTCGAGGAACCAGCGCTCGCTGCCTTGTGCGTGACCGCGTCGAAGGGGAGCGCCCGAGTCGGCTTCGGACATGGCGCGCAGCGTACTCGTGTGGCCCGTCGCCTGCCAGCCGTCGCTCGACCGCGCTGCGGAGTGACCCCGGCTCCGCAGCGCCGTCGCGCGTCGCGTGTCGCTGTCAGCCGGGCAGCGCGCAGAAGCCTTCGTAGTCGATGTAGCTCGTGATGGTCGGCTTCGGTCCGCACACCGGGCAGTCGGGCGTGCGCCGCAGACGGAGCTCACGGAACTTCATCTTCATGCTGTCGTAGGTGAGCAGGCGTCCGACGAGCGGCTCGCCGCGGTTCAAGAGCAGCTTGATCGCCTCGGTCGCCTGGAGGAGCCCGATGACGCCCGGCAAGATGCCGAGCACACCGGCTTCCTGGCAGCTCGGCGCGAGGTGCGGCGGCGGCGGCTCCGGATAGAGGCAGCGGTAGCAAGGACCGGCTTCGATGCCGAGATTCTTGGCGGCCTTGTCGGGCACGAACGTCGTGAGCTGCCCGTCGAAGCGGAAGATCGATCCGTGAACGACCGGCTTGCCGAGCCACACGCTCGCGTCGTTGACGAGGTAACGCGTCGGGAAGTTGTCCGTGCCGTCGATGACGACGTCGTAGTCGGCGAAGAGCCGCTCGACGTTCCCGCTGTTGAGGCGCTCCTTGTACCCGACGACCTTCACGTCGGGGTTCAGGTCCTTCAGCACCTTCTCGGCGCTCTCGACCTTCGGCTGTCCGACGCGACTGGTCGCGTGGAGCACCTGGCGCTGGAGGTTCGATGCATCGACGACGTCGGCATCGACGAGGCCGAGCGTCCCCACGCCGGCGGCGGCGAGGTACAGGCCGGCGGGCGAGCCGAGGCCGCCTGCACCGATCATGAGGACCTTCGACTTCAGGAGCTTCGCCTGGCCGCTCTCGCCGACCTCGGGGAGCAGCAAGTGACGCGAGTAGCGATCGCGCTGCGCGTCGGTGAGCTGGGGAGGGGTGTCGATCGGGTAGCCGAGATCCTTCCAGCGGACGAAGCCGGGATTCGCGGTCTCGACGTTCGTGTAGCCGAGCTCCGCCAGCGTCTTCGCCGCGAGCGCCGAGCGCGTGCCGCCCGCGCAGTAGGCGATGATCTTCGCCGTCTTGTCGGGGATGCGCCCCTCGACCTGAATCTCGAGGAAGCCGCGCGGGATCGAGAGCGCGCCGGGGATGAAGCCCGCGCGGTACTCCTCCTTCTCGCGGACATCGAGGAGCGTGAACGGCTCCTTCGCTTCGAGCCGCCGCTTCAGCTCGTCGAGCGAAACTTCCTTCGTCTCGCGTCGGACATTGGCGATCAGGTCTGTGTAGGTCGTCGGCATCGGTTGAATCCGCGTTCTTGAGGGGTTGGCTTTGCTGGGGAGGGGTAACGTGGCCTGACGTTCGCGTCCGTTATAACGGATCCATCGCCGGCGGTCGAGCCGAGCCGTCGCGTGCCCCGCGCGAGCCGTCGCGGCGCGCAAAAAGCCGTTCGACGAGACGCCGCGATCAGGGGCCGAGGCGCGGAGGCATCCGGCTCGAGGTTCGTGGCGTCACGTGCCCAGCTCGACGCGGATGCGCGTGAGGAGGGCGCGGGCGTCGGCCGGGCGGCCTTCGTCGGGGCCGGTGCACGCGGCGGCAAGGGGACGGTAGCGGGGGGCGATGGGCTCGTCGCCGACGACGGCGAGGACGTCCTCGAGGATGCGCCCGAAGCCGTAGACGTCGTCGCGGGGGTCGGTCGCGCGGCCCTTCATCCGTTCGGGGGAGACGTAGCCCAGGCTGCCCGGTGGGCTCGGCTCGCCGATGCGCCGCGCGGTTCCGAAGTCCGTCAGGATCGGCGCATTCGTTCGCGAGAGGATGACGTTGGCCGGTTTGACGTCGTGATGCACCCAGCCGGCTGCGTGCACGCGTGCGAGAGCCGTGGCGAGCGGCATGGCCCAACGTTCGATCGGCAGCAGCCGCGTCAGCTCCCGTCCCCGAATGTGCTCACGCAGCGCTCCCGCAGGTGCCCACTCGAGCGCGATCCAACCGTGGTCCGGATCGACGTCGAACACGCGCACGATGCCTGCGCCCTCGAGCATGACGGCCACGCGCGCCTCGTGAGCGAGCTGATCGCGGTCGCGCTCCGGCTGGTGATAGACCTTCAGCGCTACGTGTCGTCCGAGCTCGCGGTCGATCGCCTGGTACACGGCGGCGGCGCCTCCACGGCCAACCTCCCGCAGCAGATCGAATGGCGCGTCCGGCTCGCGCGCGACGACGGTGACGCCCGCGGCGACAGGCTTCTGCACCAGGTCGAAGCCGAGCTGCGCGCGCCAGCGGCGATGGCGCTCCCGCGCGCCGGGGTGGTCGAGGTCACGAAGCAAGACGCGTTCGACGTACGAAAGCGCGGTCGCCAGATCGCCGCGCCGTTCGGCGAGATCCGCCAGGAGGACGAGCGCAGGTGAGGAGGACGCCGCGGACAGCACACGCGTAGCGGCCTCTGCTTCGCCGCGATCGAGCAGCGTGGCGCCGAGCGCGAGCAGCAGGCCGTCCGGCAGCTTCCGGATCTGCGAGGTGCGCACGAGCTCGGAAGCGGTGCGCGCCTCGTCCGGCGTCGAGCGGAGAGCGTTGAACGCGGCGAGCGCTTCGTCGTCCGTCGGACCTCCCGGAAGCCCGACTCGGAGGAGTCGCTCGAGCTCTTTCGGCATCGGCGACGGCGCCACCGTGAACGGCGTCGCTTCGCGGGCGCCCGCAGCAGGCCCGCCACCGGATGCGGGCGTCGACGCATCCGGTTGTTTCCTGAACCGATCCCAGAATCCCATCTGCGCGCCTCGGAGACGTCCGCTCGACTCTCGCACGGGCGCGTGGCGCTTGGTAGCCCGGCCTACGTCCTGATCACGCGAAGCATGGGCTCGCTGCCACGCATCGTCGAGATGGCATCGCCGAGGAGGAGCGTCGCCCGGGGGACCAGCTCGACGCCGCCCTGGAATGCGCGCGCGCCATTCGTCACGAGCTCGATCCAATTGTCTGCGCCAGGAGCGAGCTCGACGCCGTGGATCGGTGTGGACGTCGGGCCGAGGCAGGCGTGGTACTTCTCGCCCGAGACGTCGATCTCGACGGCGCCGGGGAGGCGTTTGCTCGGAGAGATCCGGACCGGAACCTCTTTCCCGAGCTTGAGCTCGAGACCGTCGCCCACGGGCAGCGGCCCTGCGAGGTTGATGCCTCGGAGCTGCGTACCGTTTCGGCTCTGGAGGTCGCGCACCATCACGGCTCCGCCCTCACGCGCGATGCGCAGATGCTGTCTGCTTACGGCGTTCGAAGGCACCTTGATCGCGCCGTCCGTGCGTCCGATCACGACCTCTTCGCCGGTGACGAGGACCCAACGCTCGCCGAGCGCTTCGACGGCGACGATCGGCGCGAGGACCCGCCTCGCGCGCAGCCCGTTGGCCCGCTCGCGCAGCGGCGCATCGTCGGGAGCGGCGGCGAGGAGCTCTTCGAGCACGGCGAGCGCCTCGCGTCGCTTGCCACACTCGATCATCACGTCCACGTCCTTCGTGCGCTCGTCACGCGAACGCGAGACGCGCTCCTTGTGCTGTTCGGTCGAGAGGAGGAACTCGAGCCGCTCGACGTCGCCCGCTGCCTGGAGAGCGCGCGCTTCGCCCTCCTTGTCGCCCGCGCGCGCAAAAGCCTCTGCAGCCTTCAGCGGCTCGCCGATCGCCTCGAGGTCACGCGCCGCCTCCGTGACTTCGTGCCGTGCGACGGCGCTGACGACCGCATCGCCCGCAAGCGCGAGCAGCAGCTCGGCTCTCTTGAGTCGCGCCGTTCGGTTCGTCTCGGTGCCATCTGGCGCGAGCCTCGCGGCCTGGGTGAACAGCAAGAGCCGCGCGCGCGCATCTAGCTCAGCCTCGCCACGCACCACCATGATGCGCGCCACCTGCTCGGTGTCGCCCGCCTCTCCGAAGAGCTCGCCGGCCCTCACCAGATCGCCGCGGAGCTCGGCGGCACGGGCCTGTGCAGCCAATCGTCCCTTGCCGAACCACTTGTCGAAGAAGGCCATTCGCGAGGCTCCGGGGAGACCGGAGTCGACCACTCTACTCCAGCTCTGCGGAGGCGCACCCTCGATGCGAGCAGCGTCGAGATGGGGGCGCAGCCGCGGTCTCGCCCTCGACTCTCATGGATGTGGATGCGCCTCGGCGGACGCCGCCATCCGCGGCAGGTACGTCTCGAACCACTCGCGAGCGAGCCGCGAGACGTTTTCGAGGGCCCCCGGCTCTTCGAAGAGATGGGTCGCTCCAGGAATGATCACCATTCGCTTCTCGCAGCGGAGCTCGTGCATCGCGGCGCGATTCAGATCGATGACGACATCGTCCTCGCCGCCAACGACGAGGAGCGTGGGCGCGCGCACGTGCGCGAGCGCGGGGCCGGCGAGGTCGGGTCGACCTCCGCGTGAGACGACCGCCCGGACCGTGGTCGGTCGCCCCGCAGCAGCGACGAGCGCGGCGGCGGCCCCGGTGCTCGCCCCGAAGTAGCCGAGCGGCAGCCGGCGCGTCCGCGGGTCCGTCGCCAGCCAGTCCGAGACGCCCGTGAGGCGGTCGGCGAGCATCCCGATGTCGAACCTGAGGTGTGCCGTCCGATCGTCGATGCGCTCCTCCTCGCTCGTGAGGAGATCGACGAGCAGCGTGGCGAGGCCCGCGGCGTGGAGGACGGTCGCGACGTACCGATTGCGTGGGCTGAACCGACTGCTCCCGCTTCCGTGTGCGAACAGGACGACGCCGCGCGGATCCTCTGGAAGGCTCAGGTCACCGTCGAGTCCCGCGCCGCGGGCATCGATGTGCACGCTCTCGCTCTCGCTCACTCTCATGGCGGTTTCCCTCGGGTCGAGCCTCGGTCGTCCCCCGGTCTCCGTCCCGGAGCCACCGCTCACGTGGCTCCGGGAGGGGGCCCTCGCTCTCTCCCTCGCCGAGGATCAACCTCGATGCCAGCTGGCAACCGGCCCCTTCGGCCGCCGTTTCATAGTCGAGACGACGGTTTATGTGGCGCATGTGGCGGCATGACCCTGCTCCCGCGCTCGGCGCTCTTCGGAAGGTCGGCTCGAGCCGTTGCGCTCCGTGCGCCTCGGCTGGTCGGGGGATGTGGGCGATGCTCGAGCCATCGAGCCCCCTCGCGGTGAGGCGCCGGCTCGTCAGCGAGCCGTTGACGTAGATTGCAGCATCATCGACGCTTGTGTCTCGATGTCCAACACGAACAGGCTCGGTGAGCTGCTCGTCCGCGAGAAGTTGATCTCGCTGGCGCAGCTCCGGCAGGCCCAGGACGAGCAGAATCGTTCGGGCCAGAACTTGGGGTACACCCTCGCCCGGCTCGGGTTCATCAGCGACCAGGAGATCACGAACTTCCTCTCGCAGCAGTACCGGGTGCCGACGATCAATCTCGAAGAGTACGAGATCGACGCCGAGATCCTGAAGCTCGTCTCGAAGGAACAGTGTGAGAAGCACCGGGTCATCCCCGTGTCGCGCGCGGGCAGCTCGCTCATCGTCGCGATGGCGGACCCGACGAACCTTCACGCGATCGACGACCTCAAGTTCCTCACCGGCTACAACATCGAGCCCGTCATCGCGAGCGAGACGTCGATCGCGAACGCCGTCGAACGCTACTACTCGGCTGGCCCCTCGTACGACGAGGTCATGGCCGGCTTCGACGAGTCGGAGATCGAGTTCACGGGCGACGACGAAGAGCTGAACGTCCTCGAGCTCGAGAAGGCGAGCGAAGACGCTCCCGTCGTTCGCCTCGTCAACATGATCCTGCTCAACGCCATCAAGAAGGGCGCGAGCGACATCCACATCGAGCCGTACGAGAAGAAGCTCCGCGTCCGCTACCGCGTCGACGGCGTCCTCGTCGAGGAGATGACGCCGCCGCTCAAGCTCAAGAACGCCATCGCGAGCCGTCTCAAGATCATGAGCCAGCTCGACATCGCCGAGCGCCGCCTTCCGCAGGACGGACGCATCAAGCTCAAGCTCGGCAAGGGGCGCGAGATGGACTTCCGCGTCAGCGTCCTCCCGACGCTCTGGGGCGAGAAGATCGTCATGCGTCTCCTCGACAAGGGGAACCTGCAGCTCGACATGACGAAGCTCGGGTTCGACACCAAGCCCCTCGACGACTTCCTCTGGGCGATCCGTCAGCCGTGGGGCATGGTCCTCGTCACGGGGCCCACCGGATCCGGCAAGACGACGACGCTGTACTCGGCGCTCAGCGAGCTCAACAAGGTCGTCTCGAACATCAGCACCGCGGAGGATCCGGTCGAGTACAACCTCGCCGGCATCAACCAGGTGCAGATGCACGACGAGATCGGCCTCAACTTCGCGATGGCCCTCCGTGCCTTCCTCCGTCAGGACCCGGACATCATCATGGTCGGCGAGATCCGCGACTTCGAGACGGCGGAGATCGCGGTCAAGGCGGCGCTCACGGGCCACCTCGTCCTTTCGACGCTCCACACCAACGACGCTCCCGCGACGATCTCGCGCCTCCTCAACATGGGCGTCGAGCCGTTCCTCATCACGGCTTCGGTCAACCTCGTTCTCGCGCAGCGTCTCGCTCGTAAGGTCTGCGTCGACTGCCGCCAGCCGATCCAGATCGAGCCGCAGGCGCTCCAGGAGCTCGGCTTCACCCCCGAGCAGGTGAACATCGCGCAGGGCCGCCTCGTGAAGGGGTTCGGCTGCCGTACGTGCAACGGCACGGGCTACAAGGGGCGCGTCGCGCTCTACGAGGTCATGCGCTTCACTGATGGCCTGAAAGAGATGGTCCTCCAGGGCTCGTCGACCGCGGAGCTGAAGGCCGCGGCGATCAAGCAGGGCATGGTCACTCTCCGCATGGCGGGCATCATGAAGGTCCTCGACGGCGTCACGACGACGGAGGAGATCCTTCGCGTCACGATGTCGGACTGACGTTCGCCGTTTCGCCGCGATCAGTTCGCGACGACCAGGTTGTCGACGGCGAGCCGGATCGGGCCGCTCGCCGACTTCGCGTAGTACACGCCTGCCAGCACCTCGAGATCGCCGTTCGCGAAGGCTGCCGGCATCGCGAAGGTGCGGGTGGTCCCGTCGACCGTGATCGACCCGGTCTCCTTCGTGGTGTCCACCGTGACGGAGACGTTCACCCAGCGATCGAAGGGGACGTCGCCGAGCACTTGGGCCGTGGATCCGGGGCAGCCGGCCCGGACCTCCCACTCGGAGCCGCCGAGCACGACGTAAACCTCGCACACGTTGCGGTCGTCCGCCCTCGAGCGGACCATGAGCGTCTCGGTGTAGTCCTTCGAGTGCTTCATCACCCGCATGTCGAGGGCCACGCGGAGCGTCGGACCCGCTTTCCCGAGCGCGAGAGCGACGCCAGCGGTGCCGTTCATGTTCGAGGGCGTGTCGAGCTCGACGAGCGCGGATCTCGGCGGCGACGAAGACGTCATGTCCGTCAGCGCGAGCGTTCCGTTGTCCTCGTAGATCGGGATCGACGACCGCTCGATGTCGTCGAAGTCCGTGCAGAAGCGCGCCCCGACCCACGCATCGCAGAAGCGGCCCGCTGCTGAGTCCGACCCGGCTTCGCTCGAACCGTCGAAGCCGACCTCGGGGCCGCCCGCGTCGCCCGTCGAGGCCGCTTCCTTGCCGGACAGTCCGCCCAGGTCGACGAACGCCGTGCACGCCGTCGCCAACCCTGCGAACGTAGTGGTGGCGAGCAGTCGGCGAGCTCGGTGCACTCCGGACACGACCACGAGGGTAGCGGGAGGACGAGCATCGCATCCACCGCTTTCCCATGTGGGCGCCTATCGTCATCCGGGCGTCGAGCCTCCGGGCGTTGAGCCGGCGCCACGAATGGTGGAATCTCCGGTCAGGAATTGTACGATTTGCACGGGTCTGGGGGTCGAGGAAAGGTACGAGATGACGCAAGGCGCAGACGTTCGGGTGAACCTCCATCAGCTTCTCAAGGCGATGGTGGAGAAGGGCGCGAGCGACATGCACATCACCGCGGGCGCGCCTCCGCTCCTCCGTATCGATGGTGAGGTCATCCCGCTCAAGCTGCCGCCGCTGACGCCGGTCGACACGAAGCAGCTCTGCTACTCGATCATGACGGAGGAGCAGAAGATCCACTTCGAGAAGGAGAGCGAGCTCGATCTCTCGTTCGGCGTGAAGAACCTCTCGCGTTTCCGCGCAAACGTCTTCCTCCAGCGCGGCGCCGTCGCCGGCGCGATCCGCACGATCCCCTTCAAGATCCTCTCGTTCGAGGAGCTCGGGCTTCCCACCGTCATCTCCGAGATCGCGAACAAGCCGAGCGGGCTCGTCCTGGTCACGGGACCGACCGGCTCGGGCAAGTCGACGACGCTCGCCTCGATCATCGACAAGATCAACAGCGAGCAGCGCGTTCACATCCTGACGATCGAAGATCCGATCGAGTATTTGCATCCGCACAAGTTGGCGGTCGTGAACCAGCGCGAGATCGGACAGGACACCCTGTCGTTCAAGGGCGCGCTCCGGTACGTCCTCCGCCAGGACCCCGACGTCGTGCTCGTCGGCGAGATGCGCGACCTCGAGACCATCGAGGCAGCGCTGACGATCGCCGAGACCGGTCACCTGGTCTTCGCGACGCTCCACACGAACACCGCCGTGTCGACGATCAACCGCATCATCGACGTCTTCCCGCCGCACCAGCAGGATCAGATCCGGAACAAGCTTTCGTTCGTGCTCCAGGGCGTCATCACGCAGCAGCTGCTTCCGCGCGCGGGCGCGCCTGGTCGCTGCCTGGCCATGGAGATCATGGTCCCGAACGTCGCGATCCGGAACCTGATCCGCGAGAACAAGATCCACCAGATCTACGGCTCGATGCAGGTCGGTCAGGACAAGTACGGGATGATGACGCTGAACCAGTCGCTCCTGAACCTGTACCTGCGCCGCTTCATCACCCTCGAACAGGCGCTCAATCAGTCGACCGAGGCCGAAGAGCTGCGGAACATGATCGAGCAGGCGAACGCGAAGGCGGGACAGATGGGCGGTCGCCCGCAGCAGCCGTTCCGCTGAGCGCTCACGCTGAGCGCGCTCGGCCGTTGCCGTGCACTGAGCGCGCTCCGCCATTGCCGCGCACGGTCAGCGCGCTCGTCGGGCGACTTTTGCGACTCCGAGCTTGTCTGCAGCGATCGCGACGTCGGGGTTCGCGAAGCCCGCCTGCACGATCGGCTTCGTGTACTCGTTGCCGTGGCGAACGTCCTTCATCATCGCGTAGGCAGACGCTGCGATGATCCTCGCCGGCATCGCCGCGGCGGCCGGCGGCGGATCCTCCTGCGCGACGACCGCGCGCGCATCGTCCAACTTTCCGCGCGCCGCTGTCGCGTAGGCGCGGAGCCACTTCGCGAGCGGACCGCCGACGTTCGGATACGTCTTGAAGAGGGCGAGCGCGTCGGCCTCACGCTTGAGCGCGACCAGCGTGAAGACGCGCTCCGTGAGGACGCGCATCGTCACGGTGCCCGTCTCGAGCGCCGTCCGGCTGAGCTTCTCGGCGTCCTCGAGCTTGCCGTCGTACCGGGCGAGGCGGGCGAGACGCACGGCCCGCATCGAGCCCGGCTCGCCACGCCACTGGTCGGCGATCTTGCGAGCGAGCTCGAGATCACCCGAGTCGAGCGCCCAGTCCATCGCCACGAGGTCGGCCCAGGGAGCCTCGTCGTCGGACATGTCTCGCGCCTTGGCGCTCGTCAGCACGCCGACGTTGCCGGCGAGGAGCGATTGCCCGCGCGTCAGCGGCAGCGCGAACGGGATCTTCTTCGCTTCGTCGGGGATCGCGTCGAACGAGCGGCTCATCCGTTCGCCGTCGAGCTTCTCGTACGCGACCGCGGCGGTCACGATCGCAACGTCGGGCGAGCTCGGTGGAAGGTCTTCGGCGGCCTTGAGCGCCTCGTCGAGCCGGGCGCCGAGGAGCGCGACGCGCGCTGCGAGAACACGTGCCGGCGGATAGACGGCGGAGAACGAGACGGCGGTGAGCGCTGCTTTGCGGGCGAGGTTCTCATCGCCCATGACGAGCGCAATGCCGCCGAGCCACGCCGCGATGCCCGGTGTATCGGCGACGTCGAGGCCCTTCTGCAGATGCGGCTTTGCTTCGTCGATCGCTCCTCTGTGGAGCGCGAGGATCGCGCGCGCGGCATGCGGGACCGCGCGAAGCGAGACGGGCAGGTCTTCGCCCTTCTCCGTGACGTCCTTGATCTCCGGCGGCTCTTCTCCGCGGAGGGGGTCGCGGCTCCACGCGAGCGCAACGAGCGCGGACCCCTCTGCGCGCCCCGGATAGCGAAGACGGAACTCCTGCGCGAGCTCGGCGGCGCGATGCGGGTCGCCGTCGATCGCCGTCGCGCGCGTGAGGAGGAACTGCGCGACGATGAGCTCCGGATCGAGCTTCACGGCAGTTCCGTAGCGCTCGAGCGCACGTGGATCGCCGGCTCGTTCGAACGTTGCCCCGGCGAGAAGCTGGAACCACGCGTCGTCTTGCGCGACCGAGTCCCATTTCGCGATGGTCGCGGCGGCGCCGGCGGTGTCTCCCTGGAACAAGAACGACGCGACGTGCGCGAACGCGATTTTCTTCTCCTCGACGCCGACCGCCTTCGCGCGCTGGCTCGAGTCTTCGAACGCCACGTCGGCCCCGCCCTTCAAGAGCCCGACGAGAGCTCGCTCGCGGAGCCACGTGAGCGCGGCATGTGGGGAGCGGGACTCGAGCTCGAACGCTCGGGAGATCGACTTCTCCGCCGGCTCGAGGAGCTTCGCATCGGCGGTCTGCAGGTCCTTGTCGACGTTCGCGAGAAGCTGCTCGGACTCGAGGTGCTCTTTCGCGCGCTTGTCGGTGACGTAGTAGAACGTACCGATGCCGCCGGCCACGAGGACGACGGCGAGGCCGATCAAGGTCACGAGGCTGAAGAGGCGTCGTACGCGTTCGGGCCGCGACCAGGTGTAGACCTGCGGGGCGACGACTCCGTCCGGCTCGTACACGCCCGCGATCTGGAGGGCGTCGAGGACGTCGCGTGCCTCCGGAATCGCAGCACCGCCGACCTGCGGCGCCGGACGCGCGAGCGCGTCGAGCAGCAGTGGATTCACCGGCGGCTCGGCCCGCTTTGCAGGCCGCGCCGGTGCTCCGACGGCGAGCGCCCGTGACGATTCGGGGCCGGCGCCCGAGCCGAACGCGGCGGTCGAGGCCTTCGCCATCCTCGGCACGGAGCTCGGTCCGGGAAGCAAGCCGCCGTCGGACGCGAGCTGGTTCGAGCCGATCATCGCGTCGAGCTCGTTGTCCCGTGTCTGGGGCTTTGGCTGAATGTCGAAGCCAATCCCTCGCGTCGGGGTCGTGAAGACGAGGTCGTCCGGCGGTGGCGCGGGGGGCATGTTGCGCACGCGCGGCGGCGGAACGGCGGGCGCGGGCGGCGGAGGTCGTCCCGCAGCGGGCATCGGCCGTCCGGCGGCGGGGAGCGGCGCGGCGATCGGGGCGAGGGCTGCCTCGATCGCCGCTTTCACTTCGTCGTTCTTCCGTATCTGGGTCTCGATGTCTTCGTCAGATTCGGCCGGCACGAGGCGACGGCTCTCCTGTCGACCGACGGTCGGGAGGCCTCTCACGTCGGCGAGCGGAGCGCTCTGGCCTCGGTGAGCCGTGCTCGACCGTGCGAAGGCTTGTGCCACCGCAGCCAGTCCCGAAGTGTGCTGCATCGGCACGAGCGCTCGCGCCTGATCGAGCAGCGCGCGCGCACCACCATCGCTGCCGAACTGGAGGGCCTTGTCGAGGACCTTCTCGGCGCGTTCGGCGTCGCCCCGTCGGAGGAGCACCTCGCCGAGCCAGCGATAGACCTCGCCGTCGCGCGGAGCCAACCGACCAGCAGCGAGGAGCGCACTCTGTGCGTCATCGAGCCGGCTCGAGTCGATGTACATCCGTGCGGCGGCCAGCAGTGCGCCGACATCGAGCTGCCGGGAGGCGTGGCTTCCCACGATCTCGACGAGGTCGGGGCGGCGGCCGCCGCGGAGCGCTTCACAGAGCGCTGTCGTTTCGGCCGCGTCGGGGTTGCGCTGCCATCGCGCATAGAGATCGTCGATCGACTCGTGACTCATGGAAGAGCGCGAAGGGGGGCAAGGCGAAGCCGTGCTGCGACGTAGCGTATCGAATTTTCCGTCACGCGAACCAGTTCATCATGTCGCGAGCCATCGTCCCCCGACCAATTTCGGCCTCGTGGACCGCTCGTGCTCACTCGACACGCACACCTCCTTCACGGGTCGTCCCCTGTCGTTGGTGCGTTCCGGTCGCTACGGCGTTGTTTGCGGCCGAGATGCAGTGGATCATGGGCGCACAACCGTCTGCGCCCGCTGTCGTCCGGGCGAGCAACAAGGGGCAGCCCCATGAGCGAGACCGAGGCCACGTTCACTCACCAGGCATCCTTCGAGGTCGGCGAGATCGCCGGCAACATGCGACACGGCAAGCTCGAGGCGATGTACGAGGAGCTGTTCGCCGAGGTCATCGAGGACGGCATCATCACCCAGGAAGAGCGGAGCCGCCTCGACAAGATGGCGGACAACCTCGGTCTCGACCGGACGCGCCTCCGCAAGCTCGAGCAGGCGCTCCAGGCGGCCTACGAAGCGCGGCATCGCATCGTCATCAAGGACCTGTCGTTCGTCGACGAGCCGCCCCCGGCGACCATCGCGCCGCTCGAGATGCCGACCGATCACCGCACGCTGGCGCTCGAGCGACGCATCAAGTTCCTCAAGGAGCGAATCGCGGACCTCGAGCGTGAGCTCGAAGAAGCGCGGACGCACGTCAGCGTGGAGGTCGACTTCTCCGATGTCGCGGCCCTGCGGGCGAGCGTTCCCGACGACGATCCCGCGGAGCTCGCGCGTCGCGTCCGCCACGATCCGCGCGACACCGACTCGCTCCATGCGCTCTTCCGGACCTACAGGAAGGCGGGCGATCGCGATCGACAGTGGTGCGTCGCGCAGGTGCTCGCCTACCTCGACAGCGCGAACGACGAAGAGACCGAGTGCTATCACGCGCACCGTGAAGCCGCGTTGATCCGGCCGAACGCGTCGGTGACTCAGGAAGCCTGGAAGCGCCTCCTCTTCCATCCGGAAGAAGAACCGCTGGTCGGCGAGATCTTCTCGGTCGTCGTCTCCGCCGTCCTCCTCGGACGGCTTTCGGCGATGCGCCGAGACAAGCAGCTCGTGAAGCTCGATCCCGCCCGGAAGCAAGATCCGGCGACGACGACGGTCCAGGCGGTACGTTGCTTTCACTGGGCGTCGGCCATCCTCGGCATGCACTCGCCGGCGTTGTTCGCGGATCCCGACTACGCCGGGTTCGTCGAGATGGTGCCCGGAGTGCCGCCGGCATCGCGGATCGGCGCGCAGGCGCTGGCTGGGCGTTCCGCGGCTGAGCTCGCCTTCGTTGCGGGCCGTCATCTTGCGAGCTACCGCGAGGAGCACTTCGTCAAGATGCTCGTGCCCTCCGCTCGAGGGCTCGAGGACATCTTCCTGGCGGCCCTGTCGATCGGCAACCCCGGACTGCCGTTGAGCGCCCAGGTCAAGCAGCTCGTCGTACCGATCGCGAAGGCCATCGAGCCCATCCTGGAGCCCGCCGCGGTCGATCGACTGCGCGGACACTTCCTCCGCTTCGTCGAGGAGGGCGGGCGGACGAATCTCCAGCGATGGGCGAACGCCACGGACCGTACGGTCGCGCGCGCGGGGCTTCTTCTCGCGAACGATCTCCGGGCCGCGCACAACGTCGTTGCGCTCGAAGACGAGGCCCACCTGGCCGAGAAGATGGATGATCTCATGAGCTTCGTCGTGTCCGACCGGTACGCGAAGCTGCGCAAGCAGATCGGAATCGCGGTTGCGGCTCCGGCCGCCTAGAGAACGGAGGCTCGCCTGCTCGGAGGCGTACGGACCCACGAACCTGAGCCGCATCGTCAAAGCATCCACGCGTGGCCAGACTTCCTGGTAGCGTGCGCGCCGATGTGTCCGACGAAGCCGGGAAATTTTGTGCCGGCGAGGCCGAGGAAGACGTGCCGAAGCGAACTGTGATCGAGAACGGCAGCGCGAAGCCCAACGGCATCGCGAAAACCCATGGCGGGATGGGCGACGGATCCGTACAGCTCGAGCTGCCGATGAGCTCGACGCCGAAGTCCCCCGAAGACGAGCGCCTCGTGGAGCGTGCGCGCGCGATCGTCGATTCGCTCGACAAGCTCACGAGTGAAGAGGTCTTCGCCGCATTCGAAGAGCTCGATCAGATGCCCACGGAGGTCGTCCGTGCGGCGCTCGAAGACGCGACAGGGCCGGCGCCCGATCCGGAGCTCCTCGACGACGCGATCCGTCGCGCGCATGGGTTCCCTGCTCGCCCGCTGCGACTCCGGAGGATCAGAGTCACGAAGGACGCCGACGTCTTCGATCTCGGCCCCGTCGCCGAGCAGCAGCTACGGCTGGCCGGCAAGGCCTGGGACGGCCGTGATCTCGAGCCCGAGGAGCGCCTCGACGGCGAGCTCGAGGACTCGTTTGCAGGCACCCTCGAGCATCACGTTCTCGCCGACGCGGACCAGCCGGGCGCGCCGCCGTTGTTCGACGTCCTCCGCTATGCGGGCGACGCGGGCACCATCTTCCGCGCAGGCACCGCCGAGATCGTGGGAGCGATCGCGTACGGCATCGTCGAGGTGCAGGACCGACGTTTGCGCGTAGCCATCCAGGAAGCGCTCGCGCGTCCGGTCGTCGAAGCTGAGCTCTCCGAGCTCCAGGCCATCGAGCCTATGTTCGCCGAGCGGTTCGAGCCGGCGCGTGTTGTCGACATCGACGTCGTCGCGCCCTCCTCCGAAGTGGAGGACGTTCGCGCGCGCGCGTCGTCCGACGCCGCCCCGCCATCGTCTTCCGTACCCGCGTCGGCCGACGTCGCTTCGGAGTCGACACCGGTCGTCGAGACGCCTGCCATCTCGAAGAAGAAGGCAGCCGCGAAGAAGAGCGTCGCGGCCGCCAAGAAGGTTGCGGCCGCGAGCACGTCGGCCTCCGCTTCTTCGAAGCGGGCTGCAGCTTCCTCCAAGAAGGAGCCCGCCGCAGCGAAGAGGCCCTCGGCGAAGGGTGCGGCAAAGCGCGAGGGGACCGCGGAGCGTACGGCGTCGAAGCGTGGCGGAGCCGCGGAGCCGTCCGCGAAGAAGGCGAGCGCGAAGAAAGCCGCGGCCCAGAACGTCGCCGCCAAGAGGCCGAGCGCGAAGACGGCGTCCCCGAAGAAGTCAGGGGCGAAGTCGGGCGCGACGAAGGCGGCCACGAAGCCCGACGCGAAGAAGGCGAGTGCGAAGTCCACTTCGAAGAAGTCGAGTGGGCCGGCCGCCAAGAAGTCGAGTGCGAAGACCTCCACGAAGGCCTCGGGCTCGAAGTCGGGCTCGAAGGCATCCGCGAAGAAGAAGTCCGTCGACGGGTGATGTTCATCTGAGCTTCGGCTCGATGCGTGCGGCTCGTGTCCGGCTCCAGCTGCGGCTCGTGTCCGGCTTCAGCTGCTGCTCCGGCTCGAGCTGCTGCTCCGGCTCGAGCTGCTGCTCCGGCTTCAGCTGCTGCTCCGGCTGCGGCGTGTGCGGCCGAGCGTTCCGGGCTGCTGCGCGGCGGAGCACGTACGGACCTCCGTGGCGACGATGGCTGCTCGCGCGAGCCTTCCGTGGCAAACGATGGCGCTCACACGAAGTCGATGCATTCTTCGCGCGTCCGGCCGCCACGTCGATGCGTTCTTCGCGCGTCCGGCCGCCAAGCCCTCTCGTTCTCGCGTCCCCTTTCAGGAGGACCTCACCCCCTCGGTTCGTGACATCTCGGATTCGTCGTCGCGGTTCGTCCGTGTCGGCTCGTCCATCTCGGATTCGTCGTCGCGGTTGGTCCGTGTCGTCGCGTCGCGTGTCGTCGCGTCGCGTGTCGGCTCCCCGTGTCGGCTCGCCCATCTCGATTCGTCGTCGCGGTTGGTCCGTGTCGTCGCGTCGCGTGTCGGCTCGTCGCGCGTCGGCTCGCCCATCTCGGCTCGTCCCGTGTCGGCTTGACCCTTCTCGATTCGTCGTCTCGGCTCGTCCGTCGCGGTTCCTCCGCCTCGACTCGTCCGATCACCGATCCGTCCGTCTCGGTTCGCGTCTCGGTCGTGACATCTCGGATTCGTCACGCCTCGACGTCGAGAGCCGGAGCGGTATCGACGTGCGGGGCTTGCGTGAACGGGCAGTTCCGCTTCGACGGCCAGCGGCACTTCTTGCGCAGGCGTGTGCGTCGTGGGCTGCAGCAGCGTCGGTCCACGAGGTGCATCGGCGTCGGCGGCGACTTCGTCGTCCGGAAGAGCCGAATGGTCGCGTCGCACATGC
>JAFAER010000191.1 GCA_023423895.1 Pseudomonadota bacterium
CATCGGCACCGACAGCCAGAAGGGCACGCAGGCGTCGATCGGCGGCAAGGGCAACTGCCTCAAGCCGCTCAGCCCCTTCCCCGCGAACGCGAAGTTCATCGTGCGCGCGACCAAGGGCGCAGGCGTCGCTGCGGCACAGCTCTACGTGAAGTAGAGGCGAAAGGCGCCAGGCTCCGGGCTCCAGAGTGAGGAGACCGACGCCTGGCCGCGCGGCGCGTGATCGCGTGAGCCGCAGCTTCGAGCAAGGCCTCAGGGTCTCGGCGATCGGGTACCGGCGGAGAGAGTCTTTCTCTTCCCGGAGCTCGAGGCCTGGAGCCTGGGGCCTCACTCTTTTGTCCCTTCGGCGACGTCGACGTTCGGAGTAACTTGTCGCCGGTCAAATGCTGGACATCGCCTTCATCCGCCAGAATGCCGACGTCGTTCGCGCCGCGATCACGAACAAGCGCGTCGAGCTGAACCTCGACGATCTACTCGGTGCCGACAAAGATCGTCGCGAGCTCATCGCCAAGATCGAGCAGAAGCGCGCCCGCAAGAACGAGATCGCCGCGCAGATCCCGAAGGCGTCCAAGGAAGAGCGCCCCGCGCTCATCGAGGAAGGCAAGAGCGTGAAGACGGAGCTCGAGCAGCTCGAGCCGGCGCTCACGCAGGCGCAGAAGACGTTCGACGATCTGATGCTGCGCGTGCCCAGCATTCCGCGCCCCGAGGTCCCGATCGGCAGGGGTGAAGAGGACAACGTCGAGATCCGAAAGGTCGGCACACCTCCGAAGTTCGACTTCCCCGTCCGCGATCACGTCCAGCTGATGACGCTGCACAAGATGGTCGACTGGGACGGCCCGCGGAAGTTCACGGGCGGGCGCGCGTACGCTCTCAAGGGCTGGGGCGCGCTCCTCGAGCTCGCGGTGACGCGTCTCGCCGTGGACGTCCTCGTCGCACGCGGGCTGCAGCTCGTCATCCCGCCGGTCATGGTGAAGGAGCGCGCGATGCAGGGCACGGGCTTCTTCCCGCTCGGCATCGAAGAGGCGTACTCCATCACCGCGGACGGGCTCTTCCTCGTGGGGACGAGCGAGGTGCCGCTGGTTTCGCTCCACTGCGACGAGACGCTCGACGCCTCGCAGCTCCCGATCCGCTATGCGGGCATGTCGAACTGCTTCCGCCGCGAGGCCGGCGCGTACGGCAAGGACACGAAGGGCCTCTACCGCGTCCACCAGTTCACGAAGATCGAGCAGGTCGTCTTCTGCGTGCCCGACGAAGCGGTCGCCGAGAAGGAGCACTACGGTCTCCTCGGCAACGCGGAGGCGATCCTCGAGAAGCTCGAGATCCCGTATCGCGTCGCGATCGCCTGCACGGGCGAGATCGGGCTCGGACAGACGCGCAAGCACGAGGTGGAATCGTGGATGCCCGGCCGCAACGACGGCAAGGGCGCCTACAACGAGACGCACTCGTGCTCGACGCTCGGCGATTTCCAGGCGCGGCGTTCGAACATCCGCCTGCGCATGCCGGACGGATCGCTCACGTACCCGTACACGCTGAACAACACCGCCATCGCGAGCCCGCGCATCCTGATTCCGCTCCTCGAGAACCACCAGCGTGAGGACGGCTCGATCGCCCTGCCGAAGGCGCTCGTCCCGTACATGAACGGCGTCGAGCTGCTGAAGCCCGAGCGCTGAGACTCACGATTCGATCTCGATCCCGGTCGAGCGTCAGCGGCGCCGCGGGAACCACGGCGGGCGGTTCGAGCCGCCGTGGTTCGGTGCCGGCGTCGTCGACGGCGCCGCCGACGCCGAGCTCGACGGGACCTGCGCGCCCTTGATGACGCGCGCGCGAGCCGGGTCACCACGGGGGACGAGATCGGGCGCGACCTCGGAAGTGGTACGGGGGGGCACCTCCTCCTCCATCATTCCTTGGTGGAGCCAGAGGAAGAGGACGAGCGGGATCGTGAAGGAGAGCACGGCGACGAGGCCCACCAGCAGCCCGTAGCGAGGCTTCTTGGCGGTCGGATCCAGGTCGTACTCGTGCGGGCTCCCCAGCGGTCCGTGCGGCGACGACGGGTTGAACGCTTGCTCGGTCGCGGCAAACGCGGCCGGCGACGCATCGTGCACGTTGCGAAGATCTAGATGGGGCTGCGCGACGGCGACGTGATCGGAGCCCCGCCCGTACGGGCCGGCCATGAGCGCGCTCGGGCTCGCATGATCGCCGCTCGGCACCTCCGCGCGCGCAATGCGGAGCCCGCTGTCTGACGTGGGCTCGCGCACGTCGGCGATGGCCGCGGCCCGCGCCCCGCCCTGCCCGACCGAGCCGGTGACGAGCGGCCGGGCTGCGCGGAGCGAGCCAGCCGACGCGGCGCCGCCTGGCTTCACGGGCGCGCCGAGCATGACCGCCGTCTTGTTCTCGACCGCGTCGTCGCTGTCGAGCGGCTCGATCGTATCGGGCGATGCGATCACGCGAAGCATATTCGTCAGGTGGCCAGGAGCCTGTGTCGTGATGCTCTCGGCCTCTTCGTCGAGATCCGCTTCCGTCTCGACGTCGGCCGAGGCGGCTGGAGGCAGCTGCATTCGCTTCGCGACCTTCTTCGTCGTGCCGTCCGTTCCGTCGTCGAACGTGGGCATGGTCGAAGCGAGCGGCGCTTGCGGCGCCGCCGGGCGCGCGACCGGAGCCTGCGCTGTGACGCTGTCATCCTCGTAGCCGGCCACCGCCGGACCACGGGTCGTGACGCTCTCCTCCGCGTCGTAGGCGTCGCTTTCGTCGTCGTCGTCGCTCGCCCCGCCGGGGATCGTGAAGGGAGGAGCTTCGCCGGGCCGCCATCCCGCTGCCGGGATCGGCTTGGGCACGGGCGCGAGCGGCGCCGGGGGCGACGTCTTCGGCTCGTCGTCTTGCTCGGGCAGCCGTGCGTTCTTCACCGCCGACGGAGCTTGCGTCGTGACGCTGTCGTCGGGCTCGTCCGCCTCGTTCGACGAGGGCTCCGAGGGTCGACCGGCCGCCGGCAGCGGTGCGGTCGACGCGGGCTCCTGCGCCGTGAACCCGCTCACGACCGTCCGCACCTCGGTCTCGTCCAGAGCTTCGTCCTCGTCCACGGAGGGAAGCTCTCGGATCTGCACCGTCCCCGGAACCGTCAGCGGCAGCGACGCGGCCCCCAGGAGGGAGCGCGGCGCAGGAGCGGTTGCGGTGATGCTTCCGTCATCGGCGTCCGCCTCGGTCTGCAAGGTCGCTACCGAGTCGTCGTCGTCATCGCTCGGATCGATCGCCGGTAGGGACACCGGCGGCGCTACCTTCTGTGTCGACGGGGCCGCCGACGGCGCTCCCGCAGCGGGCGTCGTGGACGAGGACGGGTCGTAACCTGCCGCCCGTCGCGTGATCGGCAGCGGCGAGCCGAGACCGACGGCCGTGGGCTTCTTCGACGTCATCCGCAACGGCGGCGCCGGCGGTGACGGCGACGGTCGCAACGATGCAGGTGCAGACGCCGATGCGGGTGCGGGCACCGAAGTCGACGGCGGCGGCACCCGCACGGACGGCACGGACGTCGACGGCGGCGGCACGCGCACGGACGTCCCCGTCGTCCGAGCCGAGGCCGCGCTGCGCGCTGCGTCCTTCAGCTTCGGGTCGAGCTCCTGCTGGACCGTGCGGTCCTCTTCCTCTTCGTCTTCCGGCGTGAGTGAGGGCACGGTCGTGGCAGGCGCGGTCGCGGCGGCGGTGGTATCGCCGTCCGAACCGTCGTCATGACCCGTCGCCGTCGTCCCGGTGGGGACGTCGTCGTCCGACGTAGCTGCCACGTAAGCAGTCTACAGGCCTCGCGAAAAGAAGCCTAGCGCGCGTCCCTCACCCCGGTCGGCCGAGCCGTTCTCGTTCTCCCGCTACCCTCGTTCGACGTTGTTTCCCTACGCGAAGCGAGGCCTCGAGCTGGGCAGCGACGAACCTAAACATTCAACATTGCTCACTGTCTCACCGGCCCCGAGGGGTCGAGCGTCAACCGGATCGCACCAGTGAGCGCGGTCCGGCGGCGGAGCCGACCTGGCGTCAGGCAGCCTTCGCGCCCGGCCTCGCTCCCCTTGCTCTGGAGCGGCCGCTCGCCCGAGACACCGCTCGCGCCTCGGCGTGCGACGCATCCGACGCCGACGCATACGGATGTGCGTCCTCTCCGACGACGAAGACGCTCACCGCGCCCGTGAGGGAGCCCGCCTGGTCCCTCATCGCCTCGGCTGCGGCCGTCGCCTGCTCGACGAGCGACGCGTTCTGCTGCGTGCCCTGGTCGATCTGGACGATCGCGCGGTTCACCTGCTCGAGCCCGCTCGACTGCTCATGCGTGGCGGCTGCGATCTCACCCATGATGTCCGTGACACGCTTCACCGACCCGACGATCTCTTCCATCGTTCGTCCGGCGTCACCGACGAGGACGGTGCCAGCTTCGACCTTGCCGACGGAGTCGTCGATCAGGACCTTGATGGCCTTGGCCGCCTCGGCGCTCCGCTGCGACAAGGTCCGTACCTCGGCGGCCACGACGGCGAACCCCTGCCCTTGCTCACCGGCCCGGGCCGCTTCGACGGCCGCATTGAGCGCGAGGATGTTCGTCTGGAACGCCAGTCCGTCGATGACGCCGATGATCTCGGAGATCTTCTTCGAGCTATCCGCGATCGAGCCCATCGTCCGGACGACCTCGGCGACCACCTTGCCTCCCTTCGACGCGACATCCGAGGCAGACATCACGAGACGATTCGCCTGACCGGCGTTGTCTGCGTTCTGCCGCACCGTGCCGGTCAGCTCCTCGATCGCGGCTGCGGTCTCCTCGACGTTCGCTGCCTGCTTCTCGGTGCGCGAGGCGAGGTCCTGGTTCCCGGCGGCCATCTCGCCCGAGGCCGTATCGATGGCGTACGCGGCGCCGCGGATCTGCGAGACGATCGCGAGCAAGCGATCCCGCATCGTCCTCATGGAGGCGAGCACACTGGTCGTGTCGCCCTCTCGCAACCGAATGGGCGTGTCGAGCTTCCCCGCTGCAATGTCGGTCGCGATCGCCAGGGCCTCGGTGGGCTCGCCCCCGAGCTTGCCGATGATCCAGCGATACGCGGCAAAGAGGGCCGCCCCTAGGCTACCGAGCGTCGCGACGACGAGGACGAGGATCGACGTCAGGATGGCATTGCGCTTGTCCTGCGACTCGGCGACGGCGTGCGAGGTCCGCTGATCGAGTAGCGAGAAGAACTCGTCGATCGGCCGCATGATCTCGAGCTTGGTCGCGTGATAGGCGTTGTCGTGCATGAGCCTTCGGGCGAGCTCGAAATCGGGTTCGCTGCGACGCGAGTATTGCCCGGTCCCGTCGTCGTAGAGGCCCTTCGCTGCGTTCATCGCGATGGTCTCCGTTCTCACGAGGCCATTCGAGCTCGCCTGCGCCTGATCGAGCTTGCCGAGCTCCACGTCCGTGAATCCGAGCTCCCTCATCAGCGTCGTCAGCGCGACGGTGCGTCCGTCGGGCCGCGGGCTCTTGCCATTCCGTACGTCGACGATGTGGAAGTACTCCGCCTCGTACCGCGCGTCGCCCGTGACGACGAAGGTCCGCGCGAGCCGCGTGAGGTCCTCCGAGCTCTGCCTGAGCTCGTTCGCGAGCAGGTACGATTGATAGCGCTGCGCGCTCGACGCGTCCGAGTCCTCGACTGACGATCGGAAGGCGACCACTCTCGCCCCGATCCCAGCGACGAGCAACGTGGACAACGCCGCTGTCAGCACGAAGATACGCTTGATACTCAGCATGATCCCCTTTTGGCGCGCGAGTCGTGGCGCGCTCTACCGCGGATGAACGGCTACCCATCGCTCCGATGAAGGGCCACACGCAGCGCTTCGCGCTTCGTCAGCTCCCGCTCGCCACACGGTCGCTCGGTCGTTCATGAGCGAGACGGAGAAGCGCCGGAGCGACATGGTCGAGGGAGCAGACGTGCTCGGCCGCGCCTGCGAGGATCGCCTCGCGCGGCATGCCGAAGACCACGCAGGACGCCTCGTCCTGGGCGATCGTGCGTGCGCCCGCGCGGCGCATCGCGAGCAGGCCTGCCGCGCCATCGCCGCCCATGCCCGTGAGGATCGCGCCGACGGCATTCGAGCCGAGCGCGTGAGCACACGACCGGAAGAGGACGTCGACCGAAGGCCTGTGGTGATTGACTGCCGGGGTCGGGAGCAGCCGCACGGAATAGTGTGCGCCGCTTCGGACGACCTCCATGTGATGCGTCCCGCCCGGCGCGATCAGCGCAAGGCCCGGACGGATCGTGTCGCCGTCGCGTGCCTCCCGGACTCGGATGCGCGTCAGGCCGTCGAGCCGTTCCGCAAACGCGCGCGTGAACGCCTCCGGCATGTGCTGCACGATGACGAGCCCCGGAGAATCCGCAGGCAACGCGACGAGGACCTCGCGGAGCGCCTCCGTACCTCCGGTCGATGCGCCCAGGGCGAACACCACGTCCGTCGTCCGGAGCATCGCCGAAGGCCGCGCCTCCGCACGCAAGAGAGCGGACCGCGGAGACGGCGCGACGGGCGCAGCCGCCGCGACGCGTGCGCGCGCCCGCGGCCGAGCGGCGCCGGCGGCCTTCACCTTCCTGACGAGCTCGCCGGCGAGCTCCGCGATTCCGCGTGCGACGTCGATCTTCGGCTTGGTCACGACATCGACCGCCCCGAGCTCCAGGGCGCGCAGGGTGGTCCGACACCCGCGCTCCGTGAGGGACGACACCATGAGCACCGGCATCGGGTGCGCGCGCATCAGGCGCTCGAGGAACGCGAGACCGTCCATTCGCGGCATCTCGACGTCGAGCGTGATCACGTCCGGCCGGAGCGTCTGCACGAGCTGCCAAGCGCGGATAGGGTCGGGCGCCGCGCCGACGACCTCGATGCCCGGATCGGACGACAAGATCTGCGTCAAGAGCTGACGCATGAGCGCGGAGTCGTCCACGACGAGCACGCGGACCTTCCCCGAGCCGAGGTTAGAAGAGCGTAACATCGGAGCTCCTTCGGCTGGCCCTCTCGAGGAGAGTGGTTCGGTAACGTTCTTCGGTCGCGCAGACGTCGCTCGCAGAGGGCGCTTGCCTGACGAACGCGCGCCCTGTGGTCGGCTCGAACTCCACTTCCATCGCCGTGGCACCTCCGAACCGCGAGCTCACGAGCGCGATCCCTTCCATCTGGAGGAAGCTTCGTACGAACGCCTCGTTCCGCTGTGCGACGCCGGAGCCGAGCGCCGAACGGATCACCGCGGCGGCACCGAAGGCCTTTGCTTTGAGACGACGTCGATCGGCGCCGAGCTTCATCAACTCGTTGATGAGGAGCTCCATCGCGTGGATCCCGAAGCGCGTAGGGAGAAGGGGGTCATCGCCGTCGGGCAGCATGAAGTGGTTCATCCCGCCCACCCGTGCCGACTCGTCCCAGATGCATGCGGTCACGCAGCTTCCGAGCAGCGTGCGCAAGCGAACGTGCTCGCGCGTGGCGTGGACACCGCCCGTCTGGATCGAGATCCTGCCCGGCGCACGGGCAGAGGCCTCGCTGCTGTCCACGACGCGCGACGGCGAACCCGGTCTACGCGCGGGCTGCGCTCGTTCCGGGCTCGTCGCAGCTACCGGCCGAGCGGGCGCGTGCACCCGCGGTGCCGGCGCGGCGGGCTCGGACGCGCGTTGCGAAGCTGCATCGGTGTGCGGCGCGTAGACGGTACCGCCGACGGCCGAAAAGATGTCTCCGAGCCAGCCGAGGTTCTCGGAGTGCCCCGCAAACAGGAACGCGTGTGGATCGAGGTACTTCACGAGCCGGCGATAGAACCGGTCCTGCGTCGCGTGGTCGAAGTAGATGGTCACGTTTCGGCAGAAGATCGCGTCGAAGCGCGTGCGAATCGGCCACGGGTCAGCCATGAAATTGATCCGCCGGAACGTGACGAGCTCCTGCAGCTCCGGGCGGACCCGGTACCCGCCGCGCACCGCCTCGAACCAGCGATCGCGAAGCGTGGAGCTCATGCCCTCGAGGCGATGCGCGGCGTAGATCGCTTGCTCCGCATGAGCGAGGACGTCGGTGTCGATGTCCGAGGCCAGGATCTTCACGTCCCAGGCCCCCTGCCCGCGCAGCGCGTCGGCCACGACCATCGCGATCGTCCAGGCCTCTTCCCCCGTGGAGCAGCCGGCGCTCCAGATCCGCAGTCGCCGCGGTGCGCCCCGGGCCACCCTTGCCTTCGCCTCTTCGAGGACACGCGCCTGGAGGAAGTCGAAGTGATGCGGCTCGCGAAAGAAGTCCGTCTTGTTCGTCGTGATGCAATTGATGAGCGTGCGAAGCTCGGCGCCCGAGGCGTCGTGCTCGCGCAGGTGCTCGACGTACGCGTCGAAGGTCTCGTAGCCGTAGTGGGCGAGGCGCTTGTTCAGCCGAGCGACGACGAGCGCCTGCTTCGAGTCGTTGAGCTGGATGCCGGCGTTCTCGTGCAGGATCGCGCGAATGGCTGCGAATGACTTGGCGCTCAGCTTCGGCATGACGACCGCGTCGTTCTGGCGGACGGCGGAGCGGACGCGCCTCGCCGAGGCGCTGCCGCCACCAGCAGCGGCCGCAGCACCAGCACGAGCACCCGATGAGCGATCGAGGTCGTGGCCCTTTCGACCGTCCGTTTCTTCCACCGTCGAGGCAACTGCGACGCGCATGGCGATCAATCTCCGACGCTACTTCCGTGTGGGGCTCTGCTCAGAACTCCTCGAATCCGTCGGTGCCATTGGGCTCCGGAGGATTGACGTGGAGAACGGGAGGAGGCACCAGCGACAGCCGCTTGCCCGACTCCGGCGGTGGACGTCGACTCTGCGATCGCGCGGCCGGCACCTTCGCTGCCGAAGGAGCAGAAGCTGACGCGACGGCACGCGTCGCTCGGAGGCGTGCGGCCGGCGCAGACGCGGCGCTCGGCTGCGGGAGCACGCGAGCAGGAGCTCCTTCCCGAACGGTCCGCGCAGGGACGGCGCTGGCGACGTGCACGTTCCTGGCACCACCTTCGTCGAGACGGAATCGCGCCACCAGGTTCTGGAGCTGCTCGGCGTGACTCGTGAGAGACCGAGCGGTCGCGCTGAGCTCCTCGGTCTGCGCCGCGTTCGCTTGCGTGATCTGGTCCATCTGCGTGACGGCCTTGTTCACCTGCTGGACGCCCGCATCCTGCTCTCGCGACGCCGCGGCGATCTCGCTGACGATGTCCGTCACGCGCTTCACCGAGGTGACGATCTCGTGGAGCGTTTGCCCCGAGTCGTTCACGTGCTTCGAGCCAGTCTCGATCGTTCCGACCGAGTCGACGATGAGCCCCTTGATCTCCTTGGCCGCCGTCGCGCTCCGTTGGGCGAGGTTGCGCACCTCGGCCGCGACGACCGCGAAGCCGCGGCCCTGCTCGCCGGCACGCGCCGCCTCGACGGCGGCGTTGAGCGCGAGAAGGTTCGTCTGAAACGCGATCTCGTCGATCGCGGTGATGATCTCGGCGATCTTCTTGGACGCCGTCGTGATGTCACCCATCGCGCCGACTGCAGAGTCGACGACTGCCCCCCCCTTCTCGGCGACGTCGCGCGACGAGGTCGCTAGCTGCGCGGCCCGCTGCGCGTTGTCGGCGTTCTGGCGCACCGTGGAGGTGATCTCCTCCAGGCTCGCCGCCGTCTCTTCGAGGCTCGCCGCCTGCCTCTGAGCGCCGCCCGCGATCTCCGAAGACGCGGACGAGAGCTGATGCGAGGCACCGGCGAGTTCCATCGCCACGGAGCGGACGTCGCCAAGCACGTCGCGCATCGAATCGACGGCCCGGTCGAGCGACCGCGCGAGCTCGCCGACCTCATCGCGGGTCGTGAGCCCGACATGCTCGGTGAAGTCGCCCTCGGCGACCTTCTCCAGCACCCCCGCAGCTCGTTGCAGCGGCGACGCGATGGTCCGAGCGACCATCATGAGGAGGGCGAATCCGAGCACGATCCCGAGCGTCGCGCCCCCGATGATGAGCTGACGAGACCGCAGGTACAGCGTCTCGGCATCCGCGACGCTCTGAGTGGCGGAGTCGGTCTTGACCTTCGTCACCGCGAGGATCGCGCTTTCGGTCCTCTTGAGGACCTCACGGGAAATGACCTGCGCCTCGACCGCGCCCTTCTTGTCACCGGAGAGAGCGCGCTGCAGGACGACGGAGCACGCGCTCTCGTATTCCCGCGCGAGGTTCCGGGCCTCGGCCATCCGCGCCTTCGACTCGGGCGTGGACATCGTCCGCTCCGCGGCATCGAGATGCTCGTGGAGCTGGCGCATGTCGATCTCGTAGTCGCGACGGTCCTGTTCCAGCTTGCCCGGCTCGGTGTCCAGCATGCTCTGGCGCAGCGACCTCCCGACGCGAGCAATGCTCGCCTGCGCGAGACCGAGCTCCACGACGCCCGTGGCTTCACGTGCGAGGAGGGTCCCCATGGCCGCGTTGAGGCTGTTCATTCCCGAGACGCCGAGCCAGGCGACCAGTGTGATGAGGACGCCCACGACCGCGAAGGTGGCCATGAGCTTCGAACGCGTCTTGAGATCGTTGAACCACTTCATGACCCTCTTCCTCTTCAGTCGGCGGCGATGCGCGCGAGCTCGGGGTCCCCCACCGCCTTGTCGATGTCGAGAGCGAGCACGAGGCGCTCGCCCACCTTCGCGAGGCCGCGAAGGAACGACGTGTCGACGGAGCCGCCGAAGTCCGGCGCAGCCTCGATGTCCTCGGCCCGGAGGACCAGGACATCACTCACCGCGTCGACGACCATGCCGACGACCTTGTTGCCGACGTTGATGATGATGATGACCGTGAACCTGTCGTAGGGCACGGGCGCCATACCGAAGCGCTCCCGGAGGCCCACGACGGGGACCACGGTGCCTCGAAGGTTGATGACCCCCTTGATGTAGTGCGGCGCGTTCGGGATCGGCGTGATCGCCGTGTAGCCCTTGATCTCCTGAACCTTCAGGATGTCGATCGCGTACTCCTCGGCTTCGAGGCGGAAGGTCAGGAACTGACCTTCGTTGGAGCTACGGATCGCGGTGTTGGCAGACGTTGCCGGTGCGATGTTCATTCCAGTCCCTTTCGTGACGCCATGGTGGCGCGCATGACGATGCCCTGTACGTCGAGGATCAACGCGACTCGGCCATCGCCGAGGATGGTCGCGCCCGTGATCCCGTCGACCTTGCGGTAGTGGGCTTCGAGCGACTTCACGACGACCTGCGCCTGACCGAGGAGCTCGTCGACGAGGATCGCCGCACGTGTCCGGCCGGCTTCGACGACGCAGACGAGCGCCCGCGTCGGATCCGTCTCCCTCGGCTCGATCCCGAGCTCCTCGTGCAGTCTGACGAGCCGGATCGGCTCGCCGCGAACACGCACCAGCTCGCCACGACCGAGCACGCTCGACACCTGGTCCGCCGTCGGGCGGAAGGATTCGACGATCGAGAGCAGCGGCGCGACGAACACCTGGTCGCCGACCCCGACCGAGAGCCCCTCCATGATCGCCATCGTGAGCGGAAGCTGGATCCGCATCGTCGACCCACGCCCTGCTTCGGTGTGGAAGACGATCGTTCCGCCCAGGCCTTCGACGTTTCGCTTCACGACGTCCATGCCGACGCCGCGACCGGAGACGTCCGTGACCTTGGCGGCCGTCGAGAAGCCGGGCGCGAAGATGAGCGCGTGGATCTCTTCGTCCGTCGGGGTATCCCCGGGCGCGAGCAAGCCGAGCGCGATGGCCTTCTGCCGAACGCGCTCCGTCTGGATGCCACGGCCGTCGTCGGTGATCTCGACGATGACGCGTCCACCTTCGTGGAGCGCGCGGAGCGTGATGACGCCTTCTTCGGACTTGCCCGAGGCGCTCCGCACGTCCGGCATCTCGATGCCGTGGTCGGCGGCATTCCGGACCAGGTGCGTCAGCGGGTCGGCCAGCAGCTCGACCATTCCCTTGTCGAGCTCCGTGTCTTCTCCGAGGAGCTCGAGACGGATCTTCTTACCCATCGTCGCGGCGATGTCGCGAACGACGCGCGGGAAGCGCTGGAAGACGACGCCGATCGGCACCATCCGCACGGCCATGACCCGGTCCTGGAGCTCGCGCGTGTTCCGATTCATGGCCGCGATCGCCTCGCGGAGGCGAAGTGCCCCTTCGGGGCTCGGATCGTCGACGGCAGCGGCCACCATCGACTGCGAGATCACGAGCTCCCCGACGAGGTCGATGAGCCGATCGAGCTTCTCGGTCGTGACACGCACCGTCCCGCCGGCAGCCGCGGCCGTCTTCACGGCGGCGGGCGCAGCGTCCGCAACGTGCGCGGAGGTGTCTTGTGGCACCGCTTCCTTCGCTTCCTCGCTCTTCGTGATCTCGATGCGGCTCGAGTCCTCCACGAACGCGAAGACGTCCCGGATGGCGGCCTCGCCCGCGGTCCCTGCGAGCGTGACCTTCCAGCCGAGGTAGCTCACCTCCGGATTCATCTCCTCGAGCGACGGCAGCGCGGAGAGATCGGCCTCGATCGAGACGACCTCACCGAGCTCGCAAAGATCGCGGACGACGAGCAGCGGGTCCATCCCGGTCCGGAACAGCTCGGGCTCCGGGACGAAGACGACGTTCATCGTCTCCTTCGAAGATGACGCCGCAGTCGCGGCCCCAGCGATCGCGGCCGCCTCGGGGACCGCCGTCGACTGCGAGGCCGCAAGCAACTCCTTGGCCAGCTCCTCGAGGCCCGAGGGCGCTGGCGAGCCTTCGCGGGTGGCTGCTACGAGCAAACGCAGCAAGTCGACCGCACGGAGGAGCAGGCCGGAGAGCGCGGGTGTCGCCGCCATCTCGCCGCTCCGCAGGCGGTCGAGCAGCGCCTCGAGCGCATGCGTGAACCGCATGATCTCGCCGAAGCCGAAGGTACCGCTGGCGCCCTTGATGGAGTGCGCCGCGCGGAAGATCTTCGCCAGCAGCTCGCGATCGTCGGGGTTCTCCTCGAGCTCGAGGAGGGTGCCCTCCATCGTCACGAGGTGCTCCTCGGCCTCATCGAAGAATGCGGCGTGAAACGCGCTGACATCGATCTTGACGGCGTTCATGAGCAACTCAGGGCAGGACTTTGGCGACGACCTGGAGCATCTGCTCCGGATTGAAAGGCTTCACGAGCCAGCCCGTCGCGCCGGCTGCCTTGCCTTCCTTCTTCTTCGTGTCCTGGGACTCGGTCGTGAGCATCAGGATCGGCGTGAACTTGTGGTCCGCCGTAGCCCGCACCTCGCGCACGAACGCGATGCCATCCATCACCGGCATGTTCACGTCGGTGATGATGATCGACACCTTGCCGGCCGCTGCTTTGAGCTTGGCCAGAGCGTCGCGTCCGTCACAGCCTTCGATCACGTCGAAGCCCGCCTGCGCGAGCGTGAAGCTCACGAGCTGCCGCATCGACGTCGAGTCGTCCACGATGAGCGCCGTCTTACGCACGTTCCACCTGCTCCTTCTCTCTTCCCTGATCTCGTTCTTCGTCCTGCGTGACCGCCGCGGCTGCGGCGCGTCCGATACCGAGCACCGACCCAAGCCCAGCCGTGACGAGCAACCCGCTCACCGCCTCGGAGAGGCCGATCAGCTCGAGCTTCGCGCCGCGAGCCTCGAGCGCTCGTCCGAGCGCCACGAGCACCTGCGCGCCCGCCGCGTCGATCCGCTCGACCCCCGTGCAGTCGAACACCACGTCGCCCGCGGCCGTACCCGCTGATTCCAGCGCGATCGCGTGCAGCTCAGCCGCACGCGCCACATCGAGCGCTCCCGTGAGCGCACGCGTCGATGCCGTCATGAGTCGTCTCCTCGGGAGTCAAAAACGGCCACCGCCGCCGTGACATAAGGGCCGTAGGGCCAGGTCAGCTCGTCGGCGTTGCGGCTTGATCTTCCCCGGCGGCGGCCGTTTCCCCAATCGATGAGCCACTGTCCGGACTGCCCTTCAGATCGAGGTCTGCTCCAGACCGTGCGCGGAGCCCTCGAACAAGACGTTCCTCAGCTCCGGTCGGAGCTGGGACAGGTGCAGACGCTCGTGCGCGACGCGATCGTCAGTGCGCAGGAGGCGTTCTACGCGCTCGCGGAACGTGTGCGCCGCCAGCGAACGCTCATCGGAGAGGTCGTCGCGCGAAGCAACCAGACGACGAGCGACGCCGTCAGCATCGAGGACTTCATCGACGAGATCCGGCCGCTCTTCGACGCGCTCACCAACGAGATCTCGCGCAGCGGAGCCGAGGCGGTGTCCGGCGTCGCGAAGATGGACGAGATGTCGACGGCGCTCGAACGTGTCTTCCGCCAGCTCGCGCAGGTCGAGGACATCGCGATGCAGACGAACATGCTCGCCATCAACGCAACGATCGAGGCGGCACGTGCGGGGAAACAGGGCCTCGGCTTCGGCGTCGTCGCGAAGGAGGTCCGAAGCCTTTCCCAGTCGTCGCGTGCCCTCAACGAGCGCATCGTCGACGAGGTCAACACGACGCGCCGGCTGATCGCCGATCTCGGAACGACGGTCCGACGCATGTCCGATACGGGCGCGGAGACCTCGGCGACGGCACGCCTGGGCACGGACACCGCCCTCGCCCGCCTTGCTGCTCTCGACGCGCGAATGTCCACGGCGCTCGTGGAGCTCACGGCGGTCGCCGAGGAGACCGACGCCTACGCCGCAACGGCGGTTCGAGCGCTTCAGTTCGAGGACATGGTCACGCAGCTCCTCGCCTGCTCGCTAAAGCGGCTCGATCGCCTCGAGTCCGTCGCACGCGTCCTCGACCTCGCGCCCGCGGAGGCAGCCGAGAAGATCGGCGCGACCTACGCAGAGGACGTTCGTTCACCCGTGACCCAGACGTCGATCGCGACGGGCGACGTCGAGTTGTTCTGAGCGGGCTCTGCATCGGCAGGCCCGCCTCGTCATCGAGGTCGAGGACAGCGCGTCATGATGTTCGTGGTGTTCGACGAGTCGCTGGCTGACGCCGCGACGACTTCCGCGGCGGAGCTCCACGCGAGCACGAGCGCCTGGCGATCCGCCCTCGACGGGCTCGACGCGCTTCCGCGCACGTTCGACCTCGGCGTCGTCGCCGCATGCTGCGCGATCGCGCTCGCCGTGCGTGTGCTCGACATCCTCCGCCGCCGGAGGTCACAGCTCGCTAGCGACGAACAGTCGGCTCACGGGCCGAGCTGCTAGAAGCGTCGACCGCTAGAGTCTTTCGGAGGCGCGGATCGGATTCGAACCGACGTATGACGGTTTTGCAAACCGTTGCCTAACCACTTGGCTACCGCGCCGTTCCAGGGACGAACGCATACCGGGCATGGCCGCTGCCGTCAACAACGTCCCATACGACCGCAGCTATTTCCCGACCGGGCGCTCGTCGGCGCCGTCGTTCTCGCGTCTTGTCTCGGCTCTTCTCGCGGCTTGCTTCACGCGCCGCTGCGCGCGCGCGCCGCGTAGGCACGCGAAACGCTCGGTCTGCGGGTCGTCCCCTGGTTTTCCACAGCGTACGCGGGGTTACCGCGTCGACAGCGTGACGTTCTGCCAACCTCGACCGGTCGAGGTCGCATTCCGCCACGCGTCTGGGCAGTGAACGCGAGCTGACACCACGGCTTCTGTGCTGTGGGCGGTCGCATCGCCCCACTGGCTCGACGATTGCTCGTGCGCCCCGCTCCGGCAGCTCATCAGCCGCGCTTCACGTCACGCGTGAGCGGCGAGCCCGGCACCCACGTGCGCCGTGGGGAGGGAGGACCTGTATGAAGCGTGATGCGGTCTACTACGTGATGCCCCTCGGTGAGATCTGGCTGGTCCGCGCCATCGGGTCATCAGCGGAGGCCTATCCCACGTTCGAGGATGCTCTCGCAGCGGCCGAACGGCTCGCGGCGAGGGGCGCGCGCGTTCGCGTGCTCTCACGCGCATCCGGCCAAGAGGCGATGTCGCCCGGGCTGGCGAGCACGACGCCCCCGGTCAGCACGACGTCCGTGACGTCGGTCTCCACCGTCACGACGGTCGCGTCGGTTGCGTCGGTCGCGGACGTCGATCAGGACTCCGATCCCGTGAGGAGAGCAGCTTCCTGATCGTGATCGCCGATCCACCGGCTCGCGATCCTGGTCTGGTGCCGGACCAGTCGCGTGTAGACACCGCCGGCAGCGATCAGCTCGTCATGCGTCCCGATCTCCGCCACGCGGCCACGCTCGAGCACGACGATGCGATCCGCATTGCGGATCGTGCTCAAGCGATGCGCGACGACGAAGCAGGTCCGAGACTCCATCACGACATCCAGCGCTTTCTGGACGACGGCCTCGCTCTCGGCGTCGAGCGCGCTCGTCGCTTCGTCGAGAATGAGGATGCGTGGATCCTTGAGGAGCGCGCGAGCGATCGACAGCCGCTGCCGCTGCCCGCCCGATAGGTTCACGCCTCGCTCGCCGAGCTGCGTGTCGTAGCCGTCCGGCAAGCGCACGATGAACTCGTGCGCGTGCGCGGCGATCGCGGCTCGGATGATCTCGTCTTCATCGGCGTCAGGCCGGCCGTAGGCGATGTTGTCGCGGATCGATCCCGTGAACACGAACGCGTCTTGCTGCACGATCCCGATCCCGGATCGAAGGGCGCGGAGCGAGTAGTCGCGCACGTCGACGCCGTCCACGAGAACGCGTCCCTCCACGACGTCGTACAGCCTCGGGATCAGGGAGACGAGCGTGGTCTTTCCGCTTCCCGATGGTCCGACGATGGCGATGCGCTCCCCTTGCCTCGCCGCGAACTCGACCCCGTCGAGCACCCACGGCGCTCTTCCACGCAGGCTCGCATCCACGGCTCGGGCTTCCCCCGGAGCATCGTCGTCGATCCGCGCAGTCGTCTCCGGGCTGCATTCGTCGTAGCAGAAGCGAACGTTCTCGAAGCGCACCTCGCCGACCGGCGCCGATGTCCGGAGCGGCCGCGCCGGCTCGACGATGCTCGGCATGACCTCGAACACGCGGAAGACGCGGTTCATCGCCGAGAGGCTCGTCTGGTAGATGATGTTGAGCTCGGCGAACCGGCGGACGGGGCCGAACATGATGAGCATGTAGCCGAGGAAGCGCGTCATCATGCCGGCCGTCATCTCGCCCGCGAGCGCCAGCCAGCCGCCGTAGCCGATGACGATGGTCGTCCCGAGGTGCACCAGCACCTCGCCGCCGGCAGCCACGAGATGCCCCTCGTGGCTCTGCCGCGTCACGAGGCCGTGATGATGGCGCAGGTCGTCGGCGAAGCGCCGCGCCTCCCGCTCCTCCGCCGTGTACGTCTTGATCAGGGCCTGTCCCGCAAGCTGCTCCGAGACGTTCCCCGAGATCCGACTGAACTGGCCGTGCATGCGCTCACTGGCCCGCCGGACGCGCGGGTTCATGACCGCGAACACGAGCGCATAGAGCGGGAAGAGCGCGACGCACGCGAGCGTGAGCTTCCAGCTCAATGCGGCGATGAGAACGAGCGCGACGACCAGTTGCACGGCATCCATCGCAGCGACGAGCACGCCCGTGTAGATCAGCGCCGTTGCCTCGTGGACGTCGTGCAGGATGCGCGAGAGGACCGAGCCGGTCCGCTCCTTCGTGAAGAAGCGGAGGCTCAGGCTCTGGATGTGATCGAACAGGCCGCGTCGGAGATCGGTCACGACGCGATGCCCGAGATGAACGTTGAAGTGCCCCCGTCCGTAGACGACCAGGGCGTGGAGCACCGCCGTCACGGCGGCGAGCTCCGTCATCACGAGCAAGGTCGCGTGGCGCTCCTCGATCGGCTCCGCGGTTGACCCGATGAGGTCGACGACGGTCCCGATGATCCACGGATAGACGTACGAGAGACCGAACCCCAGGACACCGAAGACGAGCGTCGCCGCGACATAGCGGCGATGCGGGCCGACGTAGCGAAAGAGCTGGTACAGGAGCGCCAACGCTCCCGACGACGCGCGAGGTGACGAGCGAGGTGGAGAGCACGGCCGCTCCAGGGCATGCGCCGACATCTCATCCCCCGTTCGCGTTCACGCCCGCTCGAGCGGCGACGCGCCGCCGGAGCATGCCATCGCGGGCCGCCTCGAGCCGCGGCGTCTGCCGCAGGATCTCGCCGAGCAGAGCGTCGTCGGGCTCGCGCTCTCCGGCGTCGTCGGCGTAGTCCCAGAGCCCGTTGTGGCAGTGCCGTTCGTCCGCCCATCCTGGATGGTTCACGATCGGATACAGCGTGATGCCATGGAGCTCGCAGCCCTGCTGGAGGGCAGCGACACACTGTCCGCTCACGTAGCGGAGCCACGGGGCGCGACCGGCACCTTCGCTTCCCGTCTCGGAGACGATCATCGGACGCTGGTACCTCTCCCACACGTCGAGCAACATCTTCGAGAACGGTCGGTATCTGACGTCTCCTCGCTCGATCGTGGCGCCCTCCGGCGTGAACTGGTTGTTCGAGTAGAAGTTGACCCCGACCACGTCGAGGTAGCGCGGATGGCCTCCGAGTGATGGCCAGACGCGTCCGACGAGCATCTCCCACGCTTGGTACTGCAGGAGGTTGTCGGACTCGACGCGCGCCCACGTCTTCCAGTGGTCGGGCGACGGAACGATGTTGATGACCGGCTCGGGCTGGAGGAATCGCACGCCCGGAATGACGAGACGGATGGACTCGATCGCTTCGATGGTCGCTCGCACGAGCTGCGCCTTGAGCTCGACGCCTCGCGCTGCCTCGAACGGGTTCATGCAGCGGACGTCGCCGCCAGCCCATGCGAGGAAGGACATTTCGTTGATCGGCGTCACCCATGCCGGTCGATCGGTCTCGAGCGAGAGCCAGCGCGCGAACGCAGCCGCATAACGTCCGAACCGCAGCGGGAAGGACGCATCGAACGGATCGACGTCATCCGGCCATCCGAAGTGCATCAGATCCCAGATCACGTCGACGCAGTGTCGCCGGGCAGCGCGCACCATCGGCGTGAACCGAGAGAAGTCGAACCGACCGCCACGCTCGACGAGCGCCCACGGCACACCGTCGCGACACGCTGTCATGCCGGCGTTCCGCAGTCGGGTGTAGTCCTCCGCGACGAGCTCGTCGTGACGCGTGCTCGCGAGCATGTCGAGGCGCCGCCCGTCTGCGCGCTTTTGACACGAGCATTCGAAGCCCCCGAGGAAGACGCTCTCGAAGAGCGGCGGAGCCGTGATCGCCGGCTCGAGCCTCATTTCGACGGAGACCACGTCGCTCGAGCGCGTCGATGAGTCCGGAACTGCTTCGGTCATCGCGCCGGTCACCTGCAAGGCGCGGACGCAACGCGTCGTCCACGGCTCTGCTCACTTTGCCGAGACGGCGGCGACAGCTGTGTTCGATCCCGCTTCTTTCGACCTAGAGCGTGACAAGCTGAGACAACACCGCTACCGGTCGACGCGAAGATGCTCCTTCACGTCCGGAACGGTGCTCGACTGTTCGTGGTGCTCGCGCTCGGGGCGCTCGCGACGTTGCCCACGTCGGCCGCGCAGGCAGACTCCCCCGAGAAGTCGCCCTTCGACTCCGACTTCCCGGATCCCTTCGTCCTCCGCGACGGCGACAGCTACTACGCGTTCGCCACGGGCGCGGGAGGCCGGAACGTGCAGGTCGCACGATCGCGCGATCTGACCGCGTGGTCGATGTTGCCCGACGCGCTGCCGACGTTGCCGTCGTGGGCCGCGCGTGAAGGCGGCCTGACGTGGGCGCCGTCGGTCCTCCGGCGAGAGCGCCACTACGTGCTCTATTACACCGCCGCGGACACCGGCTCCGGCTTCCAGTGCATCTCGCGCGCAGTCGCGCAGCGAGCGGAAGGGCCCTACGTCGACGACTCGCCTCGACCGTTCGTGTGTCAGACGGGCGAGACGACGCCGCTCTGCGGGTCGATCGATCCCAGCCCGTTCGTCGACGCGACCGGCCGCGCCTGGCTGCTCTACAAGAGCGACGAGAACAGCCCGTCGTGTCGTGGCACGGCGCGCATCTGGTCGCAGGCGCTCTCCGACGACGGGCTCAGCGTCGTCGGCAGTGCGTCGATGCTCCTCGCGACGGACCGCCCGTGGGAAGGCCCTCTCGTCGAAGGGCCATCGATGATCCAGGACGGCAACGCGACGCTGCTGTTCTACTCCGCGAACTGGTACGAGAGCGCGGACTACGCCGTCGGATACGCCCGCTGCGACGGCCCTGCCGGTCCCTGCAAGAAGATGACGGTGGACGCTCCCCTCATGAAGAGCGGACAGACCGGGCTCGGCCCAGGTGGACAGGAGCTCTTCACCGACCTGTTCGGGCGAGCGTGGATGGCGTACCACGCCTGGATCCCACCGAAGACGACATACGCCGACGGCGGCCGGCGTGCCCTGCGGCTCGCCCGGGTCGGCTTCTCGCAAGGCACGCCGCTGATCATCCCTTGAGCCCCGTCGTGCTGATCCCCTCGACGAACGCGCGCTGAGCGAAGAGGAACAGGACCACGAGGGGCAACATGGCGAGCGTTGCGCCAGCCATGAGGACGCCAGGCTCGCCGCCGTACGCGTTCTGGGTGCTCGCCACCATCTGCTGGAGCGTCATCTTCTGCGGCGACGCGATGTAGATGAGCGGCCCGAAGTAGTCGTTCCATGCGCCCTTGAGGCCGAACACGCCGAGCGTCACGAGCGCAGGTTTCGCGAGCGGGAACACGACGGTCAGGAACGTGCGCAGCGGCGACGCGCCGTCGAGCGCCGCGGCTTCGATGATCTCGTCGGGGATCGTCTTGAAGTACTGCCGCATCATGAACGTCGCGAGCGCCGTGCCCATCGCACCCGGCACGATGAGCGGCCAGAACGTGTCCACCCAACCAATGCGCGCGAACACGGTGAACTGCGGGATGAGCGTCACGATGCCAGGGAGCATCATCGTCGCCATCAGCAAACCGAAGAGCGTGTCCTTGTAGGGGAAACGCAGCTTCGCGAACGCGAAGCCCGCGAACGATGCCGTCAAGAGCCCACCGAGCGTTGCCGGCACGGCGATCGTGAGCGTGTTGAGCGTCCCGCGGAGGAGGTTCGCCTGCGTGAGCGCCTTCTCGTAGCTCGCAAGCGTCGGGCTCCGTGGGATCCACCGGAACGGGACCTCGTAGATCTCGCCCGGTGGCTTGAGGCTGGTGCTCACCATGAACAGGAACGGCAGGATCACGACGAGCGCGACGAGCACCAACAGCACGTACCGCGCGACGGCGAACGCCTCCCGCGAGGTCATGGCTCCGCCACCCAGCGCCGTGCGAGCCGGAACTGCGCCCACGTCACGAGCAAGACGAGCACACCGAGGAGCCATGCCATCGCGCACGCGTAGCCCATCCGGAAGTACTGGAACCCCGTCACGTAGACGTAGAGCATGAACGTCGCCGACGCATACGCGGGGCCTCCGCGCGTCATTACCCAGACTTGATCGAAGCTCTGGAGGATCGTGATCGTCCCGGTCACCGACACGAAGAAGAGCGTCGGGCTGATCGCCGGGAACGTCACGTGTCGGAAGCGGCGCCACGCGCCCGCTCCGTCGAGCTCGGCGGCCTCGAGGAGATGCCGCGGAACGGTCTTCAGCGCGGCGAGCAAGATGACGACGTCGTAGCCGAGGTTCGTCCACACTCCCATGACGACGAGCGAGGGCTTGACCAGCCTTCGATCGGAGAGCCATGCGGGAGGGTGGTCGACCCCGAGCGCCGAGAGCCCGGTGTTGATGAGCCCGTAGTCCGCCCGATAGAGCCACTTCCAGAGCAGTGCCAGCGCAACGATCGAACAGACGGCGGGAACGAAATACACCGTGCGGAAGAACGCGCTGAAACGCGTCGCTCGATCGAGCAGCATCGCCACGCCGAGCGCCACGGCGATGCCGAGTGGCAACCCGAGCAGATAGAACGCCGTGTTCACGAGCGTGCGGCCGACGAAGAAGTCCTCGGTCAGGAGCCGGCGATAGTTCTCGAGCCCGACGAGCTCCGGCGGGGTCAGAATGTCGTAGCGCGTGAAGCTCAGCACGAACGAGCCGATCATCGGACCGAGCCCGAACACCAGGAAGCCGATCAGCGGCGGCGCGGCGAACGCGTAGCCCCACCACTTCTCGTGCGCGAAGCGGGAGAGGTGCCCCATCAGCGCTGGCTCCTCTCATCGCTCGCCTCGCGGCTTCCGAGTGTCGGCCCGGTGCTCGTCCCCTCCTCCAGCCCGGCGTCTTCGAAACCCGCCGCGATCGCCTGATCGATGCGCGGAGCGATCTTCGGAAACAGCGTCGCCGCGCGCTGTTCGCCTCGCCAGACCTCGTCGGCGTACGTCGCGAACACGTCGTACCAGAACGCATTCGGCGTCTGCGTGATCGGCGCAGGCCGGCTGCTCTCGGCCGCATCGACGAACACGCGCGCATGGGCCGGCCGTTGCCCTGGCTGGAGGAAGACGGCCTCCTGCGCGAGCGCCCTCTGGTTCGGGAGCTGGAAGCCCGTGGTCGTGAGCTTCTCCTGGCCGCGCGGGCCCGCGAGGTACTCGACCACGGCGAACGCCTCCTTGGGGTGACGTGTGCGCGCGGAAATGGCGAGCCCGACCGATCCGGAACGCGCGATCGAGCGAGCGCCGGGAGCCGGCACGGGGATGGGTGCGACGTCCCAATCGAAGGCGAGCTTGCGGTAGCGCGGCACCATCCAGCGGCCGTCGATGTGCATCGCAGCGAGCCCGGCCTCGAACAGCTCGCTGCCCACGGCGGTCTCGGCCAGCCGCGCCGGGTTGGGCGCGACCTGATCCTTCAGCGCGAGATCGGCGCACCATTGCATCGCGTCGATCGCTCGCGGAGTCGTCATCACCCAGGAACGCCGGTCGGGCGCGAGGATCTCGGCGCCGGAAGACCACACGGCGGCCTCGTAGGGGAACGCCGTCAGCCCCCATCGCTTGATGCCGCCGTCGTCGAAGGTCAACTTGCGCCAGACCTCCGTCGCCTCGTCCCACGTCATCGGCACGGTCGCCGAAGGCGGCGTGACACCGCGCCGTCGGAGCAGGTCGACGTTGTAGTAGAGGGCCATCGGGCCGAGGTCCTTCGGAAGCGCGTGAAGAGCGCCTTCGTGCATGCGCTCGCCGTTCCAGCGGTAGCGGTCGACGGCCGTGGTCCAGATGGCGCCGAGGTCGAGCGTGCTGTCCTTCAAGAACGGCTCGAGATCGAGCAGCGCTCCGCTCCGCACGATTTCGGGGAAGGCTCCGTCCGGGACGTAGAACACGTCCGGCGCCATGCGCGCGACGATCATGAGGCGCAGCTTGTTCAGGTAGTCGTAGCCGACCCCCGGCACCTGGTTGTAGACGACGCGGATCGACGGATGCTCGCGCTCGAGCTCCGCGAGCGCCTCGTGAAAGACGACACGCTCCTCCGGCGCGCCCCAGCCGACGAAGGTGATGACCACCTCTCCCGGCGCGGCTCGCGGCGGCTCGCGGTGTCCGCGGCAGCCACCGAGGCCCACGAGCCCCGCGATGGCTGCGGCAGTAATCGCGGTCGCCCTCATTCGATCCGTCCTTCCGTCCTTGCGTCGAAGACGTGCACGAGCCCGACGTCGGCGGCGACGTTCACGACCTCACCGGCGCCGAGCCGCGCGCCCGCCTGCAAGCGGCACACGAGACGCCCCGCCGCGGTCGCGAGGTGCACGAGCTCCTCGCTGCCGGTCGACTCGACGAGCTCGACGGTCCCGGAGAACCGTGCAGCGTCTTCTCGCGGTCCCTCACCATTGCAGAGGCGCAAGTGCTCGGGACGAACCCCCACGCGGACCGGGCCCGCGCGGCGCGGAAAGGACGGTCGAAGCCCGAAGCGGAAGCCCGCCCCGGACGCCGTCGTGGTCTCGTCCTCGACGGAGAGCTCGGCCGACAGGAGGTTCATCTCCGGCGTCCCGATGAAGGTCGCGACGAAGGCGCTGGCCGGACGCGCGTACACCTGCTCGGGCGTGTCGAGCTGTAGAAGGTCGCCCGCGTGGAGAACCGCGATCCGATCGCCGAGCGTCATTGCCTCGGTCTGATCGTGCGTGACGTAGACGATCGTCGCCGAGAGCTCGCGATGCAGCCGCTTCACCTCGGCACGCATCGACGACCTCAGCTTGGCGTCGAGGTTCGAGAGCGGCTCGTCCATCAGGAAGACCTGTGGATGGCGCACGATGGCGCGACCGATCGCCACGCGCTGTCGCTGCCCGCCGGACAGCTCCTTCGGCCGGCGCTCGAGCAGGTCCTCGATCTGGAGCGCACGTGCCGCCTCGAGGACCTGCTCGCGGATCTGGGCGCGCGGGCGGCGCCGGACCTCGAGAGCGAAGGCCATGTTCTCGTAGCAGGTCATGTGCGGATAGAGCGCGTAGCTCTGGAACACCATCGCCACGTCGCGGTCCTTCGGAGCGACGTCGTTGACCCGCCGCTCACCGATGAAAAGCGAGCCGTCGGAGATCGACTCGAGCCCTGCAATCATCCGGAGCGCAGTCGACTTCCCACATCCTGACGGACCAACGAGGACGAGCAGCTCGCGGTCGAAGACCTGTAGAGACAGGTCGCGGATGACCGGCGCGGGCGCGCGTCCGTACCGCTTGCTGACGTGGTCGAACAGCACCCGAGCCATGACCTCCGGTCGTGAAAGCGATGCGCGTTCCCGCGGGGGCGCCGGCCCATGGAGCGCGAGGCCGCGAGCGTCATCCAGACGCGGTCGTCGTCCGTATGCTGCTCCCGTCCCGTGCACTCGACTCTGGTCTGGTCGTGCGCGCGATGACGGGCCGACGAGCCGCACTGCTTCCGATCGCGACGGGTCGTCCGCGCGCCACGCGCCACGCGCCCCAACTGATGCGCACTGCGGAGCGGCCGCAGGGAGGGCTCCACCGACACGTCCGGGGCGTGCGGGCTATCCGTCCGCGCTGTGAACGCGGATTCGCCCGGCAACCCGTCCCACGGCATCCGTGCCTCTGGCGCGGGCTTGCTCCAGCGCGATCCTCGCCAGACCGAGCCATGGCGGCGACGGTCGCTGCGTCGACCTCGTGCGGGTCCGAGATCGCGTCGGAGGGCACGTCGGATGCACCCGTCGCAACCCGATGGCGGTGCTCGTTACAGGAGGCGCGGGTTTCATCGGCTCGCACATGGTCGCGTGCCTCCGGGATGCGGGACGTGACGTCGTCGTCGTCGATGACCTCTCGTCCGGGCACCGAGAGGTAGTCCCGCCGGATGTGCCGTTCGTGCCCGCGGACGTGGCCGACCGCGCTGCGATCGCGTCGCTGCTCGAGCGCCATCACGTCGACGCGATCATCCACTTCGCCGCGCGCATCCAGGTGGGCGAGTCCGTCACGGCGCCGCGTCTCTACTGGACCGGCAACGTCGCAGCGACGACCCAGCTGCTCGAGTGTGCGCTCGATGCAGGAGTCCGGTCGTTCATCCTCTCCTCGACGGCCGCGGTTTACGGCACGCCCGAGCACGTCCCCATCGTCGAGACCGATCCGACGCGGCCGATCAATCCGTACGGCGAGACGAAGCTCACGATCGAGCGCATGCTCGCGAGCTACGCCCGCGCCTACGGTCTCCGGTTCGCGGCCCTGCGGTACTTCAACGCCGCTGGGGCCGATGCGTCGCGCGGGCTCCGCGAGCAGCACGATCCCGAAACTCATCTCATCCCGCTCGTCCTCGACGCAGCGCTCGGACGCCATGAAGCGCTCACCGTTTTCGGCCGCGACTACGACACGCCCGATGGCACGTGCATCCGTGACTACATCCACGTGATGGACCTCGCCGACGCGCACCTCGCTGCGCTCGAGTACCTCGAGAGAGGCGGCGAAAGCGGTCCCTTCAACCTCGGAACCGGCGTCGGACGCTCCGTCGACGAGGTGATCCGCGCGTGCGAGTCGGTCACGGGACGGAAGGTCCCGGTGGTCTACGGACCGCGCCGCGAGGGCGACCCGGCCATCCTCGTCGCGAGCCCGAAACGCGCGGAGGAGAGCTTCGGCTGGAAAGCGTCACGTTCGTCGATCGATCGCATCGCGGCCGACGCGTGGGAAGCGCGCCGAAGCGCGCCAGCATCGGCTTCGACCGACCCCGGAGGGGTGATGCGGTCTGCCCGGCCGCAGGACGAGGAGAATGCCCATGTTCGATGAGGTTCTGTGTCTGTCGCATCTTCGTTGGAGGTTCGTGTTCCAGCGCCCGAACCACCTGATGAGCCGATGCGCGCGCGATCGTCGCGTCTTCTACGTGGAGGAGCCTCATTTCGACGCGGACGAACCGCGGATGGACGTCGACCCCGTCGACGGCGGACTGCACGTCGCCGTTCCCCATCTTCCGCCAGGGACCGCAGGCGACGCGGTCGACCGACTCATGAACGCCTTGCTCCAGGAGCTCACGAGCCGCGCCGCGGTGAAACGTCCGCTCCTGTGGCTCTACACGCCGATGGCGGTTCGGATCGCGCGCGGACTTCGTGCGTCGGGGATGGTCTACGACTGCATGGACGAGCTCTCGAACTTCCACGGCGCGCCGGCGGAGCTGAAGCAGCGAGAGGCGGAGCTGTTCGACGCGGCAGATCTGGTCTTCACCGGAGGCCAGAGCTTGTACGAGGCGAAGCGCACGCGTCACCCGCACGTCTACGCCTTTCCGAGCAGCGTCGACTTCGCCCACTTCGAGAGAGCGCGTGGCGCGCAGCAGGACCCGCCGGATCAGGCGAACATCCCGCATCCTCGCATCGGTTTTTTCGGCGTCATCGACGAGCGACTCGACCACCAGCTCGTCGATGCCATCGCTGCGCGGAGGCCGGACCTGCACCTCGTTCTGGTCGGTCCGGTCGTGAAGATCGACCCATCGCAGCTTCCGCGGCGCCCCAACATCCACTGGCTCGCTCAGAAGCACTATCGCGAGCTCCCTTCGTACATCGCCGGATGGGACGTCGCCTTCATGCCGTTCGCGCACAACGACGCGACGAAGTTCATCAGTCCGACGAAGACTCTCGAGTACCTGGCTGCCGGACGCCCGGTCGTCTCTACATCGATTCGCGACGTCGTGCAGCCCTACGGGACCGAGAACCTCGTCCGGATCGCGGACGACCCGCACGACTTCATCGCCGCGATCGACGCCGCGCTCGCCGAGCGCGAGACCCCGGCCGGCATCGCCCACGCCCGCGCGCGCGACGCAATGCTCGCGCAGACCTCCTGGGACAACACCTGGGCGCGGATGCACGCGCTCGTTCACGACGCGCTCGCTCGCCGGGCGCGCGCTCGCTAACCGAGGGAGACCCGCCGTGTTCGACTACCTCATCGTCGGCGCCGGCTTCGCAGGGAGCGTTTGTGCGGAGCGACTCGCTTCGCTCGGCCACAAGATCCTCATCTGCGACCAGCGCCCCCACATCGGTGGGAACGCGTACGACCACTACGACGATGCCGGCGTACTCGTGCACAAGTACGGGCCGCACATCTTCCACACGGCGTGCCCTCGCATCTACGAGTACCTCTCGCGTTTCACGGATTGGCGGTCGTACGAGCACCACGTACTCGCGAGCGTCGATGGGAAGCTCCTGCCCTTCCCGATCAACATCGACACGGTCTCCATGCTCTACGGCCTCGACCTCGACGAGTCGAGCATCGGCGACTTCTACGCCGACCGCGCCGAGAAGATCGCGCACGTGCGCACGAGCGAGGATGCCGTCGTCTCCAAGGTCGGCCGCGACCTCTACGAGAAGTTCTTCCGGAACTACACCCGAAAGCAGTGGGGCCTCGACCCGTCCGAGCTCGATGCCTCCGTCGCGGCGCGTGTGCCCGCGCGGTCCAACCGCGACAGCCGCTACTTCACGGATCAGTTCCAGGTGATGCCGCTCCACGGATACACGCGCCTGTTCGAGAAGATGCTCGCGCATCGGAACATCCGTGTCGTGCTGAATACGGACTACCGCGAGATCGTGAACGAGGTCCGCTGGCACGAGATGATCTACTCGGGCCCCGTCGACGCGTTCTTCGACCATCGCTTCGGCAAGCTTCCGTACCGCTCGCTGCACTTCCAGTTCGAGACCCACGACCGGGAAATCTTCCAGCCGGGCGCGGTCGTGAACTACCCGAACGAGCACGCGTACACGCGGATCACGGAGTTCAAGTACCTCACGGGCCAGCGTCATCCGAAGACGAGCATCGTCTACGAATATCCGACCGATCAGGGCGATCCCTACTACCCCGTGCCGCGCCCGCAGAACGCGCAAGTCTACGCGCAGTACAAGGCGCTCGCCGATGCAACGCCGAACGTCCACTTCGTCGGCCGACTTGCAACCTACAAATATTACAACATGGACCAGGTGGTTGCTCAGGCGCTGGCGCTCGTGGACCGCATCACGCAAGCGAGCGTCCCTCCGAGCAAGCGAGCTGCGTGAAGCGCCATGTCCCGCCGTCATCTCTCCAAGCTCGGGGTCACCGTCCCTGCCCGCGCGCCGCGACCGGCGAGCCACGATCACGCCTATCCGCGTCCTCAGCTGAGGCGCGACGGCTGGACGTCGCTCAACGGCCAGTGGGACTTTGCGATCGACACCGATGCGGTCCATCGCTCGCCCGAGCAGGTACGTTTCGATGCCAAGATCGCGGTCCCGTTCTCGCCCGAGACGGCGCGAAGCGGGATCGGCGACAACGGCCTCTACAAGGCGTGCTGGTACCGCCGCTCGTTCGACGTCGCGGATCTCGCTCCGGACGAACACCTCATCCTGCACTTCGGTGCCGTCGACTACGACGCGACAGTCTGGGTCGACGGCGCGATCGCCGCGCGGCACGAGGGCGGCTACACCCCGTTCTCCGCGGACGTCACCCGCCTCCTCCGTCCGGGCGCAACGCACGAGATCGTCCTTCGCGCCGAGGACGATCCGCATGACCTGGCGAAGCCGCGCGGCAAGCAGGACTGGCAGCTCGATCCACATTCAATCTGGTATCCGCGCACGACCGGCATCTGGCAGACGGTGTGGTTCGAGCGCGTCCGCGCGGCGCACATCCGCTCGCTCCGCTGGACTCCCTTCCTCGCAACCTGGGAGATCGCGCTCGACGCCGACGTGAAATGCTCGCCCGACGAACGCCTCTGGCTGCTCGTCCGACTGCATGTCGATGATCTCCTGCTCGCAGAGGATCGCTATGCGGTCGTTCACGAAGAGGTGCACCGACGCATCGCGCTCAGCGACCCGGGAATCGACGACTTCCGCAACGAGCTGCTCTGGAGCCCGTCCAAGCCCACGCTCATCGACGTCGAGCTCGAGCTCGTCGATGCGCAAGGAAACGTCCGCGACGCGGTGACGAGCTACACGGCGCTCCGGTCGTTCTCGTGCGATGGCGGACGGTTCATCCTCAACGGCCGCCCTTACCCGCTGCGGCTGGTGCTCGATCAGGGCTACTGGCCCGAAACGGGCATGACCGCTCCCGACGACGCGGCCCTGCGCCGCGACGTAGAGCTCATCAAGGCCATGGGCTTCAATGGTGCGCGCAAGCATCAGAAGGTCGAGGACCCCCGCTACCTGTACTGGGCGGATCGCCTCGGGTTGCTCGTGTGGGGAGAGATGCCGAGCGCGTATCGCTTCACGCATCGCTCGATCGAGCGGCTCACGCGCGAGTGGCTCGAGGCCGTACGTCGCGACATCAGCCACCCCTGCATCGTCGCCTGGGTGCCGTTCAACGAGTCGTGGGGCGTCCCGAACCTCCCGGACAACAAGCCAGAGCGGCACTACGTCGAGGCGCTCTACCACCTGACGAAGACGATCGACCCGCACCGCCCGGTGGTCGGCAACGACGGCTGGGAGAGCCTCGCGACCGACATCCTCGGGATCCACGACTACGAGGCCGTCCCGGAGCGGCTCTCGTTGCGCTACGCGACGCCCGAGCTCCTGCCGAGGGTCCTGAAACACGAGCGACCTGGCGGGCGCGCGCTCGTCATCGAGGGCCGCACGCTCGCCGAGCTTCCGGTGGTGTTGTCGGAGTTCGGGGGCATCGCGGTCGCTGCACACGCGACGTCGTCAGGCAATGCCGCCGGCACCGCGACATGGGGCTATTCCTCGACGGGCGACACCGGCGAGCTCGCGTTCCGCTACCGCCGCCTCCTCGAGTGCGTCCGCGGACTCGAGCTGCTCGCGGGGTTCTGTTACACGCAGCTCACCGATACGTACCAGGAGGCGAACGGACTGCTCTACGCGGACCGCACGCCCAAGTTCCCGCTTGCGGAGATCGCAGCGGCGACGACGGGCACGCCGCAAGCGCACGAGGCGCCGCCGGTCGCGTTCACCGGAGTCGCGCTGACCGAGCGCGGAGGCGCGCCGTGAGCGTGACGCGTCGCCAGCGAGGTGACAGGTGATCGGGCTCGACGTGACGTTCACGCGTACGTTCGGCGCGCCCCCGACGGTGACCGCGCGTGCGCCCGGCCGGGTGAACCTGATCGGCGAGCACACGGACTACACCGGAGGCTTCGTGCTGCCGGTCGCGATCCCGCAGACCACGCGTGTCGCGCTCGCTCCGCGCGACGACCGGCGCGTACGCATGTCGAGCGAGTCGTTCCCGCTCGTCGAGGCCGAGACGTTCGAGCTCGGTCGCGAGACGAAGCGCGGCTCGTGGATCGACTACGTGATGGGCACCACGGCGGCGCTCGCCGCAGCGGGCCACGCGATCCGCGGCTTCGATGCCGTGCTTGCGTCGAACGTCCCCATCGGAGCAGGCCTCTCGTCGAGCGCCGCGCTCGAGGTCGCCTTGCTCCGCGCACTTCGAGAGGCCTTCCACCTCGACCTCGACGACGTCGCGCTCGCGAAGATCGGCCGCGCGGCGGAGACCGACTTCGTCGGCGCGCCGATCGGGATCATGGATCAGATGGCAGCGAGCCTCGCGGACGTCGCGACGGCGCTGTTCATCGACACGCGCACGCTCGAGTGGCAAAGGCATCCACTGCCCCCTGGCGGCGAGATCGTCGTCGTCGACTCGGGCATCTCGCACGATCACGCGACCGGCGACTACGCCACCCGCAGAGCGGAGTGCGAACGCGCGCTCGCGATGCTCGGTGTGGAGAGCTTCCGTGACGTGACCGACCCGGCGCGCATGGACGAGCTGCCGGAGCCGCTACGCCGACGCGCACGGCACGTGTTCACGGAGAACGGCCGTGTGCTCGAGGCGGTCGCGTGTCTCCGGAGCGAAAACCTCGAGCGGCTCGGTACGCTGCTCGACGCATCCCACGCCTCGCTCCGTGACGACTTCGAGGTCAGCGTCCCGGAGGTCGATCGGCTCGTGGACATCGCAGCGGCCGATCCGGACGTGTTCGGCGCGCGCATGACCGGCGGCGGATTCGGCGGGGCGATCGTCGCTTTCGCGCGTCGCGGGACCGGCAGGTCAGCTGCCGAGCGGATCGTCGCGGCGTACGGACCGTACGGCCGCGCGCTCGTCCCCGAGCCGACCGAGGAGGTCGCTTGACCCGGCTCGAGCTCTGGGCGGGCGTCGAGCCGAGCTGCGTGCGCGTTCGCGACACGTATGTCGACCAGCTCGCCTCGACGGGGCACATGACGCGTGCGGACGACGTCGATCGGATCGCGGCCCTCGGAGCAACGAGCGTCCGCTTCCCCGTGCTTTGGGAGCGCACGGCGCCCGACGACGCCTCGCCACCGGACTGGAGCTTCGCCGACGCAGGGCTCGCAGCGCTTCGTGCGCGGGGGCTTCGTCCGGTCATCGGCCTCGTGCATCACGGCAGCGGACCGCGACACACGAACCTGCTCCAGGACTCGTTCGTGAGCGGGCTCGCGACGTTCGCTCGAAGAGTCGCCGAGCGCTACCCCTGGGTCGATCACTACACGCCAGTCAACGAGCCGCTGACGACCGCACGCTTCAGCGCGCTGTACGGACACTGGTACCCGCACGCATCCGACGCTCGGTCGTTCCTGCGCGCGCTCCTCGTCGAGGGCCGTGCGATCCGCGCCGCCATGCGTGCCATCCGTGAGGTCGTGCCGAGAGCGCGGCTGGTCCAGACCGAGGACCTCTGCACGGTGTACTCGACGCGGCAGCTCGAGTACCAGGCCGACTTCGAGAACGAACGCCGGTTCCTGAGCCTGGACCTACTCTGCGGGCGGCTCGGACCCGAGCACCGACTTCGGGCCTGGGTGACCGACCACGGTGTCGGTCCGCGTGACCTCGACGACTTCACGGACGATCCGTGTGCACCCGACGTCATCGGTCTGAACTACTACGTCACGAGCGATCGCTTCCTCGATCATCGCATCACGAAGTATCCGGCTCACGCCCACGGTGGGAACTCCATCGAGCCGTACGCCGACGTGGAGGCGGTCCGCGTACGAGACGTGAACATCACGGGTCACCGGGCGCTGCTCGATCTGCTCTGGGCGCGCTACCGAACGCCGCTCGCGATCACGGAGGCGCATCTCGGCTGCGCGCCGGAGGAGCAGATCCGATGGCTCTGCGAGGCGTGGATCGCGGCCGAACGCGCACGGAAAGCTGGCGCCGACGTCCGCGCGGTCACGGTGTGGTCGGTCTTCGGCGCATGCGACTGGGACTCACTCCTCACGAAGGCACGGGGACACTACGAATCCGGCGCCTACGACGTTCGCGGAGGCGCGGTGCGCGCGACTGCGGTCGCCCGCGTGGCGCACGACCTCGCGACGAAGGGAACGACCGATCACCCACTCGCTGCGACGCCGGGATGGTGGCGGCGTCCGGAGCGGCTCCTCTACGGCTCGGCTGAGCCGACGTCCACTCGCCCAGGATCGAGACCGAGCTCTCCGCCGCCGGTGCTCGTCATGGGGGCGGCAGGCACGCTCGGGCGTGCGGTCGCCAGGCTATGTGAGCAGCGGAACCTCCCGTTCGTCGCCCTCTCGCGCCACGACGTCGACGTCCGCGACGCGAGCGCCGTCGTGGCGGCGCTCGAACGCCATCGTCCGTGGGCTGTCGTCAACGCGTCCGGCTACGTCCGCGTGGACGCCGCCGAGGGCGCTCGATCGACTTGCTTCGACGCGAACGTCAACGGCGCCGTCGTCGTGGCCGAGGCCTGCGCGGCACGAGGCATCCGTCATGCGATGTTCTCCTCGGACCTCGTCTTCGACGGCGCCCAAAAGCGCCCCTACGTCGAGACCGACGCGCCGGCTCCGCTCAACACGTACGGCGCCTCGAAGGCCGCAGCGGAACGTGCCGTACACGAGGTGCACCCGGACGCGATCATCGTCCGGACCAGCGCCTTCTTCGGTCCATGGGACGAGGCGAACTTCGTCCATTGCGCGCTGACGACGCTGCGCGCCGGGCGGCAGTTCGTCGCCGCGGCCGACCAAGTCGTCTCGCCGACGTACGTCCCCGATCTCGCGGATGCAGTGGTCACGCTCCTCGTCGACGGCGCGTCGGGCATCTGGCATCTCGCATCGCGTGGCGCGATCACGTGGGCCGACCTTGCCCGAACGGCGGCGACGAGGGCGGCCGTTCCGACGGACCGGCTCGTCGCGTGTCCTGCTCACGAGCTGGGGCTGCCTGCTCGCCGCCCGGTCTACAGCGCCCTCGAGAGCAAACGCGGATCGCTGCTCCGCCCGCTCGACGAGGTGCTCGCGATGTTCGTCGCCGAGTGGACGGCACGGCACGCTCAGCCAGCGCCGACACCGGACGAGCTCGAGCGCGCCGCGAAGCGCTGAAGGCGTACGCCGAGCGCGCGACACCTGGGATCGAGGCGCGTCAGCGGTGGACCGCGGCGCGTCAGCGGTGGACCGCGGCGCGTTCCGTCACACGACCGTGATGGACCAACGCGCGAAGACGCGTGCTTTGCGCGGGCACGACGTGTGCTGGAGCCGAGCGACATCATGCACGGAACGCACGCCATCGCCTTCGGTCCCGATGACGAAGTGGTCACGCTCGACGACGAGGACATCCTCGACGACGACGACGATTGCCCGGTCAGCATCCTCGATCCCGAGAAGGCCCACGACGACGCCTGCTGATCGCAGTGTCAGCCGCGTCGACGACGTCGGACGGCGACGAGCGTAGCGAGCGCGACCGCGGCCGATACGGAGGCCGCGTCTGCGTCCCTCCTCGCACCAGGTGACGCCGAGCAGATCGCCAGCCGGCGCGCGCGCGTGATGGCGACGATCTCGTCATCGTCGCCCTCGTGGCCCGTCCACTCGATCTCGTCGAGGTCCGCCGTCGGACGGGGCGGTCCCGCATCCGCGGCGAGCAGGGTCGCGATCGGCGGCCCCGCGTCCGTGAGCACCGCGACGGGCGGCACGGCCGAAGGCGCGGGCACCGCTTCATTCGACTCCGCACAGCAGCGGAAGCTCTGCTGGTACGCGACGAAGTCCTCGTTGTGGGCGCGCGTCGCGGGACGGCAGCGTGCTCGAACGGGACCCCAGTAGCCGCCCTTGAGGATCGACCGGTACCCGGTGGGGTTCACGCTCCGCGTCCATTCGTCGACGTTCCCCGTCATGTCGTAGACGCCGAAGGGACTCTTGCAGCCGCCACGCGAGCCCGAGGGCTCGCCCTGCCAGAGACGGTCGAGCTCCTCGCGCGCCTTGTTGCCGTCGCGCGGAGAGAGCGCGCCTTCCGCGAACGCACGCCACGGGCGATCGATCACGCAGGCGGTCGTGTCACGCGTCCAGCCGTACGGATAAGGCCGGACCTCTTCGCCCTCGCAGGCGAACGTCCACTCGTTCTCCGTGCAGAGGCGCTTCGACTCCTTCTTGCACGTGGCCTCGGCCTCGCGGAACGTCGCCACGATCATCGGGTTCTGACCGAAGACGTTCGGGTATTCGAACCGATCGATGCAGAAGTCCATCGGCCGCGTCGACAGCTTCGACGACGCGACCTGAGTCGCGATCTTCTCGCGATCGAACGTGCGACAGCGTGCCGGGAACTCGCGACTGATCCAGTCGGTGCACGCCGAGTCCTGTAGCCGCTCCACTTCGCCGGTCGCCGTTCCGTTGAGCTCCCGGAGGAACGCGCCCTTCACGCGCACCATCCCCGTGGGGCAGCCGGCGCTCGTCCCCTCGCGCGCGTCCGTCACCTCGGGCGGCTCGCCTTCCGTCCCAGACGCCGCCTGCCAGTGCTTCCGCTCGATCGACGTCCAGTCGTACCGCGGCGTGTCGCCCTGCCGGAGCTCGGTCGCGAGGTCGCCGACCGTCAACCCCTGCGCACGCAGCCATTGCCCCATCCCGAGCATGCCCCCGAACAGCACGACACCCACACCAGCTTTCGCCAGCAAGAGCGTCCGAAGGCGTCGATGCGAAGGTGACCGGCTGCTCAAAACGACTCCTCAGGGCGCGACGTGATGGACGTCCGCCACCGCAGCCCCATTCAACCCCAAGTCGATCTCGCAGCGTCTCGTCTCACTCTCTCGCTCTCCCCATTCCCTGTTCCCTGTTCCCTGTTCCCTGTTCCCTGTTCCCTGTTCTCCCGCCCCTCACCGCTTCCCGCGCACGACATACTGATACAGAAGCCCCGCCCCGCTGACGACCTCGCTCGAAAGCCCAGCCGCGGTCAGGTCGGCCGCCACCGCTTCGGGCGCAATCCGCGCACTTTTCGGCGGCCCGTGTGGCGCATCCATCGTGAAATCCACCACGAGCACCGCGCCGCCCGGCTTCAAGGCCGCCGCGAGCTTCTTCGCGAACGCAGGCCGGTCCTCGACGTGGTGCCACGTGTCGACCACGACGATCCGATCGACGCTCCCGGCCGGTAGCCGAGGGTCGTCGTTGGCGCCGAGGATCGCCTCGACGTTTCCGAGGCTCTCACGCTTCGCGCGTTCGCCGATCCACTTCACCATGTCGGGCTCGACGTCCTCCGCGATGACCTTCCCGCTCGGGCCCACCGCGCGCGAAAGGTGCGGGGCGAAATAGCCCGTGCCGGCGCCGACGTCGGCGACGGTCATCCCGGGCGCGAGCTCCATCACCTCGACGACGCGCGCCGGCTTCTGCCACTCGTCGCGTGCGGGATCGTCGAAGACCTTCGACCAGCCAGCTGCGTCGTCGAACCGATGTTGATGATGGCGATGATGCTTGTGACCGGCTTCTGGCCCGTCGTGCGCTCGCGCTTCGGCGCTTACCGAACTGGATGACGAAGAAGGAGCAGTGTTGGCTCCACCGCACGCGAGGAGAAGTGCACAGAGGACCGCGGTCCTCGCTCGCCGGATGCTCATCGTGAAATCCTTCTCTTTTTCCATCGTACTGGCCTGCCGAGACTAACATGCGTCACCTCGCAAGGATTGCTCGGTCCGTGGCGAGGCCATCCCAACCTGCCGCTTTTCCTTGACGGCAACCCTCGAGACGACGGAAAACAGCGGGCCTGGAGGCAATAACTATGAAGAAGCTCCTCGTTCTTTCCGCCATTGCGGTCCTCGCGGCCTGCGGCGGCAGCGACAACAAGCCGGCGGGCGACCCGTCGACCACCAACAACACCAGCTCGACCCCCGCGGAGGCCACGACGGCCGCTCCGGCGACGACGGACACGTCGGCCGCTCCGGGCACGACGAGCACGGCTGCTCCGGCAACGACCGAGGCTCCGAAGAAGTGAGCTCGCTGCGCGTTTCGACGCGCAATGAGTAGAGAGGAGCCCGCCCCTACCGGCGGGCTTTTCTCATTTTGTCGCGCTTCATGCCGGCCGGTCGCCCCGCATGGGCGGTGAAGCAGCCCCGGCATTGTCGTAAGCTGCCGGCATGGGCTGCCTGTTCTGCAACGTCCTCGAGAAGAAGGTCCCCGCCACCGTCGTGTACGAGGACGAGCACGCGCTCGCGTTCCGGGACATCCGCCCGATGGCGCCGACGCACGTCCTCGTCATCCCGAAGAAGCACATCGCGGCGATCCACGACCTCGAGCCCGCGGACGCGCAGACGGTCGGACAGGTCCTGGTGGCGGCACGGCGCGTCGCCGACCAGGAAGGGCTCACGAAGGACGGCTACCGGCTCGTCATCAACGACGGTGACGCTGCGGGCCAGACGGTGCACCACATCCACGTGCACGTACTCGGCGGGCGCAGCCTCTCCTGGCCCCCCGGCTGAGGCCCTGAAGCGGTCTCATTGCGGCAGCCCCCACGGTTGGCGTGCGCGCAGCTCGCGGACGTCGGCGTGGCCCTGTTCGAGGAGCCCGGTCTTCGCGTCGACGATCCGGTAGTGGAGCGTGCGTTGGCCGAGCGGCTGGGACTCGACCATGATGCAGCGGAGCTCTCCCGCGTCGAACGCGCATTGCCGCTGGACGGCACGGAGGAGCTCCTCACGATGCAGGTGCCCGTCGCCGAAGTTCCAGCCGAGCACCATGCCGGCGACGATCTCGCCGTCGACCCATTCGTACTCGTCGAAGCGGTCGATGGCCTTCGGCACGAGCTCCGAGAGCACGCGGCCGTGAAGGTGCATCAGGCGGAATGCGAGGACCTTACCGATGACCGCCGTGCACGTGGAGTGATCGTAGAGGCGCCCGAGCTGGTCGTAGATCCACTCCGATGTCTTCGTCAGGCGTTCGAGCTTCTCGTGGCTCGTCCCCTTGAAGAACCAGACGCTGAACGCCCAGTTGCCGGCGTAGTAGCGCATCGCGAGCAGGAACGGGATCTTCGACGGGAAGAGATTGCCGAGCAGCGGCACGACCACGCCCATCGCGAGCACCAGCACGGCGACCGGGAGGGTCATTGCGCCGACCCCCACGCCGGCATGCTTCCAGAAGAGGAAGAACCCGCCGTAGACCATCATGACGTTCCACTCGAGGGGCACGCCCATCGGCACGTTGCTCGTGATGAAGCCGTGGAGCAGCAGCATCAGCGCGAGGCCAACCAGCGTGAGCGTTCCGCCGTCGCCTGCGAGCAGCACGAGCGGGACCCCGAGCTCGAGCGCGGTCCCCGCGTGCCCGGCGAACACCGCGATGCGTGAGGGCGAGAGGTCCTCTGGATACCGCCGGTACATCGCGCGCCGAACGACCTCGAAGCGCATGAACGGGCTGTTGCTCGTCATCACGCCGACGACCGACGGAAAGTGGTGATTGAGCTTCGAGATGCCCGCCCAGAACCAGAGGGCGGCGTGGATCGCCTTCGCCCCCGGCACGAAGTCCGACGCGAGGACGAACACCATGATGGTCGTCCAGTAGTGCTCGCCGCGTGCGGCCAGGAAGAGCGTCTTGTCGAGCACACCGAGCACGACGAGCAGCCCGGCAATCGCAACGAGCGCCTCCCGTGGCGGCTGCGGCGACGTGAGCGCGAAGAGCGTCACCCCGACGTTCGCGGCGTAGAAGAGAACGTCGAGCCACGTCCGCCGGGATCCTCCGACGAACGGCAGCCCTTCGAGCAGAGGCAGCTTCGTCGTCCCCGGACGGAGGAAGTAGAGCGCACCGCCCACGGGAGGAACGTAGCGCCCGGTCAGCGGACCGCTCCCGCAGCCGAGCCCGAGGATCTCGAAGAGCATGCTCCAGAGAATCGCCTTCTGGAACGCCTCCGGACGCAGCCACCAGGACGCGACGTCGTCCAGCCCGCCCATGCCCGGCGTGAACCGGCAGAAGAACGCCCAGCCCACGACGTAAAGGGCGATCTTGAGGACGTAGACGAGATAGACACCGAGCGGCGTGCCGTACCCCTGCATCGCCCACGAGGAGCAGACCATGCGGCACTTCTCGGGAAAGGGCTTCTTCGCCCATTCCAGCGGGTCGTACGGCGGCAGGATCGGCCTCCAGAACACGCGCGCTTCCTTCCCCTGAGCGATCAAGTCGTAGCAGGCTTTGCCGCGTCGGCGGAGAGGCGCGGAGAGGCCTCCCGCGCTACACGCGCCCTGTCACTCGCCCGGCGGCGCAGCGATGTCGCGTGCGAGACGCGAGACGTCGAACGACACGTCACCGTCCATCAGCCGTGAGAGCGCCTTCGCAACGACGTCTTTGTCCCCCTGCCCCGCCGGCAGGCACCGAACGTTCGCGCGCTCGGCCACGAGCCGCAGCGCCGCGAGCTCCGTCGCCGACAGCTCGACCACACGCGTGAGCCGAACGGCCGGGATCACGTACCGAAGCACGAACATCGTCTCGCCGCCTCGCGGCTCGCCCGACACCGTGACGGCGGTGGCCCGCCCGAGCTGGGGGACGATGCCACGGAGTACGCCCGCACGCGTGCGCGCACGCCGCGCGCCCGCACACGTGAAGAGGTCGAACATGCGGTTCCGCACGTAGACGCCCGGCGCGACGACCATCGCGACCGTGAGAGCCTCGACCTGCTTCTCGCCGAGATCGCGCGGCGGTCTCCTCGCAGGAGCCGCGCCTCGCGGCGGCGGGAACGAGGAGCGATGGTTCACAGGTCCTCGTCGTCCCCGCCGGCGAACATGTTCGACATCGCGCCGCCGCCGTTGACCTGGTTCAGGAGCGCCGCTTGGCGATGCGTCCTGAGGGCGGTCACGAGCTCGTCGATGTCACCTTCGATGATGCGATCGAGCTTGTTCAGCGTGAGCTTGATGCGATGGTCGCTGACGCGGTTCTGGGGATAGTTGTACGTGCGGATCTTCTGGCTGCGCTCGCCGGTGCCGACCATGCCGCGGCGCTCGGCCGACAGCGCGGCCTCCTGCTTCTCGCGCTCGATGTCGAGGAGGCGGCTCTTGAGGACCTTGAGCGCCTTCGCCTTGTTCTTCAGCTGCGAGCGCTCGTCCTGGCACTTCACGATGAGGCCGGTCGGCTTGTGCTGGATCTGGACGGCGCTGTTCGTCGTGTTGACGCCCTGCCCGCCCGGCCCGCCGCTCGCGGCGATCGAGATCTCGAGGTCCTTCTCGTCGATGTGCACGTCGACGTCGTCCGCCTCCGGCAGGACCGCCACGGTGGCCGTCGACGTGTGGATACGGCCCTGAGTCTCGGTGGCGGGGACGCGCTGGACGCGATGAACGCCGCCTTCGAAGCGGAGATGCGAATAGACGTCCTTGCCGCTGACGAGCGCGATGCACTCCTTGTAGCCGCCGGTCGCGCTCTCGCTGAGCGACAGGACTTCGATCGACCAGCTCTTCGTCTCGGCGTAACGGCCGTACATGCGGAAGAGATCGGCCGCAAAGAGCGCCGCTTCCTCGCCGCCTTCACCGCCGCGGATCTCGAGGATGACGTTCTTCTTGTCGTTCGGGTCCGCCGGCAACAAGAGGACCTGGATCTCCTTCTCCAGATGGCCGAGCGACGCCTGGAGCTCGGGGATCTCCATTTCCACGAGCTCGCGGAGCTCGGGATCGGCGAGGGCCTCCTCGTCCTCCTTCAGCTTCTTCTGGACCTCGCGATACCGCCCGTACGCGGCCACGAGCGCTTCGAGGTCACTTCGCTCTTTCGTCAGCTTGCTCAGCTGGTTCCGGTCGCCGAGCACGTCGGGACGGCACATGAGCTCGTCGAGCTCCGTGTAGCGCCGGGTCAGCTGCTCGAGCTTCTCGAGGGGAAGCATTGGTCCCGGAGGCTACCACGCGGCGCCCACGATCCGAGCGTCAGACGCTCGCGATCGAAACAGATCTCGCGCGACGCGACCTTCGACAGCGCGCGTCAGGCGGCGCGTCGAAGCTTCGGCGACTTCATGAGCGCATCGAAGTTCGCGTACCGCACGTCGCCGCCCGCGTTCACGTCCTCGCCGTTCTGGCGGAACAGCGTGACGCGGAGGGAGGCCAGCGCGACCTCGAGCTGATCGTCGTCCGGCTCGATCGTCGTGATCTTCTGGCAGAGAAACCCGGGCCAGAGCAGGACGCGGAGCGGTCCCGTCGTGCACCAGCGAGCGAAGATGCGCTGGATCTCGAACGTCACCGCAGCGATGAGCGGCAAGAACGGGAGCTTTTCGAGGAAGAAGACGACGTTGTCGAGCGCCGCGTTGCCGGTCTCGATCTTCGGGAGGAAGCCACCGACCGCGGTGAAAACGAGAATCGAAACGAGGGCCACCATGACGAGGAACGTCGTGCCGCAGCGAGGGTGCAGCGTCGTCTTCGCGCGCGCGTTCTCGACCGTGAGCGGCAGGTTCTCTTCGTAGGTGGTGATCGTCTTGTGCTCGGCGCCGTGGTACTGGAAAACGCGGCGGATGTCCGCGAACACGTTGCGGACGAGCAGCAGGTAGCCGATCACGATCGTGAGCTTGAAGCCGCCCGTGAGCGCCTGGAACCCGGGCGACTGCACGTCGAGCCCGAGGTTGAGCCAGCGGTTGATGCCGGCCGCGGCCGCCTGCGGCAGCGCGATCATGAAGGCGACCATCAGGACGACCATCATGGTCATCGGCGCGCGCGACCCCTTCTTTTCGTCCTTCTTCTCCTCCGCCGCGGCGAGCTCCGGCTCCATGTCGGGAGCGACCTTCGCGTCGCTTGCCGTTGCCGTGTCGGCGTCGGCGGTCGTGAGGAGGAACAGCGTGTAGCCGATGGTCCGAAGGACGTTCAGCATCGCAGTGCCGACGCCGCCGCCCTTCGAGGCCTTCTTCGCTGCCGCTTCTTCCGCGTCGAGATCGCGCTCCATCTGCTCCGCAGAGAACCGCAACGCTTCGCCGCCGAGGCGAAGGCTCTCACCGAGCGACGCGATACCGCGGACGAACGGGAGCTTCGCGAAGCCGGTGCGGCCGTCCGACATCGCGCGCTCGCGAACGTGGAGCGAGCCGTCACGGCGTCGCACCACGATCGCGAACGAGGTCGGCGCCCGCATCATCACCCCTTCGAGGACGGCCTGGCCGCCGATGTAGGGGCGCGTGGGGGTCAGCTCAGCCTGCGTGGCAGTCGACTCGGGCATGGATCGACAACTCTACGCACGAGAGGCGTGAGCGGCTACTCGGACGCTGCAGGAGCTTCGTCGGCGGCGGCGGCCGGCGCGGCCTCGGCGGCAGCTGCGGGCTTCTCTGCCTTGGCCTTCTTCTCGGCCTTCGGCGCAGCAGCGGCGGTCTTCGACGCGTCACCGTAGCGCTTGCGGAACCGATCGACGCGGCCAGCGGCGTCGATGAGCTTCTGCGTACCGGTGTAGAACGGGTGGCAGTTCGAGCAGACGTCGACCTGGAAGTCGCCGCGCGTCGAGCGGGTCACGAAGGTGTTGCCGCAGGCGCAGTTGACGGTCGCCGCCGGGTACACGGGATGGATGCCTTCACGCATGGGATTCTCTTTCTTCCTCCGTTGGCCAGCCCAGCAACGGCCGGGACCCAAGGCATATAGGAGGGTCGGCTCTCATAGCGAAGCTCCCGCCCCTGAGCAAGGACAAGAGCTTCGAACGCGCCAAGCTCGACCGGGACCCGCGAGCCCGCGGAGCGGGGCGGGGTTTGGGGCGGCAGCCCCATCGTGCGAGGACCCGCGAGCCCGCGAAGCGGGGGCGCGGCGTTGCCTGGCAGCGCCGCGGAGCGGGCGGGGTTTGGGGCGGCAGCCCCATCTCAGAAGGGAATGTCGTCGTCGCCGCCCGCCGGGTAGTCGCCGAAGTCGTCCGGCGGCGGGCCGGCCGGCTCGCGTGCAGGACCACGACCACCACCACCACCACCACCACCACCGCCGCCGCCCGAGTCGCGCTGCGGGGCGCGGCGCTCGTAGCCGCCGCCACCGCCGCCGCCGCCTTCGCTGGCCTCACCGCCCCTGCCCCGGCCGCCGAGGATGACGTTCGTCGCGACGACTTCGGTGCGGTATCGCTTCTCGCCGTCCTTTTCGTAGCTCGACGTGCGGAGCGAGCCCTCGACGAAGATGCGCTCTCCCTTCGTCAGGAACTTCGCGAGCGCCTCACCACGCTTTCCCCAGAGCGTGACCGAATGCCATTCGGTCCGCTCCTGGCGCGTGTTGTTCCGGTCCATGTACGTCTCGGTCGTGGCGAGGCGAAGCTTCAGGATCGCCTGACCTCCGGCCGTCACGCGCAGCTCCGGATCCGCGCCGAGGTTCCCGAGCAACATGACCTTGTTCAGACCTTCCGCCATCGCTTCTCCTTCTTCGAGTCGGTCAACGACTCTTCACCCTACGTCGGCCGCCGCGTGCCCGGCTGTTTCGACTTCGAATCGACCCGCGCGCGCCCTCGTTTCCCGCGGCTGCCCTCCCGAACGGGGGCTGGTCGGGCACGCGTGAGGACGTCGGCGGTGTCATGAGCGCCCGAGCACGCCCGAGCTTTCCTCCCGACCGCCGCATCCTTTCGTACGGAGGGTCGCGCGTGTCAACGGTGGCGGGGGGAGATCAGGCTTCAGGCTCCAGGCTCCAGGCTCCAGGAAAGAGACGAGACGAGACGACGGCTGGGGTCGTGGTCAGGGACCAAGGGATCGAGGCTCTTCCGACCTGAAGCCCGAGTCAGTCAGGCGAAGCCCCTGGCGCCCGGGCTGGAGCCGGGAGCCTGGAGCCGGGAGCCTGGAGCCGGGCGAGGCGAAGCCTCGCCCTTCCCTCACTTCCCTGGCGTCTCGATGACCTGCTTCGCCTTCTGCGTCTGCGTGATCGTCTGCTTTGCGCCGCTCTTCGGATCGGGCACTTCGACCTTCTCGGTCACGGTCAGCTCGCCTTCGGACTTCGGCGACAGCGAGCTCCAGCGAACCTGCTGCGTGAACTTCCCCTTGCCGTCGACCTCCAAGAACATCATGCCGCCGCGCGGGCTCTGCTCGGCGTGCCGCGGGACCTTCATGTCGATGTCGGTGTCGACGACGCCGCCCTCGTTCGAGACTTCCTTGAGGGTGAAGCGACGGCTGTTGATCTCGCCTTCGCGCTTCGCGCCGACGAGCTCCCATTTCGCGCCCGCGCCGATGGGCGTGCTCGGCAGCGGCGTGAGAAGGAGCTGCAGGCCCTGGCTGAGCCCGCCGAGGATGCTCTCGGCCAGCTGGTTCTTCATCTGAGGCGAGGCCGCGAACGAGACCTCGCCGGCCTCTCCGAGCGGAGAGACCTCGAACGTCCCGGTCAGGCCATTGAGCGACGCGAGCATCTGCCCGGCCTGCGGTGGTCCACCGGGAAGCTCGACCTTGGTCACCTTCGCCTCGATCGACGCGCCGCTCGGCTTCACCGACTTCGTCGTCAGGTCCATGTGGATCCTGAGCGTCATCTCCTGGGCCGGCGTCGTCTGGCCGCCCGCGCTCTGCGTGACCGACTGCGAAATCGTGAAGATGCGCTTGTCGACCTTGTTCGCGACGAACGCGTACTTGCGCGCCGCGCGCGGCTCGGCGCCCGGCTCGAGGACCTTGACGGCCAGCTTCTCGCCGTCCGCGCCGGTCGCATTGGCTTCGTCGCCCGCGCCCATCGCCGCCAGGCCCCCTTCGAGCCCTGCGTCGCGGACACCGAGACCGGCCCCTGTTCCGTCGGTCGGCAGGAAGTCGTTGAACACCATGTCCGAGGGGACCGGGACGGCCTCGGACTTCTTCGCCTCTTCGGGCTTGGGCTTGTCCTTGCCACAACCGGAGAGGCCAATCCCGAGGACGAGCAGCACCCCGAACAGCGAGGTAGAGCGAAGACGTGTCATCGATGCGGACCCTACTAGAGGCGACTTGGCGGCGCCACCTCCCCCGTACTACAAGGAACCCTACCCAACGGGTCCCGACGGGGTCGTTGGCATCCCCCTCCCTCCTGCCCTCCTGCCGCTCCCTCTCGAGCCGTCGACCAAGGGAGCACAGCGCACCATGGCCACGTCCGACGCGCCGCGCATCTCGATCGTCATCCCCATCTACAACGAGGAGGCGATCCTCCACGCCGCGGTCGTCGACCTGCGCGAGCGCCTCAAACCGCTCGGCTGGACGTACGAGATCATCCTCGCCGAGAACGGCTCGAAGGACCGTACGATCGAGATCGGTCAGGAGCTCGCCGCCAAGTACGGCGACGCCGAGCACGGCCAGGTCAAGATCATCAGCATGGGCGAGCCGAACTACGGCAAGGCGCTCAAGCAGGGCATCTTGCTGTCGCGCGGCGACCTCGTCATCTGCGACGAGATCGACCTCTGCGATGCCGACTTCCACCGTCGTGCCGTCGACATCCTCGAGAGCGGCGAGGCCGACCTCGTGATCGGCTCGAAGCTCGCGCAGGGTGCGGAGGACGATCGTCCGGCGATCCGCCACGTCGCCAGCATCGCGTATTCGACGATGCTCAAGGTTCTCCTTGGCTTCCGCGGGACCGACACGCACGGCCTCAAGGCCTTCCGGCGCCTCGCCCTGCTCGACATCGTGCGCTCGTGCCTCGTCGACAAGGACGTCTTCGCGAGCGAGCTCGTCATCCGCGCGGACCGCGGCGGCGTCCGGACGAAGGAGATCCCGGTTCGGGTCATCGAGAAGCGCCCGCCCTCGATCAACCTCTTCAAGCGCGTCCCGAACGTGATGAAGAGCGTGGCCAAGCTCACCTACGCCATCCGGATCCGTGGCTGAGGACGCTCAGCCAGTCGAGCAGGGCAGCGCACCTTGATGTATCCTGGGCCCGGGCTCGTGGAAGATCAGGTCTCCAAGCGAGCGGCGCTGTTCGCATCGATCGCTCTGCTCGCGTTCAGCGCGCTGACCGGGTTCGCCTTGGTCGGATGGTTCTACCGGGCGGAGATGCCCTGGAGCTGGAAGAGCGTCCTTTCGGTCGGCTGCGCCGTCCTCGCGATCACGACGAGCGCACTCGTGTGGCGGGCGCCGACGCGCATCCACGCAATCATGGGCATCGCAGTGATGCTCTTCTCGCTGGTGCGAATCGGGCCGCCCGCCGACTGGACGTGGGTGAGCTTCGCGCTCGTGGCAGTGACGTTCATCCTGCTGATGCCGCTCGTCCACGCCGCCATCGTCCTGCGCGACTGAGTCAGCACGATGGGGCTCCGCCCCATACCCCGCCCCGCTCCGCGGTTACTTCGTGGGGAGCGGGCTCTTCGCGGCCATCTGGGCTCGGAGCATCTGGTAGCCGACGCGAAGGACGACGTCGGTGGACGACGACGGGTCCTGCGGGATGTCGCGCGCGATGGTGCCGGCGACCTCGTCGCCCCCTGCATCGACCCGGACGGCCGCGCCGCCGTCCCGAGGGGCGCTTCCGCCTTGCGGTCCCTCCGCCGGAAGGTGACCCGGCAGGTCGCGCTCGCGGATGATCTTCGGCGGCTCTGCCGGCCCACGTGTGCCGGGCTCGAGCACGACGTCGGGATGGATGCCGTCGGCCTGGATCGCGTGGCCGCTCGGCGTGTAGTAGCGCGCCGTCGTGAGCTTCAGGCCCGCGCTGTTCGGCAGGGGCAGGATCGACTGCACGCTGCCCTTGCCGAACGTGTTCGAGCCGACGACGGTCGCGCGCTTGTTGTCCTGCAGCGCGCCGACGAGCAGCTCGCTCGCGCTCGCGCTCCACTCGTTCACGAGGACGACCACCGGCAGATCCGCGAATGCTCCGCCCGGGCGTGCTTTCAGGTCCTCGATCACCTGTCCGCGGTGGCGCATCGAGTAGATGCCGCCGCTCGCGAGGAACTCGTCCGCGATCTCCGTCGCCTCGTCGACGAGGCCACCGGGATTGCTGCGCACGTCGAGCAGCACGCCGGCCAGGCCCGCTCGCGACTCGGCACGCATCTTCGCGGTCGCGGCCATGAGCTCCGCATGCGTGCGCTCCTGGAACTGCTTGATGCGGAGGTAGCCGACGTTGCCCTCGAGGAGCTTGTGGAGCACGGCCGAGACGTGAATGACCTCGCGGGTCAGCTCGAAGGTGAGCGTCTGCCCCGTTCGCTCGGGCGGAGCCGCGTCCTGGGCAGCGCCCGCATCGACGGCCTCTTCCTTCAGCTCCTTCGCTTCTTTCGACTCCTTGCCCGCCTTCCCCTTCACCTCGCGGAGCATGGTGATCTTCACCTTCGTCCCCGAGGCGCCGCGCATCCTCTTCACGACCTTGTCGAGCGGCTGCCCGAGCACGTCCTCTCCGTCGACCGCGACGATCTGATCGCCGCTCTTGATGCCAGCACGCTGCGCAGGTGAGCCTTCGATAGGGGCGATCACGATCAGCTTGTCGCCGCGCCCATCGACCTCGAGACCGACACCGCCGAACTTTCCTTCGGTGTCGCTCTGGAACTGCCGCCACTCTTCCGGCGGCATGTATGCGGAGTGGGGATCGAGGTTCTCGACCATCCCCTTGATCGCGCCCTCGACGAGCTTGTCGCGTTCGACGGGATCGACGTAGTGGTTCTCGACCTGGACGAGGACGCGCCCGAGCTGGTTGACCGACTGGTACGGGTTCTGGTTCTCGGGCGTCGCCTCTGCCCGGTAGGTCCCGACGAGAAGGCCACCGGCGAAAGCTCCCAGCGTGGGGAAGAGGATGCGGAGCAGCTTCACGCGCGCCAGCCTACCGCTCCCTTTCTTCGGGCGCCTAGCCCGAGTCCCCGAGACCTGTCGACTGGGGGAGCCGACACCGTGCGTGACTGGAGCATGAAAAAGAACCCCGCAATCACGAGGCGATCGAAACATGTGGACGGATCCGCCGCAGAAGTGGATCATTGTCGGTGCACGGGGCAAGAGGGCTCATATGCGTCACCGACGTGCCCAACAGAGCCCTGACCGTCCACCACAGGAGGCCTGCCTTGGCGAACGACAAGGACTCGATCAGCAATCTCCGCAGTGAGAGCTCCAAGACCGATAAGAGGAAGCAGAGCCTCTACTTCCCCGAGTCGATGCTTCAGGAGATCAAAGAGGAGGCGGCTCGTCTCGACCGCTCTCTTTCATGGGTCGTCCAGCGCGCCTGGAAGATCTCGCGTCTCGAAATCAAGAAGCTGCCGAGCGTCAACGAGGTTGACGGCGGCGAAGACGACGACGAGGGGTGAGCTCGACTGTCCGCGGAACGTAGCGCCCCGCCGTACGCCGTACGATGGTTGGGGCGCTCGCCCGTGTACATGTTCGAGCGACCACTTCGACGATCGCTAACGAGGGGTTCACCAGGCTCGGCCTTTGGCCGCATGCCGAGCCATGCATCAAGCTCGGACTGCGTCCGATTCGGATCGAGAAGCTCTCGTGAGCGAAAGTCTACGTCCTCCGTCTCTTCCTCCGCCGCCTTCGGGGCGACCTTCGCCGCCCGATCCGGCAGAGAGCCATCACACCGTGACGGCGGAGGACGGTACACGTCTTTTCGTCCGCACGATGCCCGCCCGGGACCCAGCCAACAAGCTCGGGGTCTCGGTCGTCTTTTGTGACGGCATCCTCTGCGACGGCTTCATCTGGAAGTACCTCTGGCCGGGCCTCGCCGAGGTCTGCGACGTCACGCACTGGCACTACCGCGGCCATGGGCGTAGCGCGCCGCCGGTCGACAAGACGCGGATCGACATCGCGGCGCACGCGACCGATCTGAAGAGCGTCCGCGACGCGTTCGTCGGTGACCGCCCTTGCGTCATCATCGGGCATTCGATGGGCACGCAGGTCGCGCTCGAGTCGTGGCGTCGATACCCCGAGCACGTGAAGGGGATCATCCTCGTCTGCGGGAGCTACGGGAAGGTCACGCAGTCGTTCCGCGGCGTGCCCATCCTCGACATGATCCTCCCGAAGCTGATGGACATCGTCGACAAGCAGCCCGAAATCGTGCGCGCGATCTGGTCGCGCATCCCGCCGGAGATGGCGCTGAAGGCAGCGCTCCTCGCGCGCGACGTCGACCCGGGCCACGTGCGGCGTGAAGACATGCTGCCGTATCTCAAGCACATGACCCACGTCGACTTCCCGATGTTCCTCCGCATGCTGCGCGCTGCGGGCGACCACAGCGCCGAGGAGTGGCTCGGTGACGTCGATGTTCCGGTCCTGGTCGTCGCAGGCGAGAAGGACACCTTCACGCCTGCGTCGCTGTCCGAGTCGATGGCCGAGCGCATCCCCAATGCCGAGCTCTTGATGGTCGCGGGCGGAAGCCACGTCGCGCCGATCGAGCAGCCCGAGCTCGTGGGCGCGCGCATCCGCGCATTCGTCGAGCGTGTGGCTGCGTCGTAGCGGCGCGTTCCTCGCGGCGCTCGCGGCACTCGCCGTGATCGTCGCGGGTGCTTCGGCGTGCGAGAGCAAGAAGAAGGAGACACCCGCGCCGTTCGACGAGGACGCGGCGGTGGCGCTCCGCGCGCCCGCAAGCGCTGCGACGCTGGCGATGGACGCCTCCCCTTCCCCGCGTTCTCCGTCTCCCGCTGCATCGGCCGGCGCAGACGTCAGCGGTGCCGACGCCAGCTCCGCATCGCGCTGGGCGTTCGACTGCAGCGACACGAGCGTGCCGAAGGCCGGAAAGAGCATCGGCCACACGTCGGTCGTGTTCAAGGTCGAGCTGTCGAGCGGCAAGAAGGCGGCGTGGAAGCCCAACGCGAAGAAGGTGAAGGGCCGCTACAAGGGCGAGATCGCGGCCTACCGCCTGGCGACGGAGCTCGGCCTCGGCAACGTTCCACCGGCGTGTTTCCGCTCCATCGACGCGGCGACAGCGGCCGCCGCGCTCGCCAAGAACGCGGAAGCGGCGAAGGTCTTCGCGGACGAGGTGGTCGTCGACGCGGGCAAGATCCACGGCGTCCTCATTCCGTGGATCGACGGGCTGACGTTCTGGCCGCTCGAGAAGGAGCCGCTCCGCAGCGAGGCGCGTACGTGGCTCGCCTCGGGCGCCGAGCTCCCGAAAGCCAAGCTCGCGCTTGCGGCGCAGGCGAGCGCGCTCGTCGTCTTCGACTTCCTCACCGGTAACTGGGATCGCTACAGCGGTGAGAACGTCGGTCTCGACCCATCCGGCGAGCTCGTCCTCTACATCGACAACGACGCGGGGTTCATGGAGCAGCCTCCGGCCGACCGGGTCGCGAGAAACAAGGCTCGGCTCGATGCGACGGACCGCTTCTCCCGGCGTCTCGTCGAGCGGCTGAGAGCGCTCGACGAGGAGCGGCTCGCGAAGGCCTTCGGCGAAGAGCTCGACGGCAAGCCGCTTCTGTCCCCGAAGGTCGTCTCGCTCGTCGCTGCGCGCGCGAGGGAGCTCCTCGGCGTGGTCGACGCGAAGATCGGCGCACGCGGTGAAGCCGCGACGCTCTACTTCCCCTGACTTCCCCTGCCTTCCCCTGACGCCGCAGCGCTCCCATGCCTCCTCTTCTCGAGGTGCGCCGCGCCGCGGGCGTTGGCTCGGGGGCCTCGCGAGCGCTGGCGCGGTGAAGTAGCCTATCCGCGCGACACGCCGAGCGCTTCGTACGCGGAGCGGAAAGCACATGAGCGGAGACTCCCCGAGGACGAACCAAGACCCCGAGCTCCTGCGCCGACTGCTGCGCGCAAAGGACCGGATGGACGCGGCCTCCCACGAGGAGTGGCCGGTTCGTAGGCTCGCGCGCGTGAGCGGCGTGTCCGAGGCGCACTTCGCGCGATCGTTCAAGGACGCCTTCGGCGTCCCGCCGCATCGGTACCTCCTCACCCGGCGCATCGAGCGAGCGGTGGCACTGCTCCGCGACACCGATCTTCCCGTGACCGAGATCGCGTTTCAGACGGGCTGGGGAAGCCTCGGCACGTTCGGCCGCACGTTCCGCGACGTCACCGGCGCGACCCCGGGCGCCGTCCGCGCCCGCGAGCAGGCCGTCGCGCGCGAGCGCGAGCGCGGACACGTGCCGCCTTGTTATCTCAGCGCCGCGCACCGCCCCAATCTCACGATCGCAGTTTCGGAGAAGCGACGACGGATCGAGGACGGTAAGAAGGACTCCGACGAAACGGAGGTCACATGAGCCAGGGTGTCGAGACGATCGGTCTGTACGTGCGGGATCAGGAAGAAGCGCTGAAGTTCTACGTCGACAAGGTCGGCTTCCGCGTCCACACGGACGTGCGGAACGGCGACTATCGTTGGCTGACGGTGCAGCACCCCGACCAGCCGTCGTTCCAGCTCGGGCTCGTCAAGCCGGGCCCGCCGGTCCATGACGCGGCGACCGCGCAGTCGTTGGAGGCGCTCGTCGCGAAAGGCGCGATGCCGCCGCTCGTGCTGGTCGTCGACGACTGCCGCGCGGCCTACGAACGGATGCGCGAACGCGGCGTCGAGTTCACGCAGGAGCCGGTGGAACGCTACGGCTCGGTCGACACCAGCTTCCGCGATCCGTCGGGCAACGGATGGAAGATGGTCCAGGCGCGCCGCTGAGCGAACGCCCGCACCTCGCTCCGAACGTTTCCTAGGCGACCTCGGGGTTCGGATCGAGGCGAAGTCCGACGGGAGGAGGGCGAGGCCGAGCTGCGCCATCGGCCGTGCGCCCGCGCCGGCCCAACCCGGGCGCTGGCGGCGTGACTGGGCTGGGGAGCCGCTCCCCGAGCGCGAGCGTGATTCACGCACCGAACGCAACGACTCCTGCTGTTGTCGCTGTACATCGCGGGGCACTTCGTCGTATTCGGAGCACGTCACGCGCGCGGCCTCGCTGGCCTCGCTGGCCCCATCGTCTAGCGGTTAGGACATCGGCCTCTCACGCCGGTAACGCGGGTTCGATTCCCGCTGGGGTCACTACTGTTCGGGTGCGGAGCGCCCTGCTTGGAGGGGCTCCGGCGGCCCCGCGCCGTGGGAACCGCGACGCCGAGCGTGGCTCGTCGTAGCGAGTCTGTCGTGCAAGCGCGAGCTCGCCGTTCTCGTCGTCCACCTGCTCCAGCGGCCGCGAAGGTCGCGCCGCCGCGCGACCGCGTCCTGACTTGCCCCGGCGAGAGGAGCAGACCGAGATCCCGACGTCTCGGCGCGGCCAGTGGAGCGGTCGTCTCGGTTACGGCGTCGGGCGTGGCTTTGGCGACTTGGAAGCCGGGCCGGCGCCGCGGAGGACGGACCACGCACGGGCGGACAGGGGCGCGGGCTCGAGAGGCGCCTCGGGCTCGGGCTCGGGCTCGGCCTCGGCAGCAGCATAGAGCCGCTCGGCGACGAGACGCGCGTGGAAGAGCATGCCGTCGAGGCGGGTGTACGTTCCGTGACCGAGACCCGTCGAAAGCAAGCTTCGCTCGCCGTATTCGACGAACGCGACCTCGCCGTTCGACGGCAGCCCGACGCCGGCGCGCAGTGCGGCGGCCACACGGGTCGGCGCGAAGCCCGCGTGACCAAGCGAGCCGGAGAGCGCCTCGTTGATGCGGCGATCTTCACCCGCGAGCGGCGGGAAGTCGGAGCCCTCGACCGCGAGACGGCGGATCCAGTCACCCTCCAGGCCACGCGAGCCGATCGGGGGAACACCGATGACGTGTAGCGCGCGGACGTTCGGGACCGTCGCCCACGCGTAGCGGTTCGGTGCGCCGAACGTGACGAAGTCGATGGCCGTCCTGCCTCCCGCGCTCGAAGGAGCGGTGAGCGTCGCGAGATCGGTCTCTAGCGCGGCGACGTCGAGGTCACGCGCCCGCGCGACGTCGAGGATCGCCTCCGTCGCCATCGAACGTGCGAGCAGCTGCGTGACGAGCGCGAACAGCTGGCCAGCGTGACTGTGGCCGATGACGAGGAGCCGTCGCGGTCGACCATGCTGGCCAGCGTGCTCGTGGCCGCCGAGCTCCGCATGCGTCGCGAGAACGCGCACGAGACCGAGCGCTCCTTCGAGTCGTCCGACGTGATGGTTCTCCGACGACCACACGAAGTCGGTGCATGGAATGCGCGCACCACGCGGCCGGATCGCCTCTTCGAAGAGCCGCACGTACGCTGTCCCGAAGTTGCCGAGGTCGCCGAGGACGCGCCGCACGTACCGCCGTGTCTTCTGCCGGAGCGAGCGCGCGATCTGCGGGCCGATGGAGCTCGGCAGCGCGCGTTCGACGAAGCTGTAGGCCGACAGCGGGTCGCTCCCCGTGAACGTTCCGTGCACGAAGACGATCGCGCCGACGTCCGCAGCGGCGAAGCGCTCGCCGACGGCAGCCATCGCCGCGCGCCATTCCGGCGAGTGCCGCTCGAGCTCCGCGGAGTGCGTGCCACGCGCCGCGACCGGATCGAAGCGCACGCTCGGCACGCCGCCGAGCGTCACGAGCGGCGCGAGCGGCGCCGCGCCCAGAGGCGCCAGGGACGAGGACGGCGACGACGACGTCGTCGTCGCAGAAACAGACTTGGAAGCGGACTTGGAAACCGACTTGGAAGCGGACGCGCCGTCGGTCAGCGGCGCTGCGACGGTCGCGAGGGGCGACGGCACAGTGGTGGTGATCGCCGACGCGCCCTCTTCCGTCCGCTCGGAGGCGCTTTCGCGGACGACGGCCGTCGCCTCACGCGGAAGTGGGATCGCTTCGAGGCTCACGCCTTCGATCGGACCGCCAGCGCTCGGATGAACGCGTCGCCACACGCGCTCCGTCGCGTGACGCGCGCTCGAGATCCTCTCACGCCCCCAGGCGATCGCGCGCGTGAAGCCCTCGTACAGCCTCGCGAGGATCTCCTCGACGAGCGCGGGGCGGCGCGCCAGCGCGAAGCCGGAGGAAAAGGCGGCGACCGTGACGACGAGCGCGAGCAACAGGGTCACGACCATGCCTTCCCAAGGTGTAGCGCGCATGACGCAACGCGGCACGTCCAAATCAAACGCCAGAAAGACGTCGTCATTCTAACAGGTTGACCGCTCGCCCACGTCTGGAGCGCCACGCCGTCGCGCTCGGTGCTGGAGCGTCGCACGTCGACTAACGTGCGCCCGTGGCCGACGCCCTCAAGACCTTCTTCTCCCCTGCTCTCGTGAAGCGGCTCGCGCGATCGCTCGCGGAGGTCGATCCGACCTTCCCCGAGCGCGCGTTCGTGCGCGATGCCTCGCGCGGGCTCGATGACCTCGAGCTCCTCGACCGCGCGCGCCACATCATGCGGGCGATGCACCAACATCTTCCGCCGGCGTACCCGGAAGCGATCGCGCTCATCCTCCGCTCGCTCGGCGTCGAGCACGCCTCCGACGAGCTCGAAGGCGCCGGCATGGCGCCGTTCTTCTACCTACCGCACACGATGTTCGTCGCGGAGCACGGGCTCGAGCACTTCGACCTTTCGATGCGCGCGCAGCACGAGCTCACGCGCCGCTTCACGTGCGAGTTCAGCATCCGCGCGTTCCTCGAGCGCTTCCCCGACGAGACGCTGCGTGTCCTCCACACCTGGGTGAGCGACCCGAGCCCGCACGTGCGCCGGCTCGTCTCGGAGGGAACACGCCCGCGTCTCCCATGGGCGCCGCGGGTTCGCTGGATCGAGCAACAGCCCGAGCGGGTCCTGCCGCTCCTCGAGGCCCTCAAGGACGACCCTGCGAGCGTCGTCCGGCGATCGGTCGCGAACCATCTGAACGACCTCTCGAAGAGCGATCCCGATCGCGTCGCAACAATCGCGCGGCGTTGGTTGCGCGGCGCAACGCCCGAGCGAAAAGCACTCGTCGAGCACGCGCTGCGCTCGTCGGTGAAGCGAGGGCATCGTGGGGCGCTCGAAGCGCTCGGCTTCGGAGACTCACCGAAGGTCGTGGTGTCGAACGCGCGCTTCTCGCCGGCGCGCGTGGCCGTCGGCGACCGGGTCCGCGTCGCCTTCGACGTCGCCGCCGCGCGCGGCGCGACCGGCCCGCAGTCCCTCGTCGTCGATCTCGTCGTCCACTTCGTGAAGGCGCGCGGAACGTCGAGCCCGAAGGTCTTCAAGATCGCAAAGCTGAACCTCGCGCCGAGAGACCGCGCCGAGCTCGGAAAGAACATCTCGCTTGCGGTTCACACGACGCGAAAGCCGAATCCGGGTCGGCACCGCGTCGACGTGCTCGTCAACGGCGAGCGCTTCGAGCTCGGCGCCTTCGACGTCCGGGCCTGAGCGCGCAACCCGCTCGCTCCGAATCAGTACTGGACGATCACCACGCGTCCGTCGTCGCGAAGGCTGACGGCACCTTGTTCGCCGGCGCAGTTCCAGCAGGCCGACCAGCGGAGCTCCTTCCTGCGCGACGCCTCGTAGGCGAGCGCGACCGGCATCGTGGCGCCGAGCAGGAGGAACGAGGACGCGAAGCGGTACTTGCCGTCGGGCAGCGGCCAGAGCGCGACGACGAAAGACGTCTTCTTCGCTCGCCCCGTCGCGACCAGGAGCTCGACGCCGGCCTCCGGGCTCCAGAGGATCGGCGAGGTCGCGAACGAGATGCCGTCTCCTGACGAGCTCGATCGCGCCAGGATCGTCTTCACGTCGTCGCTGGTGAAGAGCCGGACGCCCTCGCTGATGCGGGCCAGCTCCGGCACCTCCGCGAAGATCTTGGCGAGGTCGTCCGCGTCGAGGCTCGTCTTCCGAAACGCCGGCCGCGTCTCGATCGACGCCACGGTCGCGTCGTTCCGATCGCCATGGCAGCACCGGAACGCGAGCCGCCCCGGGACGCCCTTCGCGGTCGCGCGCGTTCGAGCCGCGCAACGACGGCTGCTCGCCGGGGCAGAGAGGCCCGCCCCTGCCGGCGCCGGGCCGCCACGGACCACCGGCGCACCATTCCCACTCGCGTCCGCGAAGCGGCTGTCGGTCCACTCGTGCATGAACCCGAGCGCCCGAACGCCGAACGCCGAGGCGCAGCGAGACGGCGACTCGTTGCACGCCGAATTCCACGCAGGGCCGGTCGCGTAGCGATCGTCGTCCGGTCCTTTGCACGCGTGCTCCCACTCGAGCTCCGTGCAGAGCCGCGCGCCGCGCTCGGCGCAGAGCCTCGACGCCTCTTCGGGCGAGTCCACGAGCTCCGGCATCGCCGTCGGATCGTTCGGATATGGAAGTGCATCGATAGCGAACGCTCCCAGCTCCACGCGGGCGAGCGCCGGCTCGATCGAGGGCACGCGCCCTTCATCGCCCGGCGTGCTGCCGCTCAGGAACGTGGCCGCGGGGATCGCGAGCTTTTCGCCCGCTCGCGATGACGGCGCGAGGCTGCGCGCCGTGCCTGGAGTCGTGTCGGTGCCGAGCTCGGCGGCCGCGCTCACGAAGCCCGCGTCGAGTTCGACCGTGGCTGCGTTGGTGTGGACGGCGGACCCACCCGGGACGGCATCCTGCTTGTCCTTTCGGCCGCAGCCCGCGGCCACGATGATCGCCAGCGGAACGAAAGCGAAAATGCGCACGATCCGCTTCTAACCCGTGACCGCACGCGCGGGCGAGTTCGCGGCAGGCTCACCCCCCGTACGCTCGTCGAGTCGGCGACGCCCGACGGCGACGAGCATCGACGTGAGGCCAAGAAACGAGAACCCGAGGATGCCCGGGCTCGTCGACTCCGCGAGGCCCTCGATCACGATGTGAAGCGCGCGAGGCAGCGCCTCGGCCTCGGACGGAACCTCGCTGAACGACTTCTCCGCCGTGTCGAGCGTCGCGCCGACGTCGGCACACGAAGCCGCCAGCGTCCCGAAGAGCGTCGCGAGGACCATTCCTCGGATGAATCCGAGGCTCTGTCGGCGCGCGCGTAGCGCGAAGTGCATCGCGGCCAGAACGCCGAGGACGCCTGTGAGGAGGATGAACAGCATGGGCGGGATTCCGCCATTCCGGATCAATGTCCACATGCCGACAAAGACGCGCCACCGGGCGCGCTGTGACGACGAAAGTGATGGCCGGCCAATCGACGCCGCTCGTCGGCAAAGCTCGTCACACCCGCGCGGGTCGAACGTTCCGAGAGCGTGGTCGAAAGAGGACAGTCCGCGGCGAACGTGGAACCGGGCGAAGGCGCGCGCGCGTTCGCGCCCGAGGGCGAGCGCATCCTCGTCGCCGGACGAGGATCACGAGCGAGCGTGCTCGCTCGCCATGCTCGAACGAGCCCTCGCCGAGCTGCCCGTGGCCTCTCGCGAGGTGCTGCTCCTCGTCGGCGTCGAAAACATGGATCAGGACGAGGTCGCGAGGATCCTCGGCGTCTCTTACGACGCGATGAGGCAGCGCCTCAGCCGGGCGCGCGCGCAGCTCGCGGAGAAGATGAACGCGCTCGAACGACAACCGAGCCCTGCACGTGCGGTGCGGTCACGAACAGCGGAGGACGAGAGATGAGCCGCGAAGGGACGAGACGAGAGGACGCGCCGCGCTGGGACGACGGCCTCAGCCGGGAGCTCGGCGGACTGCCCATGCTCGGGCCGCCCCCCACGTCCGAACGGCGCGTCTCCGCCGCCGCGCGTGCGGCGTTCGTCCACGCCTTCGATGACCATGCCGCGCCCTGGTGTGCGAGAGCTCTCTTCCGCGCGGGCCGCGCGACGTTCCCGGTCTTTCTTGCGAGTGTCGTCGGCGTCTACTTGTCCTGGGCGTTCGCCACTGCCATCGCGCTCAATCAGTAGCCGTTCGCAAACGTGACGTCGGACGATCGAGAGCCGCCCAAGGCGAACGCGCGCGACGGTGTCTGTGCCTGGGTCACGCGCGTTCGCGCGATTTGGTAGGATCCGTGCCTTGCGTCCGTCACCCCCTGCCCTTTTCGTCATCGCTGCACTCGCCCTCACCGGCGGGCTCGGCGTCGTCGCGACGCAGAAGGCCGAGGGTGCGGCCGACGACGATCCCCACCTCCCGAGCGATGCCGCGAGCTTCGGGTTCGTCGTCCGCGGACACGCGGGCGGAGTGCCGCTGCTCGAGTCGACGAAGCCGTTCGAGCTCGGGCTGGGCAATGGCCCCGTGCATGGTATCCCGCCGACCGGCGGACGCTTCGGGACCGCTGCTGCCGTCATCGCGCGCGAGCTCGGTCGCTATCCGGCGTCGTTCCTCAAGAAGGTGCGGCTCGCGGGTGTGGTCGTGACCGAAGATCTCGCCGAGAACGAGATGCCCATCCCGTCCCTGCCGAACGTCGGCGGCCTCTTGCTCATCGACGGCTCGAGCGCGGAGAGCGACCTCGTACGGAGCCTCCATCACGAGGTGTTCCACTTCTTCGATCTCGCCGACGACGGACGGGTCTCGCCGGATCCCGCATGGGACGCGATGAACACCGACGGCTTCATCTACGGCTCGGGCGGTCGTACGCTCCGCGGCGCCTGGGCGGCACGGCCGACGGCCGATCTCGCGGGCTTCGTCTCGGCCTACGCGACGAGCGGTAGCGAAGAAGACAAAGCGGACACGTTCGCCTTCGCGGTCGCGCGGGCTCCGCTCGTCAAGGCACGCATGGCGTCCGATGCGGTACTTCGCGCCAAGATCGAAGAGCTCGGTCGTCGCCTCGAAGCCGTCGACGCCGACTGTACGAGACGGCTCGGGATCGATCGCCTCGTCGCCGAGTGAATCGCATCGGGATCGTCAGCGAGCAACGGCACGGTGCGACGACGTCGTCATCGAGACACGCTAACCGGCCTGCGTCGAGGACGGACCGCGTGAAGCGTCGTCAGCCGGCTTCGGTCTGGCGTTCGATCGTCAGCCGGCTCGCGTCCTTGCGCACACGGCGGTAGCCGAGCATGTGGAACAGGTCGAGCCGATAGAGCTGCGTCGCGCGCTCGTCGACGACGAGCCGCTCGGGCCGCGCCGGATCTCGGCCGATTCCCGGGAGCAGATGCAGGAAGCGATCGAGCTTCATGTGCCGAAGCGCTTCGGACAGCCGCATGCGCGCCGGCGTGAGCTCGCGTCCCCAGAAGAAGCCGTCGGCGCCCTGCCCCTGGTAGAGCGGCAGGATGACGAAGCCGTCCTTCGACGCGCGGATGGGACCGCTGCGGTCGTGCGCGAGGAGCTGTCCGGCGCGAGCCCGCGCGAGATTCAAGAAGCCCGGCTCCATGACGAACTCGTCCGCAGCCGTGATCGCGCGGCGCGAGACGACCTCCATCACGCGCGGGAGGTCACCACGACGACGCTCGAGCAGCGCGTACGCTGCGGTCGTCTCCGTGAGGGCCCCCGGTCCGAAGACACCAGCGGACTCTGCGCCGAGCAGGAGCACCGCTTCGAGGTTGTCGACCGATCCCGGATCGTCGTGTTGTCCGCCCTCGACGGCGCACGTCGCGAGGCCCTGTGTGGTGAAGAACGAGGTCAGCGTGCCATCGAGCTGCTCCTCGAGCCCGATCACGAGCGGCAGCGGGAATGCGCTCGTGAACTTGCGCTGCCTCAGCGTATCGCCGAAGAGCACGAACGGAAGACCGTGCGCGCTCGTCGTGTGCAGGTCGATCAGGTGAACGGGCCCGCGCGCGCGCTTGATCGCTGCGCGGATCGCGCCGAGCAGCTCGAGCTGCTCTTCGTCTTCGGCGTCGAGCGGGCCGCCGCTCCTGGCGCGCGCCTCGACGTCCGCGATGCGCTCCTTCGTCCAGACGCGGTTCATGTCGCGCTCGCGATAGCGAACACCGAACCGCATCGCGCCGACGTTGCCAGCCAGGGCAACGACCTCGCCCCTCACTCTGCCGTGACGCCGCGTGAGGGTAGCCAGGACCCGCCGCGCAGCGGAGACGCCGGCGCGCTCGTTTCCGTGGATTCCAGCGACGGCGATGAGGGTCGGCCCGGGCACGTCACCCACGACGCGCCCGATCTCACGCCCTTCGGGGATGCCCCCGTCTGGTTGCGCATGCTGCGCAGGAGAGTTTGCCCCCGTGGACGAATCAGCAGCGCCGCTCATCGAGAGTGCCTCCTCGGCTCCTCCCCTTTGTCGTCACGGGTGTCGGTTTGGGTCACAGCGACAAGTTCGTGGTCCAGTGCGCCGATCTTCTCTTCCAGCAAATCGGCTGCGATGCCCATGAAGTCCTCCTCCATGACCATGGCAACGATGCGTCCGTCCTTGACCACTGGCAAGCATCCTATCCGATGCCGCCGCATCAAGGAGATCGCCTGGAGCGTGGGGGTATCCGGCGACACGGTGACCAGATCCCGCTTCATCACCTCGCTGACCGTCACGTTCGCTGGGGGCGGGCTGGTCCCGAGCTTTGCCAGGTCCGAGATCAACGAGGCAGAGCTATCCGTCCGCGGAAGCATCGCAGAGCTATCGGTGCGCGGGAGCATGGTCGAGCTCTCGGTCCGCGCTCCAGGAAGGTTCGCGAAGTGCCGGAGCACCGCGCGCGAGGTGACGAGCCCCACGAGCCTGCCGTCCTCGTCCTCCACCGGAAGATGCCGGATGCGCTCCCAGCTCATGATGTCCGCGGCGAGCTCGATCGGATCGTTCGGGTGAACGATGATGAGGTCGGTCTGCATGTACTGCGAGACCTTCGCCCAGCCGGTTCGCCGCGCGGCGACCTCGTCGAGCCGCGCGCGTTCCCATTCCGCGACCGGTCGGCCCGTCTCCTGACGCGCGATCGTGGCCGCGACGAGCGCCGCGAGATGCTCGCCCGGCGTACCGCGCGGCTTCATCTCCGCGAGCGATCGGAGCGACCAGCGTGAGCCCGTGTGGAGCGAGCGCACGCGCCTCTCGACGACACCGAGATAGCGCTTCGCGTCGGCGTCGTTCACGCCAGCACGCACGAGGCCGGACTCGGCGAGGGGCAGCAGGCGATCGAGGACGAAGGGCTGCGCGATGACCTCTTCTCCGTCGAGCCAGCCGAAGCGCGCCGCGAGACCGTCGCGCGCAGCGTTGTAGAAGTTCGCCTGCGCCTGGTCGAAGTCCATCCTCGACGGGAGGTCTTCGATCGTCGCCGTCAGCTCTCGCATCAGCCCGATCCAGAACGCGGCGTTCGCGACCTCGTCGAGGATCGACGGCCCGGACGGCAGCGCGCGCAGCTCGACGCGGAGGTGAGGCTTGCCGCTCGCGGAAATGCCGTAACACGCGCGGTTCCAGCGGTAGATCGTCCCGCTGTGCAGCCGCAGCGCGCGGAGGTCGGGGACCCCGCCGTCGTCGAGGATCTGCATCGAGTCCTCGTCGACGCTCATGCCCACGAGCGGCCGGAAGCGCGCGACGTTCTCCTTGAAGATGCCGAGGGCACCGCCGCGGGTCGCCCAGCCTTTGCCGAACGACACGCGGGCCTGGTCCTGGCGCGCGTGGAGCGTTCGCGTGCGGATGTCGCACGACTGCTCGAACAGCGCGATGCGCGTCTCCGCCCAGAGGCGTTTGCCGAAGAGCGTCGGCGAATTGGTGGCGATCGCGAGCGTCGGCGCGATCACGAGCTGGGCGATGTCGTAGTCGTGTCCGAAGCGGCTCGGGTCGCGCGACTGGAGATGGACCTGGAAGCTCGCGTTGCACGCCTCGAACATGAGCGAGTCGTGCTTGGCGACGAGCTCGTCGAGGCCCTTGATCGAGATGTCGTAGCCGTCGCCCTTCGCCTGCCGCATCACGCGGTTGAGCGTGAGGTAGCGCGGGTTCGGCACCATGTTGTCGAGCGAGAGGTCCGTGCGCGCGAGCGTCGGGAGGATGCCGGCGAGCACCGGCTGGACATGGAGGTCCGCCGCGACCTTCTGGACGCGCGAGTAGAGGTCGGTGAGCTGCGCTTCCATTCGCGCGAGGCCGGCCCCCTCGAGCGTCTGCGGATCCGCGTTCATCTCGAGGTTGAAGAGGCCGAGCTCGGTCGTGAAGTGAGGGTCCGCGACCCTGTCGATCACCTCGAGCGCGGTGGGCGACGCGTTGTAGGCGCGGTCGACGAGGAACATCTCCTGCTCGGCGCCGATCGTGGAGATGCCGCTCTCGAACATGCCCTCCGCGAGCATGCGCTCGAGCGCGCGAAGGTCGGTGAGCAACGCGCGGACGTATTGCGCTCGTTCCGGCCCGTCGAGCGCGCCCGCAGTGGTCTTGTCGGTCTTGGGCCCGATGTCGATTTCACCCATGGGCCGCCGCCTTCGCCTGCGTGTCGGCCGCGGTCCACTGTTCGAGATAGCGCGGGAAGTTCGCGCGCCAGGTCACCCAGTCGTGATCGACGTCGCCCCACGACTCGACCCAGTTCGGGATCCCCTTGTCCCCGAGCACCTTCCCCATGCGGAAGCTCTCCCCGAGGTTCTCCCACTTCCCCTCGCCGGACGCGAGGTGGATGTACCGCGTGCGGAGCACATCGAGGTGCTTGCCCTCGAGCGTCGGGACGAAGTGGAGCGGCGACGAGACGTGGAAGTAGTCGGTCGGCTGGGGATAGTCGATGAGCCGGAGGATGTCGTACGTGCCGCTCATGCCGAGCGCGCGATGGAAGACGTCCGGGAAGCGGCAGGTGACGGCGACGGCGTGGAACGCGCCGATCGAAGCGCCTGCCGCCCAGACCGGGATGTCCTCCGTCTTGCAGTCGGTGCGGATGGCCGGAGCGACCTCGTGCTTCACGTACTGGTGGAACTGGTGCGTGATGTACATCCGGTGCTCGGGGCTGTGGCTCTTGTCGAAGAACACCCGGCCCGCGACGCTGTCGCACGAGTAGATCTTGATGCGCCCGGCCGCGAGGAGCGGCTCGAGCGCCTTGATCATCAAGAAGCGCTCAATCTCCTCTGCGTCACCGCCCGCCGTCGGAAAGACGAGGACCGGCTGACCGGAATACCCCCAGCGCGCCAGCGTCGTGTCGCACTGCAAACGTGACGAATACCAACGAGACTTCTCGAACATCCTGCGCTCTCTCGCTCCCCACGAGTCGCCCGGGCCCCCTCGGACCCGTCAGCCGGGACCGGGGCCCCTCTGCCCCGTTCGTGTCCCGTTTCATGCCCCATTTCGACCCAACCGAAGAGCTTCCTCGTAGCGGCGCGGCCGCCCGGTCGCAAGTTATCCCTGGAACCCCGCGGATTTGACGCTCCGCGACAACGCGACCGCGCCAGCCGACGGGTCGGCGCGGCGCCGGGCCGCGAGCTCCGCTTTGGGCGGGCTGACCCGTTCAGGTTCGGGCCGGGCTCTGGTTCACCTCCGCGTCCGCGCACACGCTTCGCGAGAGCCGCTCGACACGAGCTTGCATGAAGAGCGATCGCCGATCACTTCGCGAAACGGCAGCCGGGCTCGACGCCGCCATCCGGCAACATCGCCGGCGCCGGGCACGACGAATGTTGCGGATACGCGAGCAGTGACGTCCGGATCGAATACGTCGACGGGCGATAGCTTCGCCGGTCGGCCGCGCGCACGCGCAGGAGGGCGGTGCCGCCGCGAACGAACCGCGGTTCGAAGCAGAGGCACGCCTCGGCCCGAGCCGTCGACGTCACGTTCGTCACGAGCGTGCCCGCGCCGGGATCGCCCGTCGTCGACGTCGTCTGCGAGAAGTGCGCGATCGGCGCCCCCGCCGGGCGGAGCGGCCACGGGACGGTGACGCCCGGTGACGTGAAGCGGAACGGCGTCCCGTCGCCACGCGCCGAGACCTTCGTGCACTGGCCGCTCCCGTCGAGCACGTCGCCGTCGCAGAACGTGACGTCGACCACGAGATCATGCGCTGGCGTCGTCGAGCCTTCGGTGTCGACGGACCACGAGAGCACCCACGTCCGGTCTTCCGGCGGTGCTACCGCGGGGAGCTGGAGGCGGAACACGTCCTCGTCGCTCGGGACCGCGTCGTAGTCGTCGGGCCCGCGGACCGCGTCCGGGGAGGACGGATCGAGCGAGCTACGCAGGCCGAAGCCATACGTGAGACGCCCGGTGACGGCGGCGATCTCGGGAGCAGGCAGCGGATACGTGGTGCCCGGGTCGACAGCGAGCGTGATCGGGGTCTCCTGTTCGACGGTGCCCGTGAAGCGACTCGTCTCGTCGGGATCGGACGACCACGTCGCCTCGAGCACGTACGGAACATCGTCGGCGCCGTCGGAGTCCGCGTCGTCGACCACGAAGTAGAGCGGCATCGTCCCGGCGTGCGGAGGGATCCCGATCGCGCCCGCGAAGTTGGACAGCGCCGGATGAGGGGTGTGCTCGACGCGTGCAGAACGCAGGCACATGGGCGCGGCCGGCGTGTCGCAGAGCGCCTCGACGGCCGATACCCATTCGGGAGCAGCGGCCTCGTACCCCTTCGGACACGCGGTCGTGTCCGTCTTGCACGCCAAGCGCCATTCCGCGAGCGTCGCTCCGGCGGTCACCATGGTCATCGCCCGGACACGGATCCCTTTCGGCCCCGGCAGGCGCGGGAACCGCCCCGGGTCCTTCGGCACGAGCCGGTACGTGAGCACGGTCGGCTCCGTGAACGCCGGAACGTCCATCCTGAACCAGTCTTCATCGCCGACCCATCCGACGCGACCGGTGAAGGTGGTGGTGTTCGCCGGAGACGGGCCCGTGAGGACCTTCGTCGCCGCGGCCGCAACGGTGTCGTTCGGCTCGAACGCGTCGTCGACGGTGAGGACGCGCACGTCGACGGTGTACGTGAGGTTCGGATCGCCGGGCGCCACGCCCCCGGACGGGGGGACCGCAGAGACGACGACGGAATACGTGCCGGGCTGCGCGTTCGTGACGAGTCGTGCGGTGGCGAGGTCGACCGCTCCACCGTCCGTCGCCTCGCCGGTCGCGAGCACCGGCGCAGCGAGCCCAGGGCCGTGGAGCGCGTAGCGAAGACGAACATTCGTCTCTGGCACGAGCGCCGGGGCGGTCACGCGCGCGTACACGACGTGGGTGCCTGGCTCGACGTCGAACGAGAAGCGATCGACGTCGCCCGGCGTCGCGAGCACTCCCTGCTTGGTGCCGCTGCGTACGCCGCCGTCCTGCGCGAGCGGGATCGGCGTGGGCGTCGTGTCGTTCGGTTCGTTCGGATCCGGGTCGAGCACGTTCGCGTCCGCGTCCGTGCCCGCATCGCCGTTAGCATCCGCAGCGACGTCCGCATGGGAGGCGTCATCGGGACGTGCGCCGTCGGCACGAGCGCCGTCGGATCCCGCCTCGACTGGCTCCACGCCCTCGACGTCGAGCCCGCAGCTCGCGAGCGCGCCGAGGACGGAGAGAAGCGCGAAGAGGCACGCCAGAAGAGCGGCCGGACGGACCCGAGTGCGACGCATGCAGGGCGCAGCAGACTACCGCGCTGTGACCGGGATCACGAGCCCGGCGTCGTCACCGCTCCTCGTGTAGTCTTGTCTCGGCGCATGGCGGACCAGAAGCCGTCTGGTTGGATCGGGGCGGTCCTCCAGGACAAATGGAAGATCGAGTCGAAGATCGCCCGCGGCGGGGTGGCGACGGTCTTCCGCGCGACACATCGGCGCGGGCAAGTCGCCGCCATCAAGATCCTCCATCCCGAGTTCGCGCGAAACGCGGACGTGCGGAGCCGCTTCCTCCGCGAAGGCTACGCCGCCAACAAGGTCGGGCATCCGGGCGTGGTTCGGATCATCGACGATGACGTGACGTCCGACGGCTCGGCCTACATCGTCATGGAGCTGCTCGAGCACGGAGAGCTGCTCGAAGAGAGGCGGGAGCGAAACGGCGGGCGGCTTCCGATCCTCGAGGTCGCGCGCATCTGCGATCAGGTGCTCGACGTCCTCGCGGCAGCACACGACAAAGGCATCATTCATCGAGACATCAAGCCGGAGAACATCTTCGTCCTCGCCGACGGCACGGTGAAAGTGCTCGACTTCGGCATCGCGCACATGAAGGAGGCGGCCATCCAGGCCGAGCCGACCGCGACCGGGCTGCTCCTCGGGACGCCGGAGTTCATGTCGCCCGAGCAAGCCCTCGGCAAGCGCGGGCAGATCGACGTCCACTCGGACGTCTACGCAGTCGGCGCGACGATGTTCACGCTCCTCTCCGCTGAGGCCGTCCACGTCCACGACACGCTGAGCAACCTGCTCATGGCCGCGTCGAGCCGCCAGGCGAGGTCGCTCTCGTCGACGCAGGTCGGGCGCACGATCCCGCGTGAGGTCATCGCCCTCGTCGACAAGGCGCTCACGCTCGAGAAACATCGCCGCTGGCCGTCCGCACGCGCGATGCAAGAGGCATTGCGAAAGGCCGTCCCACAGGACTACGCGTCGACGCCCGCTCTCACGCCGCTCGCCCGGGCGAGCGCGGTGCCCCCGCCCCCGACTCCCATGACGCCGCGAGGCGGGACGAAGGCTTTGAGCGCTCCGCCGCGTGCTGCGTCTTCGCCACCGGCGCCTTCGTCGAAGCCGATCTCGCTCAAGCCGCCGCCCATCCCGAAGATGCAGCGGATCCCGCTGCCGTCGGCGCCCCCCGCTGCCATGCCTGCGATGACGCCGCGGTCGGGCGTGAAGATTCCGTCGGTCCCAGCGCCGGCACTGTCGAAGTCCTCGGGCGTGAAACTCCCGGCGCGTGCGGCTCCGGCGACGACGCCTGCGTCCGGCGTGAAGCTGCCGCCGAAGCCCACGGCGACGACGCCGGGTGCCGGTGAGAAGGCACTCCCGTCTGCTCCGCCTCGCGCCAGCGCCAGCGCCGCCGCGGCGTCCGCCTCGCGAGCGAGCGTTGCGCCTCCGGCGCCGCCGCGCGCGTCGCGTCCACCGCCCGCCGTCGAGCGTGCGCCCGCCTCGCAGCGCACGGTGGTCGACGAGCCGCCGATCTCGCCGTCGGACAAGTCGCCTCCTTCCGGCCCGACGGCGGTCATCGAGCCTGCGCCGCCGTCGGAACCCGAGCGGCAGCGCGACCGCACCGTCGTCCGGCCGCCGCGCGATCTCGACGCTGCGCGCGATCCATGGACGGCAGACTTCACCGACGGTGACATGGAGGGACCAACCGTCGCGACGATCGAGACGCCAGCCGTGCTGTCGACGCGATCGTTCGCGCCGCCGAAGCCGGACGAAGAGACGACACGCGCCGAGCCGAAGCCTCCCGTCCGACGCGCCGCGCCTGTCGCCGTCGAGCCCGTGGCCGACGAAGATGAAGCCAAGCGGACCATGCGCCTCGATCGACCGCCGGCGAAGCCCGCGTTCGATCCTCGGCCGGCGCCGCCGCTCCCTCCCCCTCCCCCTTCCCCTTCGCAGAACGCCGGAAGCGACTCGCGCCGGGGCTTCGTGCAGCCGGCGATGAACGCGCCGACGGCCGGGCACGGGCCGCAGCCGTACGAGCAAGCGACTCCGCCGTCGCGCGACCGCGCGGATTGGTTCCCGCATGCGCATCAGCATCAGCACCAACACCGGGATGTGCTGCAGCGTGCCCCCGACGAGCCCGTGAAGCCGAGGGCGATCCGAATCGCAGAGATCGGTCTCGCAGCGCTCGTGGTCATCACGCTGTCGATCGGTGGCTGTCTCCTGCTCCTGAACCGCTGAGCCCAAACGCGCGCCACGACGGCTGTGTCTCGGGGCGTTCGAACGCTGGCGCCCGATGAGTGCGCGCCGCAAATCCGTGCAGAACACAACATGTGCAGAGCTTTGCAGGTGACTGCGGAGCTCGAACGGCGCGTTGCGTCCCATGGAGGTCTCTCGCGTCAGCGATCGATCGCGGATGGTACTGACCCGCCCCGATGAAGCGTTCGAATCAGCTCAACACGCCCTCCATCCTTTCGCTTGCCGGCACGGCGGTGCTCTCTGCCACCGTGTTCGCGTTCGCCGGCTCTCACGTCGCATGCAGCTCGGACAGCTCGCGCACCGGCTTCGAGACGAGCTCGACGAGCCCGACGGACCCGAGCAACCCCGGTTCGTCGGATCCGTCGAAGCCTGGCTCGAGTGAAGGCAGCGCCGACGGCGGCGGCGGCGGCGGCGGTGAAAACGCCGCTCCCGAGGAGTGCAAGACCGCTCCGCCGACGAACATGTGTGGGGTCGCCCCGCAGTGCGGCTGCGCCGAGGGCAAGACGTGCGACGTCGTCAGCATGGGTGGAAGCGCCCGCTGCGTGAGCGCGGGCACCAACGCGATGGGCCATCCGTGCAGCGCCACCGCGGAGTGCGCCGTCGGTATGACGTGCATATTCGGAACGTGCCACGCGTTCTGTGACAACCCTGGCGGTGCGTGCTCGCAGCCGGGGACCGGCGCGTGCGCCCAGGTGCAGACGACGGAAGGCAAGGACGTGCCGAACCTCGCGGTCTGCCGCGTGGCCTGTGAGCCTCACGATCCGGCGACGTGCGGCGGCGCGGTGTGCATCATCGACCGCGACGGAAACACGGAGTGCCAGACGGGTGGCACGCGCGCCGAAGGCGAGACCTGTACGCCCGAGGACGAGTGCGGGCCCGGCCTCGGCTGCGTGAGGTCCGAAGACAAGAGCACGTGCCGCCGCTGGTGCCGTCTCGGCGAGAACGACTGCGGCTCTGGCAAGGTCTGCAGCGGCTTCGACCCCGAAGTCCTCGTGCGCGGCACCGCCTACGGCTCCTGCAACTGACGGCGCCGCGCACGACCTTCGTGGAGGTCGTCTAGGCCTTCATGAAGGCGTCGGACTCTTGGTCTTCCCGACGCGATAGCGAAGGACGACGACGCCGCTCTCGTGGACCTTGCAGTCGACGAGCTCGAGCGGCGTCGGTCGATCCATCTTCCCGATGACGGGGATCCCGTCGCCCGCGATGGTGGGGCTCAGCTTGAGCACGATCTCGTCGATGAGCTCGTGCTCGAGCAGATGCGCCGCGAGCTCACCACCGCCACAGAGGTAGATCCCGCGACCGCGTTCGCCTTGCGCCTTGAGCGAGCGGACGAGCTCGACGACGCCGTCAGAGACGACGGTCACGTTCGGATCGGGGCTCGTCCCGATCGAGCGCGAGACGACGTAGGTCCTGAGCCACGGATACGGATCGGTGACGCCGAGCTTCGTCCCGACTTCGTAGGTGCGCCGCCCCATGATGACGGAGTCGAACGTCTTCAATGCGGCGAGGTATTCGGTCACGTGCTCCCCCTCGTTGACGAAGAAGTCGAAGGAGCCGTCGGGTCGAGCGATGTTGCCGTCGATGCTGGTGGCGACGTAGTAGACGAGACGTTGCATGGAGTCCTCCTGTGCAGCGCCCGGCCCTCTCGGAGCGTCGGCTGCCGCAAGCGAGCAGGCGCGACATCCCCGAGGGCGGGCGTCGAATGACGTGAACGATTCGATGGTTTTCGCGCGCGCGCGCGCATCACGCGCCCCGTCTCAGTCCGAGCGGGCGCGGCGGGCAATTCTCTCGGGTGAGAGGTTTAGCGCGAGGTCGTCATCGTCGGCGCGCGTCGACGCGCCGATCGACAACCTAGCATCCGTTGCTCGACGTGCGAGGACTTCTTGCGTGTGCCACGTGATCGCTCGCGTCAGCTCGCCGCGCTGCTCACGCCCTCTCCGGCCACGTGAAGCCCGGGTTCTTCCGGTAGTCGTCGCGCCGACTCGCGAGCGCCATGGCGACATGGCCGGGAGCGTCCGCACCGACGAGGAGTCGCAACGGGCCAGGCTCGGACGCGGTGATGTGTTTCATCAGCGCGGCGGCGGCCTCGCGCGGGTCGGCGCTCGTATCGGTCCCCTTCTGGCTCATGTCCCACGGCAGCCGTGAGGTGCCGAACACGCGCTCGCGGAGCGGATCGTAGGCCGGGAGCCCGGAAGCGAAGCGCATGCTGTTCCATGCCCAGTCGGTCGCGAAGCCACCGAGCTCCGCGATCGTCACCCGAATGCCGAGCTCGGCCACTTCGCTCGCGAAGGCTTCGCTGAACGCCTCGAGGGCCCACTTGCTCGCGTTGTAGAGACCGAAGGCAGGCATCGTCCCCACCCCGCCGACGGACGAGATCTGCACGACGTGCCCGGAGCCTTGCGCGCGCATCACGGGCAAGACGGCCTGCGTCACCCAGAGCGCGCCGAAAAAGTTCGTCTCCATCTGCTCGCGCGCCTCGTCCTCGGTCACCTCTTCGACCGTTCCGACGAGCCCGTAGCCGGCGTTGTTGACGACGACGTCGAGTCGACCGAACGCCGCGCGAGCTTGCTCGACGACGCCGAAGACGGCCGCCCGTTCGCGAACGTCGAGGCGGAGCGTCCGGAGAGACTGCGGATGCTCGCGGACGAGGTCTTCGAGCTGCTCGGGCCGGCGCAGCGTCGCGACGACGCGATCACCTGCGGCGAGCGCCGCTTCGACGAAGGCGCGTCCGAGACCACGGCCAGCGCCGGTCACGAACCAGACTCGAGTAGCGGGGCAATCGGAGGACATCGACGAACCTTTCTGAAACGGCAGGGCTCGGCAGGAAGACCAAGACGAGACGTTCCGTCTCGCCACAATTCGTCGCACCGGCGCGCAGCCGTGTCAAGGCAAGACGAGACGCACCGTCTCGTCTTGCGCTACGATGCCCTCACATGCCTCGTCCATCCGCTCCCGACGCTTCACGCCGCAGCAGCGCCGCGCGTCAGTCGATCTTGAAAGCGGCCCGCGAGCTGGTCCTGCGCGTCGGGTACGCACAACTGACGATCGAAAGCATCGCTGCGCGGGCCGGCGTCGGCAAGCAGACGATCTATCGATGGTGGCCATCGAAAGGCGCGGTCGTCTTCGAGGCATTCCTCGCAAACGACGGCGACGCGGGAGGCTCGACGGAGCTCCCGGATACCGGAAACATCGAGCGCGATCTGAAGCTCGTTCTCCGCGCGACGATCGACGAGCTCCTCGACCCCAGCTTCGACGCGGCCCTCCGCGGAATGACCGCCGAGATTCAGAGCGACACGGAGCTCGCGAAGCAGCTCGTGCAGGTGCTCCTCGGCCCGCAGATGCAGGCGACGGTACGGAGGCTCGAGAGCGCGCAGCGGGCGAAACAAATCCGGAAGGCGGTCGACCTCGACGTCGCCGCCGAGCTGCTCTTCGGCCCCGTCTTCCACCGCTGGCTCCTGCGAACGCGCCCGCTCGACCACGCGTTCGCCGACAAGGTCGTGGCGATGACGCTCCGCGCGCTGCGGCCTGGCAAGAGCTGAGTCGCGCTGCAGACGGCTTCTTGGCAAGCACGACGCCTCGGCGCTCGGACATTGGTCGTCGATGCGTCAGCCGCCCGTCGGGTATCGCGAAGACCGTGCTGCGGTCGCTCCGTTCGCGGAGTACCGGAACATCTGAGCATGGCAGACCGGACGCTCCCAGGCGGTTGCTCGCCCGGGGGCGACGGAGGGATGAAGCGGGGGACCAGCACGAACAGATGAACGAGTCGGACACGCTCATCCTCCTCGCGGGGGTCGGCCATCGATGCACGCTCGTCGACGGGAACATTCAGCGGCCTTCCGATTCCGATTCGCCCGCCACTCCTCGATCGTGACGAGCGACTGTCACATCGATGGCAGCTCATTGGAGATTCGAGCTCTCGAGGCCATCGCTGCGCCAGTCGCTCGTCCGGTGATGCAATCAGTCGTCGATGAGAACTATAGCCGTGATCGGTTGACCTGAGCCTCCGATTCGCGCCGCCCGTTGGGCGAGCGGCGCGAATCTCCAGCCGGTAGCTCGAGATCCGATCACGGCTCGTGTCTGTGCAGGATCGGCGGAACTGGG
>JAFAER010000082.1 GCA_023423895.1 Pseudomonadota bacterium
CTCGTTTGACACCCTTTCTCCTGGGAACCTATCCTCGTCGGCCAATGGGCCAGAAAGTCCTCGTGTTCGAGAGCGACGCCGCGTTCGCAGGCGAGCTCCGAGCCGAGCTCCAGAAACTCGGTTGCAATGTTCAAGTCGTCGACGACGGCAACACCGGTCTCCAGCAGGCCACCTCGATCCGGCCGGACTTGATCCTGCTGTCGATCGAGCTGCCGCGCATGAACGGCTTCAGCGTGTGCAACAAGCTGAAGAAGGACCCGGCGCTCAAGGACGTCCCGCTCATCATCATGTCGAGCGAGTCGAGCGACGAGACGTTCGAGCAGCATCGCAAGCTGCGGACGCGGGCCGAGGACTACGTCCACAAGCCGATCGCGTGGACCGACCTGCTCGCGCGCATCCAGCCGTTCGTCCAGCTCGGAGCGGGCACGGAGGACGGCCCGTATCGCAGCGCCAGCCAGGCGCCGCAGGTGCTCGACATGGAGAACCTCGACGACGGCGAGATCGTCATCGAGGAGATGAACTCGAAGCCGCCTCCTCCGCCGAGGATGTCGTCGCGTCCGCCGACGCCCTCCGAGGCGCGCGAGGCCTACGAGCACCACACGAACGGCAACGGAACGACGTCGCTCGACCACGCGCTTGCGCCGCAGTCCGATCCGGAGCCCGACCCGGTGATGCACGAGGTGCTCCAGAGCGAGCGCCCGCAGGCGGCGGCCGACGACGGGCGAGTGCGCGACCTCGAGTCGACGGTCGCCCAGGCAGAGGCGCGCATCCGCGAGCTCGAGGGGCGGCTCGATGCGGCGCACGACGAGATCGCGAGCGCGCGGAAGGCGCTTGCAGAAGCGCACGAGGCCAGCGAAGCAAGAGACCGTGAGGCTGTCGATCCGGAGGAGATCGCGCAGCTCACGAAGGAGAACGAAGATCTCAAGGCGCGCCTCGCTCAGGCTTCGAGCGGGAAGACCGGCGTATCGAGCCGTGAGTTCCTCGACCTGCGGGAGGCGCTGAACAAGAAGGACAAGGAGATCCTCTCGTTCAGGGAGGGCCTCTCGAAGAAGGACAAGGAGATCGTCGAGATCCGCGAGCGCTCGATCGCGCTCGAGCGGGAAAAGAGCGATCTCGACGACAAGGTCCTCGCCTTCGAGCGTGAGCTCGCGGACGCGAAGGAGCGGATCGACGCGCTCCAGGCGGACAAGGAGCAGGCGAAGAAGGCGGGCGAGGACTTCAAGCGCCGCGCCGCGCGCGCCGAGCAGGAGGCTGAGGCCCGCTCGAAGGAGGTCGCGTCGCTCAAGGACTCTCACGCTGCGGAGCTCGCCGCGCGCGAGGAAGCCTTCGCACAGGAGAAGAGCGCGCTCGAGACACGGCACGCCGAGCTGATCTCGGCGACGAACCAGGAGCACGCAGGTGCGCTCGCGGACGAGCGGCAAGCGAAGGAGAACGCCATCGCTGCCGAGCGCGCCGCGCGCGAGCAGGACGTGGCGGCCGAACGTGAGGCGCGCGAGAAGGTGGTGGCGGAGCTCGATGAGCGGCGCACGCGCGACCTCGCAGCAGCCGAGGAGCGTCGCACGGCCGATCTTGCCGAGGCCGAGGAGCGTCGCACTCGGGACGTCGAGGCCGTCGTAGCCGAGAAGAACGCTGCGGTCGACGAGACGAAGCGTGCGGGGGACGAGGCTCTCCGGGCGGCTGAAGAAGCGAAGGTCCAGGCGCTGGCCGACCTCGAGGCGCGCCTCAAGGAGGAGTCGGAGCACAAGATCGCCGACCTTCATCGGGCGAATCAGGAGGAGCTCGCGAGCGCGCGCGCCGATCACGAGCGCACCGTCGAGGTCCTCCAGAAGAAGTACGCCGACGAAAAGGCGGAGACGCAGCTGCTGCACGACAACGCGCTCGCCGACGCGAAGCAGCGCGCCGAGGCCGAGCGCGACGCAAAGGTCGCGGAGGTCATCGCCGAACGCGACGCGAAGGTGGCCGAGACCATCGCCGAGCGCGACGCGAAGGTGGCCGAGGTCGTCGCCGAGCGCGACGCGAAGGTGGCCGAGGCCATCGCCGAACGCGACGCGAAGGTGGCAGAGACCATCGCCGAGCGCGACGCGAAGGTCGCGGAAGTCGTCGCGGAGCGCGACGCGAGGGTGGCGGCCGCCGAGAGGGACCGCGATGAAAAGGTCACCGCAGCGGAGCGGGAACGCGACGCGCGGCTCGCCGAGCTCGAGGCAAAAGCAAACGCGGAGCTCTCCGCGCTGCGCGAGGAAGCTCGCCAGGAGATCGAATCCGTCAAGGAGACGGCCGAGGCGGCTCTCGCCGCCGCGCGTGAGGAGTCCGCGAGCGCCCTCGCCGCGACGAAAGAAGAGACGGCGCAGCGCATCGCCGAGATCGGCGCGTCCGCGCAGGCGCACAAAGAGGCAGCCGACGCGCGCATCGCCGAGCTCACCGGCGAGCTCGAGACCGCACGTGGCGAAATCGTCGAGCGCGACGAGCGAATCAGCGAGCTCCAGGGGAAGAGCAGCGAGCTCGAATCGCGCATCACGGACCTCGACGCCCAGCTCGCGGCCCTCCACGAGACCCGCAACGGTCTCGAAAAGGACCTCAACGCCGAGCGCGACAAGCGCGTCGTCCTCGAAGCCGACCTCTCGGCAACCAAACAGTCCCTCGAAGAGACGAGGTCCGTCCTCTCCTCCAAGTCGAGCGCCCTCGACCGCCTCCACACCAAGCTGGAAGCCGACAAGGTCACCCTCGACCGCGCGAAAGACGCCCTCGCCATCGCCCTAGCGCAAATCGAAGAAGCCGAAGCGCGCGCGTAGCCGGCCGTCGGCCGCCGTCGGCCACCGTCGGCCAGCCAACATAACGTCGGTAGGATTCCTTTGCGTGCGAAGGAATCCCGCGCGCGATTTTTTACGCAACCGGGACGCGGGGCGGCCGATGGACGCGTCGATGACGGCACCGCGACGGATCCTCGAGGGACAGTTCTATCTGGTGACGCGGCGGACTTGGGAGCGGACGTTCTTCCTGCGTCCCGGGCCCGCGGTGAATCAGATGTTCGAGTACTGCATGGCGGAGTCCGCCAAGAAGCACGGTATCGACATCATCGCTTGGTGCGCGATGAGCAACCACTACCACGCGGTGATCTATGACCCCGATGGGCGAGTGCCAGCGTTCATCGAGCGCTTCCACAAGATGCTCGCCAAGGCGCTCAGCGTCCACTACCGCCGGTTCGAGAGCATCTGGTCGCGCGACCAGACATGCCTCACGCGCCTCGTGACGTTGAACGACGTCTTCGAGAAGGTCGTCTACGTGCTCTCGAATCCGGCGGCTGCCCACCTCGTGGAGGACATCGCGCAGTGGCCGGGCTCGTCGTCGTGGGACCGTATGGGGCGTGAAGGCAAGCTCGTCGAGCGTCCGAAGGACTACTTTCGCGAGAACGGGCGCATGCCGCGGAACGTCGAGCTCCGCGCTGTCGCACCACGCGGGCTGCGCAACGAGACCTACAAGGAATGGATTGCGAGAGTCCATGAAGCCGTGAAGAAGCGCCAAACGGCTCTCGCCGAAGAGCGGCGTACCAAGAAGCGTGGCCGCGGTGTGCTCGGGCGGAGGGCCGTCCTGAATATGAGCCCGTTCGCTCGGCCCAACACGGAACCTCCGCGACGCCGGCTGCGACCTCACCTTGCATGCAAGGACAAGGATCGAATGAAGGTCGAGCAGCTCCTGCTCAAGGAGTTCCGGATGAAGTACGAGAGCGCGCGGAAAGACTTCCGCGCAGGCCGGAGGAGCGTCGAGTTCCCAGAAGGCACGTACCGCCTGCGCCTCATCGGCCTGCGCTGCAGGTCCTGTTCGAAGACACGCATGGCCCAGCGGCAGAAGCCAACGTTGAAGAAGACGACCGCGAAGAAGAAGGCCGCGTAGCAAGCGAATCCGTCGCGCGCGCTACCCCATCGTCCACGCTCGGGTGGCCCGCCGATCCGCTCGTCGCGGCTCGTCGCGGCTCGGCCTCCGCGCGCACTCGTGCACGCGCGCATGCCGCCTCGTCTCGTCAGCACCCCACCGTCTTCAGTCGCGTGCACAGCGTCTGCGCGCAACCGACTCCGCATAGCGACATCTGCGTGCCGAGCCCGCCGTCCCGCCGCGGCCGGAAACATGGCGTGCGGAAAACACGACGTTCGTGTGTCCGCGGGCGGCCGGCACTCGCGGGAAACGTAACGTCGGTACGTCTGGGCGGCCGTCGGCAAACATAACGTCGGAACGTCCGCGGCGCCCCGCGGCCGGCCCGCGGCCCCGCGCCTCGGCGGCCCGCGGCCGGCCCCGGCGGGAAACATAACGTCGGTGCGTTCGCGGGCCCGGTGCGTTCGCGGGCCCGGCGCGGGGGCGTTAGGGCTTGGCGCGGGCGACGAGTTTTTGCGACTGGGTGCGGGCGCGGGAGAGGATGGCGTCGCGGTCGAGGAGGGTGTGGTCGCCGTGGCGGACGACGAGGTGGCCGTCGACCATGACGTGGGTGACGTCGCGTGAGGTGCAGCCGTAGACGAGGCGGGAGAAGGCGTCGCCGCCTGGCTCGACGTGGGGGCCGTCCATTCGCACGACGACGAGGTCGGCTCGCTTGCCGACCTCGAGAGAGCCGACCTCGTTGTCGATGCCGAGTGCGCGGGCGCCCTCGATGGTCGCCAGCTCCAGGGCTTGGCGGGCGGGCAACGTGGTCACGCCGGTGCGGACCTTTGCGAGCAGGGCGGCGTGCCGGAGCTCGACCCACGGATCGAGGTTGTTGTTGCAGGGGGCGCCGTCGGCGCCGAGGGCGAGCTGCACGCCGCGGCGCGCGAGCTCGTGGACGCGCGCGATGCCGGAGCCGAGCTTCAGGTTCGCGCTCGGGCAATGGACGATGCGTGTGCCGTCGCGCGCGACGTCGTCGATTTCCTGGTCAGTGAGCTGCACGCCGTGAGCGAGGAGGGTGTTCGGTCCCTTGAACCCCCACTTGCGCAGCGTCGCGATGTCGTCGTCGCCGAGCACCTCGCGCACGGCGGTTCGCTCGTCTGGATGCTCGGCGACGTGGCTGTGGAGGAGCGCGCGGTCGGTACGAGCGCTGTCGTTCGCGCGCTCGACCGTGCCTCGGAACAGCGCCTCGGTGCACGAGAGGATGAACCTCGGCGCGTAGGCGTAGGCGAGACGGCCGTTGCCTCTACCGCTCCATGTGGCTCGGAGGCGGTCCGACTCCTGGAGGCTCGACGCGGTGGTCTCGCGCAGGCCTGCCGGGACGCCCTTTCCGGCGTCCATCATGGTCTTGCCGCCGAAGACGCGAATGCCCGCGCGCTCGCACGCGTCGAAGACGGCGTCGTAAGCGTGGACCGTGCCCATGTCGAGGATCGTGGTCGTGCCCGCGAGCATCATCTCGAGCAGGCCGAGCTCCGCGCTCGCTGCGAGCGACGCTTCGTCGTGCGCAGCTTCGTAGGGCCAGATGCGCTGCTCGAGCCAGGCGAGCAACGGGAGGTCGTCCGCCATCCCGCGGAAGAGGACCTGGCAGAGATGCACATGCCCCTGGATGAACCCCGGGATCACGGCACAGCCACTCGCGTCGATCACACGGACGAGCCCGTCACGACCGCCTGCGGTGATGGGCTCGGGGATCTTCCCGAGCGCGGCAATTCGACCGCCGTCGACGAGCAGATCACCTTCGGTGACCGTGCCGGCGGCGTCGCAATGCACGAGCGTTGCCCCTCGGATGAGAACCTTCACGCGGCGTCCATGCTAGACGAACTTCGTGGGGCTGTACCGTTTGATGCCACCGGCGGAGGGCTCGGTTTCGATGGCTCGCGGCAGTCGGGCGTTGTACTTTTTCGGCCGCTCGCAAAGAGCGCCCAAGATCCGATGGCAACGCGCATCCTGGTAGTCGACGACAGCCCGACGATCCGCTCGGTGGTCTCGACGATCCTCGAGCGCAGCGGCTACGAGCCAACGGTGGCCTCGGACGGTCAGGACGCGCTCGAGGCGCTCGTGTCCGGCGCGGTGAAGGCCGATCTCGTTCTCGTCGACTTCGTCATGCCGCGGATGAACGGCTACCAGTTCTGCCGCGCTCTACGCGAAAACTCGGAGCTCGCCCAGATGCCGGTCGTCCTGATGAGCGCGAAGGGCGATCGCATCCGTGATCAGTTCGTCCAGCAGACCGGGGCGCTCGATGCGATCACGAAGCCGTTCGACCCCCAGGCACTCGTCGCGGTCATCGAGAACGCGCTCCGGAAGGTGAACACCTCGCAGCGCATCGGTGCGAGCTCCGCGCGCCTGCCGGAGGCCGACACGGACGACGTGGAGATCGTCGAGATCCCGGAAGGCGTCCGCCAAGCCAAAAGCTTCGTCGCCGCGTCGGCAGCCGAATACGAGACGAAGCGCACGCATCTCGCGCAGATCGTCGCGCAGAAGCTCGCGAGCATCACCGCGCTGACCGTGGCCGAGCGTCCGGACGCCGTCTCGTCGCCTACGTTCGCGAGTGTCCTCGCCGACCGGCTCTCGAACGAGGCCCTGCTCGACATGGTCGAGGCGCTCGGTGACCGACAGGACGAGTCGGTGATCCTGTCGGGTGACCTCGGCGTCGTGCCCGTCGGCGCGATCCTTCAGCTTCTCCAGGCCGAGAACCAGACCGGCGTCCTCGTGTGCAAGAACGGCCGCACCGAGGTCCGGGCGACGTTTCGCGACGGTGCGATCGATCTCGTCGAAGCGTCCGGCGCCGGGGACGAGTTTCGCCTCGGACGCTTCTTCGTCGAGGAGGGCATCCTCACACCGGCGGAGATCGACGAGATCACCCAGCGCTCGTCGATGGTCGCGACGGTCCCGTCGACCGGCGACGACGTCGACCCGCCCCGCTCGAGCATCCAGATGAGCGCGAGCATCCAGGCCGGCACGAGCGGCCAAGCGAGCCTCCAGGAGAGCGCGAACCTCCACGCGAACCTCCACGCGAGCCTCCAGGAGAGCGCGAACCTCCAAGCGAGCCTCCCGGAGACCGCGAGCCTCCAGGAGAGCGCGGGCCCGAGCATCCACATGGCGGAGCTTCCGTCACCCGACACGATGCCGTGGGGGCGCAGGCCGTCGGTCGTCCCGGAGACGGAGCGGGCATCCGACCCTCACGGCATGGTGACGCTCCCCGGTGCGGCGATCATGGAGTCGCTCGCGGCCGCCACCCAGAAGAAGCGGCCGCTCGGCATGGCGCTGCTCGCGGCAGGGAAGATCGTCGAATCGCAGCTCCGCATGGCGCTCTCGCGGCAATCGAGCGAGCTACTCTACGAGGTGCTTCGGTGGCCCACGGGGCGTTTCGAGCTCCGGCGTGAGTCGCCGACCGAGCTGGCCGACAGCGCGAAGCTCGGGTTGCCCGTCGCATCGGTCGTCATGGAAGGCTTCCGTCGGGTCGACGAGTGGCGCGTGCTCGAACGAACGCTCGGCAGCTTCGACGCCGTCCTCGTTCGCGACGACGCGGCCTTCGGCAAGCTCGACATCACTTCGCTGCCGCTGAAGGAGAAGGCCGTCCTCGATGCCGTCGACGGAGAGCGGACGGTGCGCGCCATCGTCGCGGCGAGCAATCTTTCGAGCTTCGACGCATGCCGGATCCTCGTCCAGCTCCTCGAGGCGAGGGCTCTCCGGCGGCGGGCCGGATGAGCGCCGGCCCGCACGACACGACGAAGCCGGGGGTCGGCGGCGTGCTCTTCCGCGTGGCTGGCGAGCTCTGCTTCTTGCCGGCGTCGATCGCGATGCGCGTGATGCCCCTCCCCGAGATGGCCGCCGTTCCGGGCGGGCCACCGGAGCTGCGTGGCGTCGCGCTCGTCGGTGGGCACATGATCCCCGTCGTCGACGCCGTGGAGGAGCCGCTCGAGCGGCTGGAACGAAGCGCCGCGAACCCAGGCGAACACGCGATGCTGGTCTGCGCCGTCCTCGGCGAAACGCTCGGGCTCGTCGGGATCGACGTCGTCGCGACCGGGCGCTTCGAGCCGGGCGAGTCGGCGGGCGAGGTCAAGCTCGGTGATGAGACGGCGCGGACGTTCGACGTCGCGGCGCTCGTCGCGCGCATCCGCGAGGGCCGCTGGGCGGTGTGACCTGGCGGTCGCGGTGCCGGCTCGGTGCGCCATCTGCACGTCTTGCTCCCGAGACCGCGCGAGGAGGTGTAGCCTTGTCGGACTCCATGGCGGGGTCGAACGACAAGCCGAAGCGCCGACTCTTCCGCCTGCTGCGTCGCGGGACGAAGACAGGCGCGATCTCCGGACGAACGGTCGCCGAGGAGGGCGCGCTCTGGGCGTCCCATCAGCGAGCGTCGAACGCGGTGCGCGATACAGGAGAGGCCGCCCAGCGCATCGCCTCGCACGTGGCGAAGCAGCGGAGCGTCGTCGACTCGCTCGCGGATCGCGCTCGCGGCGTGTCGGTGCGCTCTGCGGAGCTGGCGACGGGCTTTGCGCGTCTCACGGACACGTTCTCCCGCCTCGAGCTAGTCGCGCTCAATGCGGGCCTCGAAGGTGCGCGTCTCGGCGAAGGACCGGGGCAGGCGCTCGGCCTGGTCTCCGACGAGATCCGCGCGCAGGCGACGCGTGGATCGGAGGCGTGTCGCGAGCTCGGCGCAGCGCTCGGCGAGATCGGCAGCGAGCTCACGCAGGTCCATGCGAGCCTCGATCGCGCGCGCGATGCGTCGGCCGAGGTAGCGCAAGAGGCTGCTCGTGTCGGTGGTGCATCCGCAGATGCGGAGCGCGCCCTCGCGGACATGGCCGATCGTCTCGAGAAGACGACCGGCAGCGATCCCGAGACTGCCCGCGCGGTCGCCGAGGCGACCGATCATGCGCGCATGCTCGTGACCTCGCTCGCGGCGTTGAATGGGCGGGCTCCACAGAGCGTCGTCGTGTCCGCATTGCGCCCGGTCCTCGAGCCGCTGCTCCGCCTCCTGGACGGCGGCGACGAACCGGAGCGCTGACGGCCGTGCGCGACCCGGAGCTCACTCGGATCCTCTTGCAGGAGCTCGAGCGCCACCTCGTTGCGCTCGATCAGCTCGCGGAAAGTCAGGACACGGGAGAGGGGACGCTCGAGTCCGCGCGTCGCACCGTGCATGCGCTGAAAGGGTCGGCGGGTCTCGCCGGTGAGCCCGAGCTCGCGAGCGCGATGCTCCGCCTCGAGCGGCGCCTGCGCGAAGGCGAATACGAAGCCCTCGCGGAGACGGCGTCGACCGTACGGCGCGCGATCCAGCGGCTGGCTGCCGGAGAGCGTGCGGCCGTCGGCGCGTGGCCGGTACCGCCGCCCGATCTCGTCGCGGGCGCGCTCGATCCGCTCGTGCGGATGCAATACATCGCCGAGGTCACCGATCGACTCGCTCGTATCGACGATGCGCTGACGACCGCCGATGCGGAGCCCGAGGACGCCGCGGCGGACGTCTATCGGCACGTGCACACGATGAAGGGAGCGGCGAGCGCCGTCGGCGACGAGCCGATGGCGTGGTTCTGTCACGGTCTCGAGGAGCGCCTCCGGGGCGTGACGACCGGCGCGCCGAACGCCGCCACCGCGGCGCTCGAGGAGGTCAGCGGATGGCGGGCGGTCCTCGGTGCGCTCCTCGACGATCCCGATGCCGCCCTCGCGACCTTGCGCGGCGTCCCGTTGCGTCCTCGGTCGCGCGCGACGCATCGACCGAGCGCCCGACCCGACGACGATCGTCGCGAAGCCGACGGGACAATCCGCGTCTCGGCGCAATCCGTCGACCGTCTCCTCGACCATGCGTCCGGGATCGCGGTCGCACGCGAGCGAGTCGGTGCGCGTGTCGGCGGAGCCATCGAGCACGCGCGGCAGCTCAGGAAGATCCGCGCCGAGCTCGCCGAGGCGCTGCGCTTGATCGGACCTCCCCGGCCGTGGGGAGCGCCAGCAGCAGCGATCCGGAGGATCGAGCGCGCGTCGCAGGCGCTCGGCACGATTGGCGACGAGCTCGACATCGCGGCGGACCGCTTGAAGGCCAGCGACCAGGCGCTGAAGGACGACGCCGGCGCGGCGAAGAAGATCCTCACCACGATGCGCCAGACGCCGATCCGCGGGATGTTCTCGCGCGTCGCGGCCGCGGTGTATGCGGAGGCGCGGCGAGCGGGACGGAACGTCGCGGTCCGGACGCACGGCGCAGACGAGCCGGTCGACCGCCGGCTCGTGGAGCACTTGACGGAGCCTTGCTTGCAGCTTGCACGTAACGCCATCGCCCACGGCATCGAGCCGCCGGACGTGCGTGAGGCGCTCGGCAAGCCGCGAGAAGCGACGCTGACGCTGAGCGCCAGCCGCACCGGCAATCGCCTGTCGATTGCCATCTCGGACGATGGCGCCGGCGTCGATGTCTCGGCGGTGCGAGCGCGCGCGGTCGACACGGGCGTCGTCACGGAGGTGCTCGCCGAGGCGGCAGACGACCAGACGCTGCTCGAGCTCTTGTTCCTTCCGGGATTCTCGACGCGCGGGCAGAGCCCAGATCTGCTCGCGGGGCGCGGTATCGGCCTCGACATCACGCTCGCGAGCGTCCAGCGGCTGGGTGGATCGATCCGTCTCTCGAGCCGGCATGGGCTCGGGTTCGAGGCGCGGGTCGACGTGCCGATCGAGAGCGGGCTCGCCACTGTGCTCTGGGTCTCCGCCGACGGCGTCGAGCTCGCGATCCCCGCTGCGAACGCGAAGCGCGTCCGGAAGAACGAAGACGAGCCCGAAGGCGAGCGCGTTCCGCATCTCGCCGCATGCCTGCAGCCGCGCCTGACACCGAGGCCTGCGTACGTCGTCGATCTCGACGGGCCGGATCGGGCCGAGCGCGCGCCCGCAGACGAGACGTTCAGCGTCGGCGTCGATGCCATCGGCAGCACCGAAGAGGTCCTCGTTCGCCAGCTCTCGCCGCTCCTTTGGGGCATCGGCCCGTACGCAGGCGCGATCGTCCGTGGCGACGGGTCGATCCGGCTGGCGCTCGACATCCACGCCTTGGCGCCGCGAGCGCGCGCGCTCGGGCGTGTCCCCGAGGGCAGGATCTCGGAGCCGCCCTCGCGTCCTCCGCCGTCACGACGAAAAGCGTCGTGATCCCTCCGCCGCTGGAGGGGCGCCGGGCCTCCACCGACGCGACGCCCTGTGGACGGCGATGGCGATCCGGTCGATGCTCGCTGCCCATGAACTCTGGCAGGAGCAGAGCCGCTGCGTTCTCCGCGTAGGAGAGGACCCGCGGCGCTGCTGCTGCTGCTCGTTCTGGCAGCCTCGCCTTCGCGAGCTCAGCCGCGCGAAGGGCTCCCTCCCGAGCCCGAGCTCGTACCGCCTCGGGCGACCGTGCAGGCCGAGCCGCAATACCCCGAGAGCGCGACGGGGGCCGCGTCGGTCATCCTCGATGTGGTCGTCGAAGCTGATGGCTCCGTCGGCGAGGTGAACGTCGTCGACGGCGGTGAGCCGTTCGCGAGCGCGGCGGTCGCAGCCGTTCGACGCTATCGCTTCGAGCCGGCACGCCGCGCGGATACGGCCGTGCGCGCCCGGATCCGTATCGTGGTGGGCTTCACGCCGCCAGAGCCGATCCCCATCGAGGAGACGCCTCCGCCTCCATCGGAGCCTCCTGCCACCCGCCCCGACGCGGCGCGCGCGCACGAGCCTGCTGCCCCGCAGCCCGCGCAAGTCGACGAGGTCACGATCACGGGCACGCGGGCGAGGCCGCTCGCGACACCGACGCAGCACCGGCTCGGTCGTGCAGAGGTTCGCCTCGTGCCGGGCGCGTTCGGCGATCCGTTCCGCGCGATCGACATCCTGCCCGGTGTCGTCCCGACCGTCTCCGGCTTGCCCTACTATTACATCCGCGGCGCCCCGCCGTCGGCGGTCGGCTACTACGTCGACGAGGTCCGGGTTCCGTATCTCTTCCACTTCGCGCTCGGGCCCGGCGTCATCCAGCCGTCGCTCATCGACGAGGTGTCTCTGCATCCTGCGGCGTTTCCGGGGCGCTTCGGCCGCTATGCAGGCGGGATCGTCGCCGGCAAGACGCGCGCCCCGGCGACCGAGCTCACGGGAGAAGGTCAGATCCGACTGTTCGACGCGGGCGCCTATGTCGAGGCGCCGTTTGCGCACGGCCGCGGATCGGTCGGCATCGGCGGACGCTACTCGTACACGGCGGCGCTCATCTCGCTCTTCGCGCCCGACACGACGGTCGACTATCGCGACTACAACGCTCGCGTCTCGTGGCAGCTCGACGATCGCTGGCGAGTGTCGGCGCTCGCGCTCGGGGCATACGACTACGCCTCGCAGATCGAGCGTGATCCGCCGGACAACGAACCGCGCGAGAACGTGCTGTTCGCCTCCGAGTTTCATCGCCTCGATGTCCGCTTCGATCGGCGAGGCGACAAAGGAGCGGAGAGCCGTCTCGCGATGACGCTCGGTGTCGACCGGACGCGCATCGAGGCAGCCCGCTTCGCCCAGGACTTCCTCTTCGGTGTTCGAGGGCGCCATGGGATGCCGCTGAGCCCAGAGCTCGACGTCGAGGTCGGGATCGATACGATGATCGATCGCTACAGCGGTGACCTGCCGAGCATCTACGCGGTCAGTCCGGACGCGCGGCGCCGCGCCGAGGCGTTTTTTTCGCCGCGTGTCGAGACGGCGACCGGCGCGTGGGCGAGCGCGATGTGGCATCCCTGGAAGGGCTTCGACCTGACGCTCACCGCGCGCGGCGATGTCTTCACGAGCGACGGCGCCGTCGAGGTCGGGCCGAGCCCGCGCGCATCGGTGCGGATCCCGCTCCATCCGAAGATCGCGTTCCTCGGCGCGCTCGGCGTCGCTCCGCAGCCGCCTGCCTTCGCGATCCCGATCCCAGCGGTCGGGTATCGGCGACTCCCCGGAGGGCTGGCCTACGGCTACCAGAAGAGCGCGGGCGCCGAGGTCGAGCTGCCATTGCGGTTCACCGGGCGAGCCGTCGGCTTTCATCACAGCTACTTCAACCTCCGTGACATCGCGCGCGACCGGCAGAACTTCTCCTTCGAAGAAGAGCAGCCGCCGCCGATGTCGCCGGCGCAGGCGTACGGTCTCGAGCTCTGGCTGAGTCGCAAGCTGAGTGAACGCCTCGGCGCTTTCGTCAGCTACACCCTGTCGCGGAGCGAGATGGGCTCGCTGCGCTGGATGTCCGAGCGCGTGAGCCCGTTCGATCGGACGCACGTGCTCCAGGTCGGCGGATCGGCGGACCTCGGGAAGGGATGGCGGGCGTCCGCGCGTTTTCTCACGTACCGCGGATGGCCCGACGAAGGCAGCAATCCGAGGGGCGTGGTGCCGATCGGCAGGCTTCCGACCTTTTTCCGGGTCGACGCGCGCATCGAGAAGCGCTGGGCATGGCGCAAGACCGGCCACATCTCGCTCGTCCTCGAGGCCCTCAACGCGACCGGGACGAAGGAGATCGTCAGTCGCGAATGTATTCAGCAGGAGTGCAGAGACGAGGCCATCGGCCCGATCGTCGCGCCGAGCCTGGGCGTGGAAGGCGCGCTCTGAGTCACGTGTGTCGGCTCGCGTTCCGGTCGCAAACGCGCGATGCTTCGCCGCCGTGAAGCACGCGACGATCGAGGAGATGACCGAGCGCGACCTCGACGCGGCGGTCGAGATCGACCTCTCGTCCTTCCATCCGAGCGACATCGGCGCCGAACGGGAGGACCCGCGCGGCGTCCGCGAGAAGAGCCTCCGCGAAGAGCTGGCGAGGTCCTGGGCACGCCTCAGGGTCGCCCGCGACGCCGAGGGGCGGGTCGTGGGCTACGTCCTCTTCTGGCACGTCGTCGACGAGCTCCATCTCCTCAACGTTGCCGTTGCGCCTGGCGCTCGTCGGTCGGGCATCGGACGAGCGCTGGTCGAGGCCGTCATCGCGTACGGTCGCGGCCGAGATGCGGCGAAGATCCTCCTCGAGGTCCGCGCGTCGAACGTCGCAGCGCTCGCGTTGTACGACAGGCTCGGCTTCACGCGATTCAACGTCCGCGAGCGGTACTACTCGGACGGTGAAGACGGCATCGAGATGGTCCTCGCTCTCGGGGGCGAGCCCGGTCGCGGGTGAGGCCGGCGGCCGAGCTCGACCGTGCCGCGGCGCGTGGGGACATCGAGGAGCCAAGGGCTTTCGGCTACGTTGTTTCTCACCCGAATGCGCCGCTCGCGAATCGTCCCCTGCATCGCGCTGTCCCTCCTCCTCGCGTCCGGAACGATCGACGCGCAGCCGTCGCCGCCCTCCGGGCCGCTCGCCGCGGGGCTCGCCGCGCTCGATGCGAGCGACTACGCGAAGGCCGAGTCCGAGCTCGCCTCGGTGAAAGGCCCCGCGGAGCCGGAGGCGAAGATCGCGCTCGCACGAGCCGCCCTCGAACAAGGCAAGTACGACCAGGCCGAGAAACACGCGCAGGCCGCGGCGAGCTCCGCGCAGCTCAAGACGCGGGCTGGCGTCCTCCGTGCCGAGATCATGCTCGCGCAGGGGAAGAACAAGGAGGCGGTGGCGCTCCTCGAGACGCTGAAGAACGGCAAGACGAGCGACGCACGGCGCGCGAAGCTCCTTCTCGGCGAGACGCTCATCGCGATGGGCAAACGCTCCGACGCCGACGAGCCGCTCAAGAAGATCATCGAGGACTACAACGACAACACGATCACCTCGAAGGACGCCGAGGGGCTCGCGCAGGTCGGGCGTGCGGCGTTCCTCCTTCGGAGCCCGAAGGACGCGAACACCGCGTTCAAGGAGAGCGAGCGCGCAGACAAGAGGCGCGTCGAGACGCTTCTCTGGGAGGCGGAGCTGTTCCTCGACAAGTACGACCCCGGGCATGCCGCCGAGGTGACGAAGGAGGCGCTCGAGATCGCTCCGAAGCGCGCCGACGCGCTCGTCATGATGGCGCGGGTGAAGCTCGAACAGACGCTCGACTTCGACGACGCAAACAAGCTCATCAACGAGGCGCTCGCGATCAACCCGCGGCACACCGGCGCGTTTGCGGTCCAGGCGGGTCTCGCGCTTCGCGACATGGACATCGAGCGCACGAAGAAGGCCATCGCAGCCGGCCTCGCGACGAACCCGAACGACCTCGAGCTGTTGAGCCTCGAGGCCGCGGCGCGCTTCCTCGACGACGATCCGAAGGGCTTCGAGGCGCAGAAGAAGGACGTCTTCTCGCGAAACCCGGAATACGCGACGTTCTACAACGTCGTCGGCGAATACGCAGAGTGGGAGCATCGCTACGACGACATCGTCTCGATGATGAAGGAGGCGGTGAAGGTCGACCCCGACGACGGCAAGGCGTGGGCGCAGCTCGGCCTCACGCAGATGCGTGCCGGCGACGAGGACAAGGGGCTCGAGGCAATCAAGAAGGCGTGGACGAAGGACAAGTTCAACGTCCGCGTCTTCAACACGCTCAACATGTACGAGCAGCAGATCCCGAACCAGTACGAGCTGCTCTCCGACGGCATCTTCAAGGTCCGCTACGCGAAGGACGAGCGCGCGGTCATGGAGCGCTACGTCCCGCGCATGCTCGGCGAAGCGTGGGCCTCGATGAAGGCTCGCTACAACTTCGTCCCGAAGGTGCCGGTGCAGGTCGAGCTGTACGCGAACCGCGAGCAGTTCAGCGTCCGCACGAGCGGCCTGCCGAACATCGGCATCCAGGGCGTGTGCTTCGGCGGGATGATCGCCGCCATCAGCCCGAAGGCGGAGCCGTTCAACTGGGGGAACGTCGTGTGGCACGAGCTCGGTCACGTGTACGCGCTCCAGCTCTCGCAGAACCACGTGCCGCGCTGGTTCACCGAGGGCCTGAGCCAATACGAGACGATCGCTCGCCGTCCCGAGTGGG
>JAFAER010000259.1 GCA_023423895.1 Pseudomonadota bacterium
ATTTCGAAAAAATCGTCGCGGGGCGTGTCGATCCCGGGGGCCGTGGTTGGTCGTCCGTAGAAGGAGATACCGACCATGAAATTCATCGTTCTCGGCCACGCGAACAAGGACACCGAGGGTGGCGTGCTCCCGAGCGCCGAGGAGTTCGAAAAGATGGGCAAGTTCATCGAGGAGCTCGTGAAGGCGGGTGTCTTCGTCGCCGGCGAAGGGCTCCTCCCGTCGTCGAAGGGGGCGCGCATCACGTTCGGCAGCGGCGGCAAGGTGTCGATCAAGGACGGCCCGTTCACCGAATCGAAGGAGCTCATCGCGGGCTTCACCATCATCCAGGTGAAGTCGCTCGACGAAGCGATCGCGTGGATGCGCCGCGCGCCGTCGCCCGAAGGCACCACGCTCGAGATCCGCCAGCTCTTCTCGGACGAAGACTTCGCGCCGGTCGACCCGACGGGCGAGCTCCGCGAGCAGGACGCGAAGCTCCGCGCTCGAGCCGACGAGCAGCACGGCAAAGGCTGACGCGGCTTCCGCCCGCGCGCCCACGCGAGCGACGACGGATGGACGAAACGCAGCGACGAATCGAAGCGACCTTTCGAATCGAGTGGGCACGGCTCGTCGCCGGGCTTACTCGATTCGTTCGTGGCGACCTCGGCACCGCCGAGGAGCTCGCCCAGGACGCGCTCGTCGCTGCGCTCGAGACATGGCGAGAAGACGGCATTCCGCGCGAGCCCGGCGCATGGCTCATGCAGGTCGCGAAGAATCGCGCCCTGAAGCGCATCGATCGTCAGAAGCGGTGGCAAAAGAAGGAGACCGAGTTCGCACAGGCCATGGACGACCGGCAGAAATGTGGCGCGGACGCGGTCGAGGAGGCGGCTGACGACGACGTCGGTGACGATCTCCTGCGTCTCGTCTTCGCGTCCTGCCATCCGTCGCTGAGCGCCGAGAGCCGTGTTGCTTTGACGCTTCGGGTGGTCTGCGGCCTCACGACGGAAGAGATCGCGTGCGCGTTCGTCATTCCGGAGGCGACTGCCGCGCAGCGCATCGTGCGCGCGAAGAAGACGCTTGCCGAATCGGGCGCCCCGTTCGAAGTGCCGCGAGGCAAAGAGCTAAGAGAGCGGCTCACCTCCGTGCTCGAGGTCGTCTACTTCGTGTTCAACGAAGGCTACGTCGCGACGGCCGGGGGCGACTGGATGAGGCCCGCTCTTTGCGAAGACGCGCTTCGCCTCGGCCGCATCCTCGCGGAGCTCGTGCCGAACGAACCCGAAGTGCACGGCCTCGTTGCGCTGATGGAGATTCAGGCTTCACGCATCCGCGCGCGCACGTTGCCAGACGGCACGCCGATTCCGCTGTTCGAGCAGAACCGCGCGCGCTGGGATCGTTTTCTCATCGAGCGCGGTTTGGTGGCCTTGAAGCGCGGCGAAGCGCTCGGCGGCGCGCCGGGGCCGTATCTGCTGCAAGCCGGGATCGCCGCGTGTCACGCACGCGCGCGGACGCCGGAGGACACCGATTGGCGGCGCATCGTCGCGACCTACGACCAGTTGGCGGGGACGATGCGATCGCCGATCGTCGAGCTGAATCGCGCGGTCGCGATCTCGTTCGCGGACGGGCCCGCGGCGGGCCTCGCGATCGTCGATGAGCTCGCGAATATGCCAGCGCTCGAGGGCTACCACCTCGTGCCGGCGGTACGCGCCGACTTCCTTTCACGTCTCGGTCGCCGGGACGAAGCACGCGCCGAGCTCCAACGCGCCGCCTCGCTCACGAAGAACGCGCGTGAACGCTCCCTGCTTTTGAAGCGCGCCGCGGCGACGCAGGATTGAGCGGAGAATCCGGTTCTGCGGGATGAACTGGCGTACGCTGCGGATCGGAGGCGTGAACGCGCATGATGCTCGTTCGTGGTGGGAACGGCGTCACCATCGATCTTCTCCATCTCTGGCGGGCGCCAAGCTCGAAGGTGCTCGTCGGAGACGCCGTTACCGAGATCTACACGTGGCGGAAGGACGGCCGCATCGCGCAGATGTTGGACATCTCCGCCGCGCGGCTGCTGACGGAATCTTCGGACGGGCGGCCCACGCTCATCGCGGCGGAGCGGCTGGAAGAAGGAGAGCGGCTCCGGCCCGTACCCGTCGGCGCTCTGGATCTACTCACGGGGGTCTGGCGCTGGACGCGCACCGAGAAGCTCTACCCGAACCTCGAGTCGTTCTCCCTGGACGGCCGGCCCGTCGTACACATCGAAGCGCCAGACGGCGCGCACCTCTTCGACGTGGACACAGGCATGCGGCGTCGCGCGGCGACCTCGGCGCTCGTGCCGGGGCCGACGATCACCTCGCATAAGAAGCCGCCGAAGACGCTCGAGGTTCTCGATGCTCGGGACCTACCGCTCCTCACGGTGCGACGCGACATGAAGGGGCTCGAGAGGAGCGAGGTCGATCGTGCGCTCGACGAAGCGCGCCGCGCATTCTTCTTCTCTCGCGACACGTTGCCTCCGACATGGGTAGGCACGGAGCCTTCGCCCGTCGTCTGGAAGCTCGTCCAGGAGCTGCGTCGCCTCGAGGGCAAGCCGCCGATCACCGCCATCCCGGCGGCGATCCGTGCGCTCGATCTGCCGCCCGACGTGCACGCGGTGCTCGCCGCGGACAGCGAGCGCTTGCGATCACGTTGGGCGATCGATCCGAAGCTCCTCCCAAAACACGCGAAGGTGGCGGAGGAGCGGCAAGCGCCGCGAGGCGTGCGCGTGTTCGGCGCGAGCGGCGATCGCCTTCTCTGCGCGCAGCCGACACCGCTGGGCGATCGTATCGGCACGTACGACGGCATGCGGTACCGCGGTCCGCTCCCGCTCGAGACACTCCTCAGTCAGCACTGCTGGCAAATCGCCGAGGCACGGCGAGACCCGACCCAGGACGGCGACGTCGTCTGCGAGATGATGCAGGGCTACGCGGAGCGCGTGCTCGGCACGTCATCGCCATGACGGAGCTCGGCTGCGCATCGGTCACAGTCGTGACGACTTGAATCGGGACGTGTCGGCCCGTAACGGCAGCTTCTGTCCGGCCAACGGGGCGCCACCAGACACACTGCTGTCGCACGCAAGGCGTGCTCGACGGCAGGCGTCGGGCACGAGTGCTGCAGTGGAAGGCCGAGGTGGTTTCGATGATCGCGCCGGCCTCTTCGACGGTGAACGTGCGAAGGGCAGAACCGTCGGTGAACGGTGCGCCGCTCGCGCTCGTCGTCGGACCCGAAGGACGGAGCCGTACGCTCGAGCTCCGATACCGTCATGCGCCCGGCTTGCGCGTAGAGCTCGCGCCCGATGGCGCCTCGTCATCGGCGACGGTGGAGTCGGAGCAGACGCCGTCGACTGCGGGGCATGCGTAGTGGACGCGATGGTCTCGATCCGCGCGTTCTTGCGCGATGCACGAGACGCGATCGTCGCGGAGTGGAAGGGCGACACGTGGCTTGCGGATCGTCTGCCCGACCTGCTCGAGTCCATCGGCGAGCTCGCCGAGCACGCCGCGAGCGGTTCGTCGCACGAATCGACGTTCGCGATGGGCCGTCACCATGCCGTCGACACGTCCGGCCGCGACTTCGACGTTTCGCACGTCGTCGCGGAGCTCTCGAGACTGCGTGCGTGCATCGTGAACGTCTGGCAACGCGGTCCGTGGGCCGGCCGCCACCGAGAGCTCGCTGCCGTGAACGTGGCGATCGACGCCGTCATCGCTGCCTCGGTCTCGCGCTTCCAGGAACCGGCGCTTGCCAAGCTCGAGGCGCTCCTTTCCGCCTCTCCCGTCGGCATCGGGTTCCTCGATCGTGACCTGCGGTACATCCGCATCAACGAGGCGCTCGCTTCGCTGAACCGCCGTTCGCCTGCCGAGCACATCGGCAAGTCGTTCGCCGAGGTGCTCCCCGCGACCTCGGCCGCATCCGTCGAGCCGATGCTGCGTCGAGTGATGGAGACCGGAACACCCGTGCTGAACCACGAGATACGCGAGCCGATCGCTTCCGAGGGCCATCGGACGTATCTCGCGACCTTCTTCCCCGTTCGCATGCCGTCCGGAGAGGTCGGCGGCGTCGGGGGCGTCGTAGCCGACGTCACCGAGGCGCGTCGTGCGGAAGCCGATCTTCGACGTGTGCAAGAGCACATGCAGTCGGTCCTCGAGCACACGCCGGCGCCGATCTGGATCAAGGACTCCGACGGGCGCGTCGTGCTCGCGAATCACCGTGTCGCCGACGCGCTCGGCCATCGGTACGAGGACATTCTGGGGCGCCGCTCCGAGGACCTCCTTCCGGCGGACGTCGCCGCCGCGCACCGCGCGCACGACGCCATCGTCATGAACGAGGGCCGCGCGATCGAGATCGAGGAGTCGGTGCCCGCGCCGGGCGGGATGCGGACGTTCCTCGCCGTCAAGTTTCCATTGCCAGGAGAGCCGCCGTTCGTCGGGGCGATCGCGACCGAGATCACGGAGCGGAAGCGAATCGAAGAGGAGCTTCGTGTTGCCGTCCGCGCACGTGAGCGCACGCTGGCGATCGTCTCGCACGATCTGCGGAACCCACTCGGCACGATCCAGGTCAGCGCCGCGCTGCTGATGTCCCAGCTCGCGAGCGATCCGCGATGGCGTCGTCACCTCGAGATCATCCACAGGTCGTGCTTGCGTATGGAGCACCTCATCGCGGACCTCCTCGACATGGCCAGCATCGGCGCCGGCCGCCTCTCGATCGCAACCAAGCCCGAGCCCGCCGACGAGGTGCTGCGCGAGGCGTCCGACCTTCATCAGCCGCTCGCCGCTGAAAAGGACATCACGCTCGTTCAGCGATGCGCGGCGGAGGGGGTCTTCATCGAATGCGACCGGCAGCGCGTGATGCAGGTATTCGCGAACCTGATCGGGAACGCGCTGAAGGCGTGCCGCGCGGGGGACACGGTGACGCTCGCATGCGACCCCGGCGACGACGCGATTCGCTTCTCCGTCGAGGACACGGGGCCGGGCATCGAGCCCGAGCTCCTCGGGCACCTCTTCGATCCGTACTGGTCGGGGCCAGGGTGGCGGACCGGCGTCGGGTTGGGCCTCTACATCGCGCGTGGCATCGTCGAGCGGCACGGCGGCCACATCGACGTCGAGAGCACAGCCGGGCAGGGCACCCGCTTCTGGTTCACGGTCCCGATGGGGACGAACGGCGGTCGGTCTCGACCTTCCATCACGCCGCCCGACCACGCTGCGTAGCCCGACCTCGGGTGGCACGACGATGGCAACCTGCCGAGCGCGTGCGCCGCGGAGCGCGAAGGAAAAGGAGAGCCGGCATGAAGATCGGAATCATCGGTGCGGGGCACATCGGCGGCACGCTCGCCAGGCACCTGACGAAGCTCGGGCACGACGTTTCGATCGCGAACTCGAGAGGGCCCGAGACGTTGAGGACGCTGTCCGCCGATACGGGAGCAAAGCCCGTCACCGTGCAGGAGGCAGCGAGGGCAGGTGAGATCGTCATCGTCTCGATCCCGCAGAAGGCCATCCTGGACCTACCGAAGGACCTCTTCGCCGGCGTCCCTCCCGACGTGGTGGTGATCGACACCGGGAACTACTACCCGGAGCTCCGCGACGGGCGCATCGACGAGATCGAAGAGGGCATGACCGACAGCGAGTGGGTCGCGCGACATCTCGGCCGGCCCGTGGTGAAGGCCTTCAACAACATCTTCGCGCAGAGCCTGCTCGAGAAAGGCGTACCGCAGGGCAGCCCAGGGCGCATCGCGCTCTCCGCCGCGGGTGATCCGCCGGAGGCGCGCTCGGCGGTTCTACGGCTGATCGACGAGCTCGGCTTCGACCCCGTCGATGCCGGAGGGCTCGACGACTCGTGGCGCCAGCAGCCTGGTACGCCGGCGTACTGCAGGGACCTCGACGCCGCTTCCCTACAGCGAGCGCTAGCGGAGGCTGAACGGAGTCGCATCGCCGACTACCGCGCTCGCGCGGACACGCAGGCGAAGCAGTTCATGGCGGCCTCCGAGCCGAAGCGCTGAGGGCGCAGGCGTCGACCGCCTGACGGCAAGCGAGATGCCCGAGGCAGACAGCGCGATGGCGCGCCGGCGCTCTCGACGGGCCTCTCACCCATCGTCGCGAGGACGCCCAGCCGAACAGGTGGCTCGGACGGAGCCCGATCACGTTAGTTCAACCGGGTAGTAACTTCGGGCGGGCGGTAGGTACTAGGGCTCTCCCGCAATGAAGCATCTCGCGGAGCTCCGCGAGCTCACGCTTCGGCGGGGCGCGACGAGGGCATCTTCCCCACGGCTCTGCCCGGCATCAGGCTGATTCGCGGCGACGCGCCCTCGGCGCCGGCGCTCCGCTCCGACGATGTCGCGATCGAGATCCTCTACTCGAGAGCGCCACGACGACGTCCTTATCGGTTCAGCGAGACACGTCGGCCGACGCGCTGACGGCGGATACGTGAGTGTGACCTGCGCAACAGCGCCGCCTCGATGAAGCACGGTACGGTGTTGCTCTTTGCCGTCCGTGCGCGTTCCGACTGCCGCAAAGCCTCTATGGTTCCCGCCACAGCACCGACGGCGCTTGGCATCAGCGCGCGTCGTGGCCTGGAGCAGGTGAGCGCGCGGTTTCGGATCAGAGCGAGTTGATCCACGCTTCGATCAGCGCGGCGCCGGCTTCGTCGACGACGTTGCGGGCGATCGGCGGCATGCGCAGATCGGGATCGTTCGACTTGATGCGTCCGAGGAGAACGCTGCGGGACGCGTCGCCACGCGCGACGAGGCGGCCGCCCGGGATCCCGAGGCGGACCGTCATCGGCCAGTTGTTCGCCGTGCGATCGAGCTGACGCGCGCCGAGGTTTCCTGCGCCGTGCGACGCGATCCACGTCTGACCGCCGCCGGTGTAGCTGGCGTTCTCATGATGGCAGGGCGAGCAGTTCGCCTCGAGATAGGCGTAGGCGCGTTCTTCGAGCGTCTTCGTCGTGTCCGTCGGGCTCGCGAGTGCAGGCGGCATCCTGGGGACGTCGGCTGCATCGAAGACGCCACGGTCGGCGAGGACGGCGCGCTGGTCGCGCGGTGAGCCGCCTTCGGCGGTCGTCACGACTCCGAGCTGCGCCGGCGTGAACCCGAGGATGCGGTACTTGTCATTGCGTCGCGTGTTCGACAGGTCCTCCCAGCCGTTTCGATGGCATTCCCAGCATTGCCCGAAGCTCGGGTAGTGCCAGGTCTGGCTCTTGCCGGTCACCGTGTCCGTGAGCGTCTCCTCGACGCCCTCGCTGACGAGCGTGGCGTCCGTTCCTTCGGCGTTCCACCGGAACGTGTACCCGTACGTCGTGTCGTCTCCGACGACCATCACGCGCGTCTCGAGGTGACGCGAGCGGTTCGCGATCGTCATGCTCGCCGGTAGGTCGAACTGCTTCACGAAGACCGTCCCGACCGGGAACGTGAACGTCCCGTCGGCATTCAGCGTGACCTTCTTCCCTTGCGGGAGGCGGATCCAGCGCGTCTTCACGCTGCCATCGGACCAGAGCGGTGCGCTGACGTCGTAGGGGACGAGATCGGCGGCGGGCTTCAGCGAAGGTACGTCCTCGAAGAGCGTGGTCTCTTTGAGGCGCTTCGGCAGCGCGTCGGCGCTCGTGTCGCGGACGAGCTTCTTCACGCGACCACCCGCCCATGCGGGGTCGGAGAAGTCGGGGCCGTATTGCAGGATGTAGAGCTCGCCGTCGTTGTCCTCGCCGGTCCCCATCGGCTGCATCTTGAACTGGTTGTCGATCAGCGTGGTGCGCGTCGGCTGTGCCTGACCGATGTCGAGCGCCCAGACGCGATTCGAAATCCAGTCGGTGAAGATGTATTTGCCATTCAGCTCTGGGAGAGAGGCCCCGCGATAGACGAAGCCTCCGAAGACGGAGGCGAGATCCGCCATCTCCGAATGCCCGTAGGAGAATACCGGCGGCGTCGGCGTTCCGACCGTGTAGCTCGTCAGCTTCGTGCCGAGATTGTCGAGCTCGCCTTCCTTGAGCGGCCACTGGTAGTTGCCGCCTTTGACCACGTGGTTGATCTCCTCGCGGAAGGAGTCGCCGACGTCGCCCATCCACATCTCGCCGGTCTGACGATCGAACGAGAAGGCGAACGGGTTGCGGAAGCCGAGGGCATAGAACTCTTCGAGGCCATTCGGTACTGCGCCGACGAACGGATTGTCGTTCGGGATGAAGTATCCCTGGCGCGAGAAAATGGAGATAGCGTGCGCCGGATCGGTGGTGGCCGGCGTGTGTGGCGGCGGCGGATGGCTCTTGGCCGGATCCATGTCGACGTCGATACGGAAGATCCCGGCGAAGAGACCATTGGTGATGGTCTGGTGATTGGAGTCCTGGATGTCGTCGCCGTTCCCGAAGTACAGATACCCGTCCGGCCCGAACAAGAGCTTTCCGGAGTTGTGGACATTCTCGTATTCGCGCTCCTCGATCATCGTGTACGCGGAGTCGGGCAAGAACCTGCTCGTCGCCGTGTCCCACGCGTAGCGCTCGAGGCGCTGGGTGTACGCGCTCCGACAACGGGGGACGTCGCAGGCGTTGTACCAGACGTAGACGTACTGATTGACCGTCGTGCCGTTTCCGAACTGCGGGTGCAAGGCGATGCCGAGCGCGCCCCCTTCGCCTGCGACGTGGACCTTGCTCCCGAAGTCGAGCAGATCGCGCCGCTGTCCGTTCACGATGGTTCGGATCTGCCCGGTCCGCTCGAGGACGAATGGCGCGGCGCCCGGTTGTTTGGGCCACGTGATCGCCGCTGGGATGTCGAAGACGACGCCGGGGAACGCGTCGACGAGCGTGTAGCCGCCGATTGCGGGCGTCGTGAGAGGGAACTCCTTCTTGACGATCGGCTCCTCGTCTTCTCCGCCGTCGCCCGCGTCCAGTCGGTCTCCGGCCTCGAGCCCTCCGTCGCCGGCGTCCTGGCGGTTGGTGCCGTCGGTCGTTCCGTCGCCATCGGGGCCACCATCACCGGCCACATCGTCCGGGCCGAGCTCGTCCGAGCCACATGCGAGGATGATCGCGGACGAGAGGGCGGAGAGAAGGAGGAGCGAAGCTACGTTGGAGCGGCGCGAGAGCGGTCGGCGAAAGGTCATGGATTCGTTTCGTGGTGAAGAGCCGCGCGTGTTCGTCTCACGTGGGGCAACTTGGCAAGAGGCCGCCGCGTACCGCGCGGGGCGCCGAAGCCGTTTCCTCGTCGGGATCGCGCTTCGGCGTCGCGCTCGTGCAAACGCAGCGCCACCTTGGACCGATGCGCGAACGCGCTCACCGCAGAACGAACACCGCGGATCCGGCATCGGAACGAACGCCGTACACCGCGCGCCCACGTCGCTGCGTAGCGGCAGAGCTCGTTCGCGCGTGCGTGGGGCTCGCACGTGGCGAGGATGCCCTTCGAGATCGAAGCGCCGGGCGATGGGCCTCTGATCACGACAGCGCTTCCAGCCACCGACCATGGCGGTCTGCCCGCAAGGAGCCCCCACCAACCGAAGCCACGCGACCGTGCGAAGCTTCAGATCCCGGACGAGACCGCCTCGTGCGGTCCCGAATGGGCGTCGTCGATCACCAGGTCGGCTTGCGGGCTTTCCCGTTGTCGAGCGAGCCGAGCGGGCGATCCTCGAAGTGCAGGTGTGGGCCGGTCGACAGTCCGGTGTTCCCGGTCAGAGCGATGACCTGTCCGGCAACGACCGTCGCGCCGGCCTGGTAGAGGCGCCGGTCGAGGTGCGCGTAGACGTAGGTCCGTCCGTTGTCGGCATCGAGCGCCATCCAGCGACCGAAGTCGCCACCGTTGTCGTTCGACCAGCGGATCTTCCCGGCGCGAACTGCGACCGTCGGGGTGCCCGTCGGCGTCGCGTAATCATCGCCCGTGTGGTAGCCGAGCCGGTATCGAGCGTTCTTCTCGCCGAACGCATAGGTCACTTTTCTGCCCGGGACGGGTGACGCGACCTTCTGCGGGGCGCAGGCGTCGTTGACCACGCTCGGATTGACGATGCATCCGTAGGCGCACGTCTCGACGACGGTCGGCACGCCGGGGCCGTTGCATTCGTAGAGCGTCTTCGTGTCACCGATGACTTTGTTTCCGCCGCAGTAGATGTATCCCGCCTTGCAGTTCCCTCCGCTCGGCGTCACGCCCGCGTCCGCGCCGGCATCTTCTTCCGTCCGCGGGGCTTCGCTCACCGCCGCGTCCGTGTCCGTGTCGGGTGATTGGCTCGCCGGAGGCGGCGCTTCCTCAGGTTCGTTCGCGGCAGAGCGCGAGGCTCCACGAAGCAGGTTGTCCTCGTCGCTCGCCGAGCAACCGATGACAACGCTTCCGACGACGAGGACGAGATTGAATGCTCTGGCGAGATTGTTCACGGCGCAAAACATACGTTGCGCCGTGGAGCGTGTCGAACGGGGCTCGGATGATCCAAGTGCGGGCTTCGTTCGATGTCCGAGATTGCGCAAATCGAGAAACGAGCATCGCATTTGCGACAGCAGGTTGGATCGATGACGATCTACGTGGGCCGGCGGCTCCGAGTGCCGTGGGTTGGCACGGGAGCGCTGAGCCGCGGGTAGCTGCGCACCACGGCCAGCCGACTTTCGTCGTCCGCGAACCGCACGCGGAGCTCGATCGTGTCGTCTCCCGACTCCGTCGGATCCCAGCGCAGCGCGCCGTCACATCTCAGCTCTTCGCAGCCGCCCGGCGCGGCAGCTTGCCGAGGAGGTCGCGAACGGCGCGGAGCGCGGTCAGGCTCGCGCTGGCGGCTCGTGCAACTCGACCGGGTTACCATCGGGATCGTCGATGACGATCTGCTTTCCGCCAGGCCCTACTTCGACGTCGTTGCGGAACTGGACTCCGGCGGCACGCAGAGTCTCGATTACAGGTGCGAGAGCGTCTACGTAGATCAGCATTCGATTCCAGCCCCCCGGTTCTTGCCGCGCCGCCCGTCCGGCATCGGCCGTGACCCCGAGCTTCCGGGACCGCTCAGGATCAAACGGAGATTGCCCTTTCGCACCGACGCAAGGGCATCGCCGTAGCGCTCGGCGGGCCGAAAGCCGAGATGCGTCGCGTAGAACGAAAGCGCGCGCTCGATGTCCGCAACCTGATAGCGGACGGTGACGGTTGATTCATGCACGACGTTCGCGTGCTTCGGGCTGAACGAATCGGACGGCGAACTCGAGTGGCTCATGCATCCTCCCAGGGACAGCACGACGAGGAGCCCGAACGCGGAGCATCGTTCCCGGATTGGTCATCTCGCTTCTCCTGCCGACGACTCTGGCACCACAGCGAGCACGCGTATTGGACGAATGTTACCCCACGGGCTCCGCCGGCCCCGCCAGGTGGTGCTCCTTGACCGACGGACCGACACGTCGTGCCGCTTCGCCGGGGGGCACTCCCGCGAGCTCGACGAAGTCACGAATCATATGGGATTGATCGAAGTAGCCGCAGCCGACGGCGAGCCGCGCCCAATCTGGTGGAACATGCCTACCTATGGTCGCGAACGCGCGTTCACGTCGACGTAGTCCTCGTCCGATGAGGATCCTGCCCGAACGCCGGCCCAAGCCCTCGGGGCTCGGACGATGGTGTTCGTCGGAAATGGCCGACTCGCTGTCGCGACCAAGCGACTCCGGTCGGCGCGTAATTCGTCGACAATCCAGGTGAACTCAGTGCTCCCTGGCCTTGACGCGATGAGACGGGCCGTTATGGTTCGGCGCGCCCGCGGCCGGCGCTCGCAGCAGCGACGACGTCGACGCCCACGCCCACGCGTCACGCCCACCGCGCTCTTCTTCCTGCTTCTGCGGCGCGCGTCTGCGTGCCGTTACCGAAGGACTCGTTCATGGCGGCCCATGCGGCTCATCCCGCTCCGGTGACTCGGCTCTTCCGATGGATGCGGTCTGACCGAAACGACATGCTCCTCGTGCTGCTCTACGCGGTGGCATCGAGCATCGTCGCTCTCTCGATCCCGATCACCGTCCAGGCGATGGTCAACACTGTCGCATTCGGCGCCGTCATCCAGCCGATCATCGTCCTCGCGCTGCTCGTCCTCGGGGGCCTGACGGTGGCGGCCGTCTTCCGCGCGCTCCAGGCGCGTGTCGTGGAAACCATACAGGAGCGGGTCTTTGCCCGGACGGCGCTCGAGCTCAGCCACCGTCTACCGCACGTCGACTCATCCGTCTTCGACGGCGCTCACGGCCCCGAGCTGGCGAACCGGTTCTTCGACGTGGTGACCGTTCAGAAGGCCGGGGCCACGCTGCTCGTCGACGGCAGCGCCCTCGCCCTGCAGACGCTGGTCGGGATGGTCGTCCTCGCCTTCTACCATCCGTACCTCCTCGCGTTCGACGCGCTGCTCGTGATGGCGATGGTGTTCATCTTCGTCGGCCTCGGACGCGGCGCGGAGCGCACGGCGATCGCCGAGTCGAAGGCGAAGTACTCGATGGCAGCGTGGCTCCAGGAGCTGATGCGACACTCCGTGCTGTTCAAGGGAACGGGCGGTGAGGAGTTCGCGACCCGACGGACCTACGAGCTCACGCAGACGTATCTCGGCGCGCGACGTGCCCACTTCCGCGTCCTGTTCCGTCAGGTCGTGGGCGCGCTCGGCTTCCAGGTGATCTTCAGCTCGCTGCTGATCGCGACCGGCGGATTCCTCGTGCTGCAGAAGCAGCTCACGCTCGGGCAGCTCGTCGCCGCCGAGATCATCGTGACGGGCGTGCTCGCGAGCTTCTCGAAGGTCGGCAAGCAGCTCGAGAGCCTCTACGACATGCTCGCCGGCTTCGACAAGCTCGGTCACCTGCTCGATCTGCCCCACGAACGCGGCGGAAGCGGCAGGTTCCCCGAACGCCTCCGCGGTCCGGCGAGCCTCTCCGTGAAGGACGTCTCGTTCCGCTACGGCGGTCGCGACATCCTCGACGGCGCCTCGCTCGACGTGGGCGCCGGTGAGCGCGTGGCGCTGGTCGGACCGAACGGCTCGGGGAAGAGCACGCTCATGAACCTCCTCTACGGCCTCCGCGCGCCCGAGAGCGGCGTCATCGAGGTCGACGGAGAGACGCTGCACACCCTCACGGCGCGATCGCTCCGGTCGCACGTGAGTATGGTCCGCGGCATCGAGATCTTCGACGGAACCGTGCTCGACAACGTGGTCGCCGGACGGAGGAACGTCAGCCACGACGACGCGCGCGAGGCCCTCGAGCAAGTGCACCTCTGGGACGACGTGAAGCTCTGGCCCGCAGGGGTCGATACCCACCTCAACTCGTACGGCTCGAGTCTCTCGATGGGCCAGGCTCGGAAGCTCGTGATCGCCCGGGCCGTCGCCGCGAAGCCGCGCCTCTTGCTCCTCGACGAGTCGCTCGACGACCTCGACGCTGCGAGCCGCGAGCTCGTGACGCGGTTCCTGTTCGCGCCGGAGCGGCCGTGGACGGTCATCGTCACGACGCACGACGCGGCGACGCTTCGCCATTGCACTCGCGCCATCGCGCTCGAGCGCGGGCGGTTCCGCGACGTGCCGACGGACCGCGGCGTCGCGCTCGAGGGAGCGCGCTCGTGAGCGCGGCCCACGGCGGGGGCTCCACGCACGAAGCGCTCCTCGTCGAGCGCGACCTCGAGACGCTCGGCCTCTCGCCGCGCACGCGCGTGACCAAGGTCATGCTGCGCATCCTCGCGGGCGCGATCGTCGTGTTCGCGCTCCTCTTGATCTTCGTCCCGTGGCAGCAATCGGTCGACGGCACGGGGCGCGTGATCGCGTATGCGCCTCAGGAGCGCCAGCAGTTCATCGAGGCGCCGCTCGAGGGCCGGCTCGTGTCCTGGCACGTGCAGGAGGGCGCCAAGGTCAAGAAGGGCGACGTCCTCTGTGAGATGAGCGACAACGATCCGTTCATCCTCGTGCGCATCCAGACCGAGATCGACATGCTCAAGCAGCGCATCGCGGCGGCCCGCGCGCGCGCGGAGAGCATCGACAGCCGGATCCAGGAGCTCGAGTCCGCGCGCAAGAGCGCGCTGGACGCCGCCAACGCGCGCATCGCGATGGCGAAGCAGCGCATCCAGCAGGCGCAGCAGGTCGTTCAGGCCTCCGAGACGGCGCTGAAGACGAGCGAGCTCAACTACGAGCGCCAGCACGGCCTCTTCGCAGAGGGGCTTTCGTCCAAGCGCCAGGCAGAGCTCGCCGAGCTCGATCTCGTGAAGGCCCGCACCGACACGGAGCGCGCGCGCTCGCAGCTCCACGCGGCACGGAGCGAGGAGGCGGCGCTCGTCTCCGACCAGCTCAAGGTGATGGCGGACGTCGGCGCGACGATCAACGACGCGCACGCCGGCCGAGCGTCTGCGCTCTCGGAGGAGGCGAGCGCCAGCGCCGAGCTCGCGCGCACCGAGGGCCGCCTCGCACGACAGCAGACGCAGCAGATCACCGCCCCGCGCGACGGCGTCATCCTGAGCGTCATCGCCCGCCAGGGTGGAGAGCTGCTCAAGGCCGGCGAGCCGCTGCTCTCGTTCGTGCCCGACACGGACGTGCGCGCGGTGGAGCTGCTCATGGCGGGCAACGACGCGCCGCTCATCAGCGAGGGGCGCCACGTGCGCCTGCAGTTCGAAGGATGGCCCGCCGTGCAGTTCACCGGCTGGCCGTCGGTGGCCGTCGGCACGTTCGGCGGGCGCGTCGCATGGGTCGACGCCGCCGACAACGGCCAAGGAAAGTTCCGGATCGTGATCGTGCCCGACGGCGACGAGCCCTGGCCCAGCGGCACGTACCTGCGACAGGGGACGCGCGTGAACGGCTGGGTGCTTCTCAGCCGCGTGCGGCTCGGCTTCGAGCTCTGGCGCCAGATGAACGGCTTCCCGCCGGTCGTCGCGAGCTCGTCCCCCGAGAAGAAGGGCGGCAAATGAAGCGCGCGCTCATCACGTTCGTCCTCGTAGGCGCCTACGCCGGACCGGCGCTCGCGCAGACGACGCCGAGGGACGGCACTCCGTCACCATCCGCGCCGCCGGCGAGCACCGGCCCGCTGCCGACTGCGCCGCCGCCCCCGCCGCCGATGTCGTCGGACATTCCGCCCGACGTCCCCACCACGCCGACGCCGCTCGTCACGCTGACGCCGCCTCCGCAGCAGCGCACGCCGCTCACGCTGGAGGAAGTCCTGGCGACCGTCGAGACGCGCTACCCGCTCTTGCTCGCAGAGATGCAGAGCCTGACCGCGGCGCAGGGCGAGGAGTACTCCGCCCAGGGCTCGTTCGACCCGAAGTGGAAGACCAAGGCGACCACCTTTCCCGTCGGCTACTACCAGTACGGCATGCTCGACACCGTGATCGAGCAGCCGGTCTACTGGCGCGGGCTCACGGTCTTCGGCGGCTACCGGCTCGGGCAGGGCAAGTTCCCTCTCTATTACGACGGCTACCGCACGAACAGCCTCGGCGAGGCGCGCGTCGGGGTCATCGTGCCTCTCCTCCGCGGCGGGGCGATCGACGAGGAGCGCGCGAAGCTCTGGAAGGCGGAGGCCGGTGTCGTCGCTGCACGTGAAGGCCTCGCGGCCACCAAGCTCGATTTCCAGAGAGCTGCATCCTACAAGTACTGGGAGTGGATCGCGGCCGCGAAGAAGGTCGAGCTCGCGAAGGCGCTGCTCCAGCGCGCGCTCGATCGCAACACCGCGATCAACACGCGCGTGGCCCGCGGCGACGCTCCCGCGGTCGACCGCACCGACAACGCCCGCGCGATCGTGCAGCGCGAGCAGCAGGTCGTCTCCGCCGAGCGGACACTCACGACGGCGCGGCTCGCGCTCTCGCTCTACCTGCGCGACGCCGACGGCAACCCGGTCATTCCCTCGCCAGAGCGCGTGCCGGAGTTCTTTCCGGAGCCCGTCCAGGTCGACGCGCGCACGGTCGAGAACGACGTCTCGCGCGCGCTCGGGAGGCGCCCCGAGATCCGCGTGTACGAGGCGAGGCGGAGGCAGTACGAGGTGGAGCGAAGCCTCGCCGAGAACGACGCGTGGCCGACGCTGAACGTCCTCGTGGCGGGCGCCAAGCAGTTCGGCGACGGCTACCCGGAGCGCCAGCCCGCGGCGCTCGAGGCCGGCCTCTACCTCGACATCCCGCTCCGCACGCGCAAGGCGGACGGTCGGGCGCAGGCCGCCGGGGCGCGCTTCATGCAGTACGATTTGCAACTGCGCTACGTGAAGGACAAGATCTCGCTCGAGGTCCGCGACGCCGCTGCCGGGACCGACGCCGCCGCCGCGCGGCTCGGGCTCGTTCGTCGGGAGCTCGATCTCGCGAAGCAGCTCGAACAGGCCGAGCGACAGCGCTTCGACATGGGCGACAGCACGATGCTCTTCGTGAACATCCGCGAGCAGGGCACGTTCGATGCCGCGATCCGCGAGGTCGATGCGCTGCTCGACCACCACAAGGCGCTCGCGCTCTATCGCGCCGTGGTCGCCGCGCCTTGACGCTGCAGCGCGGGCGTTGCGCCTACGAGGACTTGCAGCGAGCGCCGTAGACGCTCCCCGCAAGCGTGCGCACTTCTTCCGCGACGGCGCGTCCGTGGCTGAGGCGCGGCAGCTGCTTGCACGTCGCCTCGAGCCGCTCCGCGTGCGCGTCCTCGACCTGGAGCGCGTGCAAGATGGTCGTGCGCGCGCGGCGCGTGGAGGGGAGCACGCGAGCGATCACCGGATCGAGCGCGCCCGCGCAGCGCGCCGTCGACGCGGTGAGCGCGGGCTCCAGCGCGGTCAGCGTCTCCCGCGGCGAGCCGAACACACGCTCCCAGAGGTGCGCGAGCTTCGGACATTCGAGCGTCTCGGCGGCGGACGCCAGCAGCGCGGGCTCACCTGCGTCGCCGAGCCATTCGAGCACCTTGATGTCGGACGCGGCGTGCTGGAAGAGCGTGCGCCGACACGCCGCTGACGTGCGCGCGTCGGTCGACGCCAGGGTGAGCGCCTGCCTCGACTCCGGCGTGACGTGTGGCGAGGCGAGGCCGGCGCACGTCGCCTCGCGCGTCGCCGCGTCGTCGAGCAGGCGGAGCAGGTGCGGCTGCGCCGAAGGGCCGAGGCTCGCGAGGAGCGCGACCGCGGGCGCGCCGTTCTCCGCGCTGACCGACGCGATGCCCTTCGCGAGATCCTCCGAGAACCCTTCGAGGCGCGGGTCGCGTGGGGGCAGCTCGGCCACGGCCAGCGGCAGCTCCGTCGGCGACGAGAGCGCGGCGCGGAGGATGTCGTCGCCCCAGCTCACGCTGCGCGTGTGTGCGAGCCAAGCAGCGTGGTACACGTCCTTGTTGCCGCGCCGCTTGGCGAGCGCCTCGACCGCCTTCGGCTCGTGATCGGCGAGACGACCGAGCGCCTCCATGCTCGCGCGGCTCTCGTGCTTGTCGAGCCACGCGATGTCCTTCTGAGCTTCGGCCTCCGTCACGCTGGCCGGTGAGCACGCAACGAGAGCGACGCAGAGGAACGGGATGACGCGACGCACACGCTATGTTTAGGCCGCATCGACGCGGCGCGGAAGGGCTCGTACCCGCGAAATCGCGGCGGAAAACGTCGCCCGGAACCAACACATCGGCCATCGAGCGTCGGCTCCGAGCGTCATCTTCATCGTCCGCGCTCCCTTCGCCGACAGACACGAGCACCGACCCGCAGGACGTCAGCGGTCGGCACAGGTCTTCGCGACGAGCTCGCCCGCGTCGCCTTCCGGCGCGGTCGACGCATCTGGAGAGGAGACGTCGGGTCCGATCGAAGGAGCGTCGGCATCGCCACACGCGAACAGCGCAACGACGAACAGCGCGGAGCTGACGAGCGGGCGCTTCGGAGCGACTTCGACCGTCATCCAACCGAGCCTACACGGCGGTGGGGCACGTGTCCGGCTCATCGTCGAGGACGAGGGCGAGGAGAGGCCGCGACGTTCTGGACGCGGCCGCGCGCCTCTGGATATGGATGATATGGAACCGACCAGAGGGGCCCGTTGTCACGAACCCGAGATATCGCACTCCTGCAGTTGCACCTGACGTCAGGCATCGACGTGATGGCCCAGATGCCCGTCGTCTCCGAGCTGCTCAAGCGGCTCGTGCCCTCATTCAGCTTGTCGATGATTCGCGTCGATGAGCGATGTGCGCCGCGAGAGCACTACAGCGAGTACTTCGACGAATTCAGCCATCAGCTGTTCACGAGCGCGGGCGATCAGTTCGCTCTGCGGACGACCGATCCGGCTGCCTTCGGTAACCTGCTACGCAATCGCCGTCCCGTCGGCACCCTCGTCGACACCAAGCCGGAGTACCTCGCCGGCGCGACCTACCAGCACCTGTTCAAGCGGAATGGTATCCACCACACGCTCGACGTGGCGATGCGCGATGGGACCGGGCCCATCGGAATCCTCGGCATCTTCCGCGAGGAGCGCGCGCCGCATTTCGGCCGGAGCGAGGTCGCCCTGGCGAATCAGCTCTACGAGCACCTCGTTCATGCCTGCGCACAGCGCGGGGGAGGCACGTTGTTCGACGAGATCGGCACGGGGCTCGTCGTCGTGGACTTGCAGGGCAAGATCCAATGGGCCTCCAGCGAAGCGCGACGCTGGCTCGAGGACGCGGCCGTCGGCGATGACCGCGCTCCTCTCGTCGATCGCGCGCTGCTCCCTCAGGCGTGTCGAGACCTCGTTCGGATCTTCGTGCGCTCTCGTTCCACGTTCTCTCGCGTGATCGACCGCGACAGGGTGCCGACGATGACGCTTCCGGTGCCGGGAGGACGGCTGCGTCTGCGGGCCTACGGCCTCGAGTCGACCGGAGAGGGAGAGTCCGCATACGTCGGTATCCAGATCGGCCTCGAGATGGATCGGACGCTCCGAGTGCTGCGTGCGCTCGACCGAACGTCGCTCACTCCGCAGCAATGTCGGATCGCGCTCGCTCACTGGCGCCGCCAATCGACGAGCGAGATCCGCGCGCTCGCGGGCGTGAGCGCGAGCACGTTGAAGTCGTACCACAAGGATCTGTACGGCCGGCTCGGCGTCACCAGCTCGACCGAGCTCGTGAGCCTCCTCGACACGCAGGCCTCGGCGGTGACGTTCGACCTTCGCCGGCATCGTCCCCGCGCGTCGTAGTTCGTTCGTTTCGCGCGTCAGAGCGCGGCCACGAGCGCCTTCGCGACCGCTTCGGCCTTCGTGCGGTTCACCTCGTCGCGTACGTCCATGGAGACGTTGAAGACGTGTCTGCCGGAGAGGACGTGGAGCGTCCTCGACTTGGCGCTCCACGTCGCCGCGTCGCCGATGCCCGCCACATCGATGAGCGTCGTGTCCGGCGGGATCTCGATGCTCTTGACGACATCCGCCACTGCCTTCCCCGCGTCGATCTCGGGCGTGACGAGCTTGGGGTCGACGTCCTTTCCTTTCCACCCGCGCCGCAGCGTCTGGATCCGATCCTCGTACGCCGCGCGTGCAGCTGTTGGCGTTGCGGCGGGCTTCTTGCCGGTCAGGGCGAACGCCACGCTCGCGCGGTCGGACTCCATCTCGGACAGCGCAGTCATCAGGCCACCGGCCGTGCCGCCCTTCTCCTTCTTCGTCGAGAGCGCCTTCGCGACGACATCTTTCGATTTGGCCGCGTTTCGTGCACGGATCTCCGCGGCGTCGGGCTTCGGCCACGAGTAGGTGCAGACGGAGCCGAGCCCGACCCGCATCGTCTCCCGCCGGTAGTCGGAGGGTTGCTTCTTCTGCGGTGCCTGTCCCTTCATCGTGCGGTCGAGGTCCCGCAACGTGTTCGAGTCCTCGAACGTCACGCTCGCCATCTCGGGGAACGCGCCCGTGACGATCTGCGCGGACAGGATCTCGCAGGCGACGTAGTCGCCGTCGGCGGTCGAGCCCGACGCTGTCGCCGGGACCTTCGTGTCCTCAACGCTCGCGTCGCCTCCGAGCGCCTCCTTCATCTTCGACTTCATCGCGTTGCATCCCAGCGACGTTGCGACGGCCACCGTTACGACCAGAGTGAAGACGAAGCGAGCTCTGCTCATCGTGACCACCGTACCGCGCTCGGGGAATGCTCCTCTACCCACTGCAGGAGGGGATCCGCGCGAAATCGGGTCCTTCACCCTCCGCGGGGGGTACTGCCGGCTTCGACGGGGCCGTAGCGTCGAGCAAGTGCGGGCGTCCGCGCCTTTTGCGTGTCGCGCGCGCCTTGTCCCTTGGGAGGTCCCGTCATGCTCCGTAGCCGCATTCTTCCGGTTCTCGGCCTCGTTTCGATTGCCGCCATCGCATGCACCGTTCAGAAGGACGACGACAACCTCGAAGGCTGTCCGAGCCCGGGGACGCACGACGCTGGCTCCCTCGCCGACGCAGGGTCTGATGCGACCAACAGCGAGGACAGCGCCACGGACGACAACCCCGACCCGTCCAAATTCCTGCCGATCCCGGATGCCGAGAACACCTTCCGCATCGTCATGGAGGGGCAGGGCTGGGACGGCTACGACCGGTCCTGCACGGAGCTCGCGAGTGACTCCCATCACTCCGTCGGCACCGGCGACACGTACATGCAGACGACGGACTCGTGCGCGCAGGCGAACGGGCACCTCGCGCTCGTGAAGGTCTATCGCAGCGAAGGCCTGGCTGCAGGCGTGTACGACATCACGCCCGACGGAAATGTCCGAAGCAAGGTCTCGATCAACCCACCGGACCTTCCGAGTGGTGAACGCGACCTGACGGGACGCCTCTGGATCCGCAGCGTCACCGTGACCGATCAGGACACCGTGCTCGAGGCGTCCTTCTACGGCGCGGGCATGTGGGCCACGAGCGTCGACGATTCGACGCCCACGCAAGTCACCGCGCGCGTGGCGGTGAAGGCGCGCATCCGCAACACCGATTGAGCGCGTCGGCTTCAGGGCGTGCGCGGCGGAGGCCCCGTCGGTCGGTGACGCGACCGACGGAGGCGCCGACGTCGAAGCGCCCGACGCCGCTGGCGCCGCAAGAAGGGTAGGGGCTTCTCCGGTGTCGCGTCGCCGGCTCGTGCGCCTCGCTTCGCCGTGTCGCTGCCTCAGTCGGTCCTCGACGAGCCGAGCGCCGGATGCTGCGAGCTCGAATACGGCTACAAGAACGCGTTCGGTGCTCGGGAGGTCTACGGTCCCAGCCCCACGCAGGACTCGCCGTTCGGCGGGGCGATGAAGACGGGCAATGCCATGGCCTTCAAGAGCAGTGACCGGTGTCAGTTCACGGGGACGAGCGGCGTGTTCACGAGCGTCCGCTGGGCCTGCCCGCTCGGATACGCGTAGCTCGTCCACTGCGACCAGCCCCAGAGCGTGGCGCTGAACGGTCCGTCGCTCTTCATGCGCTGGAGTCCAACGGTGCAGACAGAGTCGCCGAAGGCCTGCCCCGGACCGCGATTGCGCGAGAGATCGACGCGCGTGTATTCGTACTCGCCGCGCGTACCGATCGGCTTGA
>JAFAER010000001.1 GCA_023423895.1 Pseudomonadota bacterium
GAGTCAGGCGTGACGTTGCAGATCCCCATCAGGGCTGCACCGCGGCGAGCCACGGCCCCTCTCACGACGCCAGCGAATCTCGAGCTTCGCGTCATGACCAACATGAACCCGTAGCAAGACGTGCGCCGACGGGCAACCCCTCGTCGCCGCTCTTTTCATTCGCGCTTCATTCGCGCTTCGTTCGCGCTTCGTTCACCGCTCGGCGCGGCTTCACGCTTCGCGCTGGCAAGCGGCGCCAAGCCCTCGAATCGAACGCGTCGGTCGTCCGGCCCAGCCCCGCATGCCCGTATGCCCGCATACGATGCGCGTCAGGTCGTTCGCGTTTCGCGCAGCGGAGCGGCAGGTCCTCGTTTCGGAGCGTCCGCATTCCCTCTCTCGGCCTCGGCCTCGGCCTCGGCGAATCGCGGCGAACCGCGTCCGCTCCCGCAAGGCCCGCCATTCGGGCACGCGGGCGGCGCGCGGGTTCACGCGGGTTTGGAGTTTGTGCGATTCTACCCGGCGATGGCGCCTCCCCCCGCTCTGCCGCCCTCGAGCACCGGCTCGCTCCCCATGCCGGCCACCTCGGGCTCGGGCGACGAGTCCTTCGCAAAGAGCTTGTTCGTCGGGTCCCCGGCCGAAGGGTTGATCTTTCCTTACCCCGAGCCGACGCGCGCCGAGGTCGACGAGGTCAACGGGATCCTCGATGGGATTCGTCGCTTCGCGTCGAAGCAGATCGACGCGAAGCGTATCGACCGCGACGAGTCGATCCCGCTCGAGGTGCTCGCAGGCCTCCGCGAGCTCGGCCTCTTCGGTCTGGCGCTCCCGAAAGCCCACGGCGGCTCCGGCCACGGCTACACGGCGTACGCCCGGGTGATCCAGGAGCTCGCGGCGCTGGACGGCTCGGTGGCGCTCACGGTGAGCGCGCATCAGTCGCTCGGGCTCGGCGCCCTGCTCTTCTTCGGCTCCGAGGAGCTGAAGGCGAAGTACCTGCCTCGCTGCGCGCGGGGCGAGACGCTCGCGGCCTTCGCCCTCGTGGAGGTCGGGGCCGGCAGCGACGCTGGCGCCATCCAGACACGCGCCGATCGCGACGGTGACAGCTACGTCATCAACGGCGAGAAGATCTGGGTCACCAACGGCGGCGTGGCCGACCTGTTCACGGTCTTCGCGCGGACCTCGCCGGCCGAGGACGGGGCGAAGCCACGGCTGACCGCGTTCCTCGTCGAGCGCGGCGCCGGTGTGACGAGCGCTCCGAAGGAGCCCACCCACGGCATGCGAGGGGCTTCGAACACGAGCCTCACGCTGTCCCAGGTCCGGGTCCCGGCCCACCACATCCTCGGCGACGTGGGTCGCGGATTCAAGGTCGCGATGGAGGTGCTCACGAGCGCACGCCTCGCGCTCGCGTCGAGCTGCATCGGCGCCGCGAAGCGCCTCCTCCGCCTCGCCGTCGAGCGCGGGACGGAGCGGAAGACGTTCGGCCGGAGCATCGCCGAGTTCCCGATCGTGAAGGACAAGATCGCCCTCATGTCGGCCGATCTGTTCGCGCTCGAGAGCATGACGTACCTGACGACCGGCCTCGTCGATGCGGGCCGCACCGACTTCTCGATCGAGAGCGCGATCTGCAAGGTCTTCGGCTCGGAGACGCTCTGGCGGATCGCCAACCAGTCGGCGCAGATCGCGGGAGCGCTGTCGTACACGAGCAACGAGCCTTGGGAGCGCATGTTGCGTGACGCGCGGGCCGCGCTCGTCTTCGAAGGGACGAACGAGATCCTTCGCTGCTTCATCGCGCTCTCGGGCATGCAAGGCCCCGGACTGCAGCTCGCGGACGTGCCCTCGGCGATCCGCGAGCCGATCAAGGGGTTCGGTCTGCTGAGCGAATACGCGATCCGCAAAGCGCGCAGCGTGCTCTTGCGCGATCGCCTCACGCGCGTTCACCCCGTGCTCTCGCGCGAGGCCGCGATCGTCATCAACTACTCGCAGCAGCTCGCGAAGGCGGTCGACAAGGCGCTCCGCCGCCACGGGAAGAACATCGCCGAGATGCAGTTCACGCAGAAGCGAGTCGCCGACGTCGCCATCGACCTGTACGCGCTCTCGAGCTGCCTCTCGCGCACGACGCGTGCGATCGAGAAGCGGGGCGAGGAGGGCGCACGCCGTGAGATCGACCTGCTCACGATGTTCGCCCGCGGCGCCGAGAAGCGCATGACCGAGAACCTCACCGGGCTCGACGACAACGACGACGAGCTCCGGAAGGCGATTGCCGACAAGGCGTGCGCCGACGGCGGCTATCCGCTCGACATCCTCTGATCGTCACGCCATCGACGGCAGCCCGGAGAGCGCCATCGCCAGCTCGTTCTCGCTGTAGCTCAGGTCCGTGAGCTTGCCGGCGGCGTATTCGGTATAGGCGGCCATGTCGAAGTGGCCGTGCCCGCAGAGGTTGAACAGGATGGCGCGCGAGACGCCCTCCTCCTTGCAGCGGAGCGCTTCGTCGATCGCCCCACGCACGGCGTGGTTCGCCTCCGGCGCGGGCAAGATCCCTTCGGCGCGGGCGAACAGGAGCCCTGCCTCGAACACCTTGGTCTGCGGATATGCGACGGCTTCGATGAGGCCGAGCTCCTTCAGGTGCGAGACGAGCGGCGCCATGCCGTGATACCGAAGCCCGCCGGCGTGGAACCCGGGCGGAGTGAACGCCGAGCCGAGCGTGTGCATCTTCACGATCGGCGACAGATGCGCGGTGTCGCCGTAGTCGTAGGCGTATCGGCCCTTGGTGAGCGACGGGCATGCGGCCGGCTCCACTGCCACGACGCGCACCTTCTTGCCGCCGCGGAGCTGCTCGCCGATGAACGGAAAGGCAATGCCACCGAAGTTCGAGCCTCCACCCGTGCAGCCGACGATGACGTCGGGGTAGTCGTTCGCTTGCTCGAGCTGGAGGGCAGCTTCCTGCCCAACGATCGTCTGGTGAAGGAGCACGTGATTCAACACCGAGCCGAGCGCGTAGTTCGTTCCCGGATCTTTGGCGGCGACCTCCACGGCCTCGCTGATCGCGATGCCGAGGCTGCCCGTATGCCGAGGATTGCTCGCGAGGACGGCTCGCCCGGACTCCGTCTGATCCGACGGAGACGCGATGCAGCGCGCGCCGTACGTCTCCATCAACGCGCGCCGGTACGGCTTCTGATCGTAAGAGACGCGGACCTGGAAGACCGTGACCTCGATGCCGAAGAGCGCACCGGCGAATGCGAGCGACGAGCCCCACTGCCCTGCTCCCGTCTCGGTCGCGAGGCGCTTGATGCCCGCCTCCTTGTTGTAGAACGCCTGCGGCACGGCCGTGTTCGGCTTGTGCGAGCCCGCCGGCGAGACGCCTTCGTACTTGTAGTAGATGCGCGCTGGCGTCCCGAGCACCTTCTCGAGCCGGCGTGCCCGGAAGAGCGGTGCGGGCCGCCACTGGCGATAGATGTCCCGGACCGGTTGCGGGATCTCGATCATCCGCTCGGTGGAGACCTCTTGCTCGATGAGCGCCATCGGGAACAGCGGCGCGAGATCGGCTGGGCCGATGGGCTCACGCGTCCCCGGATGGAGCGCAGGCGGCAGCGGCGCGGGCAGGTCCGCGGCGATGTTGTACCAGGCCTTCGGCATCCGCTCTTCGTCGAGCACGTACTTGACGGTGTCGCTCATGATCGCGTCGCTCCTGTTCGCTCGTAGCGCCTGCGTCCTCACACGCCGGCCACTCGCCGCGCGGGGGCCCTGCAGCGCTCGTGCCTCGCTCGATCTCCGGCATTTCTCGCAGCCGCGCTCGCAAACATTCGCGAGTCACGATTTTTCGTGACTGCCGTCGCGAAAATTCGTGTCGACGGCGAACCGGCAGTCTGACGCGCTGGTCAGTACGAGCATTCGTCGCGGCGCCAGACGGTGGCGACGCGGTCGTTCGTGAAGCGCACGCAGAAGGACGGATAGAGCAGATCGAACGAGCCCACCTTCTCACGCGGGATCCACGACTGCGGCCGGCCGACCGTGCTCGTCACCTCGCGGCGCGACATGCCGGCCTTCACTCCGCGGGTGCCGATCTCGTAGTCGCGCACGACCTCGGAGACGCCGAGGGCTCGCTCGGCGGCGCGCGAGCGCTTCACGCGCAGCCGACGCTCGGCCACGTAGCGCGGACGGCTCGCGCCTTTCGGCTCGTAACGCGCGACGACGAAGTCGAGGCTCTTGCTGTCGAACGCATGAAAGAACCACCGCGGATGCCCCGTACGTCCGTAGGCGCGCCCGAATTCGCTCTCCACGGCCTCCCGCGTCTGCACGGCCGTGTGGAGGTCGACATCGAGGAACGACACGACATCGAAGTCTTCGAGGGCAGCTTGGCCCGCCGACGTCGGAACGACGAGGTGCACACTCGGCGGCGCTTCCTGCTTTGCGGCGGCGCACCCAGCGCAGGGGAGCGCCCCGACGGCAACGGCCATCTCGAGCGCCAGAACAGCAACGCTCCAACCGAACCTTCTCACCGAGGAGATCCTGCCTTCGCTGTTCATCCTGACGCGCGATCGCGTGTCCGTCGAGTCGAAACCCGCCGGATGCGATGTCACTTCACGCGGAAGCTCGCGACGCTCTCTCCAGCCTGACGGCCGCGCGTCTCCTCCGAGAGGTTCGGACGGAAGTCTCGGTAGGACATCGTTACGAACCGCGTCGAGCTGGCGTAGACGCACGCTGCGACGAAGAAGGCCCCCGACGGCGAGGACCCGCTCCATCGCGCCTGGAGAACGGGCCCCACCTCGAGGAAGCGGACGTCGCTGAACCGGCAGTCCTCGCCGGTCTCCCTCCGGATCCGCCCCATGTGCGCGCGGACCTCGCGCTCGACGGCCTCCTGCCGCTCGTCGGGCTCGAGGCGTGCGGTCAGGTTCGTGACCGACACGACGATCTGGCGCTCGCCCGTCACCTCGAGGAGCTCGTACTCGTTTGGTGCGACCTCACTCTCGTTCCAGGAACCGAGGAGCTTGATCCGGAACTCCGGACGCTCGAACCGCGTGACCTGCCGAGAGAGCTCGAGAGAGCCGAGATCGCTCGGCGCGAGCATCGTTGCGAGCTCCGGAGGTGGGGAGCCGAGCTCGTGGGCATACCTGAGCGCACTGAGGCCGCTCTCGTCGACCTGCCCCCGGTTCGCGCCGGCACGAATCAGCACCCGGACGGTCTCGATCAGATGCCCGCGCGCCGCCTGCATCAACGCCGTCGTTCCATACCGGTTCGAGCGTCGTGGATCGGCCCCTGCCTTGAGGAGCGCAATGACGCCCTCGACGAGCCCGTGCCGCGCGCAGAGCATCAGCGCGTCGTTGCCCTCTTTGTTGGCGAGGTTCGGATCGGCGCCACGCGCGAGCAGCAGCTCGACGCCACCGATGTCTCGCGTCGTCCGGGCGAACGCGCACGCAGCGAGCAGAGCCGTCATCCCGTCGGGCGCAGGAAGATCCACGGTCGCGCCGGAGTCGAGGAGGGACGTCATCACCTCGAGGCGCCCCGTCATGGCCGCCATCATCAGCGTCGTGACGCCGTCTTCCCGTCGCCAGTCGGGATCCGCGCCCTCTCTGACGAGCCGGGCGATGTGGTCTGCTCGCCCGAGCTGCGCGTACAGCAGCAGGTCCTCGGACATGCGCGCCTCCTAGGCCGATACAGATGCCTTCCTGTCCGCAGCGACGCGCGCCGCGGCCTCGACCGCACGCCCGATCGCGGTCGTCCGCGGGGCGTCCGCGAGGACGATCGCCATTGTGCCCTCGGGCGTCCACTCGATGAGGTCGCGGTCCGTCGTCATCTCGAGCGCAGGCGAATGCGCGAGAGGAACGAACGCGCCGTCCGTCATGATGCCGACCGCCACCCGGACGACGGCCCGCTCCGGCAGATCGCCGAGGACGAGCTCACCGGCGGCGGGATCGCACGCCACGTCGCGCGTCTCGGTCGTCGGCCCGTCCCAGGTCGGGACGAAGATCGCGGCTCGAACGAAGAAGAACGCGTCCTTCGCCTGCGCCCGCGCGTCCGGCGAGAGCCGCCACCACACGTACGAGCTCGCGCGGTCGATCGGGATCGCAACGCACGCATGCTCCGAACGCTCTGGCGCCGGCGGCACTTGCGGCGTGACGGGCTCCGGCTCGTCGGCGATGACGGGCTCGGCGTCCTCGGTCGCGTGTGCGACGGTCGCGACCGGCTCCGCCGTCACGGGCTCGGGCGTCGAGACGGCCGGCTCGTTTCTGGATGGGGCTTCGCCCCAAACCCCACCCCGCTCTGCGGGGGTTCGCGGACTCACCCCCGCTCCCCGCTTCGCGGCGCGGGGCCCCGGGTTTGTCGTCACGGCCTCGTGCTCGTCTTCGTCGTTGGCCGCAGCTGCGCGGCGGAGCCCAGCGCCGATCTGGTCCCCGGGCTCGTCCTCCGGCGGAAGCGGGGGCGGCGGCGGGACGTAGTCCACCGCTTCGAGCTTCTCGAGCAGCGCTCGTGCCGCGCCATGCTCGGGTTCGTCCTCGAGGACACGCCTCAGCGTCTCGATCGCGCGCTGCTTGTGGCCCTGCGCGGCGTAGATCTCGGCGAGCGTGACGGTGGGGACGGCCTGGGGCTCCGGCCGCGGCACGTGCGGCAGCGGATTGCCGAGCGCCGCCCGGAGCCGGTCGGCAGCGTCCGGCAAGTGCAGGCCGCGCTCGACGACGCGGGAGAGGAGATCGCGGGCGATGCCGAAGAACCCGCGCGTCCGTTTCAGGTGCGTCGGATCGACGTCCGCATCGAGGCGGAGCAGCTCGTCGATGAGCTCGGGGCGCGTCAGCACACGCGCGCGCCGGATGCCGGCTGCCTGTGCGCGTGCGACCAGGCCTTCGCGATCGAGACGCTCGAGCTCTGCGCGGTCCATCGGATCTCTCGTCGTACCCGTTTTCCGGGGTCCGAACCACTTCTAACGTTGGGGCTTTGCCCCAAACCCCACCCGCTCCGCAGGGGGGTGAACCCCTGCGGATCCGCTGCGCGGGAGCGGGGCTTTAGCGCCAGCCGGAGGCTCTCCGCCGGCTCTCTCGGTGCGTCCGTTCTGCTCGACGGAACGGCCTCCGGGCCGATGCGCCCACACACCCACGTCTACCGTTGCTGGAAGTTGCGGCAGGACGGCCATTGTTCGGCTCCCGCACGACCATGTGCCAAGATTGAGCCATGCTGCTTCGCGCTGCGTTCTTCGCGAGCCTGGCGATCGTAGGAGCGTGCTCGCTGGTCGTGAGCACGGCCGACCTCGCCGGCGATCGCGATGCGCAGCGCGACGGCTCTGGGGACGCGAGGAGCGAGGCTCCGCCCGCTGACGCTTCCCCGAGCTCGCCCACCGACGGCGGCTCCCTTCCGGGCGAAGACGCAGCATCAACGTCACCGTGTGCCTCTCCTCACGTGTTCTGCGACGACTTCGATCAAGGCGGAGTCGACCTCGGCTCGCGCTGGGACGCGATCGAAACCAGGAGCGGCACACTCGCTCTCTCGAGCGAGCGCGCGGCCTCACCGCCACGGGCGCTCCGCGCCGTCCTCCATCCCGCCTCGGGCAGGCGCGACACGAAGCTGACCAAGACGGTCGCCGTCGACGGCAACACGGTACGCGTCGAGCTCGATCTCTTCTTCGATCACACGGCCGGAGCGTACACCGAAGTGGATCCGCTCCAGGTCCTCGTGCAGCCAGCGCCTGCGGGGCACCGTTCGAGCTCGCTCTTCGTCTTCGTGCGGTCGAACGGCGCTCGATTCCAGTACTGGACGGACAGGGCCGATGGCGGCCAGATCAGCCTCGAGAACGAGATCCCGCTCGGCGGCGGCGCGTGGCACCATCTGACGCTGACGCTGACGCGGGATCCGGCGCGGGCGACACTTTTGGTCGACGGCGTGAGCTCCCGTATCGACACGGTCGCCGCTCCCGCGACGACCGCCGTGAGCGTCAGCATCGGCGGTGCTTATGTCGAGGACCTGTCCAACACGTGGACCATCGACGTCGACAATGTCGTCGTGGACGCGTTCTGACTGTCAGGCGTCGCTTCCGTCGCCCGGACGAAGGCCAGCGAGCATCGCCCTCGCCGAGGCCGCGTCGGCCGCGATCTGCGCCTTGAGCTCGTCGAGACCCGCGAACTTCTTCTCGTCGCGGATCCGGCTGACCAGATGCACACGCATGTGCTGGCCGTAGAGGTCGCCATCGAAGTCGAAGAGGTGGACCTCGATGCGGCGGCTCTTACCGTCGACCGTCGGCCGCACCCCGAGGTTCATGACGCCCGGACGCTCTCCGGCGAAGACGGCGTACACGCCGTCGGGCGGCAACACCTCGAGGACGCCGCCGAGGTTCGCCGTCGGGAAGCCGATCGTCCGGCCACGGCGATCCCCACCCTCGACGATGCCGGAGATCGAGTGCCTTCGCCCGAGGAGCCGCGTCGCCTCGTCGAGGTCGGCGCTCGCGATCGCGTCGCGCACCCGCGTGCTCGAGAACGGCCCGTGCTCGTCGCCAGCGATCTCGGCGGCGGCGACCTCGAAGCCCAGCGCTCCGCCGAGCTCGCGGAGCATCGCGAGGTCCCCGGCCCGCTTCGCGCCGAAGCGGAAATTCTCTCCGACGACGACCGCCTTCGCGCCGAGCCGGCCGACGAGGAGCTCGCGCGCGAAGCGGTCCGGCGTGAGGGCGGCGAGCTCCGGCGTGAAGGCCTCGACGATGACCTGGTCGGCGCCGTGGTGGCGAAGAAGCTCGATCCGCCGCTCGAGCGTCGCGAGGCGCGGCGGCGTGAAGCCCCGGAGCAACTGGCTCGGGTGCGGATCGAACGTGAGCACCAACGTGACGAGGCCTCGAGCGACCGCGATCGCCTTGGCCTGCCGCAGCACGGCCTGGTGACCACGGTGGACGCCGTCGAGGTTGCCGATGATGACGGCGGACTGCACCGGAGCAGGATAGAACACCTCGCCGGCATCCGATCGCTCGTTCTGGAGCGGTGTGGCTCGGAGCTGAGCCGTCGTCAGGGAGCCCGGCACTCCGGCGGGACGGGGAACTCCTCGCAGAAGCCTTCCTCGCTCGGGCCGATGATCTCGACCACACCTCGCGACCCCTGGGAGAGCAGAACCGTCCGCGGCTTGTCTGCGCAGCTCCCGACGCGATCACCGACCCGGACGGCCCCCTCCAGCGCGGAACAGCCGCCGCTCTCGTTCGGGACCGTCCAGGCCTGCCCCGACGGGTACACGAGCGAGATCGCATAGCGGCCCATCGGGAGGCACCCCCGCCGGACTTCGCGGATGTTCGGCTGCTGCTCGATCGCCTTGGGATCGAAGAGCGGGCGCTCACCGGTCTCGCTCCCGTCGGCGCTCCTTCCGGTGAGATGCGGCGTCACGAGCACCGCGCCGAGATCGACGCGCTTCGCGTCGAAGCAAAGCGCCGCCGGCCGGACGAGCGCGGTCAGGTGATCGCGCAGCGCAGCGGTCGACGGTGTGGCCGGCACCGGCCCCGCGATCGTCCTGGCGAGGCTGTCGTCGTAGAGGGTGATGCCCTGGATGACGACGAGCGGCCCCGGCGGTTTGCCGGTGACGAGCGTCTCTTCCTGCGTGCCCTGGACGACGAGCGATTGTCGGTCCGTCTTCCGCTCGGGATCGTCCGCGAGCTTCACGAGCGCGACCTGCGGCCACAGCGCTGGGATGTTCGGGTTCTCCGGGATCGAGCCGCCGCGCGCGAACACGAGCAGCCCTCCCTTTCCATTCGGCGGCAGCGCCGGGAGCTGGAAGCCGAACGGCTGCAGTGGATCGGTGGCGTCGTCGAACTCGCCCCGCGCAACGCCCCACACGAGCTTCAGGCTCTGGAACCCGTCCTGGTACGACGTGAGCGTCTCGGGCGTCGGGCTCGACGGCGGCGCGAGGACGTGGACGTCCTGGGTCATCGCCAGGATCGGGACGGCGAGTGGGTCGGCCGTCGTGTTCGCGGGCGACCGCAGCGGCTCGCCGATCTGCTCCGCGCTCGTCTCCTGTTTCGTGAGCGGGTCCACGTGCCGCGGGTGGAAATACGGCCGCGTGAACGGGACCTCGCGCTGGATGGAGACGGGGATGTTGTCGACGACGTACCCGTTCGGCCCGATCGTGAAGTCCGGGATCTCGTCGGCCGGTGCCGGCTGCCGGATGCCGACGTCGACGGGACGATAGACGGGCTGATAGGCGAGGTTGCCAGCGTTGCGGCGCGCGTCCTCGACGTCGATGTATCCGCCGACCAGGTCGCCGGCCTCGGGCAGGTTGCGGAACTTGAACGTCGGCCAGAAGCGGCCGCGGCGGTCGTAGAAGGCGGAGATGACGTACGAGCCGGGCTCGACGGGCGCGACGGCGAACGGCGCCGACGCCTCGATGTTCGGCGACTCCGGCGGACAGAACAGCTCGTCGCCGATCGACCGCGGCTGGTTCGCGAACAGAACGTCCCCCGGGACCGCGACGAAGTTCGCGGCGCTGGTAGCGAGGCCGTTCGGCGGCGGCGGATTTCGGCGATCGAAGACGAGGACCACGGCGTTGCCGACGATGTGGCCCGCGCGCGAGCACGGCGGCGGTCCCACGTACGTGACGGTGCCGCGAATCACGCCCCGCGGCGGGAACAGTCGCCGATCGTTCCGCTGGTCGTCGATCGGCACGTCGGTGCACGCCGCCGCCGCGAGCACGAACAGGAGGAGGAGGAAGAGGAGCCGGCGGAACATGGGATCAGAACCGGTACGAGAACTGCACCATCACGCGGCGCCCGAGGAGCTGCCCGTAGGGATGCTGCCGGTGCTCGAGGCCGAGGATGTTGAAGCCGACGATACCGACGTCGGCCTGATTCGAGAGGAAACGATAGCCGACGCGCGCGTTGACGAGCGCGTACTGGGAGAGGCGAAAGCGCTGCTGCTCGATCTGCTGCCGCACGAAGTTCGTGACCTGCTCGGCCCAGAACTGATCGGACACGAAGTGGAAGTCGACGGACCCGTCGAAGCCCGCTTTCGTACGCAGCTGCACGCCGGCGTTGACCTTGTGCCGGCTCGTGCGCTGGTCGGCGACGATGCGCGAGAGCTGGTCGGACGTGCAGCCCGAGTTGTCTTGCTGCAAGAGGTTCAGCGTGTAGTTGGCGTAGAGGTCGAGGCCCTCGGTCGGGTACGTCCGGACGCTCGCCTCGCCGCCGTACACGTTGTAGGCCTGGCACTGGTTCTCCCAGCCGCCGAAGCCGACCGGGAAGAGCCCCGTCGCGATGTCCTGCGTGCCTGCCGTCGGGAAGTCGGCGACCGTGAGCGGGCGCGTCGATGCGAGCTGGATGAGGCTCGAGACACGGTTGAAGTAGAGCGACGTGTCGACGGTGAAGACGTCGCTCTCCTGGTTCAGGTACCCGAGCTCCGCGCTGATGATCCGCTCGGCGTTGACGATGAAGCCGGGGTCGTCGCGGCGCACGCCCTCGGAGAACTGGCCGGCGCCCGTCACCGGAAGCTGGATCGGGAGCCGGAGATACGACTCGAGGAACGTCGGCTTCCGGAACGCGGTCGCGACGGAGCCGCGGATCGTCGACTGCTTCGTCGGATGCACGAGCACCGCGCCGCGCGGCGATTGCTGGAAGCGCTCGAGGTAAGGCACCCAGTCGAGGCGGTAGTCGGCGACGAGCGGGAGCGGCTTCGCGATCTTGAGCTCGTCGTGGAGGAAGAGCGCGTAGTGATGCTCGAAGCGATCCTGATCGAGGTACGTCCAGACGACGTCCTTGTACCGGTACGCAGCGCCGATACGGAGGTCGTTGACGAGGTCGTTCGAGACCTCGAGCTTGCCCTTGTAGACCACCTCGCCGTCGACGATGTTCTGCTCGACACGGGCGGGCAGGAGCGACTGGCCGACGTAGTTGACGTTGAGGCTCGAATCGCCGCGCAGGCGGTTCCAGAAGATGCGCGCGTCGATGTGGTCGGAGCTCCACGACGTCGTCACGTCCGTCGCTGCGAACGACGGCAAGACGATGTCCTGGAGCGTGCCGATTCCCAGGATCTCGAGCGAGCCCTGCGCGAGCCCTCCGCCGAAGTTGAGAGTGCCGGCCTTGCCGAACTGGCGCGAGCCTCGGGCATCGAGGCGAATCGTACGCGAGCTCTCCACCTGATCGCCGACGCCCGTACGCACGTCGGCGCGGCCGTTCGGCACCTCTCGCGACCAGCGCGGGAGGTAGTCGTATCCGGCGGCCATGCGCCAGCCGAAATCCCCCTCGCGACCGGACGCCCAGAGGCTGCCGTGCGTCGTCGCCTGGCTGCCATAGGCGCCCGCGAGGCCGCTCCTGCGCTGATCACCCGCCGCAGGCTCTCCCGGCTTCTTCGTGATGATGTTGATGACCCCGTTGAACGCGTCCGCGCCGTAGAGCGCGGAGCCGGGGCCGCGCACGACCTCGATGCGCTGGATGTCCTCGACACCGATCGAGAGCGTCTGCCAGATCGTGGCACCGAGGATGTCCGCGTAGACCGAGCGCCCGTCCACGAGAACGAGCGTCTTGTTGGAGAGGCGCTGGTTGAAGCCGCGGATCGACACCTCGGTCTGACCGCCGGTGACCTGCATGATGTCGACGCCGGCGAGGCGCCGTAGCAGCTCGGGGATCTTCGTGATGCCGGAGAGCCGGATGTCCTGCTCCGTGATCACCGCCGTCGAGCTCGGCGCGTCGAGCGGGCTCTGTGCGCCCTTCGACGCGGTGACGATGCTCTCGGCGAACACGTCCTCCGTCCGCGCCGCGCCGATGTCGCCGGCCGGTCCTCCCTGCGGAGCCTGCGGCGGCGGGGTCACGGGCGGCGGGGCCTGCTCGGGCTGAGCCGGCTTCTCGGGGGTGGGAGTCGGTACCGGCTCGGGCTGTCGCTCGGCGTCGCGCTTCCTGATACGCGCTTCGAGGCCACGGAGAACCGTGAGCGTCTCCTCCTTGTCCGGCGGATTCGTCTCCAGGTACCGCCTGAAGTTCTCGGCGGCCTTGTCGAGATTGCCGGCCTCAGCGTGGGCCCGCGCGATGTTGTAGAGGACGTTCGGGTGCGGCAGGATCTCGTAGGCTTTTTCGAGCTCCGCGATCCCGTCCTCGTATTTGCCCGCGGAGATCGACTCCATGCCCTTCTTGAAGTGGGCACGAGCCTCGGTGCGAGCGTCCGCAAGCGCGGGACGCGCGTGGAACATCGCGAGCGCGAGGATGACGAGCCCGAAGGCAGCGCGGATGCGCGAGGACACCGGCCGGCAAGGTTAGACGTCCTTGGCTTCGTCGGGGGAGAACAATCCGCGAGGAAGCGTCTCGTCTGCATCGCAAGATGCTTTCCCCACGTCGAGGAGGAACGGCGGCGGCCCGCGCGGGGGCGCTCTCCGGCCCGATCCGGTCAGGGGTGCCTACGCGCTCGTCCGCGGCTCAGGCCGCGAGGCCCTTGCGCTTCATCATGTCGATGAGCGTCGTCCGCTTGATGCCCAGCATGTCGGCGGCGCGCTGCTTGTTGTTCTTCGACCGCTCGAGCGCCTGGCGAATCAGCCGGCTCTCCAGCGCATCGACCGCGGCCCGCAGGTCGACGACGCCGTCGCCGGTCGCCGGCGGCAGCGAGAAACGATCCGACGTGGGCTTCTGCACGCGAGGGACGATCGCGATCGGCGGCGCGCTCGCGGCGGCACGCGCCAGGATCCGCGCCGGCAGACCGTCGACGTCGATCTCCGACCCACGCGCGAGAAGGACAGCGCGCTCGATCGTGTTCTCGAGGGCTCGCACGTTGCCGGGCCAGTCGTCGGCAACCAGCATCTCGAGCACGCCGGAGGCGAAGCGTGTCACGTCGAGTCGACCGGTGCGCTCGCGGCAGATCCGCAAGAAGTGCTCCGCAAGCGGCGCGATCTCTTCGCGACGGTCGCGCAGCGGCGGCAGGTGCACGTGGACGACGTCGAGGCGGAAGTAGAGGTCCTCGCGGAAGCGACCGGCGCGGACCTCGGCCTCGAGGTCGCGGTTCGTCGCGGCCACGACGCGCACATCGGCCTTCAGCGGCCTCGTCTCGCCGAGCGGCGTGTACTCGCGCTGCTGGAGCAGGCGCAGGAGCTTGACCTGGGCCGCGAGGGACAGCTCGCCGACCTCGTCGAGGAAGAGCGTCCCGCCGTCGGCCGCGCCGACCCATCCACGCCGGGCGGCAACCGCGCCCGTGAACGCGCCGCGCGCATGTCCGAAGAGCTCGCTCTCGACGAGGTTGTCGGCGATCGCGCCGCAGTTCACCGCGATGAACGGCGCGTCCCGGCGCGTGCTCATCTCGTGCAGGGCACGAACGACGACCTCCTTGCCGGTGCCGCTCTCCCCCGTGACGAGCACCGTGCAGGCGGAGGGCGCAACGCGCTGGAGGACACTCAGTGCTCGCCGCATCGCCTCGCTGGTGGCGACGAATGTCGAGCTGGCGAAGGGAGTCTGGACGCTCATCTCGGCGGGATCCAACGGCTCGCTCCCGCGACAATGAAGTCCATCCGCGGGATCAGCGGCGAGAAGACACCGCCGCCCACGCCTCGCGGAGCGGGGTCAGAGAAGAGACGACATCCGCGAGCGCGGCGGGGTCACGGTTGAGGTTCGCCTCGAGAAGGCGGCGCTTGCAGAAGCCGTAGAGCGCGAGCAGGTTCTCCGCGAGCTCGGGTGCATGGGTCGGATCGAGCGTCGCCGCGAGCTCGTCGACGATCGCGAGCGCCCGCCCGATGCGATCCCCCGCTCGAGCGCGGTCGTCGCGGCCCATGGCCTCGCTGGCTTCCCCGACGAACCGGATCGCGCCGTCATAGAGCATGACGACCAGCTGCGCAGGCGATGCGGTATTGAGCTGGACGCCCCGGTAGCGCGAGGCGACGGCAGCAGGCGAGAGGAACGTGGGGAGGGTGCTCATTCGCTATCGGGCTCGAAAAATGGGGACGATGGTTCGTTCGAGAGCTTGGCGGCGAGCGGCTCTGGGCAGCGTCATTCGGACGAGCTGTTGAGGCCAGAGAGTGCGCTCGCCATCGATTGGTAGCGGCTCATCGCGATGTCGAGGTTGGAGAACTGCTTCCGAAGCTGCGCTTCGTACTGCTTGATCTGCGCTTCCTTCTTCGTGCGCGACTCCACGAGGCGCTTGCTCTGTGCGGCAAGGCCGTCGATGCGGTTCTTCACGGCGCCGCTGTCGCCGGTGATGAGATTGTCGATCGTCGTTCCGAGCGTCTTCATCACGCCCGTCGCCCCGGTCGCGCTGTCGGTCACGAACAGGCGGCGCACGGCATCGGGGTCCTTCTCGAGCGCTGCATCGAGCTTCGCTCCGTCGAACGACAGCGCGCCATCGCGTGACAGCGTGAGGCCGACGCTCGCGAGCGAGCGGTGGGTCCCGGCCGAGCCCGGAACGATGCCGGAGACGAGCGAAGAGATGGAGTCGAGCGCGCGCCGGATGCCGCGATCGGCGGCGAGCACCGGATTCTGGGCCTTCATCGTGCCGTAGCCGGAGACGAGGTGGCCCGTGTTGACGACGTCGTTGTAGGCGTTCACGAACGCGCTGATTTTCGACTTGAGCGCGGTCGTGTCTCCCGCTACCCGCACGGTGGCCGGAGTGGTCGTGGCCTTCGTCAGCGCGAGCGTCACTCCGGGGATCGCATCGGCGACCGAGTTCGTCGGCCGCGTCACGGCGAGCCCGTCGATCGTGAGCTTCGCGTCCTGCGCGGTCTCGTAGGTGTTCTCCGGTGTGGAGAGCCCGAGCGCGAGGCCGCCCATCTCGGCGAACTCGATCTCGTTCGCGGCGCCCGTATCGAGCCCCTGGATCGCGAGTCGGTACGAGCCACCGGCGTTGATCACGCTGGCGGTCACACGCGCGCCGCTCTGCGAGATCTTCGTGGCGATGTCGGAGAGCGAGTCGCCCGGGAGCACGGAGACGTTCACGGCTGCACCGGACCCGACCTTGATCGAGAGGTCTCCGGCTTCGCCGAGCGCGGCAGTCGCAGAGGCTCGAGCATCGCTGCGCGTCTTCTGCGCCTGCGCGAGCTGCGTGACGTGGACGGAGAACGACGAGAGGACAGCAGAGCCGGTCACCGTGGGAACGATGCCGGCGTCGCTGGATGTCGCCGCCATCGACGAGAAGCCGCTCGTCGTGGAGAGGGCGGTCGCAGCGTTCTTGAGGATGCTCAGCTTCGAGGAGAAGGCCGACATCGTCGAGCTCGCGGAGTCGACCTGCGCTCTCTTGGTATCGATGTCTCGTAGCGGCGCGTTCGCGATGTCGACGAGCTGCGAGATGACGTTCCCGGAGTCGAAACCACCAAGACCTGTGAGCTGAATCGGCATCTGTTCGACTTCCGTTCGTTACGAGTGGAGGGTCGGGGTGAAGTGGACAGCGTCGTCCCCCGGCACCCTCCGCGCCGGGGGAGCGACTTTGCCGGAATCAGCCGCGGAGGAGGCTGAGGGCGAGCTGCGGGGTCTGGTTCGCCTGCGAGAGGATCGCGGCGCCCGCTTGCGAGAGAACCTGGTTCTTCGAGAGCGTCGCGGTCTCGGACGCGACGTCCGTGTCCTGGATGCGGCTCAGCGAAGCGGCCGTGTTCGTCTGCATCGACTGGAGGCTGGAGACCGTCGCCGTGAAGCGGTTCATGCTTGCACCGAAGCTGGCGCGGACACCGCTGAGCTTCTGGATGGCGCTGTCGAGCTTCGTGATCGCCGTCTGCGCGTTGGCGAAGCTGGTCGCGCTCGTGCCGGTCACCGCGAGCTCCGTCGAGTCGGCGCCGCCGAAGCTGACCGAGATCTGGTCCGTCGACTGGGTGCCGATACCGACCTGGAAGGTGCGGTCCGCAGCGGCGCCCGAGAGGAGGTTGATGCCGTTGAACTGCACCGAGCCGGCGACGCGATCGATCTCGGCGAGGTTCTGCTGGAACTCTGCGTCGATGTTCGAGTAGTCGTTCGAGCTGAGCGAGCCGTTGGACGCCTGGACCGCCAGCTCGCGCATACGCGTCAGGAGGCCGTGGATCTGCTCAGCGCCGCCGTCGGCCGTCTGCAGCATGCTGATGCCGTCGTTCGTGTTGCGCTCGGCGACCGCGTAGGAGCGGATCTGCGCGTTCATCGACTTGCTGATGCCGAGGCCCGCAGCGTCATCCGCCGAGCTGTTGATGCGCATGCCGCTCGCGAGGCGAGCGAAGGACGTCTTGAGCGCGTCCTGCGTCTTCGACAGCTGGTTGTGCGCGTTCATCGAGGTGACGTTGGTGTTGACGCTGAGTGCCATGATCAATGCTCCTGAAACGTTGGTGGAGGGAACCCGTGTTGGGGATGGGACCGGCTGCCTTCTTTGCTTCCGGCTGCCTCGTCCCTTCACTCTCTCGGAACGGTTGCCCGGGCGGTTCCTTGAGGGGAATTTTGAAGCCCGCTCACGCGGCCTTCTGCTTCTCCTCGAGGTAAGCCTGGCGAACCTCGTCGACGCGAACCTCGCCACCGACGCGCGCGGCTGCTTCGGCCGTGACGAAATCGCCTGCAACGATGCAGTGGGCGACGTGGACCGCCGCCGAGAGAGGTGAAGGATCGCGGCCAAGGTCGTGGTGACCGAGAACGGCGTCGACGATCACGGCGGGGACACCCCAGAGGCCGAGGACGTAGCCACCCACATCGGCGTGACTCGAGCCGAGGAGCTGCTTCTCCGCCACGTGAATGGGAATGAGCCCCTCGGCGGCCTCGACTCGCACGGCCGCGACCTCGTCCGGGGCGCCCTGCTCGAGCACGAGCGCTCCGACGTCACACAGGAGCGCCGCCGTGAACGCGGTCCGCTGCTCATCGGGCCCGACCAGCATCGTCGCGACCGAAGCCGCGTCGAGCGCGTCGCGCTGGATTTGCTGCACGCGCTTCCCCGAAAGCCCGCACGAAGCGCGCTCGGAGAGGAGCATCGCCCGCAACAGGTCGAGGCCGAGGCGCCCCGTCGCCGTCCGCACGTCACGCACGGTCTGGCCGCGCGAGAACATCGCCGAGTTCACGACGCGAAGGATCTTCGCGCAGAGCCCCGGGTCCTGGGCGACGAGGTCGGCGGCATCACGCACGCTCGCGCCTTGCGAGTCGATCATCGCGAGCAGCCGCTCGTGGACCTTCGGCATGGCAGGCAATCGGTGCACTGCCGCCGCCAGCTCGCGCACGCGCGCGTTGGGAGTGAGCGCGCTCAGGTAGAACGCGTTCTCCACCACCTCGGTGAGGACCTTCGGGCTGCACGGCTTGCTGAGGAACTGATGGGCGCTGCCCATCGCTCGAAGCGCGTGCTCCTGGTCGGTGTGCCCTGAGAGCACGATGCGCGTGATCGAAGGCCAGCGCTCGTTCACCTTCGCGAGCAACGTGCCGCCGTCCATTCCGGGCATCCGGATGTCGGTCACGATGACGTCGAAGCTGGACTTCTCGAGCATCTCGAGCGCCTTCTCGCCGCTCGAGGCAGTGAGGACCTCCCAGGATCCGGCAGCATCCGAGAGCATGCGCTGGATGGCCTCGAGCACGCGGGGCTCGTCGTCTACGAACAGGACTCTCATGCCATTGGCCTCAGTGGTGCGGAAAAAGTCGAGAGGCGCTCCTCGCGAACATCGACGGGGAGGCGGATGATGAAAGTGGTGCCGCGACCTACCTCGGTATCGAAGCCGATCTCGCCGCCGTGTTTCTCGACGATCACGGCGTAAGCGATGGCGAGCCCCTGCCCGGTCCCCTTGCCGACCGGCTTCGTCGTGAAGAACGGATCGAACACCCGGGCGCGCGCGTGCTCGGGGATCCCGCAGCCCGTATCGGAGACGCGGAGCTCGACCCAGCCGGCCTCGTAGATCGTCTCGATGCGGATCGTCCCCATGCCTGCACTGCCGCCGAGCACGACCTCGTCGATCGCGTGTGCCGCGTTCACGATCAGGTTGAGAACGACCTGGTTGATCTCGTCACGCAGGCAGCGGATCGGCGGCAGCTCGGGGTCGAAGGACGTCACCATCTCGGCGACGTACTTCCACTCGTTCGTCGCGACCGTGACCGTCGAGGCAATCGCCTCGTTCAGGTCGCACGCGACCTTCTCGCCCTCGCTCGGGTGGGAGAAGTCCTTCATCGCCGAGACGATGCTCGCCACACGATGAAGCCCATCCATCGATTGCTCCAGCGCCTTCGGCGCCTCCACGAGGATGTAGTCGAGCCGATCGCTCGAGAAGCACGCCTCAGCGCGCGCGAGTAGCTCCGGTGACACGGGCCCGTTTCGGAGCGCATCGAGCAGCTCGCGTGACGCGGCGACGACGCCCCGGAGGCGCTCGAACGCCCGAGCGAGAAACTCGACGTTGTCCGTCACGTACTGCGTGGGCGTATTGATCTCGTGAGCGATGCCCGCCGCGAGCTGACCGATCGCCTCGAGCTTGTGAGCCTGCAGAAGACGCGCCTGCGCGCCCTTCAACTCGGTCAGCGCCGTCTCGAGGCGCCTCCGTTGCTCTTCGAGCTCGGCTACGGTCTGGCGCAGGCTCTGAGCGCCCGACCGGACGTCTGCCGTCCTCGCGCTCGATCCGACACCACCGCTCTCGCGCGCTCCCGGCGCCAGACTATCCATGAGCCTCCAGTCGAGCTCGCAGGGCGAGCCCGTCACTCGCAGAACGGCGCGAGCGCGAAGGTCTGAAGGGAACCGTCGATGGAAACGGTGGTCCGGAGCCTGACTGCATGTTCCTGTCCACCGCCCGCGGCACGCGGGCGTACCTCACGCGTCTTCGTCGCCGTCCGTCTCCTCCACCCTCGTCGGATGTCGGGCGATGGCATCGAGCACGCGGCCGAGCTCGAACGTATCCGGGAAGACGGCCGCGGCAGTCGTGATGCGCGAACGCGCGTCGATAGTCGCCGGAGAAGCCGCCTCGCCCGTCGTCGTCGACAGGCCGCGGAGCGCGCTCGCATACTTCGACTCGTCCGCGGTGTAGTAGCGCGCTTGCTTGAGCGCATGCGCGAATCCGTCCACGTCGCCGACCTCGGCGCGCGCTACGGCTCCGCCGAATCGGTCGCGCATCAGGCGCACGTAGTCGAGCGCGCCGTCGTCGAGTGAGCGGTACGAACGGAACCCGTCCCTCACTTCGATCTCGCGCCCCTCGATGACCTCCCTCGTGCGCATCCGGGCGGTCTCGCCGCTCGGGCTCGTGCCCTTGATGCCTCCGAAGTTGTAGTTGTACATCTGCGCGCCGCTGCCGGTCTCGAGCGACGCGTGGGCCGTCAGCGTGTCGAGGAGAGCAGCAGGTGCGGCGTGCCCGGTGAGCTGCTGGTGCGCGCGGCCGATCGCGGCGCGCAGATCGGCGCGCGAGACGGGCGTCCGCTGCACCTCGACCTCGGTCCGTTGCCTCCTTTCGACGGCGGGGGCCATCGCCGTCGAGACACTCGATCCGACCTTCATCTCGTCACTCCGTCGCGCCTGGCGTGGTCGTGAGCACCTTGCGGTCACACTCACCGAACGTATCGAGCATCCGCTGGAACGCCTCGAACGTGCGCGAGGCGGTCACGAGCTCGGTCATCGCGACGATCGCGGTCGAGTTCGAGTCCTCCAGCGCGCCGACGTCGAGCGTCGTCGTCGTCGGCACCGGCGGCGGACCTGCGGAAGTGAGGAGGCCGGCGCCCTCGTGCCGGAAGGTCGTGCCTTCGGCGGCGCGCACGATCTTGAGCTTCGCGAGGACCTCCCCGTTCTGAACGACGCTCCCGTCCGGCTGGATCGACGCCTCGCCGGCTGCCGGGGAGAGGCGCACCGGCTTGCCGTCCTCGCGCACGAGCGCCGTTCCGGAGGTCGTGCGCAGGATGCCATCGGCGCCCATCGCGAGCGAGCCGGCCCGCGTGTAGCGCTCGCCGCCGGGCGTCGTCACCGCGAGGTATTGCCCCTCGGGCAGTGCGACGTCGAGCAAGCGTCCGGTGGTCCGAACCGCACCGCGCGATCCGTCGACCGCCGTAGCGCTGACCTCGGCATAACGAAGGTTCTCTTTCTTGGATGCTCCCGCGAGAACCTCGCGAAAGACCGGGCGCAGTCGCTGGAAGCCAGGCGTCGCGGCGTTGGCTAGGTTCGTCGCCGTCGTTTCGAGCGCGTGCTCCTGAGCGACCGCTCCGCTCAGCGCAACATAAACTCCACGTGACATCTCACTCCTTGCCGGCTGCTGCGCGAAGGCGATGGATCGCTTCGGTGTGGATCTGACAGACGCGTGATTCGGAGACCTCGAGGACGCTACCGATCTCGCGCATCGTCCGCTCCTCTTGGTAGTAGAGCGCGAGGACGAGACGATGACGTTCGGGCAGCGTCTCGATCGCCTTCGCGACGACGCCGGCGAGCTCCTTCTTGCTGGCGCGTTCCTCGGGCAACTCGTCGGCCGCCCCGACGGAGACGTCGTCGATATCGAGCATCTCGAGGCGGTCCATTCCGGCGCGCCCGAGCCGCTCGAGGGCAGCGCGATACTCGAGCACGCTCATCTCGAGACGAGCAGCGACCTGCTCTTCCTCGGGCGGTGCGCCGCGCTCGTTCGTCAGGTCACCGATCGCGCGCGCCACTTTCCTGGACAGCGCACGCGCTGCACGAGACGCGGGGTCGAGGGTCCGGAGATGATCGAGCACCGCTCCGCGGACGCGATAGAGCGCGTAAGCTTCGAACTCTTCGTGGTCCATCTCCGGACTGGCGCGCTCGAACGCGTCGAGCAGACCAATCCAGCCATAGCTCACGAGATCAGCCACGGTGACGTGGCTCGGGAGACGTCGCGCCAGCTTCATCGCCGTGCGGCGCACGAGCGGCAGATAGCGCTCGTACTCCGCACGAGAGAGAGCGCGCTTCGCACGCACCTCGGGAGCTGCCGCCAAACTGGTCATCGAATACGCGCCTTCTTCGCAGCCGTCTGGGGGAACAGGGCATCGACGACGAGCTCCGTCGTCGCAGGAGCGATGTCCTCCGGCACACACTGCCCGGCGCACACGGTGCTCAGCGGGAGCTGGGTCGTGAACGCTGCATGCGCGATCCCGGCCGGAGCTTCCGTCTCGTCGAGCTTCGTGATGACGAGGCCCGTCGGCTCCGCGCGTGCGAAGTCACGACGAACGCGCGTCGCGTCCGCCGCGCGAAGCGAGGCGGCGACGCAGAGGAGGACCTCGACGCGTCGGCCGAGGCGCTCGCTACGCAGCTCCGGCGCGCCGAGCAGCGCCTCGGTCGCCTCCGCCTCGATGGGCCGGCCGGACGTATCGATGATGATGACGTCCGCCGTCTCGCGTCGGACGATCTCGGCAAGCTCCTCGGGCGACATCGCCGTGTGGAAGCGCGCCTCCATCAGGTCGGCGTACTTCGCGAGCTGATCCATCGCGCCGACGCGGAAGTTGTCACACGAGACGAGCGCCACGGTCTTCCGCGCCATGCGGGCGTGCGCAGCGAGCTTCGCGGCGGTCGTCGTCTTGCCGACGCCGGCCGGTCCGACGAGCGCGACGATGCTGCGGCCTGGACGGACGGTCGGCAGCGTCGGAGGACCGACGGTCACGAGCTCGGCGCAAGCAGCGCGCAGCTTCTCGATGACGGATGCTCCATTGCCGAGCTCCGTGCGCTTCGCCACCCGTGCGAGGGCCGCGGCCGTCGGACCTTCGATGCCCCGCCCGCGGATGACGGTCGTGGCCGTATCTCGACGCTTCGGCGCGGAGACGAACTCGTCGACGGTCGCGCGCAGCGTCATCAGCTCGGCGAGCAGCTCGGCGGGCACCTTGGCCGGGCGCGAGATGGCGAGCCGGAGCGCGCGTGCTTCTCCACGGAGCTCGGTCCGGAGCTGAGCGAGCTCGTCGACCGCCCCTCGCTTCGGGACCGGCGACTCCTCTTCGTCTGCGTACACCTCGGCGGCGAAGAGCGCATCGGCCCTCGGCTTCGGGACGGACCTGGTGGGAGCGGCATAACGCGGATTCATCGAGACCTCCTTCAACACCTTGGCAATCAAGCAGCGAGTCGATCGATCACGCGCAGCGGCGCGGTGGGTTCGATCTCTCGGAAAGACACGACGGGGAGCTGGGGGAGCTTCCGCTCGAGGATGGCGCGCACGTAACGGCGCAGGTCGGGAGCGGTGACGACGAGCGGAGATGCACCATGCGCGCCAAAGGCTGCCGTCGCTTTTTCGGCGGCGACCGTCAGGGCACGCAACATCTCGGGATCGAGCGCACCGCCGGTTCCCTTGGCAATTTCGGAGAGCGACTGCCGGAGCACCTGCTCGAGTCGACCGTCGAGCGTCAAAGCGTTGACCACGCCGTCGGCCCGGAAGCGGGCGGTGATCTGCGCGGCCAGACGCTCGCGCACGAGCTCGGTGAGCTGCTCCGGATCTTTCGTGTGCGCCGCGAGCTCACCGAGCGCCTCGAGGATCGAGCGCATGTCGCGGATCGAGATGCCTTCCTTCACGAGATTGCGGAGCACCCGGACGATCTCGCCGAGCGAGAGCATGTTCGGGACGACATCGTCGACGAGCTTCGGGCTGGTGCGCGCGAGGACGTCGATGAGGTGCTGCACCTCCTGGCGGCCGATGAGCCGCTGCGCGTGCGCACGGACGATCTCTCCGAGATGCGTCGCGAGGATCGTGGCGTGATCGACGACCGTGTACCCGAGCGCCTCTGCGAGCTCGCGATCGCGCTCGGCAATCCAGACCGCGGGCATCCCGAAGGTCGGATCGATCGTCGGTTCGCCGTCGATGCCGGGAGCGGCACCGGAGGGATCGATCGCGAGCAAGCGGCCGGCGGCGCATTCGCCACGCCCGACCTCCGTTCCGAGGAGGTTGATCCGGTACGAGCCAGCAGGCATCGCCAGGTCGTCGGTCACGTGCACCGGCGGCACGACGATGCCGAGCTCGCGTGCGACCTCGGTTCGAAGCTTCGCGACGCGGTCGAGCAGCGTGCCGCCGCGCGCACCGTCGACGACGCCGACGAGCTCGTAGCCCACCTCGATCGAGAGGATGTGGACGGCAAGTGCCGCGTCGACGTCTTCCGCAGACGAGCGCTTCGACTCTTCGGTGCTCGGCCGTCCGGGACCAGCTTCGCCGGCGCCCGGGCCCGTCTTCGCCGCGTCGCCGACCTTCCTCGAGATGATGATGAGCCCGGCCGCGAGCACGAAACACGGCAGCGCCGGCATCCCCGGCATGAGGCCGAAGAGCGTCAGGATGCCGGCGGTGATCGCGACGGCCTTCTTCCGGCCGAAGAACTGCTGCGAGAGCGCGCGCCCGAGCTGGTCGCCCGTCGCGCTGCGCGTGACGACGATACCGGAGGCGGCCGACATGAGGAGCGCCGGGAGCTGCGACGCGAGCGCGTCACCGACGCTGAGGATCGAGAAGGTCTCGGCGGCGTGGGCGATGTCCATGCCGCGCGCGATGCCGAGGACGAGGCCGCCGATCAAGTTGATCGCCATGATCAGCAGGCCGGCGATCGCGTCTCCGTGGACGAACTTGCTCGCGCCGTCCATGGCGCCGTAGAAGTCGGCCTCGCGCTCGAGGTCGCGGCGACGCGTGCGCGCGACGTCGTTGGTGATCGTGCCGGTCGACAGATCGGCGTCGATCGCCATCTGCTTTCCGGGGAGCGCGTCGAGCGTGAAGCGCGCCGCGACCTCGGCGACGCGCCCGGCGCCCTTCGTGATGACGACGAAGTTGATGACCGTCAGGATCAGGAAGACGACGAGACCGACGACGACATTGCCTTCGACGACGAAGCGTCCGAACGCCTCGACCACCCCACCTGCCGAACCTTGGCCTTCACCTCCGTGAAGCAGGATCAGACGTGTCGTCGCGACGTTGAGGCTCAGCCGCAGCAGCGTTCCGACGAGGACGAACGCGGGGAACGCCGAGAACTCGAGCGCGTTCTCGATGAAGAGCGCCGTCAGGAAGACGCCGATCGAGATCGCCATCGAGAGAGCGATCATCATGTCCAGCAGCCAGGCCGGCAGCGGGAGCACCATCATCAGGACGATGCCGATGATGGCGATGGGTACGAGGGCTTCCGACTTGCGGGATGCCGGTGCCATGACGCCCGAGGTGCTCACGGCCCCCGGTCACGCACGTCATGTGCCGTGGCAATTCACCCCAAAAAGCCCGCAAATACCGGGGTTGCCGCGCCAGCGCCACCGTCATGACGGTGACGCACCCGACCGACGTCGGTCCGACAGTCGCCGCTCCTTCCCCCGCTCGTTCGCTCTCTCCCGGAACGGATCCCGCGCGAAGAACCTGAGGACGAATCGACAGCCGCAGCGATGCCCGGCTTCTGATTCGCCGCTCCAAAAGCACACGGTCCCCTCGGCAGCGGAGCCGAGAGGACCGTCGAGTGCTGTACGGGTGCCCGCGCGCTCGCGCTTATTGCGGGCGGCTCGGCAAGCTCGCGGGGTCGCTCCCCTTGATCTGCCGGATCGAGTCCCAGAGCAGCTGCTTGGCGTACGTCGGGTTGTGGACGCCGAAGTCCTTGCTCCGAGCGACGATGAGGTAGTTGTAGAGTGCACCGGCCGTGGGCGCGTTCGCCTGGATGTGCCCGCCGCCGGGAGCGCCGTTCGGGCGGACCGTGTCGAGGTGGAACTGCCCGTCGCCGAGCTGCTCCTCCGTGAGCGCGGTGTACGGGGCCGACGGGGAGCGCGTGAGCATCCCCGCGTTGTTGAGCAGCGCCTGCAGCTCGACGAGCCCCTTCCGGACGGTGGACTGACCGCCCTGGATGTCGAACGTCGTGCCTTGGTACTGCGTGTGGCACGTCTTGCAGAACGCAACCGTCGGCTTCATCGTGTGGTCCGGCACGTTGCCGTTGGCGGCGACCGGCTGCATGTGACACGAGACGCAGGCGTTCGCGATCGTGCTGTGCTCGGACGTCGAGTACGTCGCACCGGCGAAGTGGTAGCCGCCCTTGCCAGAGTAGACGTCCGCCTGCGGCCCGTCGTGCGGACCCCAGCGGGCGTTGGAGAGCGGATTGTTCGCGACGATGTAGAGGGAGACGTCCTTTCGGGACTTGTGACAGAACACGCACGTGTTCGCGGCTCGGTAAGAGAGCGCGGTCCCGAGCGGCTCGGTCGGCGACGTACCGCCCGTCTTCTCGATGAACGCGGTGTCGTTCACGCCACCAGGAACGCGAAGCGGCGCCTGCCCGGCGAGGTACCGGCCGGTGACGTGCGGATCGTTCGTCGCGTTGAAGTCGTGACACGTCGAGCAGTGGATGCGGCCGATGGTCGTCGCACCGCCATAGCCGATCTCGGAGACGGCACCGTTCGGGGCCCGATAGCTGATATGGCCCTTGGCGACGTCGGTCGGCGCGCCCGCGTCGGCCACGACGGTATACTTGTTGTCGCCCCGATGCTGGAGACCGTCGATGCCGTGGCAGTTACCGCACGCGCCGCCGCCAATCTCGTTGTTCTGCGGATGCGAATGGTTGCTGAAGCGCCACTGATCGACGACACCGTTGAACGTATGACAGGGCGTCGTGCAGGCGCCGGTCAGGATGCTCCCGCCGTCGGCGCCGTTCCCTGGAAGGCCGGGCGTTCCGGCGGGGCCTGGAGGTCCGGCTGGGCCGGGGGCACCGGGTTCCCCTTTTGCACCATTCTCACCGTCACCGCATGCAGCTAGCCCAGCGCTGGTCGCTCCTACGGCGACGATGAACCCGATACCGATGAGGCGTGTGAGAGTCATGGTCCTCCGTGAACGGGAAGTGGCGCTCCCCGGTGGCCAATCTGCACCGAGCGGGCCAGCATGGTCCACGATGAAGTTCCCGCTTCTCGCACTTGTGGCGGCCGTCGGTTTCGCCGCGACTTCATGCGAAACGAAACGCACCGAGCCAGCGGAACGGGAGAGCTCGGCCGCCGCCTACGACGACCAGGTCCGGTCGCTGCTCGAGACCAAATGCTTGCGCTGTCACGCAGGATTTGCGCCCGCCGGCGGATGGTCCGCCGACTCGTATCTCGGCGCCATCGGCTGCACGGCATCGGGAAAATCCGTCACCCTTGGAACAGAGAGCTCGCCGCCACCGCTGCTCGCCGCGCTGGATCGAAGCGATCACGCAGGGATGGTCTCTCCGGGCGAACGCGCGCTCCTCGCGTCGTGGCTCGCCGGCGGCACGCTGCTCCGACGCGGCGGCGTACATGCCATCGGCTTCGCCGACCCGCGCTCGCCGAACAGCCACGGGCGCTTCCTCCGCGAGCGCGGATGGACGCCGATGCTCGACGCTGCGCATCAGGACGCGTGCGGGGCGTGCCACGAAGGTGCGCCGGCCCCGGAAGCACGCGTCGCTGCGGCAGCGCCGAACGCGCCGTCTTGCACGAGCTGCCATCGAGAGCCGAACGCCGCGCTCGCGTGCGGGACCTGCCATGGCGAGGGTGCGCGCGCCTACCCGCCACGCTCGCGATGCTTCTTCCCCGAAACGACGGCGGATCACGCGCACGCCGTGCATGCGGGGCCGAGCGCCACGCACGCCACCGGGCTCCCGTGCTCGACGTGTCATCCTCAGCCGAGCGAGGGCCGCCCCGCCGGCGTGCACGCCAACGGCTACGTCGACGTGTGGTTCGATTTCGCGGTTGCCGGACGCGACGCGCGCTTCGACGCAACGAACAAGAGCTGCACTGGCACGTGTCATGCTCGGATCGGCGGCGCGCGCCCTTCCCCGTCGTGGACCGGCGAGGCACGGATGACGTGTGGCGACTGCCATTCGTCCCCCCCACCGAACCATTACCGCGGCCCGTGCACGACGTGCCATCGCGAAGCAAACGCCGACGGCACGGCCCTCACCGCGCCGAAGCTGCACGTGAACGGGCGCGTCGACCTCGGCGACGGCAGCGGCAAGTGCGGCGCATGCCACGGGCAGGGAGATGATCCATGGCCGAGGACGGCCATCCACCAGGCGCACGCGAACCCGAAGAACGCGCGTCCCGTCGACTGCGCCACGTGTCACGAGGTCCCGCAGCCGGGCGAGCGCCATCCCGAGGGTCGAGGAACCGCCGCCGTGCGGCTGAGCGGGCTCGCGGCGCGCGGCGGACGACGGCCCCTGTTCGATCCGGTCGCCAAGGCCTGCGCGGGCACGTATTGCCACGAAGGCGCCGGCGGTTCGTCGACCGCTCCAGGCTGGGCCGACGGCCCCGGGCTCGGTTGCGGCTCGTGCCACTCCTCGCCTCCTCCGCCGCCGCATCCGCAGAGCGCGACCTGCGGCGGAAGCTCGTGTCACGAGGGAAGGACGAACGGGCTTGCGCTCACGCCGGCGGGCAGGCTCGGCCACGTCGACGGCGTCACCGATCGCGGCCCTCTCTAAGCGTGAGTGAGCGCTCGCGAGCGCGACGGCTGTCACCGCTTTGAGAGATGGCGGCCCTTCGAGCGCTCGCGAGCGCGAGCGGCTGTCATTGCTTGAAGAGATGGCAGCCCTTGCAGACCTGCGCCTCGGGCTGATGGTTCTTCCGGTCCGTGTGGCACGTCGACGTGCAGGTCGCGCGGTCCGACCGCGGCGGTCCGTGCGCGACGTGGCAGTTGGCGCAAGTCGCGTGGCCGCCTGCGCCGTGGAGCCCCTTCAGCGACGGCTTCGCGTGGCATGAAGCACACGCGGGCGGAGCGTCGCCGGCGTGGAACGACGCGGCCTTCGCGCCCGTGAGCGCGTGTGGTCGATGACAGGTCGCACAGCCCTGACCGACCTTCGCATGTAGAGCGTTGGCCTTGTTCTCGTGGCAGCTCGTGCACGTCGCCCGTGTGCCGAGCGAACCCGAGTGCGCATCGTGGCAGCTCGTGCAAGCCGAGTGGCCCTTCGGGGCCGTCTTCGCCTGGTCCGCGTGGCAGCTCGCACATGCCGGCTTCGCGACCGGCGCATGCGCGCTGCCATGGCACGAGGTGCAGTTCGCGTGCCCCGGGCGCGACGTCGTCGCCTTGGCCTTGTCGTCGTGGCACTTCGCGCAGAGCGCCGCCCCCGCCCCGGCGAGGCGAAAGCCGTGCGGCGCGTGACACCCGGTGCACGCAGTCTTGCCAGCGTGGAACGCATGATCGTCCTTCGCGCTCTTGTGGCAGGAGGCGCAGTCGTTCGAGACCGGGATGGCCGCCGCATGGGCCACGGCGCCGGCTCGTCCGCCATGAGGAGCGTGGCATCCCGTACACGCCTGCTCGCCCTTCGCCGATGCAACGGACGGATGCGAAGGCTTCACGTTCGCATGACAGCGCACGCACGCATTCCCGGCCGACACCTCCGGACGATGCGGGTCATGACAGCTCGCGCATTCGGCATGTGCGGGCACGCGCTGCGCCGCGAGGACGGTGACGTTCGCGTGACAGGTGGCCGAGCAAGACCCGCGTGCCTCCTTCGGCGCGTGTGGTGTATGGCAGCCCGTGCACGTCGAGTGTCCTCGCACCGCCGCGACGCCGCGATGATCGCCGTGGCACCCCTCACATCCGCGGACGTCCGACTTGCGGGCTCGATGAGCCTCGTGGCACGTCACGCATGCCTCGTGACCGGCGACCCTCGGGCCGCGCGGGGTGACGTGCGGCGCCATCTTGGCGATGGCCGCAAGCACCGGGCCGGTGTGCCCCGTCGGCGTGCGCGCGGTGACGTGACATCCCTCGCATGTGCCCTTCGCCGCCTCTTTTCCGGTATGCGGCGCGTGGCACATCGTGCAGACCTGTCCGGGAAGAGCCTGGTGCGGGTCCACGCCCTGCGCATGTGCCTGCCCGAGGTCGGCGCTCGAGGCGTCGCGCTCGTGCGCCGCGAACGACGGTGCTCCGGCCTCCCGCACGAACGCGAGGACGGCCGCATCCATCGACAGGTCCATCGAGGCATCCGGAATGGCGTCCGGCCGCGCATGGACCGCGAACGCTCCGTGCGCGGCGCTCATCGTCTGATGGCACGTCGTGCAGTCGGCGAGCACGGCGCGCTCGTCCGCGTGGATGCTGTGACACGATCCGCACGGCAGGTCGGCGCTCGCATGATGGTCCAGAGCCGGCGCGCCCGGCGCCCGCTTTGCCTTGGTGTGGCACTCGTTGCACGTCAGCGAAGGCTTGTTGGCTCCGAACACGTGGCACGAGAGGCAGGTCGTCGGCGTCTCGGCGCTCCCGTGATGATGCCGCTTCGTCTCCTTCTCGTGGCACTTCGTGCACGCGCTCTCGTTCGGCGATGCGTCCGGCTGCGAATGACACTCGCCGCACGCGATCTGCCTCGTACCGACGTGGAAGACGTGCATCGGCGTCTCGCGCGCATCTTTCCATGTCGTCGGGACGTGCTCGACCGGCGAGAGCGGAGGCGGCCTCGTCGCGATGGCATACACCGCCGCGATGGCCGCGGCGACGGCGGCAATCGCGAGGAGCAGGAGGGTGATGCGGCGACCTCTCGTCATGGGAGGTGGCACTGCCGGCAAGGCTCGTCGCGCCTCATGTCGAGGGCGCTCGCGAAGCCTCGGCCGTGAGGGTTACCGCCGGGCCCGCCGACGCGATGACAGCCGACGCAGAGCGCTTCCCCGGAGCCGCCGTGGCACGCCGCGCACGACATCGGGTCCATGCGCGCCGCGCGTCCGTGCTCGCCGCCGCGCGCGCGGACCCAGTCGGGCGGATGCGGATTGCGTCCGAGCCCGCCGGCCGTGAACGACGAGCGCCCGCGCTTCGCGTGGCAGTCGAGACAGAAGCGCTCCGCGTCGTGGCACGTGGTGCAGAGGCCAGGATTCGACCGCGCCTCGTCGGCGTGCCTCGACATGAAGCCTGCACGATGAAGACCGGTCAGGCTCGGCCGCTCGAACTGCAGCTTCCAGGGGAGCACCGCCGTCGTCACGCCGTGGCACCCGGCGCAGAAGTCCTCGCCATGACAGGTGGCGCAGAGGTCGCGCGCGGAGGCCGCCCGCACACCGTGCTCGCGGATGAAGTCGCCCTCGTGGAAGACGTGGCTCGAAGGACGGGCGAGCTCGCTCGGGAGGTCGACATGACAGCCGTCGCACTCGCGCGTCTTCCATTGATCCTTGTGCGCGTGGCACGAGAGGCACTGCGCCATCGGCGGACGCATCGTCGTCTGATCCACGCTCCCGGCGGCGGCGTGGCACGGGACGCACTGTCCTCCGAGCTTGGGAACGTGCCGCTCGTGCGCGAAGCGAAGATGCTTCCGCGCGAGGATGTTCTCCTCACGCGTGTGAGCATCGCCGTGGCACCCTCCGCAGGTCCTCGTGTCGTGGGGCTTGGTGTGACAGCCGACGCACATCGCCGTATCCGGCAGGTGCAGTGGCCCCTCGTCCTTCGCCTGCACGATCCCTTGATGGCAGGAGACGCAGCTGATCCCCGCGAGCGAATGCGCGCGGTGCTCGAAAGGGTGCTGCGTGTTCTTCGGCTTGATCCCGAGCAGCCCCGCACAGGCGGCGAGCGAGAGGAGGAGCGCAAACAGCGCCAAGCGGACGAGCGGCGTCATCGCGGGAGCGGCCCTCCTTTACCAGGTACACCCATCGCATAGGTGACGCGCGCGAGCGCGTGCAGCGCTTGCCGGTTTTCGGGACCGGCCGAGCCTTCGACGGCGGTCGCGACCTCCCATCCGCTCGGCGAAGACCACGCGACGGCGCCGAGCGCCCACGGCCAGAGCGCGCCCCGACCACGCGGGTCATCGGGACGAACCAGCTCGATCTCGCTGGCGACGCGGAAGGCCGCCGAGAGCGGCAGCGACGCGATCGCGCGCGCCCCGACCCAGCGCGCGCCGTTGAAGTCGACGCGCCTGACCTCGAGCCCCAGCGAGCCTGCCCACTCGTCGTCGAGCGCGAGCGTCGCCCGCCCGATGCCCTGCCCGCCCACCTCGCTGTTCTGCACCTGCACGCTGCCCGTCGCGACGAGCTCGAGGCGGGGAAACGCACGCCAGCGCGCGGTCGCTCCGGAGCTCGTCGCGGCGAAGTCGCCTAGCACCGAGAAGAGCGACGTACGAGGCAACAGACGGCCGGGCGATCGATGGGTGGTGAAGAGCTCGCCGCGGAGATCTTTCTTCTGCGCGCTCACGGAGAGCAACGCGTCCGTTGGCCCTTTCGCGATGACGTCGAAGGCCGCACGTCCCGCGGCCGTGAACCAAGGCGACGGCGTGAACGCGAAATCGGCGCCGACCTCCTCGTCATCGCGGCTCCCTCCGCGACGACGCACCGCGTACGAGCCGCCGAAGGCCGCGGTATCGCCGATCGACTGCCCGAGCCGCCCGCCCGCAGTCCAGGCGAACGTGTCGTAGTCGAAGCGACGGACGACGGGCACACCGCCGAACGCCTCGACGGTCGTGCCGCCGAACACACGTCCGAGCCCGCGCACGCCGTCGATGTGTACGGGTCGAACGGCGCCCATCGACACGATCATCCTGCCCGTGCGCAGCTCCGAGCCGCTCGCTGCGTCGCGTGTTCGAACCGAAAGCGTGAGGACGTCGCCCACCGGAGCGACCTCCCCCTCAAGCCCATGTGTACCGGCCTGGGCGGGCCCCATCACGCCGAGCCACGTCACGGTCTCGACGTCGAGCCACGGTCGTAGACGGTCCTCTCCGCGGAGCACGAGCAGCCCAACCGGCGAGCGGGTCTGCGCGAGCGCATCGCCGCGGAGGCGGAGCGGCTCCTGCGCGCTGGCGCTGCTCGTAGCCATGACCAGAACGGCTGTGCCGACAAAGACGCGCGCGACGCCGAGTTTGCTCCGGTACAAGGAGAGACGGGACATGAGCTCGGGAAACGGAATCGACTGGGTCGCCTGGCTTTCGGGAGCGAGCGCCCTCGCAGCAGCGGGGATCCTCGTCACGCATCTCGTACGCCGACCGAGGCTGGATGCCGAGAATAAAACAAACACGAAGCTCTGGCTTCTTCTCGGACTCGGGGTCTTTCCGATCACCTCCGCTGGGACGGCAAACATCGCCGGCTTCAAGGAGACGCAGTCCCGTCGCTTCTGCGGGTCGTGCCACGTGATGGAGCCTCATCGAGACGACTCCAACGATCCGAAGAGCAACGCGCTGGCTGCCATTCACGCTCGCAACGAGGCCTTCGGCAGCGAGAATTGCTACTCGTGCCACAAGGACTACGGCATGTACGGGTACGTCATGACCAAGATGGGCGGCATGGGCCACGTCTACTGGTACTTGACCAAGTATCACTCGATGCCGCTCGAGGAGTCGAAGCACGATATTCGTATTTCACATCCGCTACCGAACGCGAACTGCATGCACTGCCACACGACCACCGGCCCGCGATGGCTGTCGATTTCCGATCACGCGTCGTCGCTCGAGGCCGTCCGCGCGGGGACGATGTCGTGCGCGAGCCCGGGGTGCCATGGCTACGCGCATCCGACGACCAAGCTCGGCAAAGAGCTCGACGCGGGAGCGATGCCGTGAAGGTCTGGGCTCGGATCCGATCGATCTCCAACGAATCGCTGATCCGTGCGGCATGCGTTCTCGGTCTGATCGCGCTGCCGCTCATGGTCGCATCCGTCGTGTTCCCCAACGTCTGGACCGTGCTCGGCGCGCTCTCGATCGGCCAGGGGATCGGCACGCTGTCGTTTGTGCTCTATCTGATCGCAGTCGCTCGCGACCTCGAGATCGTCCGGCGACTAAGCGGAGCGGCCACGCGGAAGAGCGACCAGGCCTGAGCGCGCTACCGCCTCCCGGGGCTGCCGCTGACCGACGGCGGCGGTGGCGCGACCGACGAGCTCGCGAAACGACCGGCGCTGGTGAGACGCTCCTCTTCGTCGCTCATGTCCTGCTCGAAGCGGCGGAAGAACCAACGGATCTCGTCCGTGAGCTCGGCAATCGAGCGCACGCCGTCCTCGGCGTCCTCCGCGAGGGCACGCAGCGTCGTGCGCTGCTCCTCGTGCTCCTCGGCCATGCGATGCGCGCAGATCGGGCCCCAGGTCGCGGCCTCGCGTAGCAGCGGTGCAGCCGTTCGCTCCTCGTACTCGAAATGCCGGTCGGTCTCGTCGAGCAACTGGCCCAGGATCTCGCGGATCACGTAGCGCTGCTTCTCGTCTTGCTCGGCAGCGCGCGCCGCCCCGAGAAGCGCGCGCGTGAGGCTGCGCAGCAGCGCATGATCGCGCGCGATTCGCTGGCGGATCTCGAAGGCTACGACCATCGACGACGTCGTGCTCTGCGGATCGGCGATCGTGTCGAGCTCTTTCACCTTCATCTCCTCGGCTGCACTGCCTGGTACGCGCGGACTGGATGGCTTCTGGGACGACGGCATCGGCATGGCGGACATCGCTACGGAGTGGAGCAACGTCCTTGCCATCCGCGACCGGCTCCTTAGGCGCGCAGAGCGACGGCTTCTCGCGGGCGCGGAGCGGCAGGCGGTGCACGCCTTGCGTTCCCGCGCAAAGTGAGGCCGCCGCTCAGCCGGCGCGCCCGTCGGCACGCGGCGCCACGAGGATCTTCGTGTACGCGAACGCGTAGACGACGAAGGCCGTCGCCCAGAGCCCACCAGCGACCGCGAGCATCGCCAGGTAGTGACCTCCAGGAAGGATCGGCGCGACGACGCGCAGTGCGGCGCCAGCGGTGATCAAGACGAACGCCGCAGCCACCGGCCGAGACGGCACGAGCGCGCGACCGGTATGGCCGAGCGAGACCCTCGCCATCATACCGAGCGTGAGCAGTCCGATCGCGCCCGCCGTGTGCGCGTGCGTCGCCATCAGCCCATAGGCTCCACCCTCGAGCGCGCCGGCAGCACGGAGCGCGAGGCCGATCGGGATCCAGAAGTAGCCGGCGTGGAGGATCCAGAGGAGCGGCTGCGAGAGCGTATGACGCGTGCCCCAACGTGCGGCCCGTGCGGCCGCGAGCAGTGCGGCCACGGCCGAGACGGTGCCGATGACGAGCGGCGCCGGCGTCATGAAGGCGTCCATGGCAGTGAGCACCACCATCATGCCGACCGCGAGCGCGTCGAGCTTCGGCAGCGAGCGGATGTCCTCTCGCTTCGTCGCGTTCCGCGTGAACATCGGCACGACGCGCCCGGCGATGAGCAGCATCAGCACGACGACGACGTCGATCGCCACCATCACGCCGCGACGCTGCCAGCCTGGCGCACCGCCGAGCGCATCGAGGTGCGTCATCACGTTCGTCGCGAACAGCGCCGCGATGACGCCGAGCATCACGAAGTTGCGACGGTTGTTCGACGCGATGAGCGGACGAGCGAGGACGATCGCCAGCGCAGGCAAGAAGGCGAGATCGACGATCGCGATCGCGCCTGGACGAAGGACCGACGTGCTCATCGCGACGCGCCCGGCGATCCAGAGCACGCAGAGGAGGCCGAGCGAGGCGCCCGTCGCGGTCTCGCGCTGGGTCCAGTTTCCAACGGCCGTCAACAGAAAGCCGGCGATCACCGCCGTCGTGAAGCCGAACACCATCTCGTGCGCATGCCACGAGACCGGATCGAAGTGCGTCGCCGGACGGACGACCCCCGCGAGCACGAGGAGCCAGAGCGGCAGCAGCGCCGCAGCCGACACCGCGGCCAGGAGGAAGAACGGGCGGAAGCCTTTCGCGAAGAGCGCGAACGACGACACCGATGTCGCCGGAGGCGGAAGGCCGTGGAGCGGGAGCGGTCGACCCATGACGTTCACGAGACCCGCCGGTGGAGCGGTCCGTCGTAGTACTTCGCCTGCGGGACCTCGGGCTGTGCGCGAAGCCGTTCGGCGAGCTTCGCCGCTTCGTCTCCCGCCAGCGCATCACACGTCGCGTACAGGCCACTCGGCCCTTCCTCGATCTCGTTGTGATGCCCGAGGATCTCCTGGAGCGCGGCGATGATCTCGGGCGTCGGCGAACGCACGAGGAGCTTGGCGATGGCGCTGTGGTCGTCCCGGAGCTGGGCGGCAACGGCGAGCGGTGCCCCATGCTTGTCGCGCGCATAGGGCAAGAGGACCTTCTCCTCCATGGCGATGTGCCGGAGGAGGCCGCCGCGGAAGCGCCGGTAGGCCACGTCGTCGATCGCGTCGCCCGATGAGGAGGTGGGGTTGGAGGTGGAGGACTGAGCGGCCCGAAGGAGCCGGTCGAGCTCGACGTGGTCCTCCGTCATGAACGACTCGATCGGCCCCACCGCGACTGCGCGCTTGATCATTGCCATCTACGTCGCGCGTAACTCAAAGAACGTGCCCGATTCGCGCACGCGTTCGGTGCGCGAATCGCCGCCGAGCTCGTCATCCCGACGCGCAGAACCTGCGCCGCGGCGCCGTTCTTGCGTCGCCAGGCCGCCTTCTCCCGAGCCCATTCGCCACGACGAGCGTTGCCGCACATGCGTCGCGAGGCCGCTCGGCCGCGTGATCGCTGGAGTCCGTCGGGTCCCGGCCGTGCCTTCAAACATTCCACGCGCTTGTGCGGATGCGGATGCGACCTCGCGCTGCGTGGCCAGCTTCCGCGCCCGCCCTGCCTCGTTCCTCCGAGGGGCACGACCCCTGCTGTCCGGGTCGCGGCGACCGTCGTCGCGTGTCGCCAATGACATCTCGGGGAGAGCTGCTCATGCGAAAGTACTGGCTCGGCTTCATCGTGGTGGTCGTCGCGTCGTTTGCGGTGCTCGGCTTCACCGGAGTTCGCATCTACCAGACGGCGCCTCCCATTCCCGAGCGCGTGGTCACGACGGACGGACGCGAGGTCGTGAGCGCAGGCGAGATCCTCGCCGGCCAGAACGTCTGGCAGTCGCGCGGTGGCATGGAGATGGGCTCGGTCTGGGGTCATGGCAGCTACGTCGCGCCCGACTGGTCCGCGGACTGGATCCATCGCGAGGCCATGTTCATCCTCGATCGCTGGGCGACGGCCGAGCACGGCCGCGCTTTCGCGGAGGTCACGCCCGAGCAACAGGCCGCGCTGACGGCGCGGCTCCGCGCTCAGGTGAAGGCCAACCACTACGACGAGTCGACACGCACCCTGACGATCACGCCCGAACGTGCGGCCTCGTTCGATGCCAACGTGGAGCACTACGCGAACGTCTTCGCCGAAGGCCGCGCCGAATACGCCATCCGCAAGGGGACGCTGACGTCCGCAGAACATACTCGTCAGCTCGGCGCCTTCTTCTTCTGGACCGCGTGGGCGGCCGTCGCGACCCGGCCCGGCGATGACGTCTCGTACACGAACAACTGGCCGCACGAGCCGCTCGTCGGCAACACGCCCAGCGGTGACACGGTCGTCTGGACGGGCGTGAGCATCATCATGCTCCTCGCCGGCATCGGCGCGATGGCCACGTGGCACGCGATGCGTAGGCGCGAGGAGCAGCACGAGATCGTCGACCCTCCCGCGAACGATCCGCTGCTCACCGCCCCGGTCACGCCATCGCAGCGCGCCGTCATGAAATACTTCTGGGTCGCCGGAGCGCTCTTGCTCGTGCAGATCCTGCTCGGTGTCGTCACGGCGCACTACGGCGTCGAAGGCTCGGGCTTCTACGGCATCCCGCTCGATCAGTTCCTGCCGTACACCGTTACGCGCACCTGGCACCTGCAGCTCGGCATCTTCTGGATCGCGACGGCCTGGCTCGCGACAGGCCTGTACGTCGGCCCGTCCGTGGGCGTCGAGCCCAGGTACCAGCGGCTCGGCGTGAACGTCCTCTTCGGCGCGCTCCTCGTCGTCGTCATCGGCTCGATGACCGGCACGTGGCTCAGCGTCATGGGACAGCTCGGCTCGGGCACCGAGTGGTTCTGGCTCGGCCACAGCGGCTACGAGTACATCGACCTCGGACGTCTCTGGCAGATCCTGCTCCTCGTGGGGCTCTTCCTGTGGCTCGCCCTCGTCGCGCGCGCCGTCTGGCCTGCCCTCCGGCGCAAGGACGAGCAGCGCCCCGTGCTCACGTTGTTCGTCATCTCGGCGGCCGCCATCGCCGGCTTCTACATCGCAGCGCTCGGCTACGGCCGGCACACGAACCTGGCGATCGCCGAGTACTGGCGCTGGTGGGTCGTCCATCTCTGGGTCGAGGGGTTCTTCGAGGTCTTCGCGACGGTCGTGATCGCGTTCCTCTTCGCGCGGCTCGGGCTCGTCTCGATGCGCACCGCGGGTCGTGCGTCGGTCCTCTCGGCGACGATCTTCCTCTCGGGCGGCATCATCGGGACGCTCCATCACCTCTACTTCTCCGGTACGCCGACGTTCGTCCTCGCGCTCGGCGCGGTGTTCAGCGCGCTCGAGGTCGTGCCGCTCGTCTTCGTCGGGTTCGAGGCGTGGGAGAACCTGAAGCTCTCGCGAGGCCACTCGTGGATCCAGCAGTACCGCTGGCCCATCTACTTCTTCGTGGCGGTCGCGTTCTGGAACCTCGTGGGCGCCGGCCTCTTCGGGTTCATGATCAACCCACCGATCGCCCTCTATTACATGCAGGGCCTCAACACGACCCCCGTGCACGGGCACACGGCGCTCTTCGGCGTCTACGGGATGCTCGGCATCGGCCTCATTCTCTTCTGCATGCGAGCGATGCGTCCCGCCGAAGCCTGGAACGGGCGCATCATCGGCGTGGCCTTCTGGGCGATGAACGCAGGCCTCATGGCCATGGTCGTCCTCAGCGTGCTGCCCGTCGGGCTCCTCCAGACGTGGGCGTCCGTGGAGCACGGCTACGCCTACGCGCGGAGCCCGGAGTTCATGCAGACGTCCCTCATGTCCGTGCTCCGCTGGATGCGCGTGCCGGGCGACACAGTCTTCGCGCTCGGCGCGATGGTCATCGTCGCCTTCATCTTCGGCATCGGCCGGGGACGTGGCACTCTCCCTGCAGCACGGCCGATCGCCGGCGAGGGTGACGCGGCGGCGCCGGCGGAATGAGCCGAGCCCGTCGCTCGCCCACTGGGCCGAGCGCCGACCCGCCATGCACACTGTCTATCTCGTCTCCGTCTGGCTCCACATCATCGCGGCGATGACGTGGATTGGCGGGATGCTCTTCCTCGTCACCGTCCTCGTCCCGCTCCTGCGGAAGCCCGCGATGCGTGAGCGCGCGCTCGAGCTCTTCCACGTCGTCGGAGTGCGTTTTCGCGTGGTCGGGTGGATCGCGCTGGGGACGCTCGCGCTCACGGGCGTCGTCAACGTCCTGCACCGCGGCTTCACGCTCGGGCAGCTCTTCACGGGAGACGCGTTCGTAGGACCTTGGGGCCACGCGCTGCTCGGCAAGCTCTTGCTCGTCGGGATCATCGTCGTCTCGAGCCTCGTGCACGACTTCTACATCGGACCGAAGGCGACCAAGCTCGGCCGTGAAGGGGCGCCCCCCGCCGAGCGCGAGCGTCTGCGTCGCACGGCATCGTGGATGGGACGAATGACGCTGCTGCTCGCACTTGCGGTCGTCGCGATCGCCGTCGTCCTCGTCCGCGGGGCGCCGTGACCGAGCGCGAGCTGGTGCAAGGCTTGCCCGCCCAAACGGCATGAAGCGAATCCTCGTCGGGATCGACGGCTCTCCGCGGCAAGGCGCCGTCCTCGAAGCGGCCGCCGACATGGCGCGCCGCACGGGGGCGCGCCTCGTCGTGCTACGCGCGGCGAAGCTCTCGACGGAGCTGCCGCCCGAGGCCTACCTCATGCCCGAGGAGGAGGTCACGACGATCCTCGAGCGACGCGCCAAGGTCGGGGTCGACGACGCGGTCCGGATGATTCCGCCTCAGCTCGTCGAGCGCGTACGCATCGAGGTCGCTGAGCCGTGGAAGGCACTCTGCCAGGCGGCGATCGACGAGGACGTCGACCTCGTGGTCATCGGAGCGCACGGATACGGCGCGCTCGATCGGCTCCTCGGCACCACGGCGGCACGGGTCGTCGATCACGCCGATCGGAGCGTGCTCGTCGTCCGCGAGCGGGCCGAGAGCTAGCCGCTCGATCGAGACGAACCCTTCGTTCTCCGTGCACGTCGATGATGCGACGATCGCGGAGCGAGCCGCGTGCGCACGTCGTCGAGAGTGCCTGCTGCCCCGAGCCACGCTGCGCACGACGCTACGCGCTCCGGCGGGTGATGGCCGTCGAGCGCGAGCGGGCGCCCGCCGCAAAGGATTCACGCGCGCGCAAAGCGTGCACCTCGCCGGAGCGCCGTAACTGCCAGCGACATCGCGCATGACGAGCAAAGTCTGCCTCCGCGCAGGCGCAACGCGATCGTGCGGTGTCGTGGAATGCCACTTGCGAAACGGCGGTCCGTCATGGCTTCTCCCTCCCGCGCAGCGGCGAGCGCACCGGCGACGTGCAAGCATTGCGGGGCGCCGCTCACCACATCCGACGCATCCGACGTCGACGGCTTCTGTTGCATCGGCTGCGCAGAAGTCCATCGACTGATCGCGGACGCCGGGCTCGCTCGCTACTACGCGCTCGGCGGCGGCGAAGGGCACCCCGTCGTGCGGGTCGCCGCGGATCACAAGTGGCTCGAGCCGATCGCCGCTCGCCTCGAGGCGAGCACCGGCCTCTCGACGATCACCCTCGACGTGCAGGGCGTGCACTGCGCGGCGTGCGTCTGGTTGATCGAGAAGCTCTTCGCGCGGAACGCCGGCGCGACGCGCGTCATCGTCAATCCCGCGATCGGCTCGGTCGAGCTCACGGTCGAGAAGGCTTTCGACCTCGCGAAGTTCGTCGCGGACGTCGAGGCCTTCGGCTACAGGTTCGGGCCGCCGCTCAAGGGAGCGAGCGCGAGCCAGAGCGACCTCGTCTGGCGCATGGGCGTGTGCATCGCCATCGCGATGAACACGATGATCTTCGGCGTCGCGATCTACTGCGGCTTGTCGAGCGGCCCCGTCTACCGCCTCTTCCACGCGCTCGATTTCGGGCTCTCGCTCGTGAGCGTGCTCGTCGGCGGAACGGTGTTCTTCCGGTCGGCATGGCAGGCGCTCCGCCAGCGCGTCCTCCACCTCGACCTGCCGATCGCGCTCGGCATCGCGCTCGTGTTCGCGAGCTCGACGTACACGTACGCGGCGCGCGGCGGCGAGACCTCGTACTTCGACACGCTGAACGTCTTCATCGCGCTGATGCTCGTCGGCCGATTCCTCCAGGAGCGTGTGCTCGCGAAGAACCGCGCCATGCTCCTCGCCTCCGACGGCGCCGAAGGCCTCTACACGCGGCGCGTCGGTCACGACGGCACGGTCGCGCTCGTGCGGTGCACGGAGCTCGCGGAGGGCGACGTGGTCCTCGCGGGACGCGGCGACATCGTCCCCGTCGAATCGACGCTGATCGAAGACGAGCCGGCCGTCTTCTCCCTCGACTGGATCTCGGGCGAGAGCGCACCGCGGACGTTCGAGCCCAGCGCGACGGTGCCTGCGGGCGCGTTCTCGCAAGGCACACGTGCCGTCCGGCTGCGCACCCTCGCGGCGTTCGACGGGTCGACGCTGGTGCCGCTGCTCCGGACGTCGACGCGCCGCGACGACGACGTCTCGCGATCGACCTCGTGGCACAAGCGCCTGACGGGCCTCTACGTGGCCGGCGTCCTCGCGATCGCCGCAGCGGCGTTCGTCGGTTGGCTCGTCGCCACGGGTGACCTCGGTCGCACACTCGACGTCGTCGCCGCGGTGCTCATCGTGACGTGCCCGTGCGCGTTCGGGATCGCGACGCCGCTGGCGTACGAGCTCGCTCAGGGCGGACTGCGTCGCGTCGGGCTGTTCGTCCGGACGCCGGGTTTCCTCGACCGCGCGGCGGAGGTCACACGCATCGTCTTCGACAAGACCGGGACGCTCACGACGGGCAAGCTGATCGTCGAGAACCCCGAAGCCATCGAGCAGCTCTCGGCAGAGGACCGCGCGCACCTGTTCGGCCTCGCCGTCCGGAGCTCGCACCCGAAGAGCTGCGCGATCGCGAGCGCGATCGAGCGCCTTGGCGCTCCACGCTTCGAGGTCGCCGACGTGCGCGAGCTCACCGGCAAGGGCATGGAGCTCCGCGTCCAGCCCGGCGGTCAGGTCTACCGCCTCGGAGCGAGCGCCTGGGCGATCGCGCCGGCGAAGGTTTCGGCGCTCGAGCTGCTCCGCTCTTCCGACGTCCTCTTCACCCGCGACGGCGAGGTGCTCGCCGCCTTCCGCATCGGCGAGCAGCTCCGAGCCGATGCCGTCGACGAGGTTCGCGAGCTGCAGCGTGCGGGCTACGAGGCGTTCATCGTCTCGGGCGACTCGGCAGACGCGACGAAGGCGATGGCCCGTGCGGTCGCCATCCCGGAGGCACACGCGTACGGCGGTCGTTCTCCGGAGGGCAAGGCCGCGTGGGTGCGCTCGCACGATGCCGCGAAGACGCTCTTCGTCGGTGACGGCATCAACGACAGCCTCATCGCAGAAGAAGCGTACTGCGCCGGTACACCGGCGATCGATCGTCCGTTCATGGCGTCGCGTTGCGACTTCTACTTCGTCACGCCGGGCCTCCGTCCGATCCGCGAGGCGCTCCTCACGGCGCGCCGCCTCGCGCGCGTCGTGCGTCGCAACCTCCTCGTTGCCCTCTTCTACAACCTCATCACCGTCGGACTCGCGGTTGCAGGGCTGATGACGCCTCTGCTCTGCGCCGTTCTCATGCCCGTCAGCTCGCTTTCGACGGTGCTCGCGACGACGACACAGCTCTCCCTCAAACGAACGGGCTCACGCCCGAGGAGGACGTAGCTCCCGTGGAAATCCTCGTCATGCAGGTGTTCGTGAGCCTTCTGCTCGTCCTGGGCTCCGTTCTCCTCTTTCTGTTCACCGCGCGGCAGCGTGACTTCGAGCACGCGGATCGCCTCGCCTTGTTGCCGATCGACTCCGAAGAAGAAAAGAGCGAAGAGAAATGACCGCAGCCACCACCTCTCCCGATGCGAAGGCGGCGCTCGATCCGGATGACGCCAGTGCAGGGCCAGGCGCCAAGGCACTGAGCATCACCTACGAGGACAAGACGCCGCTTTGGTTCGTCGGCGCCTCGATCGTCTGGGGCATCGTCGGAATGCTCGTTGGCGTCGTCGTCGCCCTGCAGCTCGCTTGGGCGCCCGCGAACATCCACTCGACGATGAGCTTCGGGCGCCTCCGCCCCCTTCACACGAACGCCGTCATCTTCGCGTTCGTCGGCAACATGATGTTCGCCGGCATCTATCACTCGACGCAGCGGCTCCTGAAGACGCGGACGGCGAGTGACCTCCTCTCGAAGATCCACTTCTGGGGCTGGCAGCTCATCATCGTCGCGGCGGCCGTGACGCTCCCGCTGGGGTTCACGCAAGGAAAGGAATACGCCGAGCTCGAGTGGCCGGTCGACATCGCGATCACGCTCGTGTGGGTCGTCTTCGCGATCAACTTCTTCTGGACGATCGCAAAGCGGAACGAGAAGCACCTCTACGTCGCGATCTGGTTCTACATCGCCACGATCGTCACCGTCGCGATCCTGCACATCGTCAACTCGCTCGCCATCCCGGTCATCGGGAGCACGCTGAAGAGCTACTCGGTGTACGGCGGCGCGCAGGATGCGCTCGTGCAGTGGTGGTACGGCCACAACGCGGTCGCCTTCTTCCTGACGACCCCGGTGCTCGGCATCATGTACTACTACCTGCCCAAGGCGGCGGGTCGGCCGGTCTACAGCTACCGGCTCAGCATCATCCACTTCTGGGCGCTGATCTTCGTCTACATCTGGGCGGGGCCGCACCACCTACTCAACACGGCGCTGCCCGACTGGGCGCAAACGCTCGGCATGATCTTCAGCCTGATGCTGTGGGCGCCGAGCTGGGGCGGCATGCTCAACGGCCTGCTCACGCTGCGCGGCGGCTGGTCGAAGCTCCGCGTCGACCCCGTCCTCAAGTTCTTCGCCGCCGGCGTGACCTTCTATGGCATGGCGACGTTCGAGGGACCGCTGCTCTCGATCAAGAGCGTCTCAGGTCTTGCACACTACACGGACTGGATCATCGGCCACGTCCACGCGGGCGCGCTCGGCTGGAACGGCTTCATGGCCGCCGGCATGTTCTACTTCCTCGTCCCGAAGCTCGTCGGCCGTGAGCTCTACTCGCGCCGCCTCGCCGACCTCCACTTCTGGCTCGGGACGTTCGGCATCCTCCTCTACATCGTCGCGATGTGGATCAGCGGCATCAACCAGGGGCTCATGTGGCGCGCCACGAACCCCGACGGCTCGCTGATGTACCCCACGTTCGTCGAGACGCTCATCGCGATCAAGCCGATGTACTGGATGCGCCTCGTCGGCGGCTCGATGTACCTCGTCGGCATGCTGATGATGGGCTACAACCTGGCCCGCACGATCGCCGGCGCGAAGCTCGTCGAGACGCGCGTGAACGTCGTCCCGCTCGCCAAGGCGCCCGAGGTGCCGTGGAAGGACGTCATCTTCTCCAAGCCGATCGTCATCACGGTCGTGGTGCTCGGTCTCGCCGGCGCCGGCATGGCCTCGAACGCCTTCGCCAGCCCGCTCTTCCTCGCCATCGCGTTCTTCGTCGCGCTCTTCGGAGTGTTGGCCGTCCAGCACGCCCGCAAGTCCGGCGGCGCTCCGTTCCACCGCATCCTCGAGGGCCGCGCGCTCCTCTTCACCGTCCTCTCGGCGCTCGCCGTGCTCGCCGGCGGTGTCGCGGAGCTCGTCCCCGCGCTCGTCGTGAAGCCAGTCGAGGCCGCCGACGTGAAGCCGTATCGTCCTCTCGAGCTCGAGGGCCGCGACGTCTTCATCGCGGAGGGTTGTTACACCTGCCACTCGCAGATGATCCGGCCGATGCGGTTCGAGACGGTGCGCTACGGCGACCCGTCGACGCTGGCCGAGTCGTCGCTCGACCACCCCTTCCAGTGGGGCAGCAAGCGGACCGGTCCGGACCTCGCCCGCGAGGGCGGGAAGTACCCGAACCTCTGGCACTACCGTCACATGGTCGATCCCCGCGCGATCACGCCAGGCTCGAACATGCCGCCGTACGCGCATCTCGCGAGCACGCGCGTCGACCTCGCCAAGACGAGCGACAAGATGCACGCGCTCTCGAAAGTCGGCGTCCCCTACACCGAGGCCGACATGCGCGGCGCCGAGGCCGACGCCCGCGAGCAAGCCAACGCGATCGTCGAAGACCTCGCGAAGGAGGGTGAGGTCGTCGAGCCCGACACGCAGATGGTCGCCGTCATCTCGTACCTGCAGCGCCTCGGCAAGAAGGGTGAGGCGAAGAAGGTTCCCGTGGAAGGCGTCTCGATGAAGGACGTCCCGCAGACCGGAGCGGAGGTGTCGCAATGAAGTCCGAGCTCCTGTCTATCCTCGCGAAAAGCCCCCTTCTCGCCCTCCCCCTCTTCGCCTTCGTCCTCTTCCTCGTCGTGTTCACGACCGTGCTGTTCGTGACCATGAGCAGGCGAGCGCGGGCGTACGAGCCGATTGCTCGACTCCCTCTCGACGACGACTCCGGAGACCGATCATGAAGAACAAGCACGTCACCGACAATCGAGACGACCAGGACGTCGATCGCGTCATTCACGAGGTCGACGGCATCCAGGAGTACGACAACAAGCTGCCGAACTGGTGGCTCTACACGCTGTACGGCGCGATCGTCTTCGCGACCGGCTACTGGTACTCGTACGAGATCCTCGGGGCGGGGGCCTCACCGCAGCAGGCATACCAGGCCGAGCTCGATCGCGAAGCCGCCGAGAAGGCGACGCAGCTCACCGTGGGCGAAGCGACCCCGGAGGCGCTCGTCGCGCTGTCGAAGGATCCGAACGCGGTCGCGCTCGGGAAGCAAGTATTCACCTCGACGTGCGCGGCCTGCCATCGCAACGACGGCGGCGGCGTCGTCGGACCGAACCTCACCGACGACTTCTGGTTGCATGGCAGCTCACCCGACAAGATCTACAAGACGATCGCGTCGGGCGTGCCGGACAAGGGAATGCCGGCGTGGCAGCCGCAGCTCGGCGCGCTGAAGACGCAGGCCGTGACGGCCTACGTCCTCGGCCTCAAAGGCACGAACGTGGCGGGCGGAAAGGCCCCGCAAGGCGAGCGCGACACGCTCTCGGCTCGCTGACGGCGCATATCATGGCGAACCTCCGACTTCCGATCGTCGATCAGCCTCCACTACGACCGAACCGCGCGCCTGGCAGCGGCTCGCTCGGCAAGGACGGCCGTCGCCGGCGTCCTTATCCCGCCGACGTCAGCGGACGCTGGCTCCGTGCCCGCCGCGCGGTCTACTACGCGCTCATCGCGGTCTGGGCCGCGCTGCCGTGGATCCCGATCGGAGGTCATCCCGCCGTCTTCCTCGACGTCGACCGTCGCCACTTCTACCTCTTCGGCGCCACGTTCAACGCGCAGGACGTCTGGCTCCTCTTCTTCGCGGTCTCCGGGTTCGCCTTCGGCCTGCTCTACATGACGTCGCTGCTCGGCCGCGTCTGGTGCGGCTGGGCGTGCCCGCAGACGGTGTTCATCGAAGGCATCTTCCGGCCGATCGAGCGGCTCGTGAACGGGCCGCGCAACACGGCCCTCGAGCGCAAGAATAGGCCGTTCGGCTTCGACGCTGCTTGGCGGCTCGTCGTGACGCACGGGCTGTACGTGCTCGCGTCGGTGTTCGCCGCCCACGTGTTCCTCGCGTACTTCGTCTCGCTTCCCGGGCTCTGGACGATGATGCGTACCGGCCCCGCTGCCCATCCGGAGGCCTTCGCGTGGATGCTCGGCTCGACCGCGCTCTTCTACGGGACGTTCGGGATCTTCCGCGAGCAGTTCTGCGTCGTGATGTGTCCGTACGGACGCCTGCAGTCCGTGCTCACCGACGATGACTCGCTCGTCGTCGGCTACGACGAGCGGCGCGGCGAGCCTCGCGGCAAGGCGAAGACGCCCGGACGCGGCGACTGCGTCGACTGCAACCGCTGCGTCGTCGTCTGCCCGACCGGCATCGACATCCGCGACGGCCTGCAGCTCGACTGCATCGCCTGCACGGCTTGTATCGATGCCTGCGACGACGTGATGGATCGGCTCGGGCAGCCGCGCGGCTTGATCCGCTACGACTCACTGCGCGGTCTCCGCGGAGAGAAGCGGAGGATCATCCGTCCCACGCTCGTCGTTTACACGGTCCTGCTCGTCGTCGGCATCATCGTCGCGACCCTCGCCGTCGGGCGGCGCGATCCGTTCGAGGCAAACGTGCTCCGGCTCCCGGGCGCGCCGTACACGCGCGAAGGCGGCACGCTGCGAAACGGCTACGAGCTCCACCTCGTGAACAAGGACTCGAAGCCCGCGACGTTCGTCGTGACGCCGCTCGTGTCGGAAGATCTCGCGGCCATCGTGCCGATGCGTGAGGTCGAGATCGAACCGCTCGGCAGCCGGCGCGTCCCGTTCTTCGTGACGATGGACGCCGACCGCTTCACGAACGATCGCCCCATCGTCGTTCGCATCGAGAGCAACGGTTCGAAGAAGGAAGTCACGACCAAGTTCCTCGGAGCACGCCAGCCATGAGCGCCCTCGTCGTCTCTGCTCTTTTCATGGGTGTCTTCGGCGGCGCGCACTGCGTCGCGATGTGCGGTGGAGTTTCGTCGCTGCTCTGCACCGGGCAGCCTTCACCGTCGTCGCGCTACTCGCTCGCTTACAACGCCGGGCGCGTCGCGAGCTACACGCTCCTCGGCCTCGCCGCGGGCGCGCTCGGCTCGTCGAGCTTCGGACTCCCGGCGGACGTCGTCCGCTTCGGGCTCCGTGCGCTCGCCGCGATCTGCATGTTGACCGTCGGGCTTCATCTCGTGGGCTTGCCCTCGTTCGTGAAAGCGCTCGAGAAGGCGGGCGCGCCCATCTGGCGCCGAGTCGCGCCGCTCGCGCGCCGGCTCTTGCCACTCCGCACGCCCTGGCATGCGCTCGCAGCCGGCGGACTCTGGGCGTTCATGCCGTGCGGTTTGCTCTACGGTGCGCTCGCCCTCGCCGCGAGCGCAGAGTCCCCGGTGATGGGCGCGATGACGATGGCAGCGTTCGGTCTCGGCACCTTGCCCGTGATGCTCGCCGTCGGCCTCCTCGCGCGCCGCGTCGTTGGTGCGTTCGCGCGAACGTGGGTCCGCCGCTCGGCCGGCGCCGTCGTGCTCGCCTTCGGCCTCTGGTCGACGGCGGGCCTGGCGAGCCAGGTCGGTCTGACCGGCAGCCACACGCACGCGTGCTGCCCGAGGCCTTGAGCTCATCGTCGACGGAGCGTCGAACCGCCCGGCCGCTTCGCGCAGCGAGCTGAACCGCGGCGCTGAGGCAGGAGCGCTCACCTGACGCATCGTGAGCCCGAGTGCCGAGCGCGCCGCTGAGGTAGCGGCGGCCTGATGGGCCGGCGCCAAGCGGGCAACGAAGCTCGATCCGCGAAGAGCGAGCAGAGGCACATGCTTTGCGTCGATTCGTCGTCATGGCGACGGCGACCACGGACGCACGACTCCGGGAGCGACCGCGAGCGGTGCGCGGTCGTGATCCGGAGCTCGCTCGCTCGCCGTGGCGCGTGTGGAACGACCTGTCCGCGCGCGACCTCGTGCGTGTGCCGGGTCTGCTCAGCCTCTCTCGGATCCCGCTCGCCGCAGCGTTCCCGCTCACGTTGGGGCATGCCGCCTGGGGGATCGGCGTGCTTCTCGTCGCCGGCGCGACCGATTTGCTCGACGGCTGGTACGCGCGGAGGTTCCACCAAGAGTCGCGTACCGGTGCGGCCCTCGATGGCTTGACGGACAAGGTCTTCGTCGTCACGGTCGTCGGCTCGTTGACCGCGTTCGGCGCGATGACGCTCCCGGAGGTGCTGCTGCTCGGCACGCGCGAGATCGGCGAGGCCGCGCTCGCGGTCCGGCTCGCCGTCGATCCGCGCCGCCAGCGCGTACGCGTTCGCTCGGCCAATCTCGCAGGCAAGCTCGCGACGACGCTCCAGTACACGGCCGTCGTGGCGATCCTCCTCGGGCTCGAGCGACGCGGCCTTCTCGTCGGCGCAACGGCGCTCGCCGGCTTGGTGGCGACCGCCACGTACTGGATGCGCGACGTCGAGGCCCTCCGCCCGGCGAAGGCGCGTTGACTCGCCGCGGGCGCGATCAGAAGAGCTCGTGGGCGCGCGGCGAAGCCTCAGACCGAGTTGCGACCGTTCGCTCCGGGAACCACGCGGAGACCGCGAAGCTGGAACAGGTCTTCGATCGACACGATGCGTGAGCCCTCTTCGGCGCGGGCCGCGACGCGCCGCGTCCCGGATTCCGGCTCGGCGTCGCGAGCGTTCGCCGCGACGTGGAGCTCTCTGAACCTGTGCGGCGCCCCGCGTCGGGCTTCTGCGTTTCGATGACCTTTGTACGACATCTCGATCTCCCTACATCTCAACGCCGAAGAGCCTGCGCTCGTCCTCGCCCACGGAGCCGGTAGACGAACGCGAGCACCCGAGCGACGGCAGCAAAGTGCGCCGCCGGCACCGGCCGTCCGATCTGCACTTCCGCGTCGAGCGCACGCGCGAGCCGTCGGTTCTCCATGATGGGGATCCCGTGCTTGCGCGCCTCGGCGCGGATGCGCAGAGCCACGTCGTCGTGGCCTTTGGCGATGACGATCGGCGTAGCGTCTTTCGGTCCGTAGCGAAGCGCGACCGCGACGTGCGTCGGGTTCGTCACGACGACGTCGGCGTTCTTCACCGCGCTCATCGCGCGCTTCTTCGCGAGCGCCTTCGCCCGCGCCTTCATCCGGGCCTTTGCCTTCGGATCGCCGTCCGACTGCTTCGACTCGTCTTCCCGCTCCTTGCGGGTCATCTTCATGTCACGCGACGTCGTGTACCAGCTCTGCGCGTAGTCGAGCCCCGCGACGAGGACGAGTACGCCGGTGACCATGCCGATCATCCGACCGAGCGCGCCGAGCATCACAGGCACCCCCGCCTCGAGCGGCACGCGGGCGAGCGCGACGAGCAGCGGAAGCTCTTTCGACAGCGCGTGCCAGGCGACGCCGCCGACGGCGACGACACGCGCGACCGCGACCGCGGTCTCGCTCGCGGCGCGCTTCGGGGAGAAGAAGCGCCCGAAGCCCTTCGTCGGATCGAGCCGCGAGGCGTCGGGCTTGAGCAGCTCCGTGTACGTCTTGAACCCGGACTGAGCCAGCCCGACCGCGATCGAAGCGCCTACGGCCGCGAGGATGGCCGCACCGGAGAGCATCGCGAGCTCACGACCGGCGTACGCGAGGACGTAGGCGGGGCCGAGCCGGTCGAGGGCACGGAGGTCCCCGAGCGTCCCGAACATGAGTCGTCGGGTCCCCTCCGCGATCTGCGGCCCCGAGCCAGCCAGCACACCCATGACGGCAACAGTCGCGACGACACCTCCGGCGTCACGTGACTTGGCGAACCGCCCCTGCTTGCGGAACTCCTCCCGCCGCTGATCGGTCGGTTCATATGTCCTGTCGCCCGTATCGCTGGAGCTCATGGCGCCACGACGTCTCCCAGCACGCGCTCGATGCGTGCGCCCCCGCGCTCGAGCTCGGATGCAAGCCCAACGGCGGCGTCATCGATGGAACCGAGAATGGTGAGCAGCCCTGCCGCGACGGTGATGCCCATGCCGACGCTGAACATCTGGAGCGACGGTGACGCACGCGCGACGAGCGCGAGCGCGAGCTGCACCGCGAGCGCGACGGCCATCACCGGCAGCGACAGCCGGACTCCCGCGTCGGTCGCCTGCGCGAGGAAGTCGACGAACGAGGGAGCCGCAGCTCCGATGTGGACGGCGTGGCCGAGCGGGATGGCACGGAACGACTCGAGCGCATAGGCGAGCGCGATGCGGTGCGCTCCGAGGCCGAGGAACAACAACATCGAGAAGAGCGTGACGACACGCGACGGGACGGAGTCCTCGCTGCCCAGCGCAGGGTCGTAGATCTGCCCGAACGTGAGGCCCGTCCCCTGGGCGAAGCTCGAGCCCAGGATCTCGGCGGCCGAGAACGTCACCCGGACCGTGAAGCCCATCACGATGCCGATCCCGAGCTCGCCAGGGACGACCCCGAACAGGCCCAGGTCCAGCCCGAGATTCGGTGTCCCCGGCTGCACGGCACGCGCGATCCACGCGAGCATGAGCACGAGGCCGACCTTCACGTTGTTCGGGACGTTGCGCCCCGGGAACGGCGACGTCACCACGAACCCCGCGACACGCGCCGCCGCCAGCACGAGGGCAGCCGTCTCGGCGACTACGAATGCGGGCAGTGACATCACTGGACGACGTGTTCGATGGCCTGGAGTGAGCCGCGCGTGTAGTCGACGATCTTCGCGGCGAGCATCGGCCCGAGGACGATGAGCACGCCGATGACGGCGGCGACCTTCACGACGAAGCTGACGCTCGCCTCGTTGACCTGGAGCACGGTCTGCGCGATGCCGACGACGATGCCGGCGACCAGCGCCACTGCGAGCACGGGCCCCGAGAGCCACAAGGTGACGCGCAACGCTTCGAGGACGATCGCGAGCGCCTGGTCGCCGTTCATGACGAGAAGCTCCTCAAGAGAGAGCCGACGAGCAGATGCCAGCCGTCGACGACGACGAACAGAAGTAACTTGAGAGGGAGACTGATCGAGGCGGGCGGGACCATCATCATGCCCAGCGCCATGAGGATGGCGGCCACGGCGAGATCGATGACGAGGAACGGCAACAGAACGAGGACGCCCATCTGGAAGGCGGTGGTGAGCTCGCTCACCACGAACGCGGGAGATGCGACGCGCATCGGCACTTCCTCCTCGGTCGACGGCAGCGGCGTGTGCGAAGCCTCGTAGAAGAGCGCCAGGTCGGCCTCACGCGTCTGCCGGAGCATGAACGAGCGCAGCGGGACCGAGGCACGCTCGAGGGCGGCCGCCTCGTCGATCTTTCCCGCTGCGTAGGGCTCGTAGGCGTCCTTCATGACGGCATTGGTCACCGGCGCCATCGTGAACATCGTCAAGAAGAGCGCGAGCCCGACGAGGACCTGGCTCGGCGGCGCTTGCTGGGCGCCGATGCCTTGCTTGACGAACGACAGCACGACGACGATGCGCGTGAACGACGTCATCGTCAGCACGATGGCCGGGAGAAGCGAGAGCAGCGTGAGGAGCGCGAGCACCTTCAACTGCGGAGCGAGGCCCGGCCCGCCGCCGAGAGAGAGGAGATCCGGCGCCGCGGCCGGAGCAGCGAGCGCCTCGCCCGACGTCGCGACGACCGCGAGGAGCGCAACGACGAGCGCGACGAGACGTTTCGCTTTCATCCTTCCACCGGACGGGCGATGCGACGGGTCTTGCGAGCGGGAGCTTCGTCCGCGGCCGCGGGCGGAGGCTCGAGCGCAAGGAGCAGCCCTTTTGCCTGCCCCTCGACGCGCGTGAGCTTCGCCGACTTCGCTTGAGCGGCACGAGGCGTAGCCGAGCTCGTCAGCGCAGACCCGGACGCGGGCTTGGGATCGACGCGAAGCTCACCGAGGAGAGCGCGCGCTCGGTCGGCGACCTGGAGCATCGGACGCGGGGCATCGTCGGCTTCTTCGTCTTCACGCGCGGAGGTCGTCTCGCCGACGGGCTCGCTCGGGCCGTCGAGGACGGCGAGGCTCTGGACGGCTCCAGGGGTCATTCCGACGAGGAGTCGCGTGCCTTCGACCTCGATGACCAGGAGCTCGCTACGAACGCCGACGGACCGGCGGCTCAGAATGTCGATCCGCGAGGTCGGAGCCGTGGGACGAACACCGCGACGCTTTCGCAGCCAGAGGCCGGCCGCGGTGGCGACGCCGATGCCGAGGAGGAGCTTGTAGCCGAACGGGGTGCCCTCGTTCGTGGGCGCCAGTGCGAGCGGCTTGCTCGGGCGGGTGGCGAGCGGCGTGGCCGGCGCCTCGGCTCGAGGTTCGGCCTCGGGAGCTTGGGCCGGCGCAGGTGCAGGTGTGGGAGCGGGCTCGTCGGCGCTGGCCGGGAGCGTCACCGACGCGAGCGTCAAAGCCATGACGGCTGCGAGAAAGGCTTTCATTGCGCCTCCGACGCCGACACCGGCGACAGGCTGGGGAGGTCGTGCTCGGACTCCTCGGAGGAGCCGGCAGCCACGATCTCGGTGATTCGCAGGCCGTAGCGGTCGCCGACCACGACGGCCTCTCCGCGGCCGATCAGGCGGCCGTTCACGACGATCTCCAGCGGCTCCCCTGCCGCCTTGTCGAGCTCGAGCGTCTGGCCAGCGCCGAGACGCAGCAGATCGCCGATCTTCATCCGCTTGCGCCCAATCTCGAGCGTCACCTCGACCTCCACGTCGCGCAGCAGTCCGAGCGCTGCGCCGACGGGTGCACCGTTTCGCCTGTTCGTCATGGCGTGGCCGTCCTTCAAGGCGCATGCCGCGACCGAGCGTCAAAACGTTGTCGTTCTGACGCCCCTGAACGTCGACGCTCTTCCGCCGTGATCTCGTTCGACCGATGCCGCCCTGCGCACCGCTCCACGCTCGCCTCTTCGACCACGCGACGATCGCGATCGCTCATCGCGACGACGCGCCGTCCGTCACCTCTTCGACGCGCCGAGCGTCGACGGCGGCGGTGCGCCGATCAGGCCTGACCGCCTGGTCGCACTCCGACGGGGCTCGATGACTTCCACCTCCCGAGGTCGGTCATGGACATGACGCTTGATGACGAACTGCTGAAGGAGTTTCTCCTCGAAAGCACGGAGAACCTCACCCAGCTCGATCGCGACTTCGTCGCGCTGGAGAAGAACCCCGACGACCGCGAGCGGCTCGGCGCAATTTTCCGGTGCGTCCACACTCTCAAGGGGACATCCGGCTTCTTCGGCTTCACCAAGCTCGAGTCCCTCACTCACGTCGGCGAGAACCTGCTGAGTCGCCTCCGCGACGGCGAGCTCACGCTCACGGTAGAGCTGACGTCGCTCTTGCTCACGATGGTCGACGCCGTTCGCGCGATCCTCACCTCGATCGAGACGTCGCAGACGGAAGGCGACGAGGACGTCCAGGCGCTCATCGCCGAGCTCGCACGCGCCGCTACCAGCGATAGCGCCGTCGCACCCGAGCCGCCGGCGGCGAAGCTCGCCGCGCCCGTCCCGACGAAAGAGGAGCCACCGACGGCCACGGTCGTCGCGCTGCCCACGCCCGCGGCGCGCCTGTCCGTCGTGCCGCGTCCACAGCCGCCGGCGCCTGCGGAGCCCCCCAGCCCCCCGGAGCCGGATGCGGCCTCGCCGAAGAGTCCAGCGGTCGCGGACACGACGATCCGCGTCGACGTCGGGCTGCTCGACCGAGTGATGAACCTCGTCGGAGAGCTGGTGCTGACCCGCAACCAGATCCTGCAGTTCAGCAACACGATGCGGGACCCGTCGTTCCTCAATGCGTCGCAGCGCCTGAACCTCCTCACGACCGAGCTGCAGGAAGGCGTGATGAAGACGCGAATGCAGCCCATCGGAAACGTGTGGAACAAGTTCCCGCGCGTCGTCCGAGATCTGGCGCACGCCTGCGGAAAGCGCGTCGAGCTCGAGCTGGACGGCACGGAGACGGAGCTCGATCGAACCATCATCGAGGCGATCAAAGATCCGTTGACCCACGCCGTCCGGAACGCCGTGGACCACGGCATCGAGTCGCCCGACAAGCGCCGGCTCACCGGGAAGCCGGAGATCGGACGCCTGCTGCTCCGCGCCTTCCACGAGGGCGGACAGGTGAACATCGAGGTCTCCGACGACGGAGCCGGACTCGACATCGAACGCATCCGCGCGCGCGCCGTCGAGAGAGGACTCGTATCCGCCGACCGCGCCGGGCGGATGAGCGAGCGCGAAGTCGGGCATCTGATCTTCCAGCCGGGGTTCTCCACGGCCGACAAGGTCACGAATGTGTCCGGACGCGGCGTCGGCATGGACGTCGTGAAGACCAACATCGAGAAGATCGGCGGCACCGTCGACATCTCCTCACGCCGCGGTCTCGGCTCCACGATCAAGATCAAGATCCCGCTCACCCTCGCGATCATCCCCGCGCTGATCGTCACGCAGGGCGCCGAGCGGTTCGCGATCCCGCAGGTGAACCTCCTCGAGCTCGTTCGCCTCGAGGGCGACCAGGCACGCCGCGGCCTCGAGCGCCTCCACGGCACCACCGTCTACCGGCTCCGCGGCAACCTCCTCCCGCTCGTGTTCCTCGACAAGGCGCTCGAGCTGAAAGGCCCTACGGCAACGGACGACGTCGTGAACATCGTGGTGCTCCAGGCGGACGATCGCCAGTTCGGGCTCGTCGTCGGCGGGATCAGCGACACGGAGGAGATCGTCGTGAAGCCGCTGGGCAAGGAGCTCAAAGGGATCAGCGCATTCGCCGGCGCGACGATCATGGGCGACGGCAAGGTCGCGCTGATCCTCGACGTGCTCGGCATCGCGCAGCGCGCAAACGTCGTCTCCGCCTCGAGGGAACGTGCGCTCGCAGAGCGCGTCGCCACGGGCTCCACGGATGGAGAGCGCAAGGAATCGCTGCTTCTCTTCCGAGCGGGCAACTCGGGCCGCATGGCGATCCCGCTGTCGATGGTCGCGCGTCTCGAAGAGATCCCCGTCGAGCGAATCGAGCGCGCGTGCGGACAAGACGTCGTCCAGTACCGCGGCGTGATCCTCCCGCTCATCGACCTGGGAGGCGCGGGTGTCAGCGCTCGGTCGGAGTCGGCATCGCCGCTCCAGGTCATCGTCTACTCGGAGGGAGACAGGAGCATCGGCCTCGTCGTCGATCAGATCCTCGACATCGTCGAAGAGACGCTCACCGTCCGCCGCTCGGTCGCGCGCGAAGGAGTGCTCGGAGCGGCTGTCGTCCAGGGGAAGGTGACCGACCTCCTGGACATCCAGTCCGTCATCCGATGCCACGCCCCCGCGTTCTTCGAAGGGGCAGCGGCTGCCTGAGCCACGGGAGACACGATCATGATCGGCCAGCTCTGCACCTTCGTCCTCGGCGACTACCTCTTCGGAGTCGACGTGAGGAACGTCCAAGAAGTCATCCGACACCTCGACATGACGCCCGTACCGCTCGCGTCTTCGGTCGTACGCGGGCTCATCAACCTCCGCGGCCAGATCGTCACGGCGATCGAGATGCGGCAGCGGCTCGGGCTACCGCCGCGGGCGGGGGCAGAGCCGATGAACGTCGTCGTCTGCACCGGCGACGGCATCATCAGCCTGCTCGTCGACGAGATCGGTGACGTCGTCGAGGTCGACGAGCGCAGGTTCGAGCGCGCACCGGAGACGATGACGGGCGCGTTCCGCGAGCTCGTCCCCGGCGTCTACAAGCTCGATGGACGGCTGCTGCTCGTCCTCGATGTGGAACGCGTCACTGCAGAGGGGCCGCCGGGACATCGCCACGAGAAGGCGGCGTGAGGATCAGGCCGTCGCGACGACGGCGCATTTTGGAGAACGACGATGGAAAGAGAAGCACAGCAGGAGACTGAAACGCCGAGTGCGCCGCGTCTGGTGAAGCGCGACGAGGTCCGCTCGCTCCGCCAGCGCGTGATGGAGCTCGAGGTCCAACTCGAGGCCATCACGAAGTCCAGCGCGGTGACCGAGCTCGGAATGGATGGCACGTTCCAGACGGCGAACGACATCTTCCTCGCCACGTTCGGGTACACGTTCGACGAGCTCCAGGGCCGGCATCACAGCATGCTCGTCGCCCGGGAGGACGCAGCCGCCGTGCCGTACCGGTCGTTCTGGGAGGCGCTGCGCGCCGGCCGCGTGAGTGGCGGCGAGAGCCGGTGCGTCGGCAAGAACGGCAACCCGATCTGGGTCCACGCCGTCTACACCCCGGTCTTCGACGCCGAGGGCCGCCCCTACAAGATCGTGGGGATCGCCTGGGACGTCACGGCAACGAAGAACCTCGAAGCCGAGAAGGCCGAGCTCGAGCTGCGCGAGGCGGAGACGCGCGAGCGAGAGAAGGCACAGGCCGACGATCTTCGTCGCCGCGTCGACGCGATGCTCGAGGTGGTGGACGCCGCCGCGCGAGGCGACCTCACGAAGACGGTCGCCATCGCCGGGGATGACGCCATCGGGCGCATGGGACAGGGGCTCGACAAGCTGCTGGGCACGATTCGCACGAGCATCTCGGCGATCGCGATGAACGCGACGACCCTCGGTGCGGCGTCCGAGCAGCTCTCCGCCGTGAGCAAGCAGATGTCGGGCGGCGCCAACGAGACGACGCAGCAGGCGAACGCCGTCTCGGCGGCGACCGAGCAGGTGCACCGCAGCGTCCAGACGGTCGCCACGGGCACGGAGGAGATGTCCTCCAGCATTCGCGAGATCGCCAAGAACGCTTCGGAGGCCGCGCGTGTGGCGACCGGCGCCGTCAAGGTGGCCCAGACGACGAACTCCACGATCGCGAAGCTGGGTGATTCGAGCGCGGACATCGGCAAGGTCATCAAGGTGATCACGTCGATCGCTCAGCAGACCAACCTGCTCGCGCTCAACGCGACGATCGAAGCCGCCCGCGCCGGCGAAGCCGGAAAGGGCTTCGCGGTCGTCGCGAACGAGGTCAAGGAGCTCGCGAAGGAGACCGCGAAGGCGACCGAGGACATCAGCCAGAAGATCGAGACGATCCAGACGGACACGCGTTCTGCCGTCGCGGCGATCGCGCAGATCGGACAGGTCATCGCTCAGATCAACGATCTCCAAGGCGCCATTGCGAGCGCCGTCGAAGAGCAGACCGCAACGACGAACGAGATGGCGCGCAACGTCGCCGACGCCGCCCGCGGAAGCGGCGACATCGCACGCAACATCACCGGCGTCGCGCACGCGGCCCAGCAGACGGCGAACGGCGCGAGCGACACGGCTCGAGCCTCGACCGAGCTCTCCCGCATGGCGTCGGACCTGCAGAGGCTGGTGTCGCAGTTCGCGTACTGAGGGCTTCCGCTCCCCAGCGGCCTCTGCCTGCCCCGCATTGTCCCATGGACGGTGCGGGGCTCGGGCACGAGGGGCCTCCGGGACGGCGCCCAACCAGGAGCCAGTCATCGTGAAAGCACTGATTGTCGACGACTCGAGAGCCATCCGCGCCATCATCCGACGCATCCTGAGGGATCTCGGCTTCGAGACGCTCGAGGCTGGCAACGGACGCGAAGCACTCGACAAGCTCGCCACCGCCGACGTGCAGCTCGCCGTCGTCGACTGGAACATGCCGGTCATGGATGGCTACGCGCTCGTGCGCGCGCTCCGCGACGACAGCACCCACGATCCGATGCGCATCCTGATGGTCACGACGGAGACTGGCGCCGAGTGGATCGCCGCCGCCCTCGCCGCCGGAGCAAGTGAATACCTGATGAAGCCGTTCACGCGCGATGCCGTGATGGAGAAGCTCGCCCTGCTCGGGCTGGTGGAGGTCTGAATGGCGTCTCGCGTCCGTGTGCTGGTGGTCGACGACTCCGTCGTCGTACGCCGTGTTCTCTCCGACATCATCTCGTCCGACCCGGACCTCGAGGTCGTCGGTACCGCCGCGACCGCACCGATCGCGCTACAGAAGCTTCCCCAGCTCACGCCCGACATCGTGGTGCTCGACGTCGAGATGCCCGAGATGGACGGCATCGAAGCCGCTCGGCGCATCCGAGCCGGTTGGCCGCGGCTTCCAATCCTCATGTGCAGCACGCTCACCGCGCGTGGAGCGGACGTCACGTTGCAAGCGCTCTCCGCAGGCGCTTCCGACTACGTCTCGAAGCCGACGAGCATCGGGGCCCGCGATGCAGGCGACGCCCTCCAGGCATTCAAGGAGAGCCTCATCCCGAAGCTCAAGGCATTGACGACCGGCCGCGCGCGCGAGCTCCTCGCCACGCGACCTCCTGAGCCCACGCCTTCGCCTCCGCGCGTGCTCTCTTCCTCGCGCTCGCGCCTCGTCACGCCGGTGTCCGTCATCGCGATCGGTAGCTCGACGGGCGGCCCCAATGCGCTCGCAGAGGTCTTTCGGCACCTGCCCGCGAACATCGGGGTGCCGATCGTGGTCGTGCAGCACATGCCTCCGCTCTTCACGCGCATGCTGGCAGAACGTTTGACGACGGGCTCCGCCATCCCCGTGAAGGAGGCTCAGGACGGCGACGAGCTGCTCCCCGGTCAGGGCTACATCGCGCCCGGCGACTACCATGTTCATCTCGTCCGCGATCGTCACGCCGTTCGCGTCTCGCTCGGCCAGGAGGCGCCGGAGAACTCGTGCCGCCCGGCTGTCGACGTGACCTTCCGCTCGCTGGCGCGCATCTACGGCCCCGGCGTCCTCGGCGCCGTGCTCACCGGAATGGGCCAGGACGGGACGCGTGGTGCCCGGGTGATCGTCGAGGCGGGTGGCATCGTCATCGTCCAGGACCGCGAGACCAGTGTCGTCGCGAGCATGCCGATGTCGGTCGCCGCTGCCGGGCTCGCCGAGGCGTCCTATCCACTCCACGAGATCGGGGGCGAGCTCGCAACACGTGCCTGGCGGTCACGCGCGAAGGCATCGCTCATGAAGGTAGCCCCGTGACCACGTCATCCGAAGCGCTCGCATATTTGCGTGATCTGTTGCGCCGCCGCTCGGCCATCGTCCTCGACGGCACCAAGGACTACCTCGTCGAGTCGCGCCTCGCGCCCGTCGCGCGGGAGTCCGGGCTCGCGTCCATCGATGCCCTGCTGCTCGAGGTCGTCAAACGCAACGAGACCGGCCCCGCCGCGCGGAAGGTCATCGAAGCGATGACGACGAACGAGACGTCGTTCTTCCGCGACATTCATCCGTGGGAGACGCTGCGCAAGACGCTGCTGCCGGAGCTCGTGCGTGCACGACGCGCGCAGCGACGCCTCCGCATCTGGTGCGCCGCTGCCTCCACGGGGCAGGAGCCGTACACCATCGCGATGATCATCCGCGAGCACTTCCCCGAGCTCGCATCCTGGGACATCCAGCTCCTCGGAACGGACATCAACACGGCGGTGCTCGAGCGGGCCGCCGAGGGTGTGTTCCGACAGCACGAGGTGAATCGAGGGCTACCTGCGCCGATGCTCGTCAAATACTTCGAGCGGGCCGGCCTCGACTGGCAGATCAGGCCGGAGGTTCGACGCATGGTCGTCTTCAAGGAACTGAATCTGATCGGGCGCTGGTCGTTGTTCTCGACGCAGGACCTGGTCTTCATGCGGAACGTCCTCATCTATTTCGACGTCGCGACGAAGCGCGAGATCCTCCGCCGGACGCGCGAGAACCTCGAGCACGACGGATATCTCGTGCTCGGAGGCGCCGAGACGACGTGGAACATCGACGAGGGCTACGTGCCCGTCCAGGCCGGCGCGACGGTCGTGTACCAGCCGAACCCGCTCGACCAGCAGAGGAGGACCGCCGGTGCAGGGCGTTGACGAAGCGATCTGCGCCATCACCCAGGAGGTCCTCGCCTCCTTCGGTTGTACGGCGGCTCCGAGCTCCGAGCTCGAGCTCAGCGACGGCCTGACGTCATCCGTCGAGATCGAGGGCGCCTCACGCGCGACGATCGCGGTGCGCATGTCGGCCTCCCTCGTCTGCACGCTCGCCATCGGTCTGCTTTGCGAAGACCGCGATGCTCCGACCAACGAGGACGTCGAAGACATCGCCGGCGAGATCGCCCACATGATCGGAGGCAACCTGAAGAGCGTCCTGCCGGGACCGAATCGGATCTCCATCCCAGCACCAGGAGAAGGTCGGGAAGGTCGGGCTTGCAGCGAGTCGCTACCCGCCACCTCGGGCCTGCCGTCATCCTCGTCATCCCAGATGGCGGCACTGCCGCCGACGCTCCAACCACTTGCTGCCCGGACGTTCGTCTTCGACTGCGAGCCGGGGCACTTCGCCGTCACGGTGACATTTCACGACCGAGAGGAGAAATTCTGATGAAGATTCTTATCGTCGACGACAGCAAGGCCATGCGCATGATCGTTGCGCGGACACTGCGCCAGGCCGGGTTCGGCGCACACGAGACCGCAGAGGCGGTAAACGGGAAGGACGCTCTGGCCGTCATCGCACGCGAGCATGTCGATGTCGTTCTCTGCGACTGGAACATGCCGGAGATGAGCGGGATCGAGCTCCTGAAAGCGCTTCGTGCGCAGGGCAACTCGGTGCCGTTCGGCTTCGTGACCTCGGAAGGCACGGCGCCGATGCGTCAACAGGCACACGATGCGGGCGCCTCGTTCTTGATCGCGAAGCCGTTCACGGCCGAAGCGTTCGAGGCTTCGCTTCGCAGCATCCTCCAGGCTGCGTGAGGACGCGATGGCAGCTCCCCTTCCCGTCGCCAACGCGGTCGGAACGCTCATCGGCAGCCTCATCGGCGCACGTCCGAAGGTTGCCAAGATCCCGACGCCCATCGTCCCCGGCAAGACGCACACCGTCGCGACCTACGTGGATGCCGAAAAGAAGATCGTCTACGCGGCCGTCGCCGACGTCGCGTTCGTCGCGAGCGCCGGTTCAGCGCTCGCGATGATCCCGGCAGGTGTGGTCGCCGAAGCGGTGAAGAGCGGCAAACCGAGCGACGCCATGTACGAGAACACGTACGAGGTCCTCAACATCGGAGCGTCGCTGTTCAACGAGATCGAAGACACCGCGCTCCACGTTAAAATCGAGCAGCTCACGCCCGTCGCTCAGGCCCCGGCCCAGCTCGTCGCGCGTCTCACCAAGCCGGCCGCGCGGATCGATCTCTCGGTCACGCTTCCAGGGTACCCGGAGGGAAAGCTGAGCCTGCTCGCGCTCGGTTGAGGACGAGATGAACAATCGGCCGGATCGGATCCTGTTCGTCGATGACGATCGCTCGTCGCTGGATGGCCTCAAGGCCATTCTTCGGCGAGGAGGTCATCGCTGGGATACATCGTTCGCCGTTGGAGGTGCACAGGCGCTCGAAACGCTGGAACGAGAGTCATTCGACGTCGTCGTCTCCGCCGTCGAGATGCCGTACGTCGACGGTATCGCCGTGCTGAAGCACACGCTCGCGACCAATCCAGAGGCGATCCGCATCGCCCTGTCGACCGACACGGCGGAGGATCTGGCGCTGCGCGCCGGCCTGCATGCGCACCAGAGCCTCCCGAAGCCCTGCGAGCCGAAGGAGCTCTTGGCCACGTTGCGCCGCGCCTTCGAGATCCGAGCGATCGTCTCCGATCCGGAGATGCGCGCGATGCTCGGCAGCCTGCGCGATCTGCCGGCGATCCCTCGCACGTATCAGCGGCTCATGTCCGTGCTCGAAGACCCGCGATCCAGCATGGTCGACCTCTCGCGCATCGTCGAAGGCGATGTCGCAGCGACCGCCAAGATCCTCCACCTCGTCAACTCGGCATTCTTCGGATTCGGCCGACCGGTGCGAACGATCCTCCAGGCGGTGCAACTGCTCGGCGTCGACCTCGTGGCGAGCCTCGTGCTCTCCGCGGGGATCTACACCCCGACGTCCCCGGACGTCGCCCGCGCGTGCGAAGAGGTCCAGATCCACTCGGTCCAGACGGCCCACATCGCATCGAGCATCGCGTCACCCGCGCTCCGGCGCGACACCTTCACGGCGGGCGTCCTGCACGACATCGGCTGGCTCGTGCAGCTCAACTGCGGAGCACCTTCTGTCGTCGCACGAACGATCGGGCGACGCTTCGCCACCGCGGACAGCGAGCCGGAGGAGCCGCTCCACGCATCGCTCGGGGCCTACCTGCTCGGGCTCTGGGGGCTGCCGCTCGACATCATCGACGCGGTCGCGACCCATCATCATCCCGCCGACGCCGACGCCCGCTGCACTCCACTCGCGTCGAACATCCGCCGCGCGGAGCGGGCGCTCCGCCAGGCCCACGCCGAGAAGTCGCCATCGGTGCGCGAACGCGCCATCGCCCTCGCAACGAGCGCTCGCGACGAACCGAGCGCGGATGTCTCGATCCGACGCAGCGCCTGAAGCCAGCTCTGCGCTCGCGCGAGGCGGGGCTTTGTCTCGATGTGCAGCGGCGGCACGAGCCGCCCATTCGCTGCCTGTGCGAGCCGCCCATTCGCTGCCTGCGCGCGACGCATCACCGCTCGAGCGGCGCGGACGCTGACGAGGTCGGCAGCTCGGCGGCGCTCCGCGACCAAGTTGCCGAGGAAACTTTCCCAGGCAACTGCCTCGCCGAGCTACCGCAGGCAGCGCGGGACTGGCGCTCCGCGACCAAGTTGCCGAGGATACTTTCCTGGGCAACTGCCTCGTCGAGCCCATCGCTCCTCGACACCACGCGATCGACGGGCCACGGCCCTCTCCTCCACGCTGGTGCGATCGGGCGGGCGACATCGACGCAGGCAGGGATATCGCTCTCCGATCGACGCGAACCACTCGGGTCCGTACCGTCGACGGACGCCAGGCGGTGATCGGACGGGATCGGAAGGGATCGGAAGGAAAAGAGTGGGAGCGGCCAGATGCTCATCGCATCGAACCGCAGCGGCGCTCGTCCTGCTGCCCGATTCCGACAGCGGACGTCGATGCTTCGGCTCGGAGCGCCCGCCGCGCAGGCCGCCATTCGCACGCTCTCAGGGCGAGCTCGGCGAAAGGTCTCGCGAGGCGCATCTCGGGCGAGGCAGCGCTTCGGCTGGTGGGGCCTGCTCGACGATCTCGGCGAGGTGGAACTGGTCGTCGACGAAAGTCCGTCGCGGGCCGCGCGCCCCTGCTCGAAACCGCCGTGCGTGGCCTTCGCTCCCTCGGCTCCCGAGAGCCGGAGGTGCGCGACGTTTCGCTCCCGCGGCTTCCGTGAGCCCGAGGTGCGTGACGTGTCGCTCCCGCGGCTTGTGAGCCCGAGGTGCGCGACGTTTCGCTCCGGGGCCTTCCGTGAGCCCGAGGTGCGCGACGTCATCGCCTGCCTGGCGGCGAGCCTCGACGCACGGCCGTCCATCGAGACCGGCCCCCAGGGACGCGCTGAGGCTGCTCACCTATCAGGCCACGGTGTCGGCGCTTCGATGGTGCTGGATCCATCGCCGAGGCCCGGTCGAGAGCGATGAGCACCGGGGGACCGGGAGACAGCCGGCGTCTTCGCTCTCGCGGGCGTCGGCGAGCAGCGGATTCACTTGCCACATCGGAAGTACGCGCGGGCCACGCGATGCGGTCGTGAGCGAGGATCGCCCGGGCATCGCACCAGGTCTTCGGCGAACCAGCGCACGGGCAGTCGCAAACGACGACCGCCTGGGCATCGCACGCCTGGGCATCAGCGCACGCGCGGTCGTGAGCTGAGCGCCCGGGCGTCGCCCCAGCTCGTCGGCGCTCCAGCGCACGCGCCGTCGCGCGCGGCGCGCAGCCCAGGCCACGGGCGTTCGCGCCATCGCAATGAGAGCGTCAAGCGACGACCTCGATGCGATGGCGGGACTAGACGAGGTTGTCGTTCGTCTTCTCGATCGCGACGGCGACGACGTGGCCGCTGGCCGTCGGGCGGCCTTCGAACAACGTGGCGCCGCCGGCGCACACCCGAGCACGCTCGTCGAGCGGGAGCGAAAGGCGGATGACGTCGCCGATGGCGAGCTTGGCGAGCGTCTCGAGCGGCAAGCGGACTCTGCCGAGCTCGGCGATGATGTCGAGCTCCACGTCGGCCATGGCCTCTGCGATGCCAGGGTCGACGGCGGGGACAGTCGAGTCCTCTTCGTCGTGGGACACGGCCGCGAGAGGAAGTGCGAGCATGACCTTCCCGCCACCTTCCATCGAGATCGGAAGGAGAACGGCGATGCCCGCATCGACGTCCTTCGACGTGACCGGCTCGACCGTCACGGCAAGGCGAGTGGCGAGCACGTCGGCGAACGCCTTGAGCATGCTGCCCGCGACGCGCGACGCGAGGGCGGATTGAGCAGACGTCGCACGCGCGATCGTCGTCTCGGGCGATCCATCTCCGCCGAGGATGCCGTCGAGGATGCGCGCGAGGCAGATCTCGTCGAAGAGGACGAGCCCTCGCATCGGCGCACTGCTGCGAGGCCCCTGCGCGAAGTGGATGGCGAACGCCGTGGCATGCGCGATGGTCGTGTCACCGGCGAGGTCTGCAAACGCGAGACAGCGAACCTGCTCGGTCGCGAGAGCTACCCGCTTCCGCGCGGTGAACGGCACGGCGCGGCGGAGCGCGTTCGCGAGATCGCCCGCCATCTCGGTGACGCGAGCACATGCGGCGCGGCCGCGGCCGCCGGGGACGGAGAGCGCTTCGATCTGGGGCACCATCGCTGTGTTCTTCATTGGACGACGAAGTCCGTGACCAGGATCTTCTCCGCGGACGTTGCGCCGCTGGCCTTGCAGCGCTCGAGCAACTCCACGCGCATCGTCTCGACGTGCGTCGGGTCGATCACCTGCTCGTGCGAGAGCGTGCGGAGATAGGCCAGTACCCCATCACGGATTCGGGGCACGAAGGTCTTGAGGTCCTCTTTGGTGGTCGCGTCGAACTCGACGGCAATCGACATCTTCATCGGATGCGGCTTCTTGCTGGCGTCGAACAACGTCACGAGGAAGGGGTCGAGCGGCAACGTCGGTCCCGGCGCACGAGCTGGCGCCGGCTGGATCGACGCGTCCTGGGGGACCTCTGCCGGTGTTCGCGCCGCCGCTGCGCGGGTGCCGCCGTAAGCGGCTCCCGCTGCGAGCAGCGCGGGGACGACGATGCGCACGACGCCGGCGACCGCGGACGGTTTCTTCGGAGTGGCGGCCGCTGCCGCTGCTGCCGGCTGAGCCGGCTTGGTCTCGTTGCTCATGGGATTGGGTGATTGCGGATGCGGTTGCGGTTGCGTTCTTCGAAGATGCGTTCGCCGGCGTGCGCGCCGAGCGTCACTGCTTGATGGCCATCAGCTCCTGGAGCATCTGGTCGGCCGTCGTGATCGTCTTGCTGTTCGCCTGGAACGATCGCTGGTGAGCGATGAGATCGACGAACTGCTCGGCGATGTCGACGTTCGACTGCTCGAGCGCGCCGGCAACGATCGCCGCGCGACCGCCCTGCCCGGCGGCGCCGAGCGCGGCTTCGCCCGACTCGCGGGTGGCGACCCACAGGTTCTGCCCGGCACGGCCGAGGCCGTCGTTGGAGCGGAACTTCGCGATCGCCATCCGACCCGCCGCGACCGTCTGGCCGTTCGAGTAGACGCCGCTGACGACGCCGTCCGCGTCGATCTTCACTCCCGCGAGGTCACCGGAGTTGTAGCCGTCCTGCGACTGAGCGCTCACCGCGCTCGTCGAGCCGAACTGCGTCGTGCCTCCGAGGCCGGTGCCGCCCGCCGCGATCGGCTTGCCGAAGTCGATGTTGATCGCCTGTCCCGGGGTCGCGCCTTCGAAGTCGATCGTGCCTGCCGGGTTCCACTGCAGGTCCTGGAGCGCGCCGGCCGAATCGAACGTGAGCTGCCCAGTGGCGAACTCGAAGTTCTGTCCCGGTGTGCCGCCCGCGACGTCGTCGCCCTTCGCAAGCGCGTGAACGTCCCACGTCCCGCTGCCCGTCTTCGTGAAGTAGAGGTCGACGACGTGCGACTTGCCGAGCGAGTCGTAGACGGTCATCGACGTCGAGAGGTTCGACGAAGCGGTGGGGTTCTGCGGGTCCCACGGAAGCGTGGGCACCTCGGCGGAGGCGTCGAGGTTCGCCGTCGTGCTGACCATCGAGGTCGCCTTCGGAGGAAGCTGCGCGGTCGAGAGCTGGATCGGCCCGAGCGACGACTCGAAGCCGCCGGACGCGCTCGTCCCATAACCCTGGACGGCCATGCCCTGCGGGTTCACGAGGACACCGTCGTTGCGGATCGTGAGCTGACCGGCGCGCGTGTAGAAGTTGCCCGTCACGCCACCGATGGTCCCGTTGACGACGAAGAAGCCATCACCGGTGAGGGCAACGTCGGTCGCCTGTCCCGTGTTCACGAGCGCACCCTGGGCGAAGATCTGCTGCGTGCGACCGAGGCGCACGCCGCCGCCGATGCTGCTGGTGCTGCCGAGAGCGCCACCGAGGACGTTCTCGAACGTCGCGCGCGCTCGCTTGAAGCCAATCGTGTTCGTGTTTGCGATGTTCTCGCCGACGAGCGACAGCGTGTCGCTCTCCGCCGTGAGGCCCGAGACGCCCGCGTACATAGCCTTCGTGATGCTCATCGACCTGTTCCTCCTACGCTCACCAGCTCCGAGATGGGGGCAGTGACTCCGGACTCGAGAGTGAGCTCCGGATAACCTTTTTCGTACGAAACCTTCGTGACCTTGCCGCTCACGTCTTGGGACGTGCTCACGGCCTTCCCGTCGGCGCTCTGCGCATCGACCGAGATCTTGTATGTCCCCTTCGGAACGGGCTGGCCCGCATCGTCCTTGCCGTCCCAGGTGATCGACATTGCTCCGGCGCCGCGCGGCCCCATCTCGAGCGTGCGCACCGTGTTGCCGGATGCGTCGACGATCCGAACGGTGACCTTCTGCGCGTGAGACTCGAGGTTGACGCTGGCGCCCGTTGCCGTGACACCGTCGAACGCAATGCCGGTGCCGCGCACGGTGACGTCCTTGCCGACGAGGCCGGCCGCTTCGTTGCTCGCGATGCCCGTCATCTGAGCGGAGAGCACGTCGAGCTTCGCCGACTGCGCGATCGACTGTTCGACCATCGCGAACTGCGAGAGCTGCGCGACGAACTCGGTACCTTCGGTGGGCTGGAGGGGATCCTGATTCGAGAGCTGCGCGACGAGCAGCTTCAGGAAGGCGTCCTTGTCGAGCGCCGAATTTTGTTTCGGCTCGGAGGACGACATCGTGTTGGCTGCGGTCGCGTTCGTGACGCTTCCTGACTGCATGGTGAGGGTCAAAGCACGATCCGGACCCGCGCCTTGGGGCCACGCGGCGTCACGGGATCGACATGGGTCGCCTCGGAGCGCGAGGTCGCGCCGCCGTGCTGTTCGCTGGGCTCGCGCCCGCGCTCGCGCTGGCCGGCGCCGAAGTCTCGCATCGTCCCCGGATCGGCGAGATTCGGCTGGATGAACGTCCGATCGACGTGGATCCGGGCCTCCGGCACTTCGCGCTGCACATGAGCCGCGAGCTCGGGTGCATTCGCCATGAGTAGGCTCTTCGCGTGGCTTTTCTCGACCTCCACGTGCACGTCGATGTGAGCGCGCTCGGCATGCGCGCGAACCTCGACGGCGCCCAGCTCGGGCAGCTCGATTCGACCGCGAGCCTCGCTTCCGAGCGCACGACGATGGCCGACGGCCTCCGCTGCGCGGATTCCGCTCTCGATGTCGCGATCGGTCGGGCGCGCGGCGTCCGCGGCCGCCGCCGGAACGTTGACGGCCGCCACCGTCTTGACGCCGTCCGCCGAGACCCCGACGGGGGCCGGCGGGACGTCGACGGCGTGACCCGCGCCGACCGACGCAACGTCGCCGCTCGCGGGCACGCCCACGCCGAAGTCACGAGCACCGCGCTTCCCTGAAGCTCGAGCGTGTTCGGCAACGGGGGGCTTCGCGTCGGCGGACATGCGCGCGTGGAGAGCATGTGCGCTCGACTGCGTCGGCGGAGCGACCGCCACGGCTCGAAGCGGCTCCACTTGGCCAGGGCCACGAGTCGCGCGTGCCGAACGATCCTCGACGGAGGCGGCCGGCGCGGTGACCGAGGCCTCGACGGCTGCCGCCGCGGCCGATCGACCGCGAATGCTGGCTCGCTCTCCCGAAAAGGCCGATGTGGCTTCGCTCGGGGTAGGACCATCGTGAGTCGGGGCACGACGACGACCAGCGTCAGCGCCCCCGAGCTCGGGACTCGGGCCGGCGGTCCGCGCCGCGTGAGGCTCCGCCGGAGCAGCGGCGGGCGAACGTGGCAAGCGAGGCGAACCAGACGGGAACCCGCGCTCTGCCGACGGAGCCGCGGTCGTCTCGGTCTCTGCCGCGGCCGTCGCGCTCTCCGGAGCGGGCTCCTGGGAGACCTCCTCCGCCGTGACCATTCGAAGGGGCTCCTCGCGGGCGTCGCTCGCGAGCCGGCTCGACGTCGCATCCACGAGCTCTTCCACGACCGGAGCCGGTGTGGCCGTTGTTTCGGTCGCGGGCGCGAGCGGCGCTCGACCGTCGGCGGACGGCTCCGCGACCGCGAGCAGCGCCGTCGTCAACATCTCCGGGGGCGGAGGTGGAGGCGCAGCGAACGCCCCGAAGTAGGGCGAAACTTCACCCGACTCCGAGCCTTCGACGTCCTCCTCCTCCCCGTCCTGCCGGTCGCCGTCGGCAGCGCGGGGCTCTGCTTCCGTGACCGTTTCTTCCGTCGCGAGCGCGAGTGACATGTCGAAGGCCGCGCGGTCCACGGATCCCTCGGACGCACGACCTGCCTCGGGCGCACCTCCGATCATCGCAAGGGCGTGCGTTGCCGTCGCGCCCGTCGCGCCAGGAATGTTGTTCATCGTCTCTCCTCGATCGTCACGTCACCGCGTCGCCCCTCGTGTCTCGTCCCTTACGGACTCGAACCTCGGGCGACATCGTCATCCTGCGCGCTGCTTACGGGCCGCGACGTCATCGTCAGCGAGCCTCGCCAGACGCCGCGTCTCTTCCTTCTGGGCCTCCACAGAGCGCTCCATCCACGTCTCGAAGCGACGATGCTCGATCCGGGCCGAGGTCATCGCATCCCGGGAAGCCGCCTCCTCCGCGCGCGCGACGGCATGCTCGTGCTCTGCAACGTCGATGGCGCGTCGGAGCGCGCGGAGCTCCGCGTCGCGGTACTCGAGATCGAGGGCATCTCCGATGTCGTGAATCGCGTCGACGGCCGCGTGCCAGCGCTGCTGCCGCCCGTTCCAAGCTTGCTCGGCCGCCTTCGTCTTCGCGTGTGCGGCGGCGTGGGCGAGCTCGGCTCGTTCGACGTTGCGGCGCTTCATCTCGATGAGCCGCCCGATCGTCTTCATCTGCTTCGTCATCATGGTCAGCGGGACCTCTCGGCGATGCCGCGGACACGAGCGATCGTCTCCGCGCGCGGCGTCGCCTCGTCAGGGACTTGGCGTAGCAACGCTTCGATGGCTGGCTGCAACGTTCGCGCCGCGTCCACCCGGGGGTCCGACCCAGGAACGTAGGCTCCGATCTGGATGAGGTCCGCCGCTTCCTCGTAAGCGGCGAGGAGCTCCCGCACGCGGCCCGCTGCGCGGATGTGCTCGGGGGTCGAGACATCGCGAGCGACGCGGGAGACGCTGCGAAGGACGTCGATGGCTGGGTGGTGCCCGCGGTCTCCGAGCTTCCGGGAGAGGATGACGTGACCGTCGAGGATCCCGCGGACCGTATCGGCGATCGGATCGTTCATGTCGTCGCCCTCCACGAGCACCGTGTAGACCGCGGTGATCGAACCGGGGCCGCTGTCGCGCCCGGCCCGCTCGAGCAGCGGCGGCAGCGCGGCGAAGACGGTCGGCGTGTACCCCTTCGTCAGCGGCGGCTCACCGGCCGCGAGCGACGCCTCACGCAGCGCCATCGCGAAGCGGGTGACGGAGTCCATGACCAGCAGCACGCGCTTACCCTGGCGGCGGAAGTGCTCCGCGATCGCGGTCGCGCGGAGGGCGCCGCGGACACGGACGAGCGGGGGCGCGTCACTCGTCGCTGCGACGACGACGCAGCGTGAAAGGCTCTCGGGCCCGATCGCATGTCGAACGAAGTCGCCGACCTCCCGACCGCGCTCGCCGATCAGCGCCGCCACGATCACGTCGGCGTCGGCGTGACGGCAGAGCATGCCCAGCAGGGTGCTCTTGCCGACGCCCGTGCCTGCGAACAGGCCGATACGCTGCCCTTCCCCGAAGGAGAGAAGCGCGTCGAGCGCCCGAACGCCCGTCTCGAGCGGCTTCTCGATGGGACGTCGCGCGAACGGCGGCGGCGGATCTGCATGGAGCGCGGCGCGCGCTGCGCAGCGCGGAGAGGGACGTTGATCCAGCGGACGTCCGAACGCATCGATGACGCGTCCGAGCAGCTCGTCTCCCACCTCGGCGCTGGCCTCGCTGGTCCGCAGCCGCACGCGGGCGCCCGGAGAGATGCCGGCGGTCGGACCGAGCGGCGCAGCAAGGAGCCGTTCGTCGCGAAAGCCGATCACCTCGAGCGTGACGCGCTTCGAGGGCAGGTCGATCTCGAGCTCCCGACCAACCGCCGCCCGCAACCCGGAGATCTCGACGAGCAAGCCGACGACCTTCTCGACGCGCCCTTCGGCGCGGACGATGGGGGCGGTTCGCGCTTCCGCCTCGTAGCTCGAGAGATTGATCATGAACGTTCCTTGTCGACGCCGAGCGCGTCGGAGATCGCGGCGAGGCGTTCGGCGGCGCCGATCGGCACGATGGTGGCCCCTTCGCGGAGCTCACAAGAGCCGCGCCGAAGCGTGGGATCGACGGTGACCTTGCCGCCGGCGATCTCGTCGGAGAGCAACTCGAGCGGAATGACCTCGGCGACGTCGGGTGCGACGACGAGCGCCGGCGCCGAGCGTCCCGGAAGCGCGGACAGTCCTTCGCGAACCCATCCGAGCACCACCGGCGGGTCGAGTGTCACCTCGTGCCCGATGACCCGCCCGGCGACCGACAGCGCAAGTCGAACGACCTCTGGCTCCGAGTCCTCGAGGATGCGCGCACGCACGGTGGCGAGCTCGGTCACGAGCTGGCCGAGTTGCTCGCGAAGCGCCTGGACTTCGGCCTCGAGCTCGAGCTCGCGCGTCCGATCGAGCGGGTCGAGCACCGGCACCGGAGGAACCGACATCCTCGCGAGCGGGAGCAGTGACGCCGGGACGGCCGGAGGCCGTGCGCTCGGACGCAGTTCGACGGAGGTGACGCTCGCCGCGGAGTCGCCGGGAGCCGCGGACGTCGGCGGGTGCGAGCGGACGCTCGGCGGGACTGGTGCGCCTCCGGGGACGACCCGAGGAAGCCCGATCCACGAGGGGGTCGAGGCGATCCGCGGAGCGCCTGGGCGCGTCCACGGCGCCGGAGTGAAGCGGCGGGCCGCACCCATCAGTCGTCCTCGCGGCCGAGGGAGAGCTTGCCCTGGTCCTCGAGCGAGAGCGCAAGATCGACGACCTCGCGCCGCGCCGCTTCGACATCGGCCTTGCGAACGTGACCGATGTTCTCGAGATCGTCCTTGATGAGATCGGCTGCGCGCTGGGACAGGCCGCCGAAGACCGCGTCCAGCACCGACTGCGGCGCTCCGCGGAGGGCGATGGTGAGTCGGTCGGTCGCGACCTCCCGGAGCAGCGTTCGCATCCCGCGCGAGTCGATGCGCGCGAGGTCGTCGAAGGTGAACATCGCCTGCCGGACGACGGCCGCGAGATCCGGGTCGTCCGCTTCGAGGTTCGACAGGATCGACGTGGCGGCCATCTTCGAAGACGCGTTCAAGAGCTCGGCGGCCTTCGCGACCCCGTCGACGCTCACGAGTGCGGTCGCGTCGGACTCCGGAAGCTGCGCCGCAAGTGCGGTGGCGACGTCCTCGAGCACGCTGGCGGGCAGCTGCTTCATGCGGCTCATGTGTTTCACGAGCGGCGCCTTCTGCTCGTCACCGAGGGAGTTCAAGATCTCCGCGGCAGCCGCAGGCGACATCATCGAGAGCACCGCTGCAGCGAGCTGGGGCGGCTCGTTCCCGAGGAGCCCGGCGACGTCTTCGGGCGACGCCGACTCGAGGCGGGCGAGCGGGCTCGTGATGCCGTCCTCGAACACGGCGCGGGCGCGGTCCTCACCGATCGAGCCGGCCGAGAGCCTACGAAGGTAGCGAAGTCCACCGCGAGGAACTGCGACCGCCGTCTCGGACTTCTCCAGGAACTCTTTGAACGTCCGGTCGACGGCGTCCTTCGGCACGGCGCGCATCGTCGATGCCACGGAGCGGAGCTTCCGGATGTCGTCCTCCTCGAGCTCCGCGACGATCGGGCGTGCGACCTCCTCGTCGAGGGAGAGCAGGAAGAGGACGGCTTTTTCGGCGTTGGTGATCATCGGAACGTTCTCGGGTGACGTACGGCAGTGGGAGGATCAGGCAGCTTCTTCGCGGGCCGCATCGTGCTGACCGAGCCACGAACGAACCACGAGGGCGGCGGTGGCGGGGTCACTCGCGGCGCGCTCGCGAACGAGGCGGCGCAGGTCATCCGCAGTCGGGGGCTTCTCTTCGGTCGTCGCGCCGAGGATCTCGATGGTGACCGCCTGAGCGCTCTCCTTCTCCTTCGCAGCGGCAAGCGCGAGGGCAGCAGACACCTTCTTGCGCCTGCGGCGAGCGCGGATCGCGAGGACGCTCGTGAGGAGAACGACGAGCGCAAGCGCTCCTGCCGCGAACGGCGCGACCTTCTTCACGTCGAGCTTGGGGAGCTCGAACGCCGGCGGCGCGGGGGCGGGCTCCTCGGCAGCGAGGAACGGGACGGATTCGACGGTCACCGCATCGCCGCGTCGCTCGTCGAACCCCACTGCGCTCCGAACGAGCGCAGCGATCTTGTCGAGCTCTGCGCTCGACCTCACGGCGCCGTCCGCCGTGGGGGACCCGTCGATCACGACGGCGACGGTCACGCGCCGAAGCGCTCCACCGGTGACGGTGCGCTTCTCGGTGATGCGATCGACCTCGAAGTTCCTGGTATGCGACTCGCGCGTCGTTCCTGCGGCGGTGGACGCGACGTCGGCCGCGACACCACCGTCCTCCGCATTCGCTCGGCCGGCGCCGCCGGGAAGATTGCTCTCCGCGCCGGGCACGCCGGCGACGGGGACGTCGGGCGATCCATTGCGCTCGACGTTGCGCTCTTCGCTCCGGAGCGCGGTCTGCTTCGGGTCGAAGTGATCTTCGACGCGCTCGACGCGAGCCGGATCGAGGTCGACGGTCACGCGGACATCGGCATGTCCGGGGCCGGTGACCTTCTCGACCATCGCACGCGCACGCTCCTCGAGCGTCGCTTCGAGCGCGCGGGCCTGAGACGCGCGGTCGTCGTCGCTCGCACCTTCCTCGCCAGCACGCTTCGGCTTGTGGAGGACCGCGCCCTCCGTGGTCACGACGGCGACGCGGTCGGGGCTGAGGCCCGGCACGGACGTCGAGACGAGATGCACGATGCCCGCGACCTCACCGCCGCCGAGCGCGCGGCCGGAGCGGAGCTTCAACACGACCGAGGCCGACGACGGCTCGTTCCGGCTGACGAAGACCGACTTCTCCGGGAGCACCAGGTGCACGCGCGCGTTGTGGACCGCGCCGACCGTACCGATGGTCCGGGAGAGCTCGCCCTCGAGCGCGCGGCGATAGAGGATGCGCTGCTCGAACTCGGTCGCGCCGAGGCGCATCTTGTCGAAGCTCTCGAACCCGACGCCACCGCCGCGCGGGAGGCCGCCGCCGGCGAGCTCGAGACGCAGCTCACGCGCCTTCTCCTCCGGGACCTCGATGATGGCGCCGTCGGCTTCGAGCCGGAACGGCACCTTCATCTCCTTCAGCTTGGCGACGACCGCGGACGCGTCGTCCCGGTCGAGGTTGCTGAAGAGGACGGTGTAGGGCGGGTTCGACGCGCGAAACGCGAAGAGTCCGGAGAGAAGCGCGAGCGCGACCGCCGTGGAGACGGCGAAGATGCGCGCCGAGCGAGAGAGTCCCTTCCCCCAGGCGAGCGCCTTGTCCACGACGGGCCGGAGCGGAGCCGGAAGGGAGTCGATGAGGCGCTTGTCAGACATTGATTCTCCAGAGCTCATGGAAGGCGTCGAGCAGCTTGTCGCGGACCGAGGCGACCAACCGCATCGAGATCTCGGCTTCCTTCGCCGTGATCATCGTCCCGTGGAGGTCGTCGCTCCGCCCTTGAGCCAGAGCTTCCACCTTCGCCGTTCCCTCGGCGGCCTTGGCGCTCGCCGCCATCGCGGTGTTCGCGAGGATGGCGCCGAAGCTCACGGCTTCGCCGGAGGAAGTGCTTTCGACGGATCCCCTTGCACCCGCCGGGCCGACGCCCGGCTCGCCGCCGATATGTAGGTCTTCCCGCAGTCGCGCTGCGGCATCCGCGAGTGCCCGGGTCCCCGTCGGCTCGATTTTCAGGCTCACTTGCCGATCCTCAGCGCGGCGCGCGCCATTGCCTTGAGCGATTCGATCGACGTCACGCCAGCCTCGTAGGCTCGAGAGGCTGTCATCATGTTGACCATCTCCGTCACCACGTTGACGTTCGGGTATTCGACGTATCCGTCGGCATTTGCGTCGGGGTGGCCCGGCTCGTACACGAGCGCCCCCGGCGTCGTGTCGGGACGGACCTCGGAGAGCTCCACCAGCTCGACCTTGCGGAGCACGGGATCGAAGCTCTTCTCGTCGAGAGGCTTCGCGGCGAACACCGGGTCGAGCCGCCGGTAGGGGCCGCCTTCGGCGGTGCGCGTCGTGCGAGCGTTTGCGAGGTTTCCGGCAACGATGTTCATGCGGCTCCGCTCGGCCGAGAGGCCGGAAGCCGCTACTTCCATCGCGGAGAAGACGCCGGGGCGGATGGGTCCGGTCTTCATCCGTGCTTCCCGTCGCTAGCTGCCCACGCAAGCGACGCGAGCTCGCTCGAGGCGAGCTGCGCGAGCATGTCGTAGCGCATCTGGTTCGTCGCGATTTTGACGGCCTCGCGATCGAGATCGACGCCGTTGCCATCGGCGCCGCCGGCAGCGCCTGGGTCCTCGATGACACGGCCGACCGCCGATCCGGTCGCCATCGTGCGTGATGACGAGAGATGGCCGGGCTGCGTCGCATCGAGAGCGACGTGAAGAGCGCCGGCGAACGTTCCCCCACGCTCCAGATCGACCGGCTTGTAGCCCGGGGTGTCGATGTGCGCGAGGTTCGAAGCGAGCAGGTTGTGCCGCGAGAGGTGGTAGTCGAGCGCCCCTCGGAGATGCTCGACCTTGTCGATGAGGGCCATGGTTACGTGGTCTCCGGCGGGCGCTTCATCCACGGTGCGTGCCAGCGTCATGGAACTGGCTGGCCCGGTCGTTGCGACAGGGCTCCGTCCGATGCTGAAGCTCACGAGGCTCGACCACCGAACCGTGGCCATCAATCCGGATCACATCGCCTGGGTCGAGGCGACGCCGGACACTACGCTCTGCCTTCTCGGCGATCGAAAGATCATCGTCCGCGAGACGCTCGACGAAGTCGTCGACCGCTTCATCGCGGCGCGCGCCAAGCTCGGCGCCGGTCCCATCGGGATTCCGTCGATGGCACCGTCGACCAGCCGACACTCCAACCGGCCGTCGGGTTTCCCGTCGGTCCATGCCCCCGTGGTCATCGATGACCGCGACGGAGGTGCGTGATGCAACCGGGACCGCTCATCGGCATCGCGTTCGCGCTGCTCGCGATCCTCGTCGGCAACTTCCTCGAGGGCGGCCACGCAGGCTCCCTCGTCGGAGGTCCGGCCGCTCTCATCGTCATCGGGGGCACGGTCGGCGCCGTCATCGTCCAGTACCCCTTCTCGACGCTGACCGCGTCGCTGCGAGCGGCAGCAAGCACGTTCAAGAAGGCAGAAGTGGACCCGGCGAAGATCGTCGACGAGCTCGTCGACTACGCCAACCGCGCGCGGCGCGACGGCATCCTCGCGCTCGAGAAGGTCTCGTCCAGCGCCTCCGATCCGTTTCTCAGGAAGGCACTGATGATGGCGGTCGACGGCGTCGACTCGCAGACGCTGCGCGAGACGCTCGAGGTGTCGATCGGCCAGGAGGAAGAGCACGGAGAGGACGCTGCCAAGGTCTTCGAAGCGATGGGCGGCTACTCGCCGACCGTCGGCATCATCGGCGCGGTGCTCGGCCTCATCCACGTGATGAGCAATTTGAGCGACATCAACGCCGTCGGACAGGGCATCGCCGCGGCGTTCGTCGCGACCATCTACGGCGTCGCGTTTGCGAACATCCTCTGCCTCCCGATCGCCGGACGCATCAAGATGCTCGTCCGCGAGAAGGCGCTACTCCGCGAGCTGACGCTCACGGGCGTCCTCGCGATTCAAGCGGGCCTCAATCCGAAGCTGGTGCGTGAGCGCCTCTCCCAGTTCCTCCACGAGCACGGCTCGAAGAAGGACGCGACGGGCGCCGCTGCGAAAGCGGCCGGTTGAGCCATGGCGCGCAAGAAGAAACATCCCGAGCACGTGAACCACGAGCGCTGGCTCGTCAGCTACGCGGACTTCATCACGCTCCTCTTCGCGTTCTTCGTCGTCATGTTCGCCGTCTCGCAGGTCGACTCGAAGAAGGTAGGACGCTTCACCGAGTCGTTCTCGAAGGCCGTCGGCATCGACATGTTCCCCCAGGCGGGACGTGGGATCCTCGCAGGAGCTTCGCAGGGAACGTTCGGCGACCCGGAGGCCTCGAAGCCGTCCCCCCTCCCCGAGGACCTCACCTCGCTGCACGAGTCGCTGTTGACCCCCGGCGAGAACGACGAGCTGAAGCAGGTGCAGATCTTCCGCCGGCGTAACGAGCTCGTGCTCCGGTTGTCGGACGGCTTCCTCTTCGAGAGCGGAAACGACGCGCTCGAGGAGCGTGCGCGGAAGGTCGTCTCTCGACTCGCCGCAGAGCTCCGCGGGCGACCGCTCGAGATCCGCGTCGAGGGTCATACCGATGACCGTCCGATCCGCACGAGCCGCTTCCGTTCGAACTGGGATCTCTCGACCGCTCGCGCCACCGCCGTCGTCGCACGCCTCGCGGCGGAGGGCATCGACCCGCCTCGCTTGTCTGCTGCCGGCTACGGCGAGTTCCATCCGGTCGCCTCGAATGCGACCGAAGACGGGCGCAGGCAGAACAGGCGCGTCGACTTCGTCGTCAGCGTCGTCCCGGTACCCACGCCCATGGAGGAGCTGCTTTCGCCTCGTGACGCGGGCGCGAACGCTCCGGCACCTGCAGAGGCGCCCGCTCCGGCGCCTTCCCATCCGTCGATTCCGAACGAGTCTCACCCGAAGGAACACCATTGAACACGTTCAGCCGATTCCTTGCCGGCCTGCTCGCGAGCGCGACGCTGCTCGCTGCGCCGGCGGCCAGCGCGCAGCAATGGCTTCTCCACGGTGTGGCCCAGGCATCGAGCGGCTTCGAAGGGGGCGGCGGGCGCGCTCAGTCGATGAGACGCGCACAGACGCGCCTGCGCATCGGCGCAGATCTCGCGGTCGACGAGTCCCCCGAGGACGTCTTCGGCGTTGCCCTGCTCGTCGCGGTCGAGCCTCGAACCGCCTTCGGCTTCGACGCCCGATACACGCGTGTCGTACGTGAGCGCTTCGCGTTCAGCGCCGGGGCCGTCGGCTACCTCCAACCGGGCAGCCTCGTCGGCCCGGTCGCGGCTTTCGAGTACCGCCATCCACTCTCGAGCTCGTTCTTCCTGACGGCAGGTCCCGAGCTCGACGTCTTCGTCGTCGGCACCGATCTCCCCGATCGGACCGTGTTGTGGCAGGCCCTCTTCCACGTTGGAGCTCGCATTGCGTTCTGATCCTCGCGCCCCCCATGGCTTCAAACGGATTGCACTCGGCGTCGCCGCAGGCGTCATCGTCGCGCTCGGCGCTGCTTGCGAGCTCGGAGAGGGCGAGTGCCTACGGATGAGCGACTGCGACGAAGGTTATTCCTGCGTCGAAGGCACGTGTCGGTCGAACCAACCGTCCGACGCGCCGAACGCTGTCTCCGACGCTGGCGCGCGTGATGCTGCGCGCGCCGATGCGTCCACGGACGGGTCCGCACGCGATGCTTCACGCTCGGACGCGTCGTCCGACGCGAGCGATGACGGCGCGTCGCCGGAGGGTGGCAACGGACCGTGAGCGCTTTTCGCTAAAGCGCGGCGTCGATCAACCGTTCTGTCCCTCGACGACCACCGACGACCCCGTCAGGTAGAAAGAAGCTCGACAATGGACAAGGTTTGCAAGGTAGGAACATTCGCGCTCGCCGGCATTCTGGCGGCATGCGCTGCGGGCGCAGACACGACGACGGCGCCCAAGAGCGTCGACGCGGACGACCCGCTCGCCGACATGACGCAGAATCTCAGCCCGCTCGCGACCCAGTGCACGTTCAACACGACGACCGGGTTGATGACGGTGACGGTCGCGGCCGGCGAGACAGCGGTCATCGCGCGTAGCGCGGCGGACTCCGCCATCCTCCAGAACGGCCAGCCCTGCGACAACCCCGTCACTGCTACGACGCTCAAGAAGATCACGGTCACGGGCTCGTCTGGCGACGAGACGGTGCTCCTCGACTTCACGAACGGCCTGTTCGCCCTTGGCACGACCTCGGCCGCGTCGAGCGGCATCGCGATCGACCTCGGTGGTGGCACCGGCGACAAGCTGGCCATCAAGGGCACGACCGCGGCGGACAACTTCACGTTCGGCGCCACCGCGATCCTTCTGAACACGGACACGAACCGCGACATCACCTACGCCGGTGTCGAGTCGTTCGTTCTCTCGCTCGGCGACGGAGACGACAAGTACACAGGTGCTGGCAACGCCACGGCCGGTGCGGTCTTCGGCCAGCCCATCGCGCTCTTCGGCGGCCCCGGCAACGACACGTTCGAGCAGGGCTCTGCCGCGACGGTCAGCGAGACGATCTCGGGCGGCCCCGGCATCGACACCGTCACGTACGCGTCGCGCTCGGCGGCCGTCACCGTCACGCTCGGCCTCGGTGCCAACGACGGCAACGCGGCCGAGAACGACAACATCCTCGACGACGTCGAGGTCGTGACGGGCGGCTCGGGCGACGACACCCTCACGGCCGCGGCAGGCGTGGCCGCGACCCTCAACGGCGGCCCCGGCAACGACACCCTCATCGGTGACAGCGCCGCGGACACGCTGAACGGCGGCGCCGGCAACGACACGCTCCGCGGTCGTGGCGGCAACGACGTGATGAACGGCGACGACGGCAACGACACCTTCGACGAGGAGAGCGCCAGCAACGGCAGCGACATCATGAACGGCGGCGCCGGCATCGACACCGTCGACTACAGCGGCCGCACGAACGCGGTCGTCGTCACGATGGACGGCGTTGCGGCGAACGACGGTGAGACCGGCGAGGCGGACAACGTCAAGGCCGACATCGAGAACGTCAAGGGCGGCGCTGGCGACGACACGATCACCGGCAACGCGCTCAGCAACGTCATCACGGGCGGCCCCGGCAACGACACCCTCAACGGTGGCGCCGGCGACGACGTCTTCCCGCAGGGCGCGGCCGCGGACGGCAACGACACCATCAGCGGTGGCGCTGGCGTCGACAAGGTCGACTACTCTGGTCGCTCGGCCGCCATCACGGCGACGCTCGACGGCACGACGGCCTCTGGTGACCTCGCGGCGAGCGAGGCGGACATCCTCGGCACCGACGTCGAGAACCTCGAGGGCGGCTCCGAGGCGGACACCCTGACGGGCAACGCGTCGGCGAACGAGCTCGTCGGCAACGGTGGTGACGACACGCTCGAAGGCCTCGGCGGTGACGACACCATCGAGGGCGGCGCAGGCGACGACACGATCAACTGCGGCGCGGGCTTCGACGTCACGGTCGGTCGCGTGGGCACCGACGTCATCAACGCGGACTGCGAGATCTGATTCGACACTGACAACGAGCGATTCGGCGCTGCGACCTCGTCGCGGCGCCGTCGCCTTTTTGTGAGGGCACATCACGTGCAGCAGGCCGAGGCATGAACAGCGGACGCGTCATCGCGATGACGGCACTCCTCTCGATGCTCGTCGCGTGTACATCCGTCTTCGACGATGAGCGCGATCGCCAGCGTGGCGGCACGAACGCCGGTGCCACGGACGAACCGGCAGGAGGCCCCGACGCGGGTGTGGATGCTCGTGAAGGGATCGCGGCGCTCACACGGATCGCCTTCGCCGACGCCGCCGGCGGTCCTCGGATCATGCTCGCAGGCACCGATCCTCGCGAGGAGCTCGAAAGCGTCGAGCTCATGTTGCTCGGACCGGATGGACAGCCCGCGGTGATCGATCCGGACGGCGACGGCATCGCCGAGCCGCCCGAGCTCGAGCTGCTGCTGACGCCTCTCGACCGCCACGAGGGAACCTTCTTCATCGAAGTGCAGGGGTCGACCGGCCTCGAGCGCTTCGTCCAGAGCGTGAGCGCGCGGACGTTGGATCGGCGTGGCGTGCGAGGCCAGCCGCTCGAAGCCGTCCTCGGCCGGGTGCCGATCCGCAACGCGGGCGAGGCGTGTGATCCCCACGGCTTCGATACATGCGCCGAGTCCCTCACCTGTGCAGCCGCTGGAAGCGGCTTCGCGTGCGTCGATCGAGATCGCGCGCTGGCCGAGCGATGTACGGCCGCGCCGGTCGTCACGCCGGGAGCCAGCATCGTCGGCCACACCACGGGCGCGAGCCTGTGGGACCCCGTCGAAGGATGCGCGTCGGCGGACCGACGCACGCGCCCAGAGGGCGTGGTTCGCCTTCACCTCGCGACGAGCGTCTCTGCGCTCACGATCGCGACCACGCCGGAGGGAACCGACTTCGATACGGTCGTCTCGATCCTCGACGGGTGCGCGGTCGCATCGAACGTGCTCGCGTGCAACGACGACGATCCTCCCCCGACGTCGCGATTGACACTGACGAACGTCGCAGCGGGAGACTACACGGTGGTGATTGACTCGCTCGATCGACGCGGCGGCCGCTTCGCGCTGACCGTCATTGCCCAGTGATGGGATCAGCCGCCGAGCACGCGAGCGACGAGCGCACTCCGATTCTCGACTTGCACGCGGTCGAGGAGCGCAGACACGTGAACCTCGACGGTGCGGACGGCGATGCCCAGGATCATGGCGATCGAAGCATTCGGATGTCCTTCGAGGAGGAGCGCGAGCACGTCGGCCTGCCTGCGCGAGAGCTTCCACTGCGTCACCGCCGCGGTCAGTCGATTGGTGGCGCGCGCCGGGCCGTCTCGATGCATGACGAGGAAGTGTCGCGGGTCGCTCGTCACCCGCTTCACCTTCCACGCATGGTCGTTGAGACTGCTCTCGTTGGCGGAGATCGCGCCCGCCAACTCCGATATCGTCGAGGCGCGGTGGGCACCGAGCATCCTGCGTCCGGGCGCATTGGCGTACAGGACCGTGCCATCCGCACACGCGATGAAGGCCGCGCCCGGAATCGCTTCGATGAGCGTCCGCGTGACCGCATCGAGATCGATGGTCTCGTCGCTCGGCATCTCCGCCGGCTCGGAGTTGGCGGAGGTGTTCGCGGCGGTGTTCGAGCCCCTGAGCATGTCGCCTCCCCAGCCTCGGGCAAAGCACCGTGGCGGCGGCCCCGGACGGGCGATCCCCCACGACACAAGTAGCCCCCCCGATCGAGTGCACCGAACATGCCAGCGCGGCGGAATGTCGGATCTAGGCGCGATCGCGAGTCCTTTACGATCTCCAGCAGCCTGCGGGGCGGCGTGGAGCGTCCAAAACGTACGCCGATGCGTCCTCCTCGGACGCAGGGCCTCGAGATGGCTGCGTCCCTGCGCAGGCGTCGCGTCAGTCGTCGGACTCTTCTTCGGCCTCGGCGAGGAGCCGGGCAGGGCTGATCGGATCCGTGCCGGAGGACAGGGCACGGAAGAGAGCCTCGGCGCGCTCGATCTCGCGGCGCAGGACCTTGTGATGATTCCGGCTCTTCGTCAGTGAGTCCTTGCCGAAGAGTCGAAACACCTCGTCGCGGTTCCGGTCCTGCTCGAGTGCCGCCGCAAGGACGAAGCCCTTGAAGGCGTCCGCGAGATCGAGATCGAGGACGCCGCCGCTGCTCCGCCGCCGCTTTGCCTCCGCGAGGAACTCGACGGCCGCCTGATGGATCGAGGGGAGGACCTCGCGAGCCTCTTGCTGCGATTCGTAGGCGAGCGCTCTCCGGACGTGGCGGTCGTCGACCGTGATCGTGCTCTGCGGCACGCCTCCGGCATCCGTCACCGCGAGCGCGTACGCCCGGCGCACGATGTTGTCGAGCTGCCGGAGGTTACCGGGCCACGGCTCCAGCACGAGAACGCCGACCGCCGCGTTCGTCAGCTCGACGTGGCCGTCGGGGACCGCCTCGGCGTGGCGTCGTCGTGCCATGAACGACGCCCACTGCCCGATCTCGTCGCGGCGCGCGGCGAGCGCGGGCAGCTGCACCGGAAGGACGTTGATACGGTAGTAGAGGTCCTCTCGGAGCCGCTTCTGCTGCACGGCCTCGAGCAGGTTGGCGTTCGTTCCGGCGATGAAGCGGACGTCGGCGCTTCGCTCGCTGCCGGGGTCGCCCAGCGGGCGATACGTGCGCTCTTCGAGGACGTGAAGGAGCCCCGCCTGGGCACGCAACGACAGCTTGTCGATCTCGTCGATGAAGAGCGTTCCGCCCTCCGCGCGGCCGAGCGCCCCGGGATTGTCCCGGAGCGCGCCGGTGAATGCGCCGCGACGCCATCCAAAGAGCTCCCCCATCTGCAGCTCCTCGGGGACCGCCGACAGGTCGAGCACCTCGAAGGGGCCTGAGCTTCGCCGGCTCGTCTGATGACACCAGCGCGCGAGCCTCGACTTGCCGCTCCCGGTCGGACCTCCGATGAGCAACGTCTCGCGCTGTTCGCGAAACACGCGGAGGATCGTCACGAGGCCGGACATGGCGTCTCCGACGACGGGGAGCAGCGGATCTGCGTTCGGCTCTGCGCTCGGCCGCAGCGGCAGATCGGCCAGGAACGGCGTCGCCAGCGCGATGAGGAGCTCGAGCTCCGTCGCACAAGCGGACCAGACGGAGCGCTGCCCGATCGCTCCGGGGCACTGCGCCTCGACGGAGACGAGACCGTCGACGGCCCCGCGCCTGCCGAACATCGGGAGGACGAAGACGTGCGTCGCCCCGCGGCGCAGAAGGCGCGAGCGGCTGTCTTGCGCGCCGCCACTGTCACTGACGAGCAGCCCGTGATCGGTCGTCGGCTGCGGTCCGTCCGGCACCTCGGTCTGGATCAAGGCGAGGTTCACGTCGATCGCCGCAGCGCTCCGGTTCTCGACGATCCACCGCCAGGCCGTCGCCGAAGGAAGGAACGCCTCCTCGAGCGCGGCAGCGGAGCCTCCCTCGCCGCCTGCATCATGAACCGCGAGGCGCCGGTAGCCGTCCGCCGGGCGGTGATGGACCATCGCTCGGAGGATGCGGCCGCCGCCCGGAGCGCTCGCATCGAGCGCCCCCGCTGCAACGTCCATCACGGCCCGCATCAGGATGTTCGCCGCGTCCTCGAAGTGGGTCTGCTCGCGAAGGGCCGCGAGCATCGACATGAGCTTGTCTTGCATGCGAGAGCTTCCGGATCAGTCGGTGTCGCGTTCGAGCGTTGCCTCGGCGACGTGGACTTCGAGCTCGGCTGCGGGCGTCAGCGGTCCACGTCCTAGCCCGAGCTCCTGCGCGATGGGATGGCTCGCCTGGTCCACGATCTCGATCGTATGCCGGTACGAGGGCCTTCGCATCGAGACGTTTCCGAGCGACATCGACGCCCGAGTGAGCTCCTGGAAGGCGGCGCGGGTCGGCACCTTCCCGTCGCGGAGCTGCCGCAAGGAGAAGAAGGGCACGCGCGGCCAGCCCAGGAGCCTCCGCATCGACCCGCCGATCCACCCGAGCGGCGTCTTTTCGACCAGACCTCCGGCCCCCGCCAGCGCCGAGACGCTCCGCTCGACGAGATCGGACAGCCCGAAGCTCGCCGGCGTCGACTCGTCGCGCGTCTGCCGCTTCAACTGCACGAGGGGCAGCAGCTCGATCGGGCTACGTGGCCCGAGCTCGTGCACGGCCATGGTTCGCAGCGTCACGTCGTCGAGGCGGGCGTCCTTTCCGCCGTTCGACTCGAAGACGCCGAGCTGCTTCGCCATCCCGAGCACCTCGCGACCGGCGACCAGGGAGAGCGGATGATCGACGAAGACCCACGGAGCGAAGAACCCGATGTCGATCGGCCTGGTGCCCTGCCCGCCCCAACCGTTCCACCGCACGACCGGGATCAAGAACGAAAGGCTCGTCTCGGCCCCGGTCCCGTAAGCGGACCAAGGAGAGTCGGAGGCGTTCGACCCGATGTATCCACTCTGAAGGAGCACCCACTTGCCGAACGCCTGGAAGGGCCGCTCCCCTGCAGAAGGATTGAGCAGCCGATCGACGAGGTCGTTCATCCGCTCCGGATTCGCTTCGAGCGCGAACTGGAAGAGCGTGATGTCCTTCTGGTGGTACGTGGGGGGAAACACGGGCATCCCCGGGTACTCGGCGAAGCGCGCCTGCGCCACGACCTTGCTCGACGGCCCTCGCGTGAGCGCGCGCAGCACGGATCTTCCTGCCTCGAGCCCCGACATCGTCGCGCCTTCGGCACACCCCAGATTCAGCTTGGAGCGCGTCCAGTCGCCGGCGAGAAACAGGTTGTCGAAGCCCGACTGGTCCGGCGCGAGCCGGTACTTCGTGCTCTTCGCGACCGAGAGCACGTAGCGCTCGTCGTGATTGACGTTGGCGCGCGGGTAGAGCTCGACGAACGTGCTCGGATCGTAATCCGGGCCGCACCAGCCGAGGATGCCCTCTTGCCATTTGAAGAGCCAGTCGCGCGCCTGCTTCTCGACCATGGCGGTCTGGTCTCTCGGATAGCGATCGTCCGGTGACGGCGGCTCCTTCGGATCGTCGGCCATCGCGGTCGAGAAGTACATGACGCCACCGGGCTCGGCTTCGGCGGGCCAGTCTTCGAACGGAAGGGTCTGGTACATGTCCGCGACCGAGTTGAAGTCGTTCTCGTAGACGTCGGTCATGATGCGATGCTCGGACTGCCAGGTCCCCTGTGCGGGCGTCGACTTGAGCCAGACCTGGAAGGACTTGGTCCGGATCGTCTTCACCTCTTCGACCATGCTCGCCCACGCCGGCGAGACCTTCACGAGGTCCGCGCAGATCGTTCGGAGCGCCCCGACGGGGATCGCGAGGACGACGTCGTCGAACCCGTCTTCGTCCCCTCGCCGAAGCACGCGCCGATCGGCGGGCGGCAACGTGCACCAGTCGGACTCGAGGTCGAAGTCCTTCACCACGTCTCCGTCGACGATCTGCTCGTAGCGCGGCTTCGCCGGCCAGCACGGAAGACCGCGGATGTCGACGAGCGGATCGTACGTACCGTTCGCCAGCTTCACTTGCTGAGCGACATGAATGGCGTCGATGAAGCGTGCTCCGCCGGGGCCGTACCCGACGGCGAGCTTCTCCACCTTGTGGAAGAACTCGAACCGCAAGCTCCCCTTGGTCCCGAGCTGGCGATCGGCGTCCTCACCGCGCCGCTTCAGCGCCTCGTACAGCGGCGCGAAGACGATATCGCCCATGCTCGCCTGCATCTTCCACATGAACGAGCCCTTGTACGTGAACCCCATGAGGAGCAACGTCCGAAGGGAGACACCGGCCGACAGGTTGCCGTGACTGAAGTCGCCGCCGGGATAGCAGAACGATGCGTTGTAGAGGCCCGTGATGACCTGGGAGCGAAGCAGTCGTGCCGGTGCTCCGTGCTTCTCGAGCCACGCGCGCAGGTCGTAGCCGTCGAACCGTTCGTCGTCGAACTCCTCGAGCGACGTCGGCACGCCGTCGCGAACGAGACCGAGCGCGATCACGAACGCGAGCTGCACCGCATCGAACAGCACCTCACGCCGGTAGTCCTCGTCCGTGTTCGAGACCTCGGTCGCCGACGCGGGCTCGGAGCTGTCGATGAGCTGGCGGAGCCGACCGCCGATGGCCTTCCACAGATCGGTCGCGAGCGCCGAAGGACCATTCCTCCACGCGCCTTCGAGCCAGGTCAGCTCGTCTTCGATGTTCTCGATGATCGAGGAGAAGCGCTGCTTGACGTCCGCGTGGTCGTCGAGCACGTCCCGGACCTGCCGGAAGTACTGCGCCACGAGCTGCGGAACGCTCATCTCCGTGAGCCACTCGGTCTTCCCCGGCTTGTCCGTGCCGGGCGTCGCCGAGTTCTCGGGGAAATGCATCTGATAGCGACGCCACGCTCCGTTCTTCCGGTCGATGAACCAGACGGCGCTCAGCTTCCGGAATGCTTCGTCAATCGTGCGAATGGGCCCCGACTTGCGGTCCGCCTCTTCGTAACAGCGACGCAGCATGTCGAACGCGTTGTCGTAGAAGCCCCAGAAGCAGTGAAGCCCGTGCTCCTCGATACGACCGTGCTCGCCGCGACCGCTCGCTCCCTTGCCGCCGAGTCGCCAGCCCTTCTGATAGACGGCGATCTCGTAGCGCTCGAACCAGCGCGGCTCGTTCGTCAGCTCGAAGGCGGCGGCGAGCCCCCCGAGGCCACCTCCCAGGATCGCGATCTTCTTCCGACGCGGACGTCGAGCAGTCACGTTGCTTTCCGGCATGGCACCACCCTCTGTGTTCGTGCGCACAGGGCGCATCTTGTCGTGCGAGCTAGAGCGAGAGCGCGTCGAGCGACGGCACCCCGAGTCGATCGAACAACATCCGCGCGCGCTCGCGCGGCGTCTCGCGGGCCTGGACGCTGGATGACCTTGCGAGCGCGTCGAGCGCGAGCGCCTCCTCGTACGGGAGCTCGCGCTCGGCGGCCAGACGTGCGGCCTCTTCCCAGTGCGACCGCGCACGTGCCTCGTTGCCCGACAGGTGCGCGAACGTTCCTTCGTGCAGGAGCTTCGCGGGCTCGGCGATGGGGAACACCCGCGCGAGCTTCCCGAGGGCGCGATTCGCACGCCGCGCACGACGGCGGAGCTCGTCCATGTCGGCCGTGGATCGACCGTCGCGTGCGGCACGCCATGCTCGGAGAAGAGCATCGGCCACCATCCCGTAGGTGGAGACCGTCATGAACGAGCGAGCCGGAGAGCGTTCGATTCGCTCGAGCGCGAGCTCCGCCGCACGCTGGGCGGCATCCATGTCACCACGCAACATGGCGAGCTCGATGACGACGCCGTCGCGAACCGCCCGCGTGATCCCGTCGACGAGGAGCGCGTCCACGCGAACGAGGAGCTCGTCGACGGTCGCCAGCTGGCCGGTGCGAACGAGGTGCTTCACGCGATTGGTCAGGCCCCAGCTCACGATCTGCGTGTCGACGCGCTCCTCGCCCGATCGCTCCAGCGTCCTGCAGAGCGCCTGGCTTCGGTGCAGCTCTCCTTTGAAGAACAGCGCGTACGAAAGGATGCTGACCGACTCTTCCGCGAGCCGGATGTCCCCGATCCGATCGTAGAGGTTCCGCGACTGCTCGAGGTCCTCTTCGGATTCGGACCATCGACCAATGCCGGCCTCGTAGTAGCCGCGGTGCGCCAGGACGAATGCTTCGATCGACGGGTCGTCGAGGCGCGAGCTGAGCTCCTGCGCCATCGCGAAGTAGAAGCGCGCCAACCGGTGCACGGGCCCGAGCCCGACGACGGCCCCCATCACCGCGGCGAGACGGGCATGATGCGCGTCGAGGCCTCCGCGCTCCGAAAGGTTCAGCGCGCACAGCGTCACGTAGAGCACGAGCTCTTCGTCGTTGAGATGGTGCGCCAGGCGCGAGAGCTGCGTGTAGACGAGGATCGCTTCCTCGAAGGTCGCAATCTCCACGCGCGATAGCGGCGCCCGAGGTCCGCTCTCGAAGTGCGAACGAGCACGAAGCGCGACCTGACCGCTCGTCTCGCGTACGAGCGCCAAGAGCAGCTGCCGGCGCGTTCGCGGCAGCGGCCGGCCGAGGGTCGCAAGCGCCGCGCCGAGGATCTCGCGCGCCTCGGCAAGCTGTCCGCTCCGGAACAACGCCTCTCCGAGCTGTCGCTCGATCTTGGCGCGGAGCGCAGGGGCGTCAGTATGGGTGGACAGAGAACGCGCCCGCTCGAGAAGTGGGATCGCCTCGTGGTAGGCGCCATTGCGGAGGAACTCGTCTCCAGCGCGAGCTGCAAACTCCTTCTCGCGGGCCGTGTCTCCAGCCGCGCGGAAGTGGTGCGCCAGGGTCGAGACATGGCCGGGGCTCGTGGCGAGGATCGCCTCCGCCAGTCGATGATGGGTGTGTCGGCGCTCCTCTTCCGTCAGCGCCTCGAGCACCGCATCGCGCAATCTGTCGTGCGCAAACCACCAGCGCCCCTGAACGGAGGTGAGCACGGCGGCCTCGACGGCACGTGAGGCGCATGCCTCGACGTCGAGATCGGGATGAAGCTTCGCAAGGATCTCGAGGTCCAGCTCGCGCCCGGCGACGGCTGCGGTGCGGAGGAGCGTACGATCAGGCTCGGAGAGGTGCTCGACGCGGCGATGGACGAGCCGCCCCGCCGCTCTTTCAGAGAAGGTCCCCTCCACCGCGAGTGAGGCCACGCGGTCGAGCCCGCCCGCTTCGTTGGCGAGCGCTCGCATCACCTCGACAGCGAGGAAGGGGTTCCCGCCGCTCCGATGCCGGACGAGCAGCGCGAGCGTCTCTCCCTGAACATCCTCGGAACGCCCCTCGCTCCGCGCACCGAGCATCGACGCACAAAGACGTTCGATCGCGGCCTCGGGCAGCGGGCCCAGCTCGAGCTGCTCGGCGCTCGCGAGCTCACGCGGGAGCGTCGGCTGCTCGTCCGTCCGATGGCTCGCGACGACGAGAAGCGGCAGCTCCGCTGCGAGCGACTGGACGCGCGCGAACAACTTGAGGCTCTCGGTGCCGGCCCACTGGAGATCTTCGAGGACGAGGAGGAGCGGCTCGCGGCAGCGACGGAGCAGCGCCTCGACGACACGGACGACGCGCACGTGCGTCGCGTCGGGATCGAGCTCCGGGGCAACCGCGACCTCCCGGCCGAGCAGCGCCCTCACTTCCGGGACGATGCTCGCGACGACCGATGCCTCGAGCTCGCCAGGCTCGGCGAGCAACACCAGGAGACGCAGGATCCCGCGCCACGCCTCGTAGGGGCGCGCGCCTTCGCTCACGGCCTGTCCGCGGAGCACGCGGAAGCCACGCACCATCGCCTTGACGGAGAGCTCCTCGAGCAGGCGCGACTTCCCCGCCCCGCTCGTGCCCCGGACGACGATCGCGCCCGGCTTGCTCGCGGTGGCGGCGTGCGCGTCGGGCAGCGCCGCACGAAGCCGGGCGAGCTCGTCGTCGCGGCCGACGAACGAGGCGCCGACGAGAAAGCTCTGCCGCGTCGACATCGTCTCGCGCGACAGCGGGCGCGCAAGCTCATCCGAAAGGGCGGCAACGACGGAGAGGGCATCGCCGAAACGCTCGGCCGGGTCGCGCGAGAGCAGACGGCGAAGGACCCGTGCGATCCGGGGATCGATCCCAGGGCGTTCGAGGTCCGGCGCGGAGTGGAACACCGACTGGAGGAGCTTGGCCGGCGAGCTCGCGTCGAACGGCAATGTACCGGTGAGCACCTCGTAGGCGATCACACCGAAGGCGTAGAGGTCCGACCGTTCGTCGGCGCGCGCGCCGCGAACGAGCTCCGGCGCTGCGTAGGCGAGCGTTCCGCACGAGCCGTCCGCGGCAGGCGGCTCGATCGGGGCTGCGAGGCCGAGATCGATGAGCTTCAACACGCCGCGCGCGCAGAGCGCATTTTCGGGCTTCAGATCGCGATGCACGAGCCCGCGCCGATGCAGGTACGCGAGCGCGTGGAGGAGCTGGACCAGGAGATCGATCTTCGTCGCCGTGCACTGCCCGGCCGCCGCCGCGCGGAGCGTGCAGGCGTCCTCTTGCAGGTCCATCGTGAAAAAGGGGCCGATCGTGTCGTCGCGCGCGTAGTCGAGGCTCGAGATGACGTTCGGGTGCCGCAGGCTCGCGAGCAGCTCGAATTCGCGCTCGATGAGCTCCGAGGCGCCTCTCTGCGAGGGGCTGCCTTCGTTCGTGTTGTCGGCGAGTGCCTTGAGCGCGACGAGTCGACCGTTGAGGTGATCGACGGCGCGATGGACGGTGCCCGTGGCGCCACGTCCGATGACGCCGAGTCTCTGGTAGCGACGCGCCAGGAGCGGAGCTCGAGAAAGGACGGTCACCATCGAGAACGACTGGCGCTGACGTTGCGGAACGATCGTCGATCGAACCGTTCGAGGACAGGGCCGCGGTCGAGGTGTGCGGGAAAACTTCCCCCGATCATGACGCGGAGAATAGTCGCGATCAGCCGTCGTCAATCAAGCATCTTGTCGTGGTCGGTCGACGACGACATCGACGCGCGCTCGGCGCAGCGTCGTGACGCGCGGAGCCACGCACATCGGACACCGCGTCCGCGTCTCCTCGTCGGGTCTCCTTTCATCGGGCGTCGCGCGTCGGGTCTCCTTTCGTCCGGCATCGCGCGTCGGGTCTCCTCGTCGGGTGTCGGCGTCGTCACCTTCATCGCACGCAGCTTGCGATGCAGCGCTCGAGCTTCACCGCCGAGTCGATGACGCCAGGCGCCGGTTTCATGACGCAATCCTCGTAACCCCACGGCTTTCATCGCAGGCACACGTGTTGCTCGAGCCCCGCCGTCCACGGAGGAATCGATGAAGAACCGTCTGCTGTCGCTCGTGCTGTCTGCAACTGCCGTCGTCGCATGCTCCTCGTCGGCCGGCGGAGGCAAGGCGTCGAACGACGGCGTTCCGAACGTCGATGACCCGGGCGTCGAGAACCCGACGGACGAACCGGAGCCCGACCCGGGCTCGTCGTCCGGCGGAGAGCCCTCACCTTCGGCGAAGCTCGCGCTCGCGTCGGCATCGGTCCGGAACATCGGGCGCCGCGGCGACACGCTGTATGTCAGCGTGAGCGGCAGTGATCCTGCCAAGGCCACGTCGGCCGCGCACCTCCGCTTCACGGACCAGAACGACGCGCCGGTGAAGGTGGTGGACACGAACTGGGACGGCATCCCCGACTCCGCCGAGGGCACGTTCCACTTCGACACGAGCACGCTCGGCAGCGAGAGCGTCGAAGGCATCGTCTCCCTGCCGGGGGCGTTCGGGCCGACCTCGAAGGTCGCGAACGTGCACGTGGCGCTCGAGAACGAGAGCGGTGCACGCTCCGCCGAGATGACCGCGACGTTCACCCTCCAGGCGTTGCGCGTCGAGAACGACCCGTGCGACGCCCAGTTGATCGAGAGCCGCTGCGAGGCGGGGCTCGCGTGTGGAGGCACTCCTGCGACATGCCAGCCCGGCAGCGCACCGACCCTCTCCAAGGTCGGCTACTTCGGCGGCAGCTCGCCGAAGATGGTCTTCCGCGGAGTGGAAGCAGACGAAGACATCGCCTCGATCGCCATCGAGTTCCTCGACCATTCGAACAATCCGAAGGCCGTCGTCATCTCCGGTGAAGGCCAGGATGCAACGACCGCGTTCGGGATCGACGTCGACGCGCGCGGAGGAGCGTTCGGCTCCACGTTCTTCGTCGAGGCGACCCCCGCCTCGAGCTTCGTCTCGCAGGTGCCGAAGATCGCCGCGACGGCCAAGGACGTCGTGGGCCGCACGAGCACGCGCGTGATCACCCCGGTGTCGACGCTGCCGACGCGATCCATGGGGCAGAGCTGCGACCCCGACGGCTTCGATGCTTGCGCCACCGGCTCGGTCTGCGCTCCCGGGATTCGCACGGAGGCGAACACGTGCAAGTCGGCGACGACCATGCGGACGACGAAGTGCAAGGCTGCGCCCGCGCTCGATCCGAGCAAGGGGGCGACCCGCGCCTACGGCACCGTCGTCGGAGCGAGCCTCTGGGATGCGCCGACGGGATGTGTCCCCAACGACGCGACCGGCCGGCCCGAGGCAGCCATCGCGCTCCGCCTGACCGCCGACGCACCGTCGCTCACGATCACGACGGCGCTTCCCGAGACGAACTTCGATACGGCCGTCTACCTCATCCCCTCGTGCGCGGCCTCGTCTGCGACGGCGCTCGGGTGCAACGACGACATGCAGGGCTTCGCATCGTCGCTCACGCTGCAGAACGTTCCGGCCGGCGACTACACGATCATCGTCGAGTCGGTGCAGATGCGCGGCGGCCGCTTCGGGGTCGCGGTCTCGCTCGATTGACCGACTTCGAAGGCACGCCACACTCCAGTCGACGGCCCGGTCCGACATGGCCCGGGCCGTCGCGTTTTGTGACGTCGCCGACGCATCGACGCTCCGACGAAGCCGGGCGTCATGGCCATGGCGCCGCCGTCGTCGACGTGACGCCTTCGGGGCCATTCAGAACGACAAGATGCAGGAAAACAGGAGGAACTTCTCTTGGCATCCGACTCGCAAGTGCTCACGCCATGTTCCGCTCGCTGAACGTCGCCGCCACCGGAATGGTCGCGCAGGAAACCAAGCTCGACACCATCGCGAACAACCTCGCGAACGCGAACACTGCCGGCTACAAGCGCCAGGACGCAGAGTTCGAAGACCTCCTCTATCAGAACGTCCGCGCCGCGACGCCGAACGCGATGGGTGGCGCGGCCCCGGCAGGAACCCAGGTGGGCTCCGGCGTGCGCGTCGTCACGACCTCGCGTGCGTTCGCCCAGGGCTCGCTTCAGCAGACGGGCAACCCGCTCGACATCGCGATCGAAGGAGCAGGCTTCCTCTCGGTCTCGCGTCCGTCCGGTGAGATCGCCTACACCCGCGCGGGCAACCTCAAGGTCGATGGGCAAGGCCGGCTCTGCACCAACGACGGGCTCGCAGTCGAGCCGCCGATCACGATCCCGACGGACGCGACGTCGGTCTCGATCGCCGCCGATGGGACGGTGAGCGCGCTCAGCGCTGGCCAGCGTGCGCCGACGCAGCTCGGCCAGCTCCAGATCATCACGTTCCCGAACCCGAACGGGCTCACCGCGCTCGGACACAACCTCTACAACGCGACGCAGGCGAGCGGTGAGCCGATCCCCGGCCAGCCGGGCACCGAAGGTCGAGGGACCATCCTCCAGGGTGCGCTCGAAGGCTCGAATGTCGAGATGGTGAGCGAGATGGTGAACCTGATCCGAACGCAGCGCGCGTACGAGATCAACTCGAAGGTCATCTCCGCGGCCGACGACATGCTTCGCAACGCGACGCAGGTGCGCTGATGAAGACCGCCGCCGCCGCGCTGGTGTTCGCCACGATCGTCAACACGCTCCAGGTACAGAGCCAGGTACAGAGCCAGGTGCAGAGCGCCGCCGCGCCAGCTCTGACTGCGAACACCACCAGCGTGGGGGCGATTCCGCGGATCGACGTTCCGGGACCGAAGATCCTGGCTCGCGACATCCTCGGTCCCTCTGCGCCCGCTCTCGATCTCGGTCCGACGCCGCCGGTCGGCTCGTCTCGCATCGTCGACCGCGCGGAGATCGAGCGGGCTTTCGCGGCGGCCAACGAACCGCTACCGAAGAAGGTCCCCGCGGCCGTTCGCGTGTGGCGGAAGACGCGCCGACTCAGCGCCGACGAGGTCGCAAGCGCGATCCGTACCTCGATCGACGGCTCACCGCTGCCGCGCGGCGCAACCCTCGCGAGTGTGCGTGCGGTCGCGACGGACGTGGCCGGAAACTTCCAGCGCGTGAGCGTCGAGCTCCCGCCGCTCCCGCGTCGCGCCGGGCCGATCACCGTCCAGGGCAAGGTCACCTTCCTCGGCGACAACGACGTACCGCTCCAGAAGACCGTCACTCCGATCGACCTCGTGCTTCCGCCCGAAGCCGCGTTCCCGGAGATCGCGCGTGGCGCCCAGATCATCCTCCTCGTGCGCCGCGGCCTCGTCGAGGTCAGCATCCCCGCGGTCGCCGCGACGGACGGCGACATCGGCGCGATCTTGCCCGTGACCATCAAGCCCTCCGGGCGCGTCCTGCGCGCGAAGGCGATCGACAAGAGCCACGCGGTCGCGCTGGAGGACTCATGAATCGCATCACCCTCGTTGGTGCGCTCCTACTCGGGGTGCACGTGCTCTCGGGATGTGGCCCGCGCCACGTCGCTCCCTTCAAGCCACGCCAGCGCGTCTACGAGCCGGGCGCCTACGCGCAGGACACCGCGGACGCGAAGCCTCCGAACGGATCGCTCTTCAGCCAGACCAGCGGTGGATGGCTGGAGGACACCCGGGCGACCCGCGTTGGAGACTTCGTCGCCATCAAGATCGACGAGCACGCCAACGCCAAAGGCGCCTCGACGACGAACTTGAAGCAGGAGAGCTCCGGAACGAGCGGCGCAACGGCGCTGATGGGGATCCTTCCCGCGCTCAAGAAGGCCTACCCCGACATCGATCCCACGAAGCTGATGGAATACGCGTCGAAGTCGGGCTTCGCCGGCGCGGGCGACACGGCACGCAACGGCGAGCTCAGCGGCAGCATCGCGGTCCGCGTCGCGAAGGAGATGCCCAACGGTGACCTGTTCCTCGAAGGCACCAAGGTCGTCCTGATCAACAACGAGGAGTACCACCTCTACGTTTCGGGCCTCGTCCGCCGCGTCGACATCGCCCAGGACAACACGATCGGGTCGTCGCGCATCGCCGATGCGCAGATCGAGTTCACCGGTCGCGGAGACATCGCCGACCAGCAGCGCAAAGGCTGGCTCGCTCGACTCATCGAGTCGATCAACCCGTTCTGAGGTCGAAGGAGTTCGTCGTGTCACGTCTCAAGCCGCTGTTCGCGCTGCTCACGTTGTTCTGCTGTCTCATCGCGGCTCCGTCGGAGGCGCGCGCGGACCGGCTGCGCGATCTCGTCGACGCTGGAGGCGCACGCGAGAACCAGCTCGTCGGCTACGGCCTCGTCACCGGCCTCTCCGGCACGGGTGACGACGTGACCGTCCCGTTCACCGCGCAGTCGGTGCTCTCGATGCTCCGCCGCCTCGGCGTCCAGGTCGACTCGCCTCAGATCCGCCTGCGCAACGTCGCGGCCGTGATCGTCACCGCCCAGATGCCCGCGTTCGCGAAGCAGGGGACGAAGCTCGACATCACCGTCGCGTCGATCGGCAATGCGAAGTCGCTCGCGGGTGGTCTGCTCGTCCAGACGACGCTGAAAGGCGCCGATCAGAAGACGTACGCCGTCGCGCAGGGCAACCTCGTGCTCGGCGGCATCGACGTGCGAGGCGCAAGCGGCTCGTCGTTGAAGCAGGGCACGTTGACCGCCGGTCGCGTCGCCGAGGGGGCGATCGTCGAACGGGAGATCGCCGCGAACATCGTCGACGGCGGCGCCCTGCGCCTCGAGCTCAGGACCCCCGGATTCACCGTGGCCTCTCGCATCGCCGAGGCCGTGAACCAGAAGTTCCCCGGCGCCGCAAGCGCGCTCGACGGCGGCGTCGTGAAGGTGAAGGTCCCTCCGGGATTCGAGACGAAGCCCGTCGAGCTGATGGCTGCGCTCGAGGACCTCGAGGTGACCGTCGTGCGGCGCGCACGCGTCGTCATCAACGAGCGCACCGGTACGATCGTCGCCGGCGGAGACGTCCGGCTCTCCCCAGCGGCCGTCGTGCACGGAAACCTGACGATCGTGGTGAAGGAGGCCGCGGTCGCTTCACAGCCGATCGCTCCTTTCGGGACCGGCAACACCGCGGTTCTGCAGCGCTCGGACATCCGCGCCGAAGACGGAAGGCAAGACGTCACCTACATGAAAGAGTCTCCGACCCTTGCAGACGTCGCGACGGCGCTCGGTGCGCTCGGGCTCTCACCGCGTGAGCTCGCCGGCGTGCTCCAGGCGCTCCGCGCCGCCAACGTCCTCGAAGCGGAGCTGGTGATCCAATGAGCTTCCGAATCCAGGCCCCGCCCACCACGGCGCTTGCTCGGACGGAGTCATCGTCCGAAACGAAGACGAAGGAGGACGCAGCAAAGGTCGGACGTGAGTTCGAGGCGATCTTCGTCCGGCAGATGCTCTCGAACACGAAGGTGGCCGGCAAAGGTGGCGGGTACGCCGACATGGCGGTCGAGGCGCTCGCCACGTCCATCACCGCGGCGGGTGGTCTCGGCATGGGACGGGCCATCGAGCAGGCACTCTCCGCCCATACGGCCGAGGTCAGGCCCGGGGCCCCGATTTCCGCCCAGACTGACCCGAAGAATTCGACGGAGGGGGCTCAAGTCTCTGCACAACCAGCCGTTCGGAGGATCGGACCATGAGGATTACCGACCGTTACCAACCCCTGATGGAGCGCGCGGGCACGGGGGCAGCCCGCCCGGTGGACAAGGCAAGTCGCACGGAGGGCGCGACGCGCGCCAAGGGCAAGGCCCAGGACGGCGCGTCGGCCCTCGAGGTCTCCGTGTCCGACCGTGCGCAGGAGCTCGCGGCAGGCTCCGCCCGCCTCGAAGAGCTTCGCACCGCCATCAAGGATGGCTCTTTCGTCGTCGACGCACAGCGGATCGCCCAGCGGCTCGTCGGCCTCCTGAGTGACGGTGAATAGACATGAGCCCCGACCAGCTCCTCACCGACATGCGCGCTGCGCTCGACGCGGAGCGTGACGCGATCCGCCGACTCGACGCCGCAGCCGTGATCCAGGCCTCGGAAACCAAAGAGCGCATCCTCGAGGCGCTCCGAACGGCACCGCCGGCCGAACGGCCCGCGCTCGCCTCTGCGCTCGGTGAGCTCAAGCTCGAGCTCCGGCGCAATCTCCTCCTTCTGGCTCACGCGCGGGACTACCTGCGAGAGGCCCTCGAGCTGTTCGGTCGCGGACGCCTGGACGCGAGGTTGTAACCATGAGCCTCTTCCGCGTCCTCGGAGCCGCACGCGACGGCGTCCTCGCCCAGAGCGCAGCTCTCGCCACGACAGGCCAGAACATCGCCAACGTCTCGACGCCCGGATACGTCCGGCGGCGCGTGGTGCTCGAATCGACGAACGGCCAGAACGGCGTTCGCTACTCCGGCAGCCAGCGCACGTTCGACCGCTTCTCGTTCGAGCACGTCATCGCCCAGCAGTCCAAGTTCAGCGCGGCCCAGGCGCGGAGCTACGCTCTGACGGAGATCGAGACCGCCATCGCACCGCCGAACGGCTCGATCGGCGACGAGGCGATCCAGCTCGTTCAGGCATTCAACGCCCTCAGTGCGTTCCCGGTCGATCCGTCGCTCCGCGCCGAGGTCATCGCAAAGACGCGGAACCTCGCGTCGACCGTCGCCAGCACGGCGAAGTCGCTCGAGGCTACGGCGGAGAACCTCCTCGGCCGCACACGCGAGGTCGTCGGCGAGATCAATACCGGGCTCAAGAACATCGCCGATCTGAATCGGCAGATCGCCACGACGCTCGGCTCTGGCGGAGACGCAAGCGGCCTCCGCGACCAGCGCGATCTCCTCGTTCGCGACGTCGGCGAGCGCCTCGGCGCACGTGCCATCGAAGGAGCCGACGGACGCGTCACGTTGTTCGGCGCCGGCGCCACCCTCGTCGAGGGGAACAACTTCTCTGCGCTGTCGTTCGACCTCGACGACAACGGCGCGATGCGCTTCTACGTGTCGAGCGCGAGCAAGGTGAACATCACGTCCCGCATCGACACGGGAACGCTCGGCGGCCTCCGGGAAGCACGCGACGTCGACCTCGCGAAGATGCGCGAGAAGCTCGACGCCTATGCGTACGACGTCGCCACCACGTTCAACGCCGTTCATCGCGAAGGTTACGGACTCGATGGCTCGACCGGGCTCGATCTCTTCGTTGCCCCCGCCGCGAAGTCCGGCGCAGCGCTCCTGATGGCGATCGACCCGTCGATCGAGGGACAGCCGGATCGGGTCGGCGCAGCAGCCGATCCCTCTCAGCTCCCCGGTGGCAACAGCGTCGCTCTCCGCCTGGGCGCGCTCGGCACGGCTCCGTCCTTCGGCGGCGCAACCCTCGCCGACCGTTTCGCGGACATCGCGATCGAGATCGGCCTACGTAAACGAGACGCGGAAGCCGAGAGCCAGCTCCGCACGGACACGCTCGCCGTGGCCGAGCAGCTCGCAGACAGCGCGAACGGCGTTTCGATCGATGAAGAGATGGTCGAGCTGTCCCAGTTCCAGCGCGCGTTCGAGGCATCGACCAGGGTCCTCCGTACGGCCGACGAGCTGCTCAAGACGCTTCTGGAGATGGTCTGATGCGAGTCACGGAACGTTCACGAATCGGCATGATGGTGGTGGCGCAGAACCGCGCCTCGGAGCGCCTGAACAAGGCGTCCTTGGTCGCGAGCAATGCCCAGCGCGTGAACAAGCCATCCGACGATCCCGCGGCCTACGGGTCGATGATCCGCAAGAACTACGCGATGGCGTTGCTCGACCAGCACGCCGAAATCGCGACGCGCGCCCAGGGCGAGCTCGACGTCGCCGAAGGCGCGCTGAGCCAGGGCATCGATCTGATTTCCCGGGCACGCGAGGCGGCGCTCACGGGCGCGAACACGACGAGCGATGCACACGCGCGCCGTCTCCTCGGTGACGAGGTCCGGACGCTCCGCGACGAGATGCTGGCGCTCGCGAACACCCGTTACGAGAACAAGTACCTCTTCGGAGGCACGCGCACCGACACCCCGCCCTTCGACACCGCGACCGGCGCGTTCGTCGGCAACGACCAGATCATCCGCGTCCCCGTGATGGACGGCGTTGCTCCTGCAGGCAACATCAGCGGGGCGGCGGCGTTCACCGCAGCCGGTGGTCGCGACATCTTCGCGGACCTCGATAACCTCGCGCAGGCGTTGTACTCCGACGACGCCGACCGGATCCGCGACGCGCTCGAACCGCTGGAGGCGGGCCACCGTCAGATCGTGCGCGCGCAGGTCGACGCCGGGTTCGGCGCCGAACGTTTCAAGACCGCGCTCGACATCATCGCAACGACGCGGACGTCGGTCGCCGAGCAGCTCCAGAAGGAGATCTTGGGCGATCCCGTCGAGCAAATCACCGAGTTCACGCTCGCGCGTTCTGCCTACGAGCGGAGCATCGCGATCACCAAGCAGCTCCTGCAGATCTCGACCTCGAGCTGATCGCGCCATGACCCCCGAAGAGCTTCTCGAGACGATGCGCTCGGTGCTCGCCGAGGAGAAGGCGGCAATCCTCCGGTTCGACGCACGAGGCATCACGCGAGCGAACGAGGCGAAGCAGGCCGTCCTCCGACGCCTGCAAGCTGCCGCCGTGGAGCACCGGCCTGCTCTCTACGCTGCGCTCGACGAGCTCAAGCCGGCTCTCCAGTGCAACCTCATCTTGCTCGCGCACGCCGGAGCGTACATCCGCGACACGCAGCAGGAGATCGAACGCGACGCTCCGGCGTCGGAGATCCCGCTCGTGATACGCAAGTCGGCCTGACGAACGGACCGCGCGGACGCTCAATACGGAACGTCTTTGAAGCCGCTCGGCGTCGTCGCGTCCGGCTTCGCTGCGGGCGACGGCTGCGGCGCGGGCGGGCGCGACGTTCCTCCGGCGTGCGACAGCTTCACGTGCGTCGGCGGGTCGGTCGTCTTCACGATCCGCGTCTCGGGCTTGTAGCCGCTGCGCGCGACGACGAGCTTGTGGGTCGTCGCGCCCGCGGTGTCGGCCGGGAACACGATCTCGCACGGCGTCGATGCGCAGAGCTCCCTGCCGTCCTCGCGCACCGATGCGCCAGGGGGATCCGTCGTGATCGCGAGCCGGGCTTCCTTCACGGTCGGAGTCGCCGCAAGCACGGCGCCGGCGCTCGACGGAGGCGTCGTCTCGCTCGACGGCGCAGACGGGCTCGGATTCTCGGCGCTCGCGATGGCTGAAGCGGCGGCGGAGGCGGCCGGAAGCGCCGATGCCGGCGGCTCGGACCACTGGAACGCGAGCATCCCGAGCCCGCCACCGATGATGGCCGCGGCCAAGACCCCGAGCGGGATGAGGAGCTTCGAGCGAGGCGGCGGGCCGAACCCGCTAGACGCGATGTCGTTCGACGCATCCGCGCGGAGGAGCCCCATCGCCGAGTGCGAGCCGCTCGCCGACGTCATCGTGGCGGCCGTCGGGCTGCTCGAAATGATCGCCGGCGGCACGGAGGGCACGACCGGCGCGAAGGGGCCCGTCATGTTGACCGCGGGGAGCTGCCCCGTGAGCGCCCCGCCGTGCGCACGACGGATCGCCTGCAGCAGCGCATCCATCGAGCTGATGCGCATCCTCGGGTCCTTCGCGATGCAGGACATCACGATCTCTTGGAACGCCGGAGAGCACACGAGGTTCGGATTCACGGCGCGCATCGGCGGAGGCGGCTCACCGACGTGCGCCATGAGGATGTTCACGCTCGTCGCGCGCTCGAACGGGACCTTCCCGGCGAGCATCTCGTACATGATGATGCCGAGCGAATAGATGTCCGTGCGCTCGTCGACGTGGCCGCCCTGGATCTGCTCGGGCGCCATGTACTTCGGCGAGCCCATGAACAGGCCGGTCTGCGTGAGCTGCTCCTCCGGCCGTTCGGAGAGATGCTTCACGAGGCCGAAGTCGAGGACCTTCACGAAGTCTTCCTCGTCCTCCCCGACGGGCGGCATCGAGCCGGACACGTCGGGAGCGGGCCGGGCTCCTGCCCGCGTCAGGAAGATGTTCGCCGGCTTCAGGTCGCGATGGATGACGCCGAGCTTGTGCGCCTCCCGCAGCGCTCGGCAGATCTGCGCCGTGATCTTGCCGACGCGCAGCTCGTTCATGACGCCGACGTCGCGCAGCGCCATGTGGAGCGTCTGGCCTTCCAGATACTCCATCGCCATGAAGTAGATGTCGTCGTCCGTCTTGCCGTAGTCGAAGATCGTCACCGAGTTCGGGTGCGTGATCTTCGAGGTGATGCTCGCCTCGCGGAAGAAACGACGATGGAACTCGGGATCGGCGTCGCCGTTGTAGTTCGGGTTCAGGACCTTGATCGCGCAGACCCGCCCGAGCAGCGCTTGCTCGGCGCGGTAGACCTTGCCCATTCCACCCCGCGCGATCAGCGAGACGATCTTGAAACGGTCCGCGATGACGCGGCCGATCAGGGGGTCCGGAGCCCGGCTCCCCCCATCCTTCGCCGCCGTCTGACCGTCCGACATCGCTCTCGGGACCCCGGTGTTCGTTCGAGAAAAGGAGGCGCAAACCTACGAAAAATAAGGGACGCGCCCGGGGGTAAGTGTGCCCGCGACATGGGGGGGTGTCAACGCGAGGACCGGGCGCGGGGCCTCGCGAGATGGGGTGGAGACACGATGATTTTCCAATACCGCTTCTTCGGATCCTCCGAGGCCCGCTAGAGCCTTTCATTTCCGCGCCTTTCTCACGATCGCGCGTTGTCCGGTCCATCGGAGTTCGGGTAGCGTTCCCCGCGTGATGCGTACCCAGAAGATTCGCCAGGCACTCTTCGCGCTGCTCGCCGCGATCGCGACGCTCATCTCGTTCCCGCGCGCCGCACACGCGGTCGGCACCTTCAAGATGAAGAGCCCCGAGGTGAACGAGGTCTCGGGCGCGTGGCACATCTACGTGACGATCGAGCTGCCGAAAGCACCGCTCACGGCACACCAGTCGATGAAGTTCCTCTTCACGAAGACGATGGTCTACGAGCGCTCGCTCATCGACGGCCACAACGAGCCCGTCATCAACCGCCAGGCGCTGGAGAACCAGACGCCGAGCATCGAAAGCCTCGACGTCGACTTCGCCGATCCGACCGGCAAGATCTTCAAGGGGACGCGCTTCGACTTCGGTCTCACCCGCACGCGCGGCTACGAGGCCGGTGAGTACAAGGTCGAGGTCCGCACCTCCGACGGCACCACCATCGGGCAGGCTGCGAAGCTGATCCTGAAGGGCGACAACCCCGTCGTCGATCGCCGCGCCATCGCGTTCAACGCGAAGGAGAAGAGCATCAAGAAGGTCGATGCCTACGACGCCGGCGCGAACCAGGCGAAGAACGACGAGGAGCCCGTCGCGGCCGCGAACAACGGCCCGGCCGAGGTCACCCCGGTCGGCACGGCCACCGGCTTCGTCCCGGCCGAGGGCATGCAGGAGACCGACGAAGAGAAGATCAAGACGCGTCCGAAGGGGTGCGGCTGCGAGACCGTCGGCAGCGAGCGCCTCGGACCGAGCGCAGCGCTCTTCTTCCTCGTTCCCGTGCTCGGCATCGGCATCTTCGCCGTTCGCCGCCGCGCGGCGCGCCGCGCTGCCTGACAGCATGACCCCGGACGAGGCGATCAAGCGCGCCGAACGAGGAGAGGTCCTTCCGGTCTGGCTCCTCACGGGCGAAGAGCGCCTTCTCCGGGATCAAGCGCTCGCCGCGATCACGAAGGCCGCGCTCGCCGGCGGGCTCGCCGAGCTGAACCTCGACAAGTTCACCGCAGGCGAGACGTCGGTCGACAAGATCCTCGCGGCGACGCGAACCGTGCCGATGATGGCGAAGAAGCGCGTCGTCGTCGTGCGCGGGCTCGAGCGGTGGGATTCGGCGAGCGGCTCCTCCTCGGACGACTCCGGCGAGGAAGAGACCGACGCGAAGGCGCTACCCCCGCTCGATCGCCTCGCCGAATACGCGAAGGCTCCGATCGACACCACGTGTATGGTGCTCGTCGCGCAGAAGCTCGACGGCCGGCGCAAGCTCGTGACGCTCGCGAAGAAGGCGGGCTTCATCGTCGACTGCGCGACCGTCGATCGCCGGCAGCTTCCGGGCTGGATCAAGCAGCGCGCCGAGGCCAAAGGGCACACGCTCGATCAGGACACGTGCGAGCTCGTCGCCGAGGTCGCCGGGCCGGACCTGTCCTATCTGGACGACGTGCTCGAGCGGCTCTCGCTCTACGTCGGGCCCGACAAGCCCATCACGGAGGAGGCGGTCTCCATCTGCGTGACGCGCGTGAAGCTCGCCGACACGTGGAAGCTCGTCGACGCCGCGAGCACGAAAGACCTCGGAAAGGTCCTCGCGCTGTTCGCCGACGTGTACGATCCACGCGACCGTGGTCTGCCGCTCGTCGGGGCGATCGCGTGGTCGCTACGGCAGCTCCTCAAGCTCGAAGCTGCGCTCCGCGAAGGCGCGAGCATCGACGACGCGGCGCGACGCGCGGGCATCTACCCGGCGTTCAAAGCGCGTGACCTCGCACGAAAGCTGAAGGCATTTCGGCCGCGCGAGCTCGAGCGCTGGCTCGTCGTCGTTCAGGAGACCGACGTCGCGCTCAAGAGCTCACGTCGCTCGGCGGACGCGATCCTCGAAGAGATGTTCACGCGGCTTTGTCGCCGCGCCGCCTGATCAGAGCTTCAGCATCGAAAGCGCGTGCTCGAGGCCGGGCATCGTCTGCGGGAGGACCTCGTCGAGCAGCCGTAGGAACGGCTGGTGATGGTCGATCGTGCGCGCCATCCGGTAGACGGTCTCGACGGTCACGCGCTCGACGGTCCGCTTCGCGTCACCCTCGGTCGCCGGCGTCGCGGCGAGCGCCGCGATCTCCGGATGTGCGTAGACGAGGAAGCGGATCAGCGCGACCCGCACGACGAGCCCACGCACCCACACGCCGAGGTTCGGTGACGACGTGAACCACTGCGTGAACGCGTGGTTGAGCGCGAAGTTGACGAGCATGGCGTTCAGGCTCGGATCGACCAGCGACCGAACCGACTCCCGCCGTTCGAGGTAGGCCTTGGCAACATCGGCGACGATCGACGTCTCGCGGATCGTATAGGCGGAGACGGCATGCGCGAGGACGTCACCGAAACGGCCCTCCGGAAGATCGACGCGCTTCGCGAGCACCTCGAGGAGCGGGCGCATCGGCACCTCCAGAGGCATGTCGATCTCGTCGAGCGCCTTCGCGATCTGCTCGGAGCGTTCCGGCTTCGAGAAGTCGTCGAGCGCGCGGGCCAGCGCCTCCTGCGCGAACGGCTTGCCCGCACCGAACGAAGCGTCGAGGATGTGGGCAAGCGCCGCCACGGTGCCGAGCCCGGCCGCGAGCGAGCTCGCGCCGGCGATGATCCCCATCATCGCCATCCGCACGGCGTCCAGCGACTGCTCGTACGCGTCGACGCCCTCGACGATCTGGACCCAGAGCGGGCGCGTGACGACCTTCGAGTCGAGGTCGACGAGCTCCATCGCATCCGCATGAAGAAGCGCCTGGCGCGCAACCTCGGGGCACGACAACGCCGCCGCCATCTCGACCCGATCTCCGACGATGCTCTGACGCCTCGGATACGTGACGCACACGTCCGGGAGCGTGGGCTCGCCGAATCGCTTCTGCAGCCCGCAGAGGCCGTCCGTCGCGAGGAAGTTGCACTTGCACGTGCGCTGGTCGAGGACGATGAGCGCGAACCTCGTGTCGTTTCGCCCGCTGCGCAGCCTCTTCACGCTCTGGTCGAACTGCGCGCGATCGGCCTTCGTCTGACCGAACGCACGGCGCATCTTCCGGTAGTGATCGCTGTCGATGCTGATGCTCCAGTTCGCGCAGCACGTGTCTTCGCACGCGCCTCCAATGCACGAGAAGCGAGCGAGATAACGCGGAGCGAGGACGGTCGGAGGCATCGCGACGTCCAGCTGCAACCAGCAAGCCATCCCGTGAATCACGGAGTTTCGGCCGATCTTGCCGCCTCCGGCGTCACGTGCATGACGCTCGACCTGCCACGCGCTTGGCGCGCGTCAGCGCTTGTCGATCTTCTTCTTCAGCGCGGCCAGCTCGTCGTCGACTTCCTTCTCGACGCGCGCGCGTCGCGCTTCGCGCTCCTCGGCGACGCGCTTCTCTTCAGCTGCGCGAGCATCGCGCTCCTTCACTCGTCGGTCGGCCGCGCGCAGCCGCTCACCGACCTCTTCTTCCTTGCGCCTACGCGCCTCGTCCTTGCGTTGACGCTCGGCCCGACTGTCGCTGCTCTTCGGTGCGTCATCACCGGGAGGCAGCTCGTCGCGTTCGCCGAAGAGCGCCTCCTCGAGCTTCCGGCCGGCGTCTTTGGCCGCCGAGAGCGCGGTCTCGGCGCTCCTCTTCGCTGCCGCTTTCCCTTGCTTCGCCGCCTGCTCGGCGAGCTTCTCGGTGACGCGCTCCTTGAGCTTGTCGAAGAGGCCCATGCCGCGATCATAGATCGAGCCGAGCTACGTGACCGGGAGCACGACCGGCGACGGCAGAAACCGCCCGCGCTCGTCCGCACCATCCGGGCGTCATCCGGGCGTCATCCGGGCGTCATCCGGGCGTCAGCCGGGCGTCAGCCGGGCGTCGGTCCGCCGACGATTTCGGGAAACCGAGGCGCCGGTCAGCTCATCTTCTCAGTCGTATCCAGGTCGTATCCAGGTCGTATCCAGGAGGAGGAGCTCGCTGCCCAGCAAGCTCCGCCATTCGGGCCGCGACCGAAAGCATCAGAGCTTGCGCGCTGGGGCCATGGATGACAGAACCCGACGTCGGCCTTACGGTTTCAGACACGCAGAGCCGTTTCGATCCCCCACGAGTCGGCCATCTGCGCGTAAGTTCAGGGAAACAGGAGATTCATTGAGATGCACGTCCCCGAGAGGGTGATCCGGCCTCAGACGCATACGAAGTGGCTGGCTTCCGCGGAGCTGCCGACTCGCTTCGGGATGTTCGCTACTCACGTGTTCCGGACGACGGAGCCGGGCGACGGCGCGTGCTTCAAGGAGCACGTCGCGCTCGTCCACGGCGACATCCGGGGCCACGCGAACGTCCCTGTTCGGATGCACTCGGAGTGCATGACGAGCGAGGTCTTCGGCTCGCTCAAGTGCGATTGCAAAGAGCAGCTCGACCACGCCATGGCCGAGGTCGCGAAGCGCGGCGCAGGTGCGGTGCTCTACCTCCGGCAGGAGGGCCGTGGCATCGGGCTCGCCAACAAGATCCGGGCGTATCAGCTCCAGGCCCAGGGACACGATACGGTCGACGCGAACCGCCTTCTCGGCCTGCCTGACGACGCGCGCGAGTACCACGCGGCCGTGCACATGCTCGAGCACTTCGACGTGAAGAGCGTCCTGCTCATGACGAACAACCCCGCGAAGGTGGACGCGCTCGCTGCGCTCGGCGTCTCGATCGCAGGCCGCCTCCCCGTGATCATCCCGCCGAACCCGTTCTCGCGGCAGTACCTGGAGACGAAGCGCGCGCGCATGGCGCACGAGCTGCCGGTCCGTTGCGACCAGAGCGAGCCGCGGCTCACGCACGGGGAAGCCGAGTAGACCGGCTCGTCGCCAGCACGAGCTGGCCCAGCCGTAAGCCGTAGACCCCGCAGCCGTGCGTCGCGTACTGTGCGACGCATCGATGGGGCTCAGAAAGAGGCTTGCCAGCGTTCGCAGCACCGGGCTCGCGTGGGGTCTCGCCTGCGCGGCGCTCGCCTCCGGTCTCACCACCGAAGCGGGCGCGCAGGAGCGGCCGGCGCTCGACATGCGAACGTGGCGCCCGTCGACGGATCCGAATGCCTCGCTCGTGATCGAGCCTGCGGTGACACCAGGGCCCGGCGTGCTCACGCTCGGCGCCTACGGTCACTACGCGTTTCATCCGGTGACGCTGCGCCAGGCTGGCACGGACAACGTCGCCCATCGGCCGCTCGCGCACGCTCTCGGGGTCGATCCGATCGTGAACCTCGGCATCGGCCAGCGCCTCGCGATCGGCGCCACGCTCCCGGTCCTGCTCTACCAGGACGGGACATCCCCTCTTCCGCCCACGGTGTCCCAGGTCCCGTCGGTGCCGTCCTCCGGCTTCGGCGACCTCGGGCTCTCGCTGAAGGGCGCGATCCTCCGGAACGAGAACGGCGGCTTCGGGCTCGGTGCGCTCGGTTTCGTGAGCCTCCCGACCGGCAACCGTTCTGGGTTCGCCGGTGAGAGCGGTCCGACGGTCACGGCGCGCTTGCTTGCAGAGTACACGCTGCTCGTCGCGGTCGCGCAGGCGAGCATCGGCTACAAGCTCCGGACCGAACACCACACCTGGCCGGATGCGTCCGCTGGTGGCGTTCGCTTCGGCGACGAGATCCCGTGGACGTTCGGTCTCGCCATGCGTCCAGGCGTGCTCGGGATCGACCCGAGGAACCGCCAGCGGATCGAGCTCGGGTTGCACGGATGGTTGCCCGCAGGGCCCGTCGGTCCCTTCGGGCTCGGCGATCCCGGCAGCGCGGCGCTCTCGCCGGTGCAGCTGGCGGTGAGCGACCGCATCGAGCTCGGTCACTATCGCGACACCTTCGTCACGATCGGCGGAGAGCTCGGGCTCACCGATGCCGTCGGCGTCCCGGCTTTCCGCGCGATCATCGGCATCGGCTGGACGCCGCGCGCGCACGACCTCGATGGCGACGGCGTCAAGGACGACGTCGACGGCTGCCCCGAGATCCCCGAGGACAAGGACGGCTTCGAGGACTCCGACGGCTGCCCCGAGATCGACAACGACGAAGACGGCATCATCGATCGCGAAGATGCCTGTCGCGACCGCGCGGGCGTGTCGACCAACGACCCGAAGACGAACGGCTGCCCCGCGGCCGAAGGCGACACCGACGGCGACGGCATCGAGGACGCCCACGATGCTTGCCCGACCGAGAAGGGCCAGCCGTCGAGAGATCCGAAGCGCAACGGCTGTCCGCTGAAGGACGCCGACGGGGACGGCATCGAAGACGCGCTCGACCAGTGCCCGCAGCAGCCCGAAGATCGCGACGGATTCCAGGACGACGACGGCTGCCCCGATCCCGACAACGACGGCGACGGCGTCACCGACAAGGAAGATGCGTGTCCGAACGTGGCCGGCGAGCCCTCGAGCGATCCGGCGAGGAACGGCTGCCCGAACCCCGACCGCGACGGCGACACGTTCCTGAACGACGACGACAAGTGTCCCGACAGCGCCGAGGTCTTCAACGGGATCGCGGACGACGACGGCTGCCCCGACGAGGGAGGCAAACCGCTCGTCACCATCGACGACAAGCGGAAGGTCCGCCTCGCCGCGCCGCTCAAGCTGGTCGGTCCTGCGTCGTTGCCCGAAGTCGATCCCTCCAGCATGACGACGCTTCGAGCTCTCGCCCTCGAGCTCAACCGGCATCGCGAATGGACGCTCGCGGTCGGCGCGCGTCCGGGCGCTGGCGACGACGCCCAGCTCGACGCGCTAGCGCGGAGCTTCGCCGTCGTCCGCGCTTTGTCGAACCTCTCGCAGCGCGACGGCGTCGCCGAGACGGTCGGCTGGGACGCCGTGAAGAATCAGCCGCAGGCGGACACCGGGATCGCGTTCCTCGTTCTCGCGCTGCCCTCCGCGGCGAGCGCAAAAGGCGCCGATGCGAAGCCCGCGCCCGCGCCCGCGCCACCGGCACCGGCCAAGCCCGCGCCTCCTCCGCCTCTGCCCGCGCCTCCAGCGCCCGGATCACCACCGTCGAAGCCATGAGGTGGTTCCGCGCGCTCGCGATCGCCGCGACGATCAGCTCGTTCGCGGTCGTCTCCGGAGCGCAGCCCGGAACGAAGCGGGGCTCGCCCTCGACGGCACCCGTCGTGCGGCCTTCCAACCAACCGACGAACCTGCGTGCGCACGTCGGCACCGATCACGCCGCGCGTCTCATCCGGAGCGCTGATCCGGACGAGCGCATCCGCGGCATCCAGCGGGCTGCGTCCATCGGCACGCCCGAAGCGATCGCGCTGCTCGTCGAGTCGCTCGAACGCAGCCCGCAGATCAAATCGGACACGCGAGCCTTGCTCGCGATGGCGCGCGCGCTCGCGCGATTCGCCGACCAGGAGCGAGCCCGCACCGGCCTCCTCGCCGTCGTCGGCTCCGGCAATCCGGGCATTGCCGGCCGGCTCCCGACGACGCGTGGCTCGGGCCCCGGCGACGCTCTGGAGGACGGCGACCCGACCGCGCGCGCCGAGCTCGCACGCCAGGTCGCCGCCATCGCGCTCGCGCGCTCCGGCGGAGACCGCGCGCTCGAGGCGCTTTATGGCATCGCCCGCAGCGGCGGAAGCGGACAGAACGCCGCCATCCTCGCGCTCGCGACCCATCCACCGCGCGAGCCTGGCTTCTTCGGGACGGCCGGCGCAGCGATGCCCGTCCAGGTCATCCGGCTGCTCGGTCAGCTCGGCGACCTGCGCGCGGTCGACGTGCTCCACTCCGCGGCGCGCTCGAGCGACGTGAACGTGCGTTGTGCGGCCCTCGTCTCGCTCGCAGAGCTCGGCGACGAGCGTGCTGCGTTGCTCGCGCGGTCGGCGATCTCGGAGAGCGACATCCGCCTGCGCGCAGCATCCGGAGAAGTCTTCATCCTGCTCGCCGCGCCCGAGCGCTTCAAGGCGACCGCGGCGATCGTCGCAGACGATGCCACGACCGCCATCGGCATCCAGATGGCCGAGCGTGTCTCGACCCCGGAGGTCACGAAGCTCGTCGCAGCTCGCGCGTGGGAGCATCCCGATCGCGAGCTCCGCGCGAGCGCGATCCGAGCGCTCGGGAGGTCGCCCGATCCGAACGCGGCGAAGGCGCTGGTCGCCCCGCAGCTCCTCGACGATCGCGAGCTCGTATACCCGGCGCTCCACGCGCTCGCGCGGTCTCCGGCGCCGAACGCCGGCGCGCTCATCGGCGGGCTCCTCTCGACTCGCCTCTCGCCGCTTGCTGCACGAGCCTACGTCGTGCGAGCGCTCGTCCGGGGCGAACGCTCGGGCGCGTCCGACGACGCCGTCTTCCGGATGTCACGCTCTCGCGTCCCCGGCGAGCGCGCCCTCGGCGTCTTCGCACGTGTCGCCCTCGGAGATGCCGACGCAGAGGCGTTCTTCGACGACAAGGACGCCCGCGTTCGCCGAGCAGCGGCAATGGCGTCGATGGCGCGTCCGGCGTCGAAGAGCGTCGACCGTGCGCTCCTGCGGCGCCTCGTGAAAGAGGAGGACCCGATCACGCGGCAGGTGCTCGCGGTCGGCCTTCGCGGCGGCGACCCCGATGGGCTGATCAAGACGTCCACGCTGGTCGATCGCGCCGAGTCCGCCGGCGGCGACGCGCCCTTCGCCGCCTTCGCGCTCGCGCGTCGCGCCGACGACACCGATGCAGCGACCACGCGCACGATCGGAGAGCTTCTCGCGTCCAAGGACTCCGTCTTGCGCGCACACACCGCGCGCGGGCTGTCCGTTGCGAGCCTGCCGGACGCGACGGGCCGTCTCGCGGACCTTTACACGAACGAGACCGACACCGAGGTGCGCCGCGCCGTGATCGCTGCGCTCGCCGCGCGGACGGAGGACGCGAAGGCGCCGGCGCGCAAGGCAACGCTCGAGATGGCCGCGGAGCTCGATCCCGACGGTCTCGTCCGCCAGTCCGCACGTCGAGCGCTGGCGGGAGCAACGGTCCCCTTCAGCGACCCTCCCGTTCACGAGGTGACCTGGCTGCGGATGACGCTCGACGGGGGCCAGCCGCCGCCGCCAGGCGAGGCCTTCGTGGGGTCGCTCGTGCGTTCGGATGGGCTCGCCGTACCGGTGGTGTTCGACGACGAGGGCTTCGCGCTCGTCCCTGGGCTCCCGCCCGGCGAAGGGCGCCTCGTGCTTGCGCCCAAGCTCCCGCCGTACAAAGAGGGGAAGAAGCCGTGACCGACGCCGAAGCCACCAACTCTCCCGACTCGAAGAAGAAGCCGAACGAGCTGACGTTCGAAGAGGCGGTGAAGCGCCTCTCGGAGATCGTCCAGAAGCTCGAGCGCGGCGATCTTCCTCTGGAAGAGTCGCTGATGTTGTTCGAGGAAGGCGTGAAGCTTTCGCGCGCATCTCAGGAGAAGCTCGACTCCGCCCAGAAGCGCGTCGAGGAGCTGCTCGGCTTCGATCGCGAAGGCAAAGCTCGGACGGGTCCGTTCGAGACGCGCGGCGATCGCGAGACCTGATCGACGCTCGCTCGCCGCTGCGACGAGCCATGACGCCCGGGCCTGGAGGACGCGCACATCGCTTGCACGGCCACCGTCGGGGCGCGTCGGTGCACGCGCTCGACGGCGACAGCCATGGGCATGATGGAGCTACGGGCCGAGGTGGCCGTGATCGGCGGTGGGCTCGGCGGATGCGCTGCGGCGCTTGCCGCTGCCGCGCTCGGCCGGACCGTCATCCTCACGGAGGAGACGTTCTGGGTCGGCGGCCAGCTCACGAGCCAGGCCGTCCCGCCGGATGAACACCAATGGATCGAGAGCTTCGGCTCGACCGCAAGCTATCGCGACCTCCGGAGACGCATTCGCCGGTACTACCGCGAGCACGTCCCGCTGACGGCCGCCGCGCGGCGCGAGCCGTTCCTCAATCCCGGCAACGGATGGGTGAGCCGCCTCTGCTTCGACCCGCGCATCGCGGTCGGCGTGCTCCATCAACTGATGAACGCACACGAGCTCAGCGGAAGGTTGATCGTGCTGCGACGGCATCAACTCGTCTCTGCGTCCACGGCGCACGACCGGGTCACCGGCGTCGTCGTGCGCGATCTCGCCACCGGGCAAGACCGCCACGTGGAGGCTCGCTTCTTCATCGACGGTACCCCGTTCGGCGATCTGCTCGACCACGCAGGCGTCGAGCACCGCGTCGGACCCGAACCACGCTCCGAGACGGGCGAACCGCACGCGGCCGAAGATCCCCCTCCGCACGACGAACAGGCGGTCACCGTCGTCTTCGCGATGGAGCACCTCCCCGGCGAGGACCACACGATCCCGAAGCCCGAGCAATACGAACGCTGGCGCGACCTGTCACCGCCGGGGTGGCCGGGCAAGCTGCTCGCCTGGACGACCGTGCGGCCCGAGACGAACGAGCCTCTCACGCGGCGCCTCTTCGACGCCGACGACGGCAAGTCATGGTGGGAGTTCCGTCGCATCCTCGATCGCACGAACTTCGAGCAAGGTTTCGCGCGCAGCGATGTCACGCTCGTGAACTGGCCGCACAACGATCACTGGTTCGGTCCGATCCTCTGCGCAGACCCGGCCGAGCGAGAGCGGAACCTGTACGCTGCGCGCCAGCTCAGCCTGAGTCTCCTCTACTGGTTGCAGACGGAGGCACCACGTCCCGACGGCGGGGTCGGATACCCGGGACTGCACCTCCGTGGCGACGTCGTCGGCGGGACTGCGGACGGGCTGGCGCCAGCTGCGTACGTTCGCTCGGCGCGCCGCCTTCGCGCGGAGCTCACTGTTCTCGAGCAGCACATCGCCCATCCGCTCCGCTCGACCGGAGCGGAGGTCTTTCCCGACTCGGTCGGGGTGGGCTGCTATCGAATCGACCTTCATCCAAGCGTCGCCGGCACTGGCTATCTCGATCTCGGCTGCTGGCCGTTCCAGATCCCGCTCGGGGCGATGATCCCGATCCGCGTCGAGAACATCTTGCCCGGCGGCAAGAACCTCGGGGTCACGCACATCACGAACGGCGCGTACCGCCTGCATCCCGTGGAATGGAACGTCGGGGAAGCGGCCGGCATCCTGGCCGCGTTCTGCATCGAACGCGACGTCGTGCCGAGATCCGTTCGTCACCGCGCTCCGCTGCTCGCCGACTTCCAGTCGCTCCTCCGACGCCGCGGCGTCGAGCTCTCCTGGCCCTCCATCACGCCCGTATGAACACCGGGACACGGACCAAAGGATGTGCACGTCATGGTCGTGAACTCTCCGAAGCTGCGTGTCTGCATCTCAGGCTCTTACGGTGGGATGAACCTCGGCGACGAGGCGATCCTCGAAGGGATCCTCACCGAGCTCTCCAAGCACGTCACCGCGGAGATGACGGTGCTGTCGCGCAATCCAGAAGACACGCTCGCCCGACATGGGGTCGCGCACTCGCTCGATGCCCGGACGCTCACGAAAACCGAGATGCGGGCCAAGCTGGAAGGCACCGACCTCTTCATCCTCGGAGGCGGCGGGATCCTCTACGACGGAGACGCCGATGCGTACCTACGCGACGTCTTTCTCGCTCACGAGCTCGGGATCCCCGTCGTCGTCTACGCCATCAGCGCCGGTCCGCTGACGCACGAGGCCACGCGAAGGGCCGTCCGCGACGGACTCGACCAGGCGAGCCTGGTCACCGTCCGCGATCGGCAGGCCTACCGCCTTCTCGAAGACGTCGGCGTCAGGCGCGAGATGGTCCTGACGGCCGATCCGGCCTTCCTCCTCGAGCCGGAGGAGCTCCCAGTCGAGACGCTCGAGGCGGAAGGTGTCGAGCTCGATCGACAGCTCGTCGGCTTCTCGGTACGCGAGCCCGGCCCGGCGGCGCCCGACATCGATCCGGACGAGTATCACGCGCTCCTCGCGAATGCGGCCGACTTCATCATCGAGCGCTATGACGCCGAGGTCGTCTTCGTTCCGATGGAGAAGGCTGACGTGCAACACAGCCACGGCGTCGTCGCACACATGAAGAACGCGGAGCGCGCGGAGATCCTGCGGCGTCGCTACTCGCCGCGGCAGATCCTCGACCTCATGGGCCGCTTCCAGCTCGCCGTCGGGATGCGGCTTCACTTCTTGATCTTCGCCGCGCTTCGCGGCACGGCGTTCACCGCGCTGCCGTACGCGTCGAAGGTCTCGGGGCTGCTCGAGCATCTGCGGATCGAGACGCCGCCGATGGCGCACATCGGCATCGGCCAGCTCATCGCGAGGATCGACCGCGCGTGGGACCGCCGTCACGCGATCCGGACGCAAATCGAGGAGCGCCTGCCCGAGCTGAAGCGACACGCGCGACAGACGAATGAGCTACTCGTCGAGATGCTCGAACAGCACCCGATCGAGAGCGCAGCCGTCTCGCAGCCGCCAGCGTCGCAAGCGCATCATTGACGTAAACTGGACGTGGACGCGTCACGTCGGCGGAGCGATCGCGAAGACACGCGGCGGTTGGCGCGGGAAGCCAGCGAGCTCGCGCAGCACGTCCATCGACGTGACGATGCCGTGGAGACGGAGCTCACCGTCGACGACGACGAGCCGGTGCACGCCCTCGAACGCCATCAGCCGAATGGCTCGCTCAATCGGATCGTCGGGGCCGACGCCCAGCACCTCCGGTGTCATCACGTCGCGCGCGAGCCGCAGCTCGTGCGCACCTCCGTAGAACTCCGTGAGGTCCGTGGTCGACAACATGCCGATGAGCCTGCCGTCAGGGCCGCAGACGGGAGCGCCCGAGACCTGGCGGGACGCGAGCTCCTTCGCAGCACATTCGAGCGGCATGTCACCTGGGATCCAGAAAACGTCGGGCTCCATGATGTCGCGGATCGTTCGCATGAGTAGACCTCGGTACTGCTGTCCACCGTTCCCGTCTCGCCACCGTCTAGTCACCGTCACGCCACCGTCTCGCAGGCGAACGCATCGCGTGTGCCGTGAGCGCTTCACGCCGGCTGTTCGGGCGGTAGCTCCGCCGTCGTGTTGCCCTCCGAGAACGGAGCCGGCCCGATGGCGCGCCGGGCGAGGGCACGCGGACGGCGCCGCGTGAGCGCACGCGACACCCGCTCCTCGAGGCGAAGCGTGGCCTGGCTGACGGCCACGTACGCATCCGCGTCGGTGGCCTCGACCAGGACGACGGCTGCTCCCTCGAGCCGCGCGATGATGCGGCACCTCTTGTCCGGCCCACCTTTCGGCCCGTTCACATCGACGATCCTCACGATGACGCGCTCGACCCGGTGCGAAAACCGTCGGATCGCGAAGTCGAGCCGACGCGCGACATGCTCTCGGAGCGCGACGGAAATGGGCAGATTCGGGCTGCGCAGGTCGGTCGTGTACATCCAGGTCCTCCTTCGTACACATCGAAACTTAGGCGGTGCCTGCGCGACGAGTTAGAGCCGTTCGGCGGTCAGACTGTTCGCGCCGTCGGACGGTCGACGTCGCTGAGCAAGCGGGGCGTCTGCCCGGATTTCGCCTGCTGCCACGGGTTCTGCTACGAGCCCATGGATGCGAGCGACTCCGGACGACATCCTGGGAATGGCGTTCTTCGCGCGCGTGGTCGAGACGGGCTCGTTCAGCGATGCGGCACGGTCGCTCGGGCTCTCGAAGTCGGCCGTGAGCGCGCGCGTCTCGCGGCTGGAAGAACGGCTCGGTGTTCAGCTCCTCCACCGCACGACGCGAAAACTGGCGCTCACGGCGGACGGAGTGCGCCTCTACGAACGTGCCGCGCGCGTCGCCGCCGAAGCGGACGAGGCGGCGGAGCTCGCCGCAGGCGCGAGCTCGTCGCCGCGAGGCGTGCTGCGCGTTTTCGCGCCATCCGCGTTCGCGCAGCAGCACCTCTCCCGGCCCATCGGTGAGTTCGTCCAGGCATGGCCAGACGTGCGCATCGAGCTCCGCCTCGGCGACCGCATTCCCGACATCGGCGCGGACGGCATCGACGTCTCGATCGTGATCGCCCAGCGGCTCACCGACTCGAGCCTGACCGCACGAAAGCTCGCGACCGCTCGTGTCGTGACCTGCGCCGCGCCAGCGTATCTGCGGCGGAAGGGGATCCCGTTCCGGCCGCAAGACCTCGTCCAGCACGACTGCCTCTCGCACTCGGCCGCGCAGTTCCAGGACTGGCACTTCGACACGGACGAGGGAGGCGTCTCGATCACCGCACGCTCGAAGATCGTCGTCGACGACATCTCGTTCCTGCATGCCGCTGCGCTCGATGGCGCCGGGGTCGCAATGTTCCCCGAACCCATCGTGTCCGCCGACGTGGAGGCCGGAAGGCTCCATCCCGTCCTCGACGACTATCAATCGATCGAGCTTGCGATCTCGGCGCTCCACATGCACGGGCAGAAGCCGCCCGCGAGCATCCGAGCCTTCCTCGACCATCTCGCCGCCTGGTTCCGGAAGCCGCGCTGGGCGGAGACATCGCGTCGGGTCCGTCCTGCAACGAGCACGAAGACCACTCACGCCTTTCCCATGACGGAGCAGGACATCCGGCGGCTCGACGCGATCGCGAAGCTCTACGATGATGTCGACGGCGAAGGCACGGCTCGGCTCCGTCAAAGGCTCGCGCGCGCCAAGGCAACCCCCGCGGCCAAGATCCCACGCTCGACGGTGACGATGAACTCGCGGTTCGTCTGCCGCGACGCTTCCGGGCGCGAATACGAGCTGTCGCTGGTCTACCCCTGGGACGCCCGCGACCATCGCGTGTCGATCGTCACGGTGGAGGGAGCGTCGTTGCTCGGGGCCTCCATCGGAGCGAGCGTCGAGGTCGGCGGCCGACCGATGAAGATCGCCGCGATCCCTTACCAGCCAGAAGCGGCGGGCGATCACCATCTCTGAGCGCGCCACCGCCGAGCGCGGCGGCACGCCGCCACGCGCGAGTGTTCGTCGCTCGACGATCGCACCTGGGCGGCGGCTGCTCGCGCTCGAGGCCAGCTCGACCATCCGCGATCGACAGCGCGACGATGGACATCGCAGCTCGGTGACCCCACATACGGCACCACGATGGATGCTCGAATTCCCCGCCGCGAGGCGCTGCACCACCTCGCCCTCCTGTCGCTCTCCGCCGTCGTCCCCGCCGGGCTCGCCGCTTGCTCGAGGAAAACGACGTGCACCGACGTCACCGGCCTATCCGGGGATGACGTCAACCAGCGCAACAACATCGCCGCGTACGTCGACCTCTCTCCCGATCCGGGCAAGAAGTGCTCGCTCTGCGTGCAATTCGTCCCGGCAGCGCCGAACGCATGCGGGGGATGCAAGGTCGTGAAAGGACCGATCCATCCCGACGGCACGTGCAAGCTGTTCGTTGCGAAGCCGGCTTGAACGCGCTCTGGGCTGGACCTCAGGCGAAGATGTCGGCGCGATCGCGCCGCGCCTCGATCTCGCGGCGCACGGCCTTGAAGTCGTGCGCCGAAAACGCCTCGCGGATGACCGGGAAGACGATCTGCTCTTCCGCGTCCAGGTGGTCACACAGAACGGACTTGAGCGGACGCGCAATGGACGCGAGCGCGCTCCGTGCACGCGGGTCGCGCGGATCGTTGCGGACGGCCGCGGTGAGCGCGCAGAAGCGTTCGAGCATCGATTCGTGCACGTCGTGCTGCTCGTGGACCCGGGCGAGCGCAGCATCGAGGCTCGCAGAGCGCCCCTGCAGGCGAGGAAGGATGCTGCGCTCCTCGTCTTCGACGTGAAGCGGGAACGTGACCGAGAAGTACCGCCCGATCATGGTGCAGCCGACCGTCACGTCGGCAGCCGGCACGTCGACGCGCTCGGAGAGCGAGATCGCGAGCTCGATGAACTTGCGGATGCGTCCGTGGCACTCGATGAGACCGTCGACCACGTCGCCTGGCGCGCGCTTGCTGCGTCCGAGCGTGAAGAACATGGTCATCTGCCCTCCGCGACCGCCGGACGGAGCATGACCGCCTCGCCGGGGATAGGTTCTGCCCCGGTCGTACGGGCGGGTTCGCGCCCGGCCGTCGCGGCCGTTCGGAGAGCTTTGAACGTCGAAGTGCCCACGGCGTCGTCTCCTTCTGCGACGGTGTCCGAACGGGTTGCTCGTCTGCTGCCGCGCCCCCGCAAACAAAGCGTAGGGGCGACGAGCACAGCTTCGAGCGCAATGTTGCGACCAGAGCGTTCGGCTATGCGAACAATGCCCCCGGCATTAGGGGCTCGAATTGCTACATTGCTCGGCCCATGAGCGAACGCTCCGCCTTCACCATGTTCCACATTCCCGTGTGCCCGTTCTCGCAACGCGTGGAGATCCTCCTCGCGCTGAAGGACGCGCGCTCCGAGGTGCGGTTCGAGGTCGTGGACATCACGAAGCCCCGCCCCGAGTGGCTGCTCGCGAAGACGCGCGGCTCGACGTCTCTTCCGGTGCTCGAGACGTCCGACGGCAAGGTCCTCCGCGAAAGCCTCGTGATCATGGACTACCTCGACAATGTCCTGTCGAAGCGCCCGGTCCGCCAGGCGGACGCGTGGCGACGCGCCGTGGAGAACATGCTGGTCGCGAAGGAGGGTTCGTTCGTCTCCACCGGCTACGGGTTCGTCATGAACCAGGACCGCACGAAGAGGGACGTGCTCCGTGACAAGATGCTGGCGGAGTACGCGGCGCTCGATGCGTTCCTCGTCGATCACAGCCCGGAGGGGACGTTCCTCTTCGACGACTTCGGCTGGGCCGAGGCCGTGTTCACGCCCATGTTCATGCGCTTCTGGTTCCTCGAGTACTACGAGGGGTTCGACCTTCCCGACGAGCCGCGGTTCGCTCGCGTGCGGCGATGGCGAGACGCCTGCCTCGCCCACCCCGCCGCCCAGCAGGTCACGCGCGAGGAGATCGTGAAGGTCTACTACGACTACGCGAAGGGCTTCGGCAACGGCGCGCTCCCGCCGGGGCGCACCCGCTCGTCGTTCGTGTTCGAGCCGTCGTGGTCGACGCGTCCTTGGCCGCCAGCGGACAAGTACGGCCACTTGGCGACGGACGCCGAGCTCGGCCTCTGATCCAAGCGCCCGCGTGACCGTCGTCGGACGCCGGCCTCGCCGCCGGCGCTCCGACCGTCGAGCCCAGCCGTGCGAGGCGCCGCTGGAGCGACGACGGAGACGTCAGCGGCCGATCGCGCCTCGGTACACCCAACCTTCGTGGGCGTAGCCGTCGCCGAACTTGATCTGGAACCAGCCGTCCTTGGCCGCGCCGACCTTCACCTTCGTTCCGCGCGGGAGACGGGAGACGAGGCCGCCCGTCTTCGGCGTGTCGCGGACGAGGGCGACCTCCCAGGCCACCTGCGCCTCGCCGCTCGGCAGGTTGGCCTTCTCGGTTTTTTCGGGCTTCTCCGCCGGCGCGCTCGCCTCGTCCTTGTCATCGGACGAGCCCTTCGCCGACCGCTCGCTCCGGTCCTTGTCGGCCTTGTCCCCTTTGCTCGCGACCTTGTCGTCGTCGAGCGCGGCGCCTCCGCCTCCTCCAGCAGCAGCGAACATCGCGCTGTACGCGACGGTGTAGCGCTGGTGATCGTGCGGTGTGTCCTTCGTCGTCACCCCGTCGAACGCGGCTTTCAAGCACGGTCCGAGCGCATCGGTGTTCGAGAGCGTCGACGACTTCCCGATGTCGTAGGTCAGCTTGTGGGCGCGGAAGTCTGCGGTGAACACCAGCGAGAGCTTGCCCGCCTGCCCCGCGGCGCCCTGGCAGCTTGCGAGCTTGCGGACTCGCGGCTGGACGAGTCGGTCGATGCCGGGGACCGACCCGCAGTCCTTGCCCTTCTTCGTGTCGCCGTCGGACGTCTTGCAGGAAAGGACAGAGCCCTTCTGGATCGTGATCGTCGGCGCGGACGCGGACGCGGACGCGCTTGCAGGCGCAGCGACCGCAGCGGAGGGCGCGGGCGGCGCGGTCGCCGATGCCACGGCGGACGCAGCGGCCGGTCCCTTGGCCACGACGCTCGCGGGAGGAGCGTCCGGTGCGCGTCCGGCGGCGGCGGATGCAGAGGCCGCCGCGGCCGCAGCCTCGCCTGGCGCCGATGGGCCAAGGCGAATGCCCATCACGCGAGGCCACGCGATGCCGACGATGAAACCCACGGCGGCGATGACGCCGACCTTGACCCAGCCGGGTTTGTCCCGGTCCGACGCCGGCACTTCGACCGCGAGCGGCGCGTCCTTCCGCATGAGAGCTTCCTTCTACCAAACGCCGATGAGACGGTCGAAAAACCGTGACTCTTCGCGTGCGGAAGCTAAACGCCCGAACAGCGCCAACGCATTCGCACCGCCCTGCTTCAGGGCACGATGCGCACGGTCAGGACGAGCACACCGCCCTGATACGAGAAGCCGCCCACGTTGAAAGGCTTGTTCGGGTCCGCGGTGATGTCGGCGAGCTTCGTGAAGCCCGAAGAGCCGTCGGCAGGGCTGATGGAGGCCGTGACCTTGAACCGGCTCCCCACCTTCGCGGTATGGAGGAGCTGGAACGTGCGCCCGTTCGGCAGCGGCGTCGTGCTCGCCTGGTTGAGGCTGAGCGGCAGAGTCTTCTTCTCCACCAGCTTCAAGCAGTCGTAGCCGAGCGCCGGCGGGGTGTCCCCGATCTGCGGATCGACGCTCTTCTTGTCGCACTTGGTCGCGTGGATGACCATCACCTCGGCCTTCGGCGGCGCATCCGCACTGGCCTCGGGAACGCGCGCGATGAAGGCTGCGCCGACGGCGAGCGCGCCGACCAGTAGCCGGCGGCGATCGAGAAAAGCTTGGCTCATGATCACTTTCCTCCCGATTCGTCGACCCACACGACGACGCTCGTCACCGACGGGCTGCTCTCGTTCGCAAGATAGAACACTCGCACCGAGTCGCCTGCCGTTTCGACGAGGTCGACGTCCACGCCCGGCTCCGCGCTCCCGTTGGGCGCGGGATCCGTCTGCGGGATCGGTGCGCGGGCGAGCGGTGCATCTTCCTTCGTCCGCGTCATCACGAACACGGATGCAGCCAGCGCGAGCGCCGCGGCGATCGCCGCGCCCACTTTGAGGTTCTTCTGGCTTCTCGCCTGCGCCTTCACGTCCACCTGGCGCTGCGCGGCCTTTTGCGCGCGCGCCGCGTCGAGCGAGACGACCGAAGCGCTCCCGTCCTTCTTCTCGTCCTTCTTCACCGCCGCCATGACAGCGTCGGCGATGTCGATGGACGAAACGGCCTTGGCATCGGCGGAGCCCGCGTGGCCCGTCTTCACGAGGTCACCGAGGCCGGCGATCTCGTTCGCGAAGCGAATTGCGTCGATGTCGGTGGCAAGCCACCCTTCGACTTCGGCGAGCTCGGGGCCTTCGAGCTCTCCGTCGGCATACGCCATCAACTTGAGCATGCGGCTCTCGGAAAGGGTCTTGGCACTCATGCCTCACCTCCGCTGCCTTCTGCGGGCTCGCGTTCGGACTCGGGGATACGGCCGATCTGCTCCTCGTAGCAATCGGCGAGGGCCTTCTGGAGCTTCTGGCGGGCGTGGAAGAGGCGGCTCATGATCGTCCCTTTCGAGACTCCCATGGCCGTGGCCATCTCTTCGTAACTGAGCCCTTCAATCTCTCGCATGACGATGACGCCGCGGTGGTAAGGCGGCAGCGCATCGAGCGCTGCCTGGAGGCGACCGGCGATCTCTCGCCGTCGGACGACGTCGACCGGGTCGGATCCGTCGACGCGGCTGAGCAGGGGGAACTCGGCTTCCTGAGATTCATCGCTCTCGAATCGAGCTTCGTCGATGTCTGCAAGCTGACGACCCGGCTTGCGGATGAGGTCGATGCTGAGATTCGTGATGATGCGATAGAGCCAGGTGAAGAAGCTCGAGCCTCCCTGGAAGCTATTGAGTCCCCGATAGACCCGAAGGAACGCGTCTTGGACAAGCTCGCGGGCGTCGTTCTCGTCGCGGACGAGGGAAAGTGCGATCGCGAACGCGCGTCTCTGGTGACGTTCGACGAGCTGCCGGAAAGCAGCGACGTCACCTTCTTGCGCCCTCGCGATGAGAACACGATCTTCCTCCGCTTCTCGTATCCGTGCCTGCTTCGCGTTGGACGCGTTCGAAACCCTCAGATTCAAAGTGTTCGATGGAGGCGGGACAGTCCCCGGTGGTCGCACCAGACGCGCATCGAGCTCCTTGGAGCTGGGCGCTTCTTCGGGCACATCGCCGCCGCTCGCCTCCAGCGCCTCGGGAGCGTCGCTTGCCTTCGAAGGCTTCGGGTCGGGGCGGGCGACGGCCATTCGCGCACTTAGCCTATACAGGCTCGAGCCGGAGGGCTAGCCGCTGCCGAACGCTCGAGGTGTATCCAGGACTCTGGCCACGTGGATCGCGGAAAGCCACCCCTACGCCGCGGCTCCACACCTTTTTGAATGTCGGAGCGGCCCCGCCAGTCTGAGTGAGCTTGGTCTCATCGCGTCGCGTCGCGTCGCGTCTGCGCGCGCACACGCGGCTCACCGGACGAAGGGGTCGTCTTCGGGATCGACGCGCGGCACAGCGCGCGGCCGCACCGTCTTCTTCGGCTCCTTGAGCTCGCCGAGCGTCAGGGGCAGGTCGAACGTCGTTCCTTGCCGGATCACGCGGACGACGACGTTCTTGCCGACCCCTGCCGTGCTCGCCTTCCACTGCAGAAGCGAGCTGCGCTCGATCGGCTGACCGTCGAAGGCGACGATGAGGTCGCCGACCTCGAGCTTGGCCCTGTCCGCGGGGCCGCCCGGCTCGACGCGCTCGACGACGGCGCCCTTCTCGTCCGTGAGCTTCAGCTCGCGGCGATCGTCCGGGGTCAGCTCACGCGCATCGCGAATGCTGATTCCCATCGCGCTGCGGGTGAGGTGCCCCTCGTGGAGCAGCGTCGGCAGGATCTGCTTCACCATGTTGATCGGGATCGCGAAGCCGATGCCTTGCGCGCCGCCTCCGCGGATCGCCGTGTTCATGCCGACGACCTCACCTTTCAGATTGAGGAGCGGCCCGCCGGAGTTGCCCGGATTGATCGACGCATCCGTCTGGATGAAGCTGTAATAGCCGCTCGGATCGAGCGGTACGTCGTCACGCCCGCGGCCCTTGGCGCTGACGATGCCGGCGCTGACGGTGTGATTGAGGCCGAACGGGTTTCCGATCGCGACGACCCAGTCGCCGACCTCGAGACCGTCGGAGTCTCCGAGCGCGATGGCGGGCAGGTCTTTCGCGTCCTGCACCTTGATGACGGCGATGTCCGTCCGAGGGTCCCGTCCGGCGACCTTCGCAGGCAGACGCCGTTCGTCGGAGAGCTGGACGAGGATCTCGTCAGCGCCCTCGATCACGTGGTTGTTCGTGACGATGACGCCGTCCTTCTGGACGATGAAGCCGGTGCCGAGGCCCTTCGCCGTCCGCCCGACGCGCCGGCCACGGGAAAAGAAGCTTCGCTCCTCCTCCTCGCCGAGCGTGTAGATCGTCACGACGCTCGGGTCGGCGCTCTTCGCCACGGGCGCGAAGCTGAGAGGGCCCGTCTTCACCTCCGGGATCGCACCCGGGAGCGGCGCCGGAGTCGCGTTCGTCAGCGTCGGTGCGGCTCCAGCAGGAGAGCCGGAAGCGGCCGTCGTGACCGGCACGGCCCCGGGCGGGAGCCCCGGGTCCGTGTCCTTCGCTGCCTTGTTCCGACCACACCCGGTCGAGAGGACGGGCATGAGAACCGTGAACGCGGTGACGAGGATGGTCTTCGACTGCAACGAGCACCTCACGCGGGGTTCGGTCGATTGGATGACCGAATGCCCCGTCGTGTTCCCCATGCTGCCGAAACACGCATAGGGAGCTCTGCAAGGTGCTCGGTCCGGCTATTTCGGAGCGGCCGCCTTCGAGCGCTCCATGTAACGCATCCTAAGATCGAAGAGCACCTGCGCAAGGAGACGCTCCTCGTCGCCGGTGAGGTTGCCCTTCGTCTTCTCCTCGAGCAAACCGAGCAGGTCGATGTTCTGTTTCGCGAGCGGAAGGTTCGCTTCCACTTTGTTCGTGTCCGGGTGCGGCGCCTCTCCGAGGTGCATCAAGGCGGAGTGACTGAGCGACAAGATGAACGTCGCAAAGTCGATCGACGGCAGCGTCCCGCCCTCCTCGAGGCTCTCGTCGCCCTCACCCTCGGCGCTCACGACGGCTGCCCCTCGCCTTGCGGGGACTGCGATACATCCGAGCCATCCGAGCTCTCCGACGCTGCACCGGTTTCCGGGGCCGCAGGCTCCTCGACCGGCGCGGCGGGCGCGGGCTCGGGTGCGACGGCGATCGGCGCCGGCTCCGGTGCCGCGACGGCGACCGGCTCTTCCGACACCTCGTCCTCGTCCTCGTCCTCGCCTTCGTCGGCGACGTCTTCGTCGGCGAACGAGGCCGCAGACGACGCCTCGGGCTCTGCGACGACGGGCTGCTGCGCAAGCGCCGGCTGCGCCGTTCCGAACGGCTCCGCCTGATCGGCAACGTCCGGAAGGTTCGCGAGATACTTCTCGAGATCCTTGTCGGTGAGCGCACCCGACTTGAGATTGCGCTCACGCACGCGCACGTCCATGGTCCAGGGGTTCTGGTTCGTCTTCTGCGTCATCGGGGCTTCCTCAG
>JAFAER010000046.1 GCA_023423895.1 Pseudomonadota bacterium
TCCGCTGGCTCTTCACGGTGGAGAAGGCCCGTCAAAAGCTCGGGCGGAGCTATCCCGACCACGCGACAGCAACTGCAAATCAGGCCGCCGCCTGATCACAGTCACCTTCACTGTGCCGCGGTACTAGCCGCGTGGGGAGCCGCATCGTTCGTCAGAGCGACCGACGTTCTGCACGTTCGTCGCAAATCACGGTGAGCTTCCCCTCCGACTCCATGTACGCCGCCTTCACTTTCTCCAGGCTTGTCGCGTCTTCACGGCGCGCCCTTCCTCGTCCAGCAGCTCGAGGAACGCGCGCACCTTCGCGGAGAGGTGTCGCGCGCTCGGGTACACGGCGTGGAGATACCCACCAGGCGGCGGCGGAGGCAGGTACTCGTCGAGGATCGGACGCAACGCTCCTGACTCGATCGCATCGCGCGCGATGTGCTCGGGCATCCGCACGATTCCCTGATCTGCCTTCGCGAGCTCGGCGAGCACGACGAAGCTGTTCGCTTCCGCGCGCGGTCGGACGTCGACCGTCACGACCTTGCGCCGTTCGTGGAACGTCCACGTGCTGGGTCGGCTCTGGCTGCTCATGACGAGACAGTCATGGCTCTCGAGGTCGCGCGGTCTGCGGGGAGTGCCACGGCGCTCGAGGTACTTCGGGCTCGCGAGCACGCGCATGCCTCCGCCCAGCGAGAGCTTCCGAGCGACGAGGCTGGAGTCCGGCAGCGAGCCCGCACGGATCGCGACGTCGATGTTCTCCTCGATGAGGTCGACGTGCCGGTCGCTGAGCACGACCTGGAGCCCGACGTCGGGATGGCGCCGCATGTACTCCGCGAACACGGGTGCCATCGTGAACTGGCCACCTTCGAACGTGGCGCTGACGCGAAGGACTCCGGTCGGCCCGACCTTCCGACTCTCGAGCGCTTGCTCGGCTTCGCGCATCGCCTCGAGCGCCTGCGCGACACGCGCGTAATACACAGCCCCCGCCTCGGTCAGCCGCAGCCTTCGCGTCGTCCGCTCGAGCAGCCGTTCACCTAGTCGATCTTCGAGCTGCGCCACGCGAAAGCTCACGGTCGACTTCGGCAGGCCCAGCTCGCGGGCCGCCGCGCGGAACGTCTTCGCCTGGACCACGCAGACGAAGACGTTCACCGCATTGAGATCGGCCCGCGGATTGTCCAACCTGATGGACAGACTACTCAGAATACCGCGGATAGTCCAAGCGCCGCCGAGCGCTCACCCTCATGGTCATGAAACGAACCATCCTCCTGACGGGCGCCACGGGCACCGTGTCCAGCTCTCTCCTCGAAGCGTTGAAGGCCGCCGGTTCACCGGTGCACCTACGCGCGCTCGCACGCAGCGAGGCTTCAGCGACGAAGCTACGGACTTCCGGAATCGACGTCGTTCTCGGCGACCTCGAAGAACCCGAGTCCCTGCCGCGCGCGTTCGAGGGGGCCGACGACCTCTGGCTCCTCCATCCGCCCGGCCCGCGAGCGCCGGAGAACAGCATGAATGCCGTGTGGGCCGCGCGCCGGAGCGGAGTGAAGCGCATCGTGCGAATGTCCGCGATCGGGGCCGCCCACGACGCGCCGACCCGCAACGGGCGCCTGCACGCTCTCTCGGACGCCGAGCTGCAGGCGTCCGGCCTGCGCTGGACAATCCTCCGTCCCCACTTCTTCATGCAGAACCTGCTTGGCCTTGCGCCCGTCGTCGCGTCGCAAGGCGTCCTCCCCTTCCCGCTCGGAGACGGCAAGCTCGGCCTCGTCGACGTTCGCGACATCGCCGACGTCGCCGCCGCGGTGCTGCTCGACGAGACGAGCCGACACGACGGCAAGATCTACACGCCGACCGGCCCCGAATCGATCAGCATGAAGGCGGTGGCCGAAGCGCTTGCAGGCCATCTCGGGCGCTCGGTCCAGTACGTGCCGCTGTCCGAGGAAGCCGCACGCGAGGGCTTCCTCGGGGCCGGGTTTTCACCGTGGCTCGCCGGGATGACGGTCGAATACGGCGTAGCCTACGCCTCGGGCTGGGGCGACTTCACGACGACGCACGTGAAGGACGTGGCGGGTCACGAGGCGCGGAGCTTTGCGACCTTCGCACGGGAGCAGTGGCCTCGCTGATGCCGTGAGGACGTCGAGGATCGAGGGGCGCGCCGCACTCGCGCGGCGTGTCCTCTTCGCTCGTCGACAATCTGCGATTTCGTTCGGCGCGGAGCGACTTCGAGGCCGTTGCGATCTCCGACGATGTCCGGATCGCGTGGTCACGCTCGATCACGCGCCCCGGCGATCTTCGGGGTTCCCGTGTGGCACACATTTTGTGTCGCCCGCTCGGCGTGAAGAAGCCCCGCGCGCCTCGAGTTGCCACCCCCGTCGTCGCTCTCGTCTCGGTCCTCGCCCTCTTCCTCGCCCTCTTCGGAGTGGCAGGATGCCGAAGCTCGATTGGCTATACGCCGACCGGCGGCGTGTACCGCTCGAACGACCACATCTTCTTCAATCGCTACGTGTACGGCACCTCGTTCGGGGCACCGGTGGTCGAGCCCGAGCCCGTCGTCTATTCGAACGTCTACTACGTCTACGGTCCTCCGCCCGCGCCGACGCCACGTTCGAAGCGCGACGTGGCCGCAGAGACGAACGACCTGCCGCCGTTCGATCCCCAAGCAGCTCGCGCCGCGCTCAACGGAATCGACGTGACGCCCTGTCAGGAGCTCGGTGTGCCGCGCGGCTTCGGCCACGCAAAGGTCGTCTTCAATCCCGACGGCCGGATCTCGAAGGTCGTCGTCGACGAGCCGAGTGGCATGTCGAGCGAAGCCGCACACTGCATCGGCGAGCGCCTCGGAGCTGCGACCGTGTCCTCCTTCAAGGGGAGCTTCGTCTCGATGGGCACGACCTTCCACGTGAGGTGACTTGGTGCCCCCTCCCGCGTCGCTTCGCCGCGAACACTCCTCGGGCATGTTCGCGCTCTTTCGGCGCGCCTCGCATCAGCGCGGGAGACCGACCGGCGCCGTCACCGGGTTGAGCGGCCGGCTACCCGACCCAGCGGCGTAGCCGTAGCTCACGTATGGGCCGACGCCCCAGACAGTCACGGAGAAGGGGCCTTCGCTCTTGGCCTCTTGCCTGCCGTAGTTGCAGGTCCCCTTCGGGAACGTCAGCGGTCGTCCGGAGCTCGCGAGGTCTACCCACGCGAGCTCGTATTCGCCGCTGTTGCCGACCGGCTGAAAGCCCTCGATCGGGCCAGCGCACTCGAGCTCGACGGGCAAGAACCCGCGCGCCGTCTTGCGGCGGACGATCGTGAGGCCCGTCTCGGGGTACGTGTGATCGGTGAAGAAGACGTAGCGGTCGAGGAACTGATCGGCCGGTACGACGTTGACGTAGTCGGGATCGCCCTGCGCGCGATTCACGTAGGGAGAATAGGAGCCAGCGCTCGTCATGAAGACGCTTGCGTAGAAAGGATGTTCGACGTCCTGGCTCGCGACGGTCACGATCTCGTCGGTGCGGAACGTGCTGACCTCGCCGGCCGCGAGCGTCTCCGGAGCGCCTGCAGGGCGCGCCGGATCGTACGTGAGCTTCGTTCCGTTCACCGCGCCCACCAGTCGCCAGATGACACGCTCGCGACGATCCGTGTCGGCCACCGAGTGGGTCCGTGTCGGGTACGGCGCAAGGACGTATTGGCTGCCCCACTGCGAGAGCGCAGGGATCTGCTGCTGGAGGTAGTCGCAAGTGGCGCCCACGGTCGGGACGGGCGTGCACTCGGACCCTCCGAACACACCGACGCGCTTCGACGCCTCGATCGCGGTGCCCGTGAGATCTGCAAGCTGGGCGAACTGGAGGACCTGCCCCTTCGCCAGCATGTAGCTTTGCGGCTCACCTGCCGCCGCGCCCTGAACGCCGATCCCATCCACGACGTCCACCTTCGGCAGGATCCGCACCTCGGTATCGTTCTCGGCCGCGACGATCTGCAGCGACGTCGGCACGAGGAACTCGGGCCTGGTGCCGTCCCAGTCCATCCGAGGAGCTGGCGCCGATACCGCGACGTAGTTCGTATCCCAGGCGGATACCGGAAGAAGGAGGGTCGCGGTCGAAAGATGGGAGCTTGCGCCGCCGTACGGGTAGATCGAATACGCGCTGATGGGCGCATCCGTCTTCAGCTGGAACGCGCGCTCGATCGCCGTTCCGTGCACCATTGGATCTTCGAGAATGGCCGGCTCGACCGGACACGGGGCGTGGTCCGGTTCGGTCAGCTTGTTCGGCGTGCCATGAGAGAGGAAGATGATCGCGACCCCGCCCGGGGGTACTCCGTCGGTGAGTCGAGTGTAGAAGACCTCGTCGCCGACCTTCTGCGCCGAGTAGATCGCGCGCGAGATGTCGAAAGGAGCACCGCCGTGCTCGGCCGTCACGTGGACCGTCGTTTCCCACGTGTTCGCGATGAACGCGGCGAAGCATGACGGAGTCTGGCGCAACGCATCTTCCGGCGGCACCGTGTAAAACGAGCACCCGACGGAGCCTTTCGAGAGCTCTGCGCTGAGGCACGCATCGACGCAGCGTCCGTCACCACATCCGAGGCCTGCGCCGCACGTCTCGACCGTCGTCTCTTCGGGCTCGCCGTCGCAGACGCGAAGCACGCTCTTCAGGTCCCTCGAGCAGCGGAGCTTGCACGGCGATTCGGGCGGTGCGGCGTCAACCTCGGAGCCGAACTCATCCTTCGGCCCCTCGGAAAAGTCACGATCCGAGGCGCTGCATGCCCCCACGAGGACGCACGAGACCGCGCCTGCGAGGGCGAGCAGCTTCGAGACGGTGCGTGCACTGAGCATCTCTTGGACTCCACGATGTAAAAGTCGTTGCAACGGAGGCCCGCCCCGGCAATCGATCAAAGAAGCGTCACCGTCAGCGGCATCGGATGGGGATCCATATCCTGCGTGCCCTGTCCGAGCTGTCCGTGCTCGTTGCTCCCCCAGCACTTCACGGTGCCATTGCGGAGCAGGGCGCAGGTCGACGTATCGCTCGTCATGACCTGCACGGCGTAATCGGTGAAGTGCGCCGCTTGGGCCAACGCGAAGATGCGCTCACCACCGGCATCCAGCTCGATGCCGAGCTGTCCCCACTTCGCTTCGCCGCTGCACTGGATCGTGCCGTCCGTCAGGCGAACACAGGTCGTACGACGCGACACCGAAATCTGCTGCGGATACGCGTCGGCCCGCATCACGACGTGCGCAGGAAGGACGACGTCCCTGCCAAGGCCCGTGCCGAGCGCGCCGTAGAGGCCCGAGCCCCAGCAATGGACGCGGCCGTTCGCGATCGCGCACGCGTGCGAATCGCTGGCGGACACATCGCTCACGCCGTCGAGCGACGGGATCACCGCCGGGACCGGATCGGGATCGAGCGATCCGTAACGGCCCGCGAGCTTGCCCCATGCGAGGAGCTCACCCGCGGGCGTGAGCGCATACGTCGAGTACGGCGACGAGCTGGTGCGAACCACGGTGAAGCCAGCGAGATCGGCGAGGCCGGACCCCAGCACCGCGTCGCTCGTCGGCCGAGCGAGCTGGCGATTCATGTTCGAACCCCAGCAAGAGAGGCCTCCGGAGACGAGGACGGCGCAGGCGCTTCGCTCGCCCACGTCGACCCGCAGGGCCGATGCACCGCCGAGCGCGACCGGCATCGCGTAGTCGTGCACGACGCGATCCGACTGCGGGCCGCCGTCGCCCTCGAGCCCGAGCTGTCCGTAGTCGTTCGCCCCCCAGCAACGCACCGAGCGGTCTTTACGCGCGGCGCACGTCGTGTTCCCAGCGGTGCTGATCTGCACGACGTCGGTCAAATCCGTCACGAACGCCGGTTTCGTCGGGTCGCTCGGTTCGCCCGGGTTCGGATTGTGCGGAGCTGCACCGGTCCCCAGGGCGCCGAAGTCATTCGCACCCCAGCACTGCACGCGCCCATCGGACATTCGCGAGCAGAAGTGGTTGAAGCCGGCGGCCAGCTCGAGAGCGCACGGCTCCCCCGCACACTCCACGGGCACGTTCGAGGGGTCGAACGGAGGGGCGCCGTCTCCCGCATCGAGGGTCTCCGACTCGGCAGCATCGGGCAGGTCCGCAGGGGCATCGACCCCCGCGTCTTCTTGCGTGGAAGCTCCGAGCGTGACGTCCTCGTCGCAAGCGCAGACAGCGGCCGTGGCCAGCAAGGAGAGCCCCGCCGATGCGAGAAGCAGACGCGGATCGACTGCGCGGTGGTGTCTCATGGCTTCACTTCCGTCGACTTCCGAAGCACCGTCTTGTCACCCACGACCCAGATGTCCTTCGATCCGCCCCAGATGCCATACAAGTCTTCGACGAACGGCATCTTGTCGATCGTCACGCGTGCAAGCGACCACTTCGCTCCGTCGAAGTGCCGGATCCGTCCGGTCTCGCCCACGAACCAGACGTCGTTCCTCGAGGTGCCGTAGATACCGCGCACGGCGAAGGCCCAGCCCTCTCCCCAGAGATCGTCGTTGCCCCAGACGACGGCACCAGCGTCACCGTCCGGCGGATGGGTGGCGCCGGACCAGACGACACCGAGGTACATGAAACCAAACCACGAGATGTTGCCGGCGATGAAGGTGTCCGGAACGTGGATCCCTCCGACGACCTCGCTGAGCACCAAGCCCAGATCCGGAATCTCGGCTTTGACCTCGACCTCTTCAAACGTCGTTCCTCCCGTGCCGTCCCCGGCTCCGTGGAAGACGCGCGCGACCTGCCCGAACTGCGTGCTCGACGCGAGCCACATGTCCTCGCGGCTCGAGCCCCAGACGGCCGTGAACCCGCCCCCCTCCGCCTCGATCGGATCGTGCTCGAGCTCGGGCTCGGCAGCGCCCTTCGGGCCCGTGTAGCGGAGCACGACGCCCTCTTCCCGCTCCCAATCGGAGACGCCTCCCACGAACCAGACGTCGTTCGGATCGAACCCGTGAATCGACCGGATCGGCACGGTGGGCACGTACGCGGCAGCCGTGAAGGTCACGGAGGCCGACGTCGCGCCCTGTCCGTGGAAGATCCCCGACTCGCCAGCGACCCAGATGTCGGTGGGACCGCTGCCCCAGATCGCGTAGAGCGGGCTCGACACCTTCTGGTGCACGACGAGTGCGGTGCCGTCCCAGCGCAAGATGTTGCCCTCGGCGCCAACGGCCCACACGGTGCCGACGTCGTCGCCCCAGACGGCCCGGAGCGAATCCGGGGTAGGCACGGGCAGATGACAGAAGCCATCCGGACTGCAGAGCACGGACGCGTCTGCATCGGCCATCGCATCGGGCGACCCGTCGAGTCCGCCGTCGGCGGTCTCCGAGCCTCCGCCGCCTTCAGTGAGCGTGCTTCCGCCATCGAGCTCGGGCGGCACCCCGTCCAGCGAGGGCTCGTTTCCAGCGCACGCGTTCATCGAGATGATTGTTCCAGCGCTCGACGCCACGACGATGATCGAGGCGAGTGATCGGCTCAGGCGGCGGTGTCTCATGGCCCTTCGACTCTCGCGTTGCGGTGCAGAACGATGTTGTCGCCGACGATCCAGACGTCTCGGTCGGAGCTCGCCCAGACCCCGCGAAGGTCTGGCAACCGGACACCTTCGAGGAATCCGGCCTCGACCCGTTCGAACTTCGTGCCGTCGTAGTGGAGGATCGTTCCCTCGTCGCCGACGACCCAGACGTCCTTCGGGCCCGTGCCCCATACGGCGCGCAGATGCTGCTTCGTCGGGGCGTCGACGATCGCCCAACGCTTCGGTGTCGCGTTCGTCCAGTGACGAACGGTGCCTCGATCGCCCACCGCCCAGACATCGTCCGCGCTCGAGCCCCAGATCGCGTGGAGGTCATCCCACGCCTGCGTGTCGTATTCGGTCCACTCGAACGTCCCCGCCCGAGGAACAGCGCGAAGCGCGCGCCCGTAGCGAGGGGTGAACCGCCCGTACGTCGACATTCCGCCGACCGCCCAGACCTCGTCAGCACCGCTGGACCACAGGCCCCGAACGAAGAAGTCCGTCCCCGTCAAGGACGGCGTCCAGGACGTTGCTCCCGGGTTCCAGCGCCAGAAGTTCGCGAACGGCGCCTCCGCCTCTTCCGCGCGCTCTGGGAGGAGATGGTACGGACCTCCCCCGACCCAGATCCCGCCTTCGGGCGGAAGCCAGGCCGCGAGCAAGAGCTCCCGCTGCGGTCCGTTGCGGGGCTCCACGGCCTCGAACGGCTTCCACGTCGAATCGCCCGCGAAGCCCATCGAGTGGAGCACGACCTCCCGCGAGCTCAGGGCCCACACCTCTCCGGACGGGCGGCCCGCGATCTTGAAGATCGTCTGCGTCGTGCCGGACGGCGTCTGGCCCCAAGACGTTCCGTCGAAGTGGAGGAGCGCACCGTGCGTTCCTCCGACCCAGACGTCGTTCTCACGCGAACCCCACACGCTCGTGAACGACGGCCGCTTGTTGGGTATCACGACCGGACAGAACCCGAACCCGCGGGACGCGCAATCGGAGAGAGCGGGCTCACAGCCTTCCGTCCCTGCTTCACACCCGGCGTCTGCCGGGACTTGGGGGACCGGTGAGGGGTCGGGCGAAACGTCCACGTCACCACCGCCCGCGTCCTCGGCGCAGCTCGGGAGGATCCACGCGAGCCCCAGAGCCACGGGCATGAAACGCATCATCGAGAACCTCATTGCGTCGCGGGCTCCTCGTCCTCGCACTTCGTCATCAAACAGCGCCCCTCGATGCAGGGCTGCCCGAGCGCGGAGTTGCACTGGTTCCTGCAGGCACCGCAGTTCGCGCCGTCGACCATGATGTTCGTCTCGCAGCCGTCGACAGGATTCCCGTTGCAGTCGCCCCACCCAGGCGCGCACTCGGTATCGCAGAGCCCGTTCTTGCACATTGCAACTTGATTGGCTCCCGTCGCGAACGGACAACCGTTGTTGCAGACCCCGCAGTGGGAGGGGTCGCTCGAGAGGTCGACGCACGCATTGATCTTGTCGGTAATCTGACAGCGCACCTCGTTCGCGCGGCAGCCACAGACGATGTCCTCTTCACCGCCGCGCATGATGCGCATGCAGTCGACGCCGGGAGCGCACGAGACGTCGCAGAACCCGCAGCGCGCCGGGTCGAGCAGACCGTTCCCGATGTCCGCCGCGACGTTGACCTCGCAGCCATCGGTATCGGGCTCGTTGAGATCGCCGTTGCAGTCGGCCCAGTCCTTCTGACACACGAGCCGGTTGCATTCGCTTTCGACGCACGCGTACATCGCGTGGGGAGGCGGAGGGACATCCGGGGGCACGCACATGTTGTTGCACGCACCGCAGTTGTTGTTGTCCGACTTGGTGTCTCTGCAGTAACCGTCGCCGCAATCGGTCAGGCCCTTCGGGCATCCGCACGCCGACTGCTCCAGGCCGACGATGACGCAGTTGACGCCCTCGGGACAGACGATGCCGCACCCCCCGCAGTTCTCGCGGTTGAAGTTGACCACGGTTTCGCAGCCATCGTCCGGGATGCCATTGCAGTCACGGGTGCCTGGCAAGCACTCGGGTTCGCAGTGGCCCTGGAAGCATGCTCCGACGACTCCGAAGAAGTCGTTGTCCTCGCGTTGGCACTTGTTCCCGCACGCACCGCAATTGTCATTGTCGGTGAGGAGGTTGTGTTGGCACTTGAACGGAGCGGGCGCCGTCGGATCCGCCTCGCAAGTCGCGTAGGGCGCCGGGCATTCGGTCGCCATACACATCAACGTTTCGGGTGCGAGGGCGTCGACGCCAGCGTCCGGAGCCGGGCCGAGGGCGGGCGGCGTGGCAGCATCCTTGTCTGGTGTCGCCATGACGGCGCGCCCGTCGAGCTCCGAGCACGCTGGAGTGAAGCCCGCCACACACGTCGCCGCGAGGACGAGCGCCGCCAGGCCGCCCCGATATCCGGTCCTGCGACCGGTGGCAGTCCAAATCTTGTTTTTCATATCGAACTTCGCTTCGACAGATTGACGTTCTCGTTACTGCAAATCAGCGAGCACGGACCGCACGCGGTCGACGTATGGGCTCGTGGGGTACCGAGAGAGGAAGCGACGGCCCGCGGCGCGCGCGGCGTCGCGCTGACCGGACGTCGCGAGCGCTTCGATGCGCATGACGTCGACCTCCTGCGTGAAGGCTCCTTCAGGGTACCGTGCGTGGTAGTCGCGGATCGAGCGGAGGCATGCGTCGGTTTCGCCGCGTGAGAGCTGGGTGCGGACGCGTTCGACGAGGGCGAGGTCGTCGAGAAACGCTGCACCCGAGGGAGCGGGAGAGGCACTGCGACCCGACGGCTGAACGGGCGCCGACGGCTTCGCCGATGCGACGGGCGCGAAGGGCAGGTCCTCGACCTTTACCGAAGCGGCGAGAGCCTCGGCGACCGGCGCGTCGTCCGCGGGAGCCACCGATCGCGCTTCGACGGGAGTCGTCACAGCGGCGACGTCCGAAGGCGCACTCGCGTCACGCCGCCATCCGTAGCCCGCGACCGAGAGCGCGAGCCCGGCGACCCCGAGCCCGACCCACACACGGGAAAGGCGGACGGATCGCAGTACGTCCGCGACCCGAGACGTCGGCTGAAGCTCCTTCGCCACGGCCGCGAGCGTCTTGTCTACGGAGCTCTGCTTCGGCTCAGCACTGTTCAGCGCCGAGATTAGCCGCGCGTACTCCGGAGCGAGGTCCTTGAGACGCTCACCGGGGTTCATCGCCCGGCCCGCCGGATGTTCCGATGACGCGCAAAGCGTGTCTGGAACACTTCGCGCGCCAGCCGCAGCCGCGAGGCCACGGTGTTCATCGGGAGCTCGGTGAGCTCCGCGATCTGCTGTAGCGACATTCCTTCGATCTCGAACATCACGAACACCTGCCTTTGCCCCTCATCCAGCTCGTCGATCAGGCGAAGCGCGAGCTCACGAGCTTGCTTGTCATCGAGCTCCTCTTCTGGGTTGGGTGCCGTATCGACCTTCGCTTCCACGACCGAATCGTCGTCGGGCGGTGCGGCACGATCGAACTTTCGCCGCGTGGACTGCGCGACCTTGAACGCCGTCCCGAAGAGGAACGAACGCTCGCGGCCGGGCCGTATCTCGTCGAATCGGCGCGCCGCAACGATGAAGACCTCCTGGGCCGCGTCGTCGACCCAGTGCTCCGGCACCCCGAGATGGCGAAGAAAGCGCCAGACGCCCGCGAAATGGTCTTCAACGAGCTTGCGCACTTGCGCGTGATCCACCTGTCGGGTCATGACGCGCACGTCCTCACTGGACATGCCCTCCACACGCGAGGTGACTCGTGAGACCGCCGACATTTCTCACGGATGGATGCTGCGGCAGCGGGCGATTGTTAAAAAAAGTCATCGGCCCCGTCCACCGGAGCGGGCTCATTCGCCGGCAGCCCATGTTGGTGGGAGCGACATTCGGGGCTTTGAACGCGAACGGGTGGCGTCAGAAACGCCAGCCGAAGACGCCCCCGAGCGTGGCTCCCGCTGCAGGAGCGCGCGAGATGAGCTCGCCCGTGCCGAGCTCGAACCGGGTACGGCTGAGCGGCGCGACCAGACCGACCCCGGCCCCGGCGTAGAAGGCCGGTGAAATCGTCCAGGTGACTCGAGCCGAGACGCCGAGGTCGAGCCAGAACCTCGATGTCCGCCTGGCATCGGCGCTCCCCTGGGCTTCTGCCATGAGGGCACCGACATTGCTCTCGATGCAAGGCGTGATGTCGAGCTTTTCGGTCACGCCCAAGCGGACGGGGCAGAGCCTCACGACACCGGCTGTCCAGAGGAACGATGTGACGACCGTCGAACGCTCGAGCTTCCGACTCATGCTCTGTCGGATCCCGAGCGCGAGTGTTGGGCGCAGCCATCGGGGCAGACGACGAGGCGCGCTCGAGTCCGCTGGAGCGAGGGGATCGACTTCGATCGCCACGAGGGCACCGGGCTGAAGTCCTGCGACCACCGCCGACGTGACCTCGAGGCGACCTTCGATCGCGAAGCGCGCGGCCGACTTGCGCGGACCGACGGGTCGTCTCGACGACGGCGACGGTTCGCGGGGCGGGGCTGAGGAAGAGGGGGCCGGGAGGGACGGCCGCTGCTCGACGGGCGTAGCCCCCGTCGCCTCTGCCGAGAGCTCCTCTTCGGCGTGCTCGTCCGTGAGCTCACGCTCAGCGGCGCGTCCGGGGCCCGCGAGGAGCGCGGCCGGATCGATCGCTACTGCCACGGCAACGGCCATTCCTCGGGCGACCGTCGCGCAACTGGGACCTTCGATCGTGCGCGGTGCGCGTGGTGCGGACTGCTCTCGAGACGCAATCTCGAGCGAGCCGACAGTACCCGCCTTGGTCACCGCAAACGTGACGTGCAAGCGTCGCGCGTCCTCTTCCGGCTCCGCAAGCCCCCAGCGCGTTGTGTAGGCCCGCACCTGTTCGACGAATTCATCGAAGCTCGGGCAGGTCGGATCAGCCGAGTAGTCGAAGTGGATTCGCTCGTGCGGCTCCGCCGACGCCGATGCCGGTGCGAGGAGACCGGTCATCATGACGACGCCCCCAAACCATCGCCAGCGCCTGGAGGGGAGCAATCTGCGCGGCGAGAGCGAGAGCGAGAGCGAGATGTGGGAAGAACGTCGGCGGCCCACGATGGCGCATCGCAGAGGAGGCCCCGGGAAGACGAGGGGCCATCCATGGTACCATGGTGCCGGTCACCTTTGGCTCGTCGCGGATGGAGGGCTCGCCAGCCTCGAGAAGGTCCGACGGCAAGTTGGCGCTGACCTTCCGCGCGACGCCAAGGCGCGCGGAAGAGGTGCCCGTGCGTTCGGGGCAGCCGAGTTGCGAGCTCCGCACGTCTACAGGCGAAGAAGACCTCCAACCGAGAGCACGAGCATGTGGTCGACATAGGCGTATGACTCCGCGATAGCGGCGCCGCTGCTCGTGAGCTTGGCCGTGTGATCGATCCAGGTGATGTGCGTGATCCACGAGAGATCGAAGTATGCACCTCCGCGCGAGCGTGGGCCTGGCAGGTGAAAGCCGCCGGTGAGCCCGAAGTTGACGCCTCGCCCCGGACCGTACGAGTCGCGGACGGCGCGCCCCGTCGTCCCGGCCTGGCTCTGCGCGATCGTCACGCCAAGTGGCGCCGACACATGCCAGCCGTCGTTGGCGTTCTCGCCGCGCAGCTCGGGTCCCAGCGCCAGGTCGACGCGATAACGTTGTTCGTCGCGCGCTTCCGCCAGAGCCGTCTTCCACCCGCCAATCCTCGTCAATCCAAGTACGCCGATACGATGACTCAGCGCGTGCGAATACCCCGTCTGCAACCCGAAGTAGAGATTCCCGCCCTCCCCAGCCACGCGTTTGCCGTCGATCGAGACGGGGCCCGGCACGAGGAAACCGACGTCGGCTCCGAGGAAGAGCCTCGAAGGGCGCGGGACCGGGAGGCTTCGCGATGCGTCTGCGTTCGCGGCAGACACACGCGACAGCATGGTCGCGACGACGGCAGCCATGATGACGAAGTGGCGAGCCCTCACAGCCCACGCTCGCATGTGCCTGTCGCTTCCGGCAGGGTCAAGTCGACCGGCCACACGTCCAGGAGAGGCGTTCGCTCGATGACGAACACATCACCAAATCGCTCGAGCTGGAGGGCATGCGAATCTCGAATGTCGAGATCGTATGTATCGAGCTGGAGTTTCGACACCTGGTTCCAGAAGACGGCCCTATCCACCATGCCGTCAACCCGGATGACGGCGAGGTCGCACGCGCGCGGCGAGGCCGCGTCCGGGATTCCGCTCCGGTCGACGATGATTCGCCAGTCCTGATCGAGCGGCACGACGCGCTGCGAGACATCCGTCGTCCAGCATCGCTCGAAGACGAGCTGCTCGGACCGGAGCATGCCGTGCGGGTCCGCGGCGAACGCTCCGCAGTCGAGCGGCTCCTTCGCTCGGAAGATGGATACCTTCACCTCCTCGGGAGTCAGGTTGATGAGGTACGCCGCGGTCTCGACCCGGCTGAAATCTTCGCTCGTCGCAATGCAGGCAAAGGCGCCCAACACGACACCCACGCGGTGCACCGTGGCGCTCAGGGTGGAACCCGCCCTCGCCGCAGCACCACTGGACTGGCTGATGCGCCATGCGACCGGGAGAACGCTGAGCGCAGCGAGATCGGTCCAGTCCGACCAGATGCGCCACTCCAGCCCACCGAGCGAGGCTGCCCAGACGACGAGCGAAGCAGCTTTCGTCGAGACGTTGATTGCGACGAATGGCAAACACACCAATGCCAGACACGTGAGCCGCGCAGTCTTCGTCTTCGGTCGAACGATCGACGCGACGAGAACGGGAGCGACGATCAGCCCTGCGAAGTCGCTCACCTTCCCGGTGACGGCACCGGCCATGCTGGAGCGCTTCAGCACGAGGTCGTTGAGAAGCAGAAGCGCGAGCGCGATCCACCAAACGGGATGATTGAGCGGAGAACGCTCCGGAGCGTGAACGCGCGCTTCGGTCGTGTGAAGCCGCTTCGACCAGCCCATCGTCCAACGATACGCCCAGCCAACGAAGGTGACGAGCGGGCGACGGAAGCAGAAAGTCCGCAGCCATCGCGTGCGCGCGTCGTGCACACGCCGGGAGCGGGGCTCGCGCCGGGAGCTCCGTCGCTCGCTCCGTGCGTAGTACGCACGCCCTCGTCCCTGACGGCGCTGTCGGGTTTCGCACGGTCTGGCACACGACTTCGCTCGATCGCGCTGATTTCCAGCGACTGGACCGTGGCCCCGAGATTGCGTGCGTCCTCGCGTGGTGCGTGCGAACCAGCTGCGACGTGTCTTCGGTGCCATCGTTTCGACGGTGATCTCGAGCTCAACCGCAATGGTCGGGTGCGGAGAGCTCGCTCAGGAGGGCGAGGCGACGCCCCCGCCCACCACGAACGTCCCCGGAGACGGCGGGTCCGACAGCGAGGTCACCGACGACGCCGCGACGATTCCGCCTCCGCTGCCTGACGAGGAGACGTTCACCTGTACGCCGCCGCTCTCCGCCATCTTGAGCAACCTCACGCCGACGGTGCCCGTCGACTACGTCGAGCTGCGAAGCATGCATTTTCGCCGTTGGAATGACGGCACTCCGGACGCGGACGGCGGATCGGGCGCCACCTGGGGTCCGACGACGGAGAGTGTCCACGGGTCGCCGTGTGTGGGCGGCGGCAACGACTGCGTCGAGAAGCTTGCGGCGCAGCGCATCGACGAGCACGAAGGTTGGCCAACCGGCCTAGGGGACTTCGACATCAAGAGGTCCTTCTTGATCTACACACGCGGCGACGAGGTCGGCGTGGTCAAGTCAACGCAGGACCTCGCGACCTTCCTCGGCTCGGTCGATACGCTCGAAGAGGCGCGGCTCCTCGTGACGACCACGATGCTCGAGCTCGTCTGCACCACGACGCCATTCAAGTCGGGATGGCGCCAGAACCCCGACGGGTCGTGGGAGCTCTTGATCACCTGGGACGATTGCGGGAACCCGACACAGACGCGGATGAAGGTGTCCGCCGACGGCGTCGTGACGAGCGGGGAATCCCGTAGAATCGATAGAGGCTCGTGCTGCGGACGGCGTCCCGCCGGGCTCGCCCCGAGCGCCGACACGATGGGCGCGACCGTTTCGGTGGCGGCATGGCTCGCCGAGGCGGCGCACCTCGAAGCCGCGAGCGTCCTCGCGTTTCGTCGTCTCGAGCGCGAGCTCGCGGACCTCGGAGCACCGCGAGACCTGATCGTCGGTGCGCGGCGCTCGCGCGCCGACGAGATCCGTCATGCCCGGGAAATGGCTCTCCTCGCACATCGCTTCGGTGCGACGCCCGCGCGCGTCGCAATCAGCCCACTCGAAAGGCGCGGCGTGTTCGAGATCGCGCTCGAAAATGCCGTCGAGGGATGCGTGCGCGAGACGTATGGAGCCCTCGTGGCCGAGTACCAGTCACGGATGGCCACCGACCCACAAATCCGCGCCGTGCTCCGCAAGATCGCCGGCGACGAGGCCCGACACGCGTCCCTCGCTCACGACGTCGCCGCCTGGCTGGCGCCCCGACTCGACGACGCCGAGCGCGCGGCGATCCAGCGCGCTCGCGCGGACGCGATGGCCGACCTCCGCGCAGCGGTGCTCCAGCCGCCAGCGAAAGACGTCGTTGCCCTCGCGGGCATGCCGAGGCCACGCGAAGCGCAGGCGCTCCTCGACGCGATGGAGAGCGTCCTGTTCGCCCGCGCTGCCGCCTGACCGGTCTTGGCATCGTCAGAGCGGTCGAGGAAACCTCGGAGGGCATCTCGTCCATCGTGAACGCCGGAGTGTTCGACAGCGGAGCGCGAGCGAGCAACGCCTTCGCGCGCGGCGTTCAAACGAGGAGCCATCCACCGCACACACCGCTCGCCGCGAGTGTACGGATTCCGTTGCCGTCACCGCCTGCTGCTGGTCGATGACACCGTTCATGACCGCTCGTCTAGATCTCCTCGCCTCGTCGTGCTCGATGCTCTCAGAATCTCTCCCTCGATGGGAACGGCGCGATGAACCGCCAGCGTGACGACCACGAGTGCGCCGAAGAGCAGCATCGAGTGCCCCTCGACGGACAACAGGGACGCGACGGGCGTTTCGCAGCGCGAGCCCGCGCTCGTCCACTCGCTGAGCCCCGACGAAGCGATCATCACACCACCGAGGGCGAGCGCTCCCTTCATGTTTCTGACGGTGCGCACATGCCCCGGAATCTTCGGGAGTAGCACGGCGACGGCGACGACGGCGAAGCCGCAGAATCCCAGCGCCAGGATACGTAGGGCCAGGGCTCGGCCCGAAGAAGCAGACGAAGCGGACGCGGCTCCCCAGAGAGCCCCGACCCCCGCGGCAATCGTCGGTGCGAAAGAGCTCTCGTCCGGGTTCTTCCTCCGCGCGCGCTCGACGAGTATCGCAACGGCCAACAAGCTCAGTGCGAACACGATCCGTCCGTCCGAGCCCCAGCCTTCGATCAGCGGGACGCGGGCAAGCGCGGTACCGACCTGATTGGTGAGGGCGAACACGCAGACGAGCAGCACGAGGCTCGATGCGCTCCAGTGATAGAACGTCCGCGTCGCGATCTCGGTCGCTCCTCCGCCGGGATGACCGGTCGAAACCAGCGCGTCCGGATCGAGCAGCGGACGCCTCCGCATCGCAGACGCGACGGAAGCGAACGCGCCAGCAAAGACGACAAGCATCACGAGCTCGACGAGCGAGTACGTGAAGGTTGGAAATCGAATCAGCAAAGAGCCAGTGCGCCAATGCCGCAGCACTTCGTCCAGCCCTGGTTCGGCGAGTGTCGCCCCGAGCCCCGCTGCGATGGCCGGCGACCAGCGCGGCAACGCGAAGCGCCGGCCCGAGGCGAGGACGACACCGCCGAGCGATAGCCAGAGCAGCAGGCGAGCACAGCAGAGTGTGACAACGAGGACCGGAGAATCACTCGGGAGCTCCTCGAGGTTCGCACACGCGTCGCGCGACATCACCGAACCGCTCGGCCATTCTTCGGCAGCCAGCGCGACGACCCATGCCACCGCACCAGCGCGCGCCCAAAGGTGCGACCTCGTTCCGGGGACCGGCCGCCAACTGCAGAGGAACGTGGTTGCGGCGATCGCTGCTTCGACTACCCACGAGTAGCTCGGCCAAGCGCTCCGCCAGACGCCGAACGGCGGCCAGAGGAGCATCACCGTGCGCTCGACGACCCCCAACATGGCACCGAGCGCGAATCCCAACGCCCCCGCCGAGAGCCCGAGCACCGCACTCCGTGGGACGGTATCGAGCGCCGGCATCGGGCGGGCACTGACTCGGTACGGCTGCGGATCCCCCACGCATCAACAGTATCGACTCCATGCGCGCTCGCAACAGGCGTGAGTGAGCGCGTAGCATCGGCAACGACAACCGGCCCACACGCTGCCCGCGACTCCGCCAAGAGTCAGTCTCGCCTGCCCCGCATCAGGAGGCAGCCCTCTGCTCGCCCCATCGACCGGCGCACATCCGCGCGCCGAGCTATGTGCTGCGCACGTCCGCGCCGCGCGCGTTCGCTCAGCGCGCGGACGTGTTCGGTCGCTGTCTCGTAGCGCCCCCAGCGCAGCTCCTCGAGGACCGCGCGCGCCACCTGCGCTGCGCGCCAAGCCGCTCCGAGGAGGGCGTTGGCGCCGCATCGTCGGGTTCGAGGTCCACGAGGAGGTGTCGTCGATGGAGCGCTCCGCGGGGCTCGTGAACCCGACGGGCCCGGCCGAGGGCATCGACCCTTGCGGTCTCGTCCGGCACTCGGAGAACCGCGGATCGATGCGCGGCTCGACGATACTCTCGCCCCTGCAGCGTCTCGGCATCGTGCCGTCGGCGCCCGCCCGAAGATCAGCGACGACAACCAGATCATCGAGTCCCTGTTTCGGACGCTGAAGTACCCCGTCGCTACCCGAGGAGCTCGGCGAGCAGGTCGACGGCCTGCTGGTGCTTCGTCGTCCTCAGCCGCGCGAGCACGCGTTGCGCTCCTTGCTTCGTCTTCACGCGTGCGTTCCGAGGCACGGCGGCGAGCGCTGACTCGACCGACTCGGGCGCAGCCTCGGCAAGGATCGCGACGAGGGTGGCCGCCTGCTCGATGTCCTTGGGCGCCTTCTCCGAGGTCTCGTAACGGATCTGGCTGATGAGCATCTTGTGCCAGGCAAGTCTCTCCGGACGCGGAAGATTGACGGCCACCATCGAGCTCCGTCCGATGACGACGCCGGGAATCGCCTGGTCCGTGATGTACCGCAGCCAAGGCCGCGCGGTCGCGTGGGCGTCGAGCTCCGGCGCGGAAAGGACCTTCACTCGGTCACCATTCGTCGGCATCAGGAGATCGACGCGCAGGCGATCACGCCCGGGTGGCTTGTACGACGTGGGCGGCAGCTTTCGGTCGAGCTGCGGCACGGGATGAAGCGGGACGCGAGAGTCGCGGAGCATCTCCTCGAACGACTTCGCGTCTCCCGAGAGCGCTAGACGCCTGCCTCGCGCGACGTCCACGTCCTCGGTTCCGGTCGCAGCGGCGCGAGCGCCGAGCTCGTTCAGGAGCGCCCCGTATGCGTGTGACCCGACGAGGAGCGCGCCCGCCCGGAACAGTCCGTTGTTCGCGAGCGCGGCAAGGATCGCGTTCGTGCGCGGCTCCACGCGGACGTACCCGTTCTGCACCAAGAGCGTAGCGTCTTCGAGCAGACCGTTGGTCAACCCGATCCGCTCGCGAATCTCAACGGCCCTCGCCAGTGCCGCTTCATCCTGCTCCGGTCCGATGTAGTCAGCCGCCTTCTTCCCCGCCGGATCGTAGTAGTCGCGATAGAAGAAGCGCCGCCCCGCGTTCGTCCGCACGACGACGGAGCCGGGCGTACCGATGAGGACGACAGGCTGCTCGAGCGCCTGCCGCTTGAGCTCGGCAAAGGCGGTCTGGAGCGCCAGCGGTTGCTTCGTGAAGAGGGTGGCCACGTTGTTAGCTAGACCAGCATCTTAGCTAACAAATCATTGTTAGCTACATCTCCGTCATAGCTAACAAAGGCCGGCCAGTATGATCGGCGATGTCGGCCGAGCGATGACGAGGCCTCCACGTTCCCACAGCAACGGTTCATGCCGTCGCCTCCGAACGCGGCGTTCGTCCCGTCCATCGTCCTAGGCCCCGATGCCGGCCTTTCGTTCCACGTCGACGAGGGCGCGCCGCCCCGCGTGCCGGTCGGCCAGACTGCTGCGTCCGAGATCCGACGGTCTCGTTCGAGGCGATGCGCCGCGAGAAGTAATTCTCGAACCGGGAATCACGTATTCGGGAAGGACCTCTTCCACAACCTCAATGGCCAGCTGCAGCGTGCTCGGCGAGCTGCCTTTCGAGCTCGGCGATCCGGTCCTTCAAAGACTTGGCGTACTCCTCGACCTCGCTCACCGTGAACCGCGGCGTGATGTACGCGGGGCAGTTCCAGTCGAAGCCGACGACGTCGATCAGGCAGAGGCGCTCGACGCGATTCCGCAGCTCGGGCGCCGGGGCCAGCCGATTCACCAGCTCCGGCTCGGCGCGCACGTCGACCACCCGCGCGTGCCCGAGGATCTTGAGCCGCTCGCGCGCGGGATAGTCCATCAGAAAGAGCGACACCCGATCGTTGCCGGCGAGGTTGCCCGTGGAGACGAGCTGCCGGTTCCCCTTGAGGTCGGCGAACCCGAGCGAGCGCCCGCCGAGCACGCGTAGGAACCCCGGCGGCCCGCCGCGATGCTGCACGTAGGGCCAGCCGTTCTCCGATACCGTCCCGAGGTAGAAGCTATCGCGCCGCGCGATGAATCCGATCTCGTCCGGCCCGAGCTCGTCGGCCTCGCCCCCCTCGCGCGACCCCGGCCGCATCCGCCGGCCATATGCCTGCTCCTGCGCCGCAAGGACATCGCCGGTGAGAAGCTCCGTCAGATACCGCGCCGCCATGGCTCGCCTCAGAAGACCATCGTGTGAAAGCCGTCGGCGAGGAAGCGCCGAAGGCTCGCGACGCCTGGGGTTCCGGCGAGCGCGTGGTCGGCGAGCACCGGCACTTCGGCCGCCATGACGCCTTCCGTCGCCCCGAACACCGCCGCACAGCCGCACGACGCGCCCACCACGAGCGGCCGCACCGCCGCATAGAGCCCATGGCCCGGATGACCGAGCCGCGTGAGCTCCGCCGGCCACCGCGTGCCCGCTCCGGCGAAAACGATCGCGACCTCGTCGCCATGCGCCTGGGCATCCGCCGCAAGCGCGAGCCCGTTGAACGCTCGACCGAGGGCTTCTTCGCCGGCCTTGGGGTCGGAAACGATGACGACGGCGACCTTCATGCTGGACCTCCTCGTTCAGTTCAGGGCTCCGTGCCCTCGAGAAGGAAGGTGCGTCATGACCGCTAGATCAACAATGACGCCGTCATGCAATTCATCGCTGCATAACCTGCAATAATCGACGTGTGGACCGCCTTTCCTCGATGGAAGCCTTCGCCTGCGTCTCCGATCTCCACGGGTTCGCTCCCGCCGCACGAAAGCTCGGCGTCTCGCCGTCGCTCGTCACCCGCCTCGTCGCCAGTCTCGAGGCGCATCTCGGTGTGCGGCTCCTCAACCGGACGACGCGGAGCGTGACCCTGACTGACGCGGGGCGCCGTTACCTCGAGCGAGCCCGCACCATCCTCGCCGGCGTCGTCGAGGCGGAGGCCGCCGCCCGGCGCGAGCACGTGGCACCGTTCGGCCGGTTCGTCGTCGCCGCGCCGGAGACCTTCGGTCGAAAAGAGGTCGCGCCGCTCATGACCGACTTCCTCGCGACCTACCCGAATGTCGTGGGAGAGCTGGTCCTCTCCGACCGAATCGTGAACCTGAGCGAGGGCGCCGTAGATCTCGCGGTGCGGATCGGCCAGCTAGGCGACTCGTCGCTCAAGGCGCGCGTCGTCGGCGGAGCGCGCCGCGTGCTAGTCGCCTCGCCGAGCTACCTCGCTGCAACCAAGCGTCTCCGTCGCCCGGAGGACCTCGCCGACCACCGCACGATCTCGTTTTCCGCGATCACCCCCGCGTCGGAGTGGCGCTTCTTCGGAAAGAAGCCGCGGAGCGTCACCGTGAAGCCCACCCTGACGACGAACAGCGCCGAGGCTGCAGTCGACCACGCCGCGCGCGGCGGTGGGATCGCGCTCGTCGTCTCGTACCAAGCCGCCGACAGGATCCGGAACGGCGAGCTCGAAGTCCTGCTTCCCTCGTACGAGCCGCCGCCATTCCCGATCCAGCTCGTCTATCCGCCCGGTCCCTTCCCCTCGGCCACCCTCCGCGCCTTCATCGAGCTCACGGTCGCAACCCGCCGCTGGAACTTCGTCCGGATTTAGGGGCCCCCTCCCGCGCGGCTTCGCCGCGCGCCTCCCCCTTATCCGTGCTCGCCCTTCGGGCTGCGCGCGGATGGGGGAGGACGCTGCGGCTTAGCACCGATGCGGGCGAGCTACCGTTCGGGTCAACAATCGTGTTCGCACAGCTCGCGCCAGCATTCACATTGCGTTTCGGCAACCGCGCGCGGAGCTCCGTGCCGCACTGCTTCCATCGCGGATATCGACATGCCCCAGCATCGCGGATGGTAAGAGCTGTCAGCGCGCGCAACGAAATCCAAGATCCGCGCTCTTCGTTGCCCATCCATTCGTCGAGCCGCGCAAGCGGAAGGGGCCTCCCGGCGTGCCGTCACGAACGATGATCCGATGAAAGTCGATGCACCCATCCTGCGTGCACGTCGATGACCTCGTCCATTCCGAAACCCCGTTCGTCACGACGTGGTCCGCGGCGACGTCGACGATTCGAGTCTCAGCCTTGGGAACGAGTACACGGGCCGCGGGAGTCAGCTCGCCGGCGTCGCGCGGTGGTTGCAACCGCACCGCGGAGAACCACTCATGCTCGGTCGGCAAACGCTTTCCCGCCCACGCACAATACCGTGCGGCGTCGATCCATCGCACGCAGTTCATGGGGAATGCGCTTCGATTTGGGTCCAGTGCGTTGCATGCGTCCATCGCGGAGACGCGGCCGCCGTTGCCGATCATGCGGTCATTCGCGCGGACCGGACCGCAGCGTCCTGCGCGGACGCAAGCGTCGTACTCCTCGACCGTGACGACGTGCGGGTCGACCGTCGTCGAAGGTGGCAGTGGCTTCGCCAACTGCGGCTCGTCTTCGTCGAGCGCATCGATGCGCCGGGCTACGAGCGTTCCAGCAGACATACCCATGTGTCCCTGTCGTTCGAGGTCCAGCTCGCCTTCGATCGCCACGAGCGCTTCGTGGCACGCCCTCGTCGCGGCCGTCTTGTCGATCGCTTCGGTGAGCTGCACCCAAACATGTTCGGACAATTGCGCCGTGCCAGCGGGCGCAAGCGTGTCCCCTTCGAACTCGAGGTGAAGTCGGCCGACCATGCGCACCGCTCGTCCCTCGAAAGCGACAGGATCATCCGCAAGCTCGCGCCACGTCACCCGGCTCACCCCGGTCGTCCGCAGACCAAGGTGACAACTAGCGTGATCGTTGATGATGGCCGACGGCTTCGGCGGAACGCACGCGACGGCCCCAACCAGCGCAAATCCTACGAACCTCGCGCAGCGTCCCACGGTCGAACTCTACCTCGGACCGGGCATCCTCGAGGCACTCGCTCGTGAGCGTCATTCGCTTACGCGATGCCATGCGGCCAACCCGGCAGGCGCATCCGCGCGCCGAGCTACGTTGCGCGCCGCGCGCGACCGGGATCACCGGACTCCCCTCACCTCGTCGAGGTGCGCGCGTCACGGAACCTGCGCTCGAGGACTTCGCTCGGCGCGCGGACGCGCCGGCCTCGCGGAGGTCTTCATGTTCGGTCGTTCTCTCGTGTCCCCGCACCAGGCGCAGCTCCTCGAAGAGCGCGCTCGCCACACATGCGCTTCGCGCCAACCCGCTCCGAGGAGTGGCTCTGGCGCCGCCTCTCCGGGCTCCAAGACCGGCTTCCCCTTCCGCCGCCAGCTCGTCATCGGCCCCTACATCGTAGACTTCGCCTGCACCACGGTCCGCCTCGTCGTCGAGGTCGACGGCCCGTACCACGAGGACCGCGCGCGTCCGGACGCACAGCGAGACCGCCTCCTCACAGACCTCGGATGGACCGTCCTCCGCATCCGGGACCACCTCGTCTTCCAGGATCTCGACGCCGTCGTCCGCACCATCGTCGCCAAGGCCTCCGCGCTTCGCTGACGAGAGCAGCGCGCAGTGCACCAACAACCTCCACGTGGCTGCGCGTGGACGCCGGAGTTGGCGTCACGAGCGAGCGGGAGCGACCAGGAGGAGAACGGGCGGGGCGTGAGGCGCGCGAGAGGGGAGAGCGAGTCGGAGAAAGATAGGAGAGGACAAAACAGAAACGCCGCGATCCCGAAGGACCACGGCGTCTCTCACTGAGCCGGAGCGTCCTCCCCCATCCGCGCGCAGGCCCGAAGGGCCGAGCACGGATAAGGGGGAGGCGCGCGGCGAAGCCGCGCGGGAGGGGGCCCCTACTCCTCGTTGACCGCTGCCAGCGACGGCGGCGGCTGCGGGATCGGCGGCGCCGGGGCGTACCGAGCGCCTTCCTGCTCCACCACCTCGCCCTCGACAACGAGGTTGAGGTTCTTGTACGCCGCCAGGCCCGTGCCGGCCGGGATGAGACGTCCCATGATGACGTTCTCCTTCAGGCCGCGCAGCGTGTCCGTCTTCCCGTTGATCGCCGCTTCCGTGAGGACCTTCGTGGTCTCCTGGAACGACGACGCCGAGATGAACGACTCCGTCGACAGCGACGCCTTCGTGATGCCGAGGAGCAGCGGCTCCGCGATACCCGGGCGACCACCGCGCTCGATCACGCGCTGGTTCTCCCGCTCGAAGATGTGCTTCTCGACGTTCTCGTCGACAAGGAAGTTCGTGTCGCCGACATCCTTGATGCGCACGCGGCGCAGCATCTGACGGACGATGACTTCGATGTGCTTGTCGTTGATGGCGACGCCCTGGAGTCGGTAGACCTGCTGGATCTCGTTCACGAGATACGCAGCAAGCTCCTTCTCGCCCTTCACGCGAAGGATGTCGTGCGGGTTCGCCGGGCCGTCCTGCAGCGGCTCGCCCGCGCGAACGCGGTCACCCGGCTGGACGTGGATGTGCTTGCCCTTCGGGATCAGGTACTCGCGCGCCTGGTCGTTGAGGGGCTGGCCGTCGTGGCTGAAGGGCGTGATGACGACCTTCCGCTTGCCCTTGGTGTCCTTGCCGAAGGAGACCTCGCCGTCGATCTCGGCGATGATCGCGTGGTCCTTCGGCTTGCGGGCCTCGAAGAGCTCGGCGACACGCGGGAGACCACCGGTGATGTCCTGGGTCTTCGTCGTTTCGCGCGGGATCTTCGCGATGATGTCGCCCGGCTCGAGCAGGTCGCCGTCCTGGACGACGATGTTCGCGTGGACCGGGAGGAGGTAGCGGGCCTCGAGCGTCGAGTTCGGCAGCTTGACCGTCTCGCCCGTCTCGGGGTGCTTGATGCTGACGCGCGGGCGGAGATCCGCGGCGCGCGACTCGATGACGACCTTGCGCGAGAGGCCGGTGACCTCGTCGAGCTTCTCGATCATCGTGACGCCTTCGACGATGTCGCCGAACTTCGCGACGCCGCCGACCTCGGTGAGGATGACGTTGGCGAACGCGTCCCACTCCGCGAGGAGCTGACCCGGCTTCACCTTGTCGCCCTCCTCGCACTTGAGGACGGCGCCGTACACCATGCGGTGATGCTCGCGCTCGCGGCCGGTGTCGTCGACGATGACGAGCTCGCCGTGGCGGTTCATCACGGTGACCGTTCCGTCGCGACGGCGGGCGAGGTTCGCGCCGCGGATGCGGACGAAGCCTTCCGTGCGCGCCTCGATCGAGGACTGCTCGATCTTGCCGCGCGCGGCCGCACCACCGATGTGGAACGTACGCATCGTGAGCTGCGTGCCCGGCTCGCCGATCGACTGGGATGCGATGATGCCGATCGCCTCGCCGATGTTGACCTTGTAGCCGCGCGCGAGGTCACGTCCGTAGCACTTGGCGCAGACGCCGCGACGGGTCTGGCAGGTGAGCACGGAGCGGATGACGATCTCTTCGATGCCCGCCTCTTCGATGGTGAAGACGAGGTGCTCGTCGAGCTCGGTGTTCGCGGGGACGATGACTTCGCCCGTGAGCGGGTCGACGACGTCCTCGAGCGCAACGCGGCCGAGGATACGGTCGCCGAGCGGCTGGATGACTTCGCCTGCGTCCTCGAGCTTCGTCACGCGAATGCCGTCGAGCGTGCCGCAGTCGAACTCGGCGATGACGGCGTCCTGCGCGACGTCGACGAGACGACGCGTGAGGTAACCGGAGTTCGCCGTCTTGAGCGCCGTGTCCGCGAGGCCCTTACGAGCGCCGTGCGTCGAGATGAAGTACTCGAGAACGGAGAGACCTTCGCGGAAGTTCGCCTTGATCGGGTTCTCGATGATCTCGCCCGAGGGCTTGGCCATGAGACCGCGCATAGCGGCGAGCTGACGAATCTGCTGCGTGCTACCGCGCGCACCGGAGTCCGCCATGATGTAGATCGGGTTGAAGCTCGGCTCCTCGGTCTCCTTGCCCGTCTCGGGATCGGTGACCATCTCCTTGCCGATGACCTTCATCATCTCGCTGGTGACCTTGTCGGCAACGCCAGCCCAGATGTCGACGATCTTGTTGTAGCGCTCGCCGTCGGTGATCAGACCTTCCTGGTACTGATCGATGACGCGCTGGACTTCTTCCTGCGCCTCGCCGAGGAGGATGGCCTTCGCGTCCGGGATGACCATGTGGTCCATGCAGATGGACACACCGGCCTTGGTCGCGTGCTCGTAGCCGAGCGAGCGGAGGCGGTCGGCGAGAAGGACGGTCGCCTTGTTGCGGTGCTTGCGGTAGCAGGCATCGATCAGGGTCGAGAGCGCCTTCTTGTCGAGCGTCTTGTTGACCAGCTTGAAGGGGAGGCCCTTCGGGATGATCTCGGAGATGAGGCAGCGGCCGACGGTCGTGTCGACCATCATGCGCTCGCCGGTCTCGGGGTCGATCACGCGGACGCGGATGCCCGTGTGGATGAGGACCTCGCCGTTGTCGTACGCCATCCGGACTTCTTCCGGATTGGAGTAGACGCCGCGGAGGTGGCCGCCTTCGACCTTGCCCTGCTTCGACACCTGGAGCGTGCCCGGGCGGTAGCAACCACGCGCGTACTTCTTCTCGCGCGTCGCGTAGTAGAGCCCGAGGACGATGTCCTGCGTCGGGTTGATGATCGGCTTGCCGTTCGCGGGCGAGAGGATGTTGTTCGTGCTCATCATGAGCACGCGCGCTTCCATCTGCGCCTCGATCGAGAGCGGCACGTGGACGGCCATCTGGTCGCCGTCGAAGTCGGCGTTGAAGGCCGCGCAGACGAGCGGGTGCAGCTGGATCGCCTTGCCTTCGATGAGGACCGGCTCGAACGCCTGGATGCCGAGGCGGTGGAGCGTCGGCGCGCGGTTCAGAAGAACCGGGTGCTCGCTGACGACCTCTTCGAGGATGTCGAAGACCTCGGGGCGCTCCTTCTCCACCATCTTCTTCGCAGACTTGATGGTGTTGACGTAGCCGCGCTCTTCGAGCTTGTTGTAGATGAACGGCTTGAAGAGCTCGAGCGCCATCTTGGTCGGCAGACCGCACTGGTGCAGCTTGAGCGCGGGGCCGACGACGATGACCGAACGGCCCGAGTAGTCGACGCGCTTGCCGAGGAGGTTCTGGCGGAAGCGGCCCTGCTTGCCCTTCAGCATGTCGCTGAGGGACTTGAGCGGGCGCTTGTTCGGACCGGTGATCGTCTTGCCGCGACGGCCGTTGTCGAACAGCGCGTCGACCGCTTCCTGCAGCATGCGGCGCTCGTTCCGGATGATGATCTCCGGAGCGTTCAGCTCGAGCAGGCGCTTGAGGCGGTTGTTGCGGTTGATGACGCGGCGGTAGAGATCGTTGAGGTCGGACGTCGCGAAGCGGCCGCCGTCGAGCGGGACGAGCGGGCGGAGATCCGGCGGAAGGACCGGGATCACCGTGAGCATCATCCACTCCGGACGGTTGCCGGACTCGCGGAACGCCTCGGTCACCTTGAGGCGCTTGACGATCTTCTTGCGCTTGGCCTCGCTGGTGGCCGAGCGCATCTCCTGACGGAGCGTCTCGCACATCTGGTGGACGTCGACGCTCTTGAGCATCTCGAGGACGGCTTCGCCGCCCATGCCCGCCTGGAACTTGTCGTCGCCGTACTCGTCCTGGAGCTGCATGTAGCGCTCCTCGGAGAGGAGCTCGCCACGCGAGAGCGCGGTCTCCTTCGGGTCGATGACGATGTACGCCTCGCAGTAGAGGACCTTCTCGAGGTCCTTCAGCGAGATGTCGAGGATGTTGCCGATGCGGCTGGGGAGGCTCTTCAGGAACCAGATGTGAGCGACGGGCGTGGCCAGGTTGATGTGGCCGAGGCGCTCACGGCGCACCTTGCTCTGAATGACTTCGACACCGCACTTCTCGCAGACGATGCCACGGTGCTTCATGCGCTTGTACTTGCCGCAGTTGCACTCGTAGTCCTTCACCGGTCCGAAGATCTTCGCGCAGAAGAGTCCGTCGCGCTCCGGCTTGAAGGTTCGGTAGTTGATCGTCTCGGGCTTCTTGACCTCACCGTGCGACCACTCGCGGATCTTCTCGGGGCTCGCGAGCGAAATACGGATCGCGCTGAAGGACAGCGGATCCTTGGGCTTCTCGAAGAAGCTGAAGATGTCGCGCATCGGGGTATGCCTTTCTAGAAACAGCTAACGGGAGAAACTTCCTAAGGGGCCTGGCGAGAGGTGGAGGAGAAGAGCAGCGCCCACTCGCGAGCGCTGCTCTTCCATCGCTCACTCCTCTGCGGCCTGATCGGTCGCGCGGACCTGTCCCGGCTCGAGAAGCTCGACGTTCAGGCAGAGCGCCTGGAGCTCCTTGATGAGGACGTTGAACGACTCGGGAAGACCCGGCTCGAGCGTGTACTCGCCCTTCACGATGGCTTCGTACATGCGCGTGCGGCCCATGACGTCGTCGCTCTTGACGGTGAGGAACTCCTGGAGCGCGTAGGCCGTTCCGTAGGCCTCCATCGCCCAGACTTCCATTTCGCCGAGACGCTGACCGCCGAACTGCGCCTTGCCACCGAGCGGCTGCTGCGTGACGAGCGAGTACGGGCCGATCGAGCGCGCGTGGATCTTGTCGTCGACGAGGTGGTGCAGCTTGAGGACGTACATGACGCCCACCGTGACCTCCTGCTCGAACGCTTCACCCGTGCGACCGTCGAAGAGCACCTGCTGCCCGCTCGTGGGGATTCCCGCGAGCGAGAGGCTGCTCTTGATCGCCTCTTCCGGCGCGCCGTCGAAGACCGGCGACGCGTAGTGGATGCCCTTGCGGAGCTTCTGCGCGACCTGACGAGCCTCTTCCTGCGTCAGCTTCGAGAGCATCTTCGCGACGTCCTTGTCGCCGTCGAAGATCTTCAGGATCTGCGCCTTGATCTCGGCGTCGCCCGCCTTCTCGTCGAGCATCCTCTGGAGCTGCCACCCGAGGGCGAGACCGCCCATCCCGAGGTGCGTCTCCAGAATCTGACCGACGTTCATGCGGCTCGGAACGCCGAGCGGGTTGAGCACGATGTCGACCGGACGGCCTTCCGACGTGTACGGCATGTCCTCTTCGGCCATGATGCGCGAGACGACACCCTTGTTACCGTGGCGTCCGGCCATCTTGTCGCCGACCTGGAGCTTGCGCTTGATGGCGATGTAGACCTTCACCATCTTGATCACGCCCGGCGGAAGCTCGTCGCCCTTGGAGAGGCGATCGATCTTGTCGCGGAAGTGCTCCTCACGGACGCGGATGATCTCCTCGAGCTCGTTGAGCTTCGCGGCGATGTCCTCTGCGTCCTCGACCGGGAGCTCGCCCCAGTACTTGCGCGGCACCTCGTCGAGCGCCGCCTCGTCCATGACCTGGCCCTTCTGGAGGAGGACCTTGCCCTTGTCGTCGACGAGCTTGCCGTTCGTCGTCTGACCGACGAGCTTCTTCTTGAGGCCGCGGAAGAACGAGTCGCGGAGGATCTTGATCTCCTCGTCGCGCTGACGCTCGAGGCGGTCCTTCTCGGCCGTCTCGATCGACACCGCGCGCTCGTCCTTCTCCGTTCCCTTGCGGGCGAAGATGCGCGCGTTGATGACGATGCCGCCGACGCCCGGCGGGACGCGCAGCGAGCTGTCACGGACGTCGCCCGCCTTCTCACCGAAGATCGCCCGGAGGAGCTTCTCTTCGGGGGAGAGCTGGGTCTCGCCCTTCGGCGTGATCTTGCCGACGAGGATGTCGCCCGGCTTCACCTCGGCGCCGATGCGGACGATGCCGCTCTCGTCGAGGTCCTTGAGGGCCTCTTCGCCGACGTTCGGGATGTCGCGGGTGACTTCTTCCTTACCGAGCTTCGTGTCGCGGGCGACGCACTCGAACTCCTCGATGTGGATCGAGGTGAAGACGTCGTCCTTCGCGATGCGCTCGGACACGAGGATCGAGTCCTCGAAGTTGTAGCCCTGCCACGGCATGAACGCGACGAGCACGTTCTGGCCGAGCGCGAGCTCGCCCATGTCGGTCGAGGGACCGTCCGCGAGGACGTCGCCCGCCTTCACCTTCTCGCCAGCGCGGACGATCGGCTTCTGGTTGAAGCAGGTCGACTGGTTCGAGCGCTGGAACTTGTAGAGCTGGTAGATGTCGGGGATTTCGGCCCTGTCCGACTCGGGGCGAACGACGATGCGCGAGGCGTCGACGCTCTCGATGATGCCGTCGCGCTTGGCGACGACGCAGACGCCCGAGTCACGAGCGAGCTTGCCCTCCATGCCGGTGCCGACGAGCGGCGCCCAGCTACGGACGAGCGGAACGGCCTGACGCTGCATGTTCGCGCCCATGAGCGCGCGGTTCGCGTCGTCGTGCTCGAGGAACGGAACGAGGGCCGCTGCGACGGACACCATCTGGTTCGGCGCGACGTCCATGAGCTGGACCATGTCGGGCGGGACCATCTGGAAGTCGCCGTTCAGACGAACGGAGACGAGCGACTCGCGGAACTTGCCCTTCTCGTCGAGGTCGGCCGACGCCTGGGCGATGAACTTCGCCTCTTCCTCGAGCGCGGAGAACCAGTTCACCTCGTCCTGCGCCTTGCCGTCGCCGGCGCGGCGGTACGGCGTCTCGACGAAGCCGTACTCGTTGACGCGAGCAAACGTCGAGAGCGACGCGATGAGACCGATGTTCGGACCTTCAGGGGTCTCGATCGGGCAGATACGACCGTAGTGGGTCGGGTGAACGTCGCGGACCTCGAAGCCCGCGCGCTCACGCGTGAGACCGCCCGGCCCGAGCGCGGAGAGACGACGCTTGTGCGTGACCTCCGAGAGCGGGTTCGTCTGGTCCATGAACTGCGAGAGCTGCGAGGAGCCGAAGTACTCCTTCACCACCGCCGAGACGGGCTTCGCGTTGATGAGGTCGTGCGGCATGAGCGTGTCGATCTCTTGCGACATCGACATGCGCTCCTTGATGGCGCGCTCCATGCGGACCAGACCGATGCGGTACTGGTTCTCCATCAGCTCGCCGACCGCGCGGACGCGGCGGTTGCCGAGGTGGTCGATGTCGTCGACCGAGCCGCGGCCGTTCTTCAGTTCGATGAGGTGGCGAACGGTCTCCAGGATGTCCTGCGCCGTGAGCACCTGCGTGTCGAGGGCGGGGCGCTGCTCTTCCGGGAGGTCGCGGTAGAACTTGTAGTTCAACTTGAGGCGACCGACCTTCGAGAGGTCGTAGCGCTCCGGGTTGAAGAACAGGTTGTGGAAGAGCGTCTTCGCGGTCTCGAGCGTCGGCGGATCACCCGGGCGGAGGCGCCGGTAGATCTCCATGATCGCGTCTTCGGTCGTCTTGACCTTCTCGGCGAGCAGCGTGTCGCGGAGGTAGCTGCCGACGTTGAGGCCGTCGATGAAGAGGATCTTGAACTGCTCGATGCCCGCCTCGCGGAGCTTCTCGAGCTTGTCGGCGGTCACTTCCTCGTTGACCTCGAGGATGACCTCGCCGGTCTCCTTGTCGACGACGTCGTGCGCCGCGACCTTGCCCTGAAGGTCCTCGACGTCGGCCGGGAGGCGATCGACCTTCGCCTCCTTCAGCTTCTTCATCGCGGCCTTGGTGAACTTGGTGTTCTTCTTGACGATCGTCTCCGACCCGACCTTGATGTCGCGCGTCGATCGCTGGCCAGCGAGGAGCTCGTACTCGACGGACTTGGCGTACTTGCCGCCCTTCTCGAGGTACACCGTCTCGGTGTTGTAGAAGTAGTTGAGAAGGTCCTGCGTGCTGTAGCCGAGCGCGCGGAGGAGGACGGTCGCGTGCATCTTCCGGCGGCGGTCGATGCGGACGTAGATGATGTCCTTCGGGTCGAACTCGAAGTCGAGCCACGAGCCGCGGTACGGAATGACGCGCGCGCTGTAGAGGAGCTTGCCGCTCGAGTGCGTCTTGCCCTTGTCGTGATCGAAGAAGACGCCGGGCGACCGGTGGAGCTGGCTGACGACGACGCGCTCGGTCCCGTTGATGATGAACGTACCGGTGTCCGTCATGAGCGGGATCTCGCCGAAGTAGACCTCCTGCTCCTTGATGTCGCGGACGATCCTCTCGCCACCGTCACGGGTGTCGTAGATCATCAGCTGCGTCGTCACCTTGATCG
>JAFAER010000049.1 GCA_023423895.1 Pseudomonadota bacterium
ACCACTCCGGCGAGACGATGTCGACCTCGGGCGGGATCCGCCGCGCCTTGATCGCTTCGACGAGCCGGAGCGCGTTCGAACGGCCATAGCCGAAGCGCTGATCGTAACCGGCGTGCGAGTAGTAGTACTTCGGGCTCTCCGTGACGCGCGACTCGGCGACGTCGATGTCGTCGGCCTCCATCTTGAACAGCTGGATGGCCTCCTCCGCGGTGAGCTCGATGCCCTCGTCGGCTGCCATCGAATAGAGGAGCCCGGCGATCCCGGAGCCGCGCCCGGTCGCCTCGCTCGAACAGCTCGTGCCGCTGACGCTGAGCGAGAGGTGTCCGCCGTAGTTCGAGCACGTATCGAAGGCGACGAAGGTGGTCGCGTGGCCCGGGCTTGCCTCGTTGTAGCGGATCGAGTGGACCGTCAGGACGTGGTTGGCCGTCGCGGGCATGTTGTGGTGCCGCGAGTTCTCGTCGGCCATGCTCGCGATGATGATCAGACCCTTGTTGTAGGCGTAGTCGATCGCCGCCTTCGAGAAGGCCGACTGGTTCACCGTGCCGAGGGCCTCCTGCACCACCTTTGCGCCGCTGTCGGCCGCGTAGATGACTGCCTTCGCGAAGTCGTTCGCGTCGCCGATGAAGCTGTCGCCGACGCGGAGCGGGATGAACGTGCACCCGGGGCAGACGCCCGGCTCGCCGCCGCCGTTGTTCGCCTCGGCCGAGCTGTCCCGCGCTTCGCCGGTGCCGTGGCCGTAGCGGGTGTCGTCGTACGGGTCGTTGTCGTTCTTGAAGAAGTCCCAGCCGCAGATGTCGTCGGTGTACCCGTTCGCATCGTCGTCGACGCCGTCGGAGAACATCAGGATGATGTCGCCGGGATCGAGGATGCAGTTGCGATTGAGGTCGCCCTTGATTCGATCGCCGCCGGGCTTGGACCTGTCGTGGCCGTTGAAGCACGGCTCGCCGGGGACGACGGGCGCGATGCGGGGATCGTCGCGATAGTCGGCCACGTTGAAGATGCCGTCGCCGTTGCAGTCATAGCCGGCGAGGGGACCCGTTCCTCCGCATGCGGTGTCGTCCGCGTGCTTCGGCTTGGCGTCCTCGCGTTTCAGCTCGCCGATGTTCAGCGCCGCCTTGTTCACGAGGTCGGCCGCGTCCCATTCGATGCCCGAATCGATGACGGCGATCTTCACGTCGGGACGACCGATCGTGTGCGTCCACGCGCGGTCGATGCTCATCCCGGAGGCGCCGAGCTGCTGGTCGAACGCGTCGATCGGCCCTGCGCCGGGCGCACGGTCGGGGAAATACGAGATGTAGTTCCACCGCGCCTCGAAGTCGTTCGGCCAGTTCGCCTTGTCGCGCATGTCCGCGCCCGGCGCCGGCGGCCATGCCGCGTGGGCGTGCGCCGCGAAGGTCGCGTCGAACGCGAGGCTGAGCAGAGACAAAGCGCGAAGGAATGACGTCGTCCCCATGACGCGCGGAGGCTAACACGGGGGTACCGGGGGCTTTTCTGACAGCGGGGTGGAGACGCGGATGATCGGAGACGGAGGCTCCAGGCTCCAGGCTCCAGAGAGGTCTCGGCCTCGGGTGCCGCGTCTCTGGGAGGCGCCCTCGGAGGGCTCGGTGCGTCCGAGAGGCCGTTGTCCGCGCTCCGGCGGTTCCCGGCGGCGTGGAGAGGCCGGGGGCAGGCTCCAGGGGCGAGGATGCGTGGGCGTCGACGCGCCGCTGGAGCCTGAAAGGCCCGGAGTCTTCGTCAGTACTCGCCGAACAGGTCCTGGATGCGGGACTCGAGCGCCGTCGCGATCTTGTACAGCGACGAGATCGATGCGCTCGATTCGGCGCGCTCGATCTGCGAGAGCAGCGAGACGCTCAGGTTCGTGCGCCGCGACATCTGCTTCAGCGTGAGATCCTTCTCCTTGCGCAGGTTGCGGATCGTGTCGCCGATCACCTTGTGCAGCTTCTCCTCGGGCGTGCGCGCGAGGCCCTTCTTCCGCATGACGCGATCGAGCACCTCGCGGAACTCGTCCACGTTGAACGGCTTCTTGATGTAGTCGACCGCGTCGAGCTTCATCGAAGCGACGGCGGTCTCGAGGTTCGGGTATCCGGTGAAGATGACGACGGCGACGTCGCTGTCGATCTTGCGGATCTTCTTCAGCGCCTCGATGCCATCCAGCTTCGGCATCATCAAGTCGAGGATGATGAGGTGGTAGCCACCGTTCTTCACCTCGTCTTCGATCGTCGTCGGATCGCTCATCGTCTTGACGGCGTATCCATCGCGCTCGAGCAGCGTCTGCATGTACTCGCAGATGGCGCGATCGTCGTCGACGATCAGGATCTTCACGGCAGGGAGCTGGAGCTCAGAGGGCTGTGCGGTCATCGCGTCTCCAATTGAGGCGTGTGATGGTTCACGGCGGAAGCTCGACGAGCGTGCGTGAGCGAGCGGGCGAGAAGATGAAGTGCGCCGGTGCTGGGAGCTGCAGTGTCCACGGGTGGCAGCCGGTCGTGATCGCGTTCCGTCGTCCTTGGAATCCGGCTGCGCGTTGGCCGCCGTTACAGTGTAGCTTGACAGAGATCCGCTGGGAGTGAAGGCGGGACGTGGCTCTGAGACGGAAAAATACTAGGGGTCCTGCACGGTTGGACCATTCCGCTGACGGTGGATCAAAAAATCGAGTCGATTCGCGTTGACTCGGATGCCGCGCCCGCCCTATCTAGCTCGCCCTCGACACTGCTTCACGCAAGCAGCGCCGGGTCTCGGGGCGTAGCGCAGCCTGGTAGCGCACCTGGTTCGGGACCAGGGAGTCGGAGGTTCGAATCCTCTCGCCCCGACGAAAAGAAAGCCGCACCGCTTCTGGCGGGGCGGCTTTCGTCGTTTGTGTTCGGCTCTGGCACGACGAGCGAGACGGCTCGGCTCGTTCGGAGGGAGCCCGACCGAGCGGCCGAGCGGCTCGCCTGAGCGCCCGGTCGACCTCGGGAGCACGCGAGGCGCGACCGGTGATCGGCGACAGGGTGACGGATCTCCGCCGTCACCGACCCCGCTCCGTTCTCGTAAGACCCGAACCGATGCAGGTCGATCGGAACGTCGGGGGGCCGAGTCGAAGGTGTTTTCGCTGACCGCTCTCACGTGCGTGGCCCGCGACGACGCAGAGCGCGCAGACGATCCGTCCGCGGGCTCGAGGCACTCGCTCGTCGGAGCAAGCTTTCCACGCGCGAACGCGGCCGGTTCCATGGCGACGCGCGAACGGAGCGTTACGATGGCCGCACATGGACTCGGCCACGTTCTCTGCGCTCCTCGTCCTGCTGTTCGGGGCCCTCGTGGTCGTGTTCGGCGGGCTCCGCCAGGTCAATCAGTGGGAGCCCGCGCTGAAGTTCACGCGCGGTAAGTTCTCCGGCCGAGCCGGGCCCGGCCTCAACTTCGTCTTCCCGGCGTTGCAGAAGATGATCCGCATCGACATGCGCGTCCGGAACCGGGACCTGCCGCAGCAGGCGGTCATCACGGCGGACAACGTGACCGCCTGGATCGACGCGGTGATTTATTACAAGGTCGTCGACGCCGAGAAGGCGACGCTGAACGTCCAGGACTACGAGCACGCCGTCCGAGACCGGGCGAAGGTCGTGCTCCGCGACGTCGTCGGCGAGACGAAGCTCGACGAGCTCTTGGCGCACCGCGAAGAAGTGGCAGCGAAGGTCCGGGCCTCGGTCGAGCAGTTCGTGGCGCAGTGGGGCCTGCACGTCGAGCTCATCGCCCTGCAGGACATCCAGCTGCCGCAGCAGATGCAGGAGGTGATCGCGAAGAAGGCGATCGCCGAGCGCGACCGCCAGTACGTCGTGATCAAGAGCCAGGCCGATCTCGAGAGCGCGAAGAACTTCGCCGAGGCCGCCCGGATCCTCCACGGGTCGCCGGGCGCCATGGAGCTTCGCCGCCTCGAGGCCCTCCAGAACCTCTCCGGGGGCACGAGCAAGGTGATCTTCGACCTCGCGAAGCCGACGGGCGCGAGCGAGACCCAGGCCGCCGCCGTGGCGGCCGCGCTCGGGGGCAGCGTCCGCGTCGCCGACGAACGGGAGCCGGAGGAGGAGGTCGACGTCCAAGCCGCGCCCCAGGGGCGCCAGATGCGCCGCTGAGCCGACGGGGGGCGGACTCGGTCCTCGAAGCGGTCGCCGCCCACGGACGATTGGTCCGCCCGGCCCGATGGTCTACGGTACCCCTCATGGCAGCCGCGCCCGACCCGGTCTGCCGTCCCGTGAACGCCCGCAGGAGCCGCTGATGAGGCGCGGGGAGGACGAAGGGCTGCGTCTGCTCGCCCTCGGGCGGCTGGGGGCGCTCTCGTCGCCCCTCGCGCGCGAGGCGCTCGAGTCAGGTGTCGTCGAGGTAGAGCCCGACGTGCTCGCCTGGAGCGGCTCCATGGGCATGATCCACGGCCACCTCGTCGTCCTGTGGCTCGACCCGGAGCTCGCGCACCGGGTGAACGAGGCTCCTTCCGCCGTCGACGCGCTGACGGCCGCCGTCGCCTCGGCCGTCGCCAAGGTCTCGGGCAATGCTCTGGCGGAGCTCAAGATCCTCGGGCGCGCGAACGGCGGCCCCGCCCGGGCTTCACCCTACCGCGGCCGCATCTGAGCTCGGCCGGGTTGCCGAAGGCAGCCACCATGAAGGGCATGATTCGACGTCGTACGTCGCATGGAGCTGGACTAGAGTGCGCCGCACGATGCGTGTCACGGTGCTCGGTGCTGGATACATGGGAAGCGCGATGGCCGAGGTCGCGGCGATGCGTGGCCACGACGTCCGGCTCTGGGGCACGTGGCTCGACGATGCGCTCATCGAGGCAATCGAGCAGGGCAAAGACCATCCCCGGCTCCGGAAGAAGCTCGACGCGCGCGTGAAGCCGCTCCGTTCTGCTGCGCTCGCCGATGCGCTCGACGGCGCCGAGATGGTCATCCACGGCGTCAGCTCGGACGGGCTCGTCCCGGTCCTCACGAAGGCGGCGCCGCACCTTCCGGACGTCCCGATCCTCAGCGTCACGAAGGGGTTCCTCCTCGGCAAGAGCGGCAAGATGGACCGCGTCGACGTGATCGCGTCGGAGATCGCAGGCCGCCCGCTCCGGTACGTGCATGCGGCCGGCCCGGCGAAGGCGATCGAGGTCGCGCGTCGGGTGCTCACCTGGATGTTCTTCGCGTCCGCCGACATCGCGGACGCCCGCGCGTGCGAAGCCGCGGTCGGCGGCGGTCACCTGCACGTCACCGTCAGCGACGACATCGCCGGCGCCGAGATCTGCTCGGCCATGAAGAACGCGTACGCGACCGGCCTCGGGATCTGGGATGGCCTCGTGGGCGCTGACTGTCACAACGCGCGCGCCGCGTGTTTCCAGCAGGCCGTCGTCGAGATGGCCAAGCTCGTCGCTGCCGGCGGCGGGCGCGTCGAGACCACCTACGCGGCTCCGGGCGTCGGCGATCTCCACGTGACGGCCGCGGCCGGGCGCAACCGCGCGTTCGGCGAACGCGTCGGCAAGGGGAAGCCGGCGAAGACGGTGGCCGCCGAGATGCTGGCGACGGGCGAGCTCACCGAGGGCTACCCCGCGATCGCGTCCGCGTGGCGCTGGGCGAAGGAGCGTGGCGTGACGGACTTGCCGCTTCTCGCGGCGCTCCACGCGATCGTGTGGGAAGGCGCCGAGGTCATGCCGACGCTCGCGAAGCTCGAGCTCTCGATCTGAAGGTTCGTCGTGATGACGGGACGTCGCGGTGACGGCCGTGCGGTCGACGAGAACGGCGTTCGTCTTCCGGGCACTGACGTTCGGTCGCGTCCGGGCGCGGACAGTGTTAATACTCGGGCATGATCTCGGGGCAAAAGCTCGCGCTGCTCACGGTCGTTGCCGCGCTCGCGGCGACCGGATGCAAGGACAAGTCGGCAGGCAGCACCGCAGCGACCGGACCTCTCCCGCCGGGTGCGGTCGCCGTCACGGCCGACGAGAACGGGTTCAAGCCGAGCTCGGTCACGTTCAAGAAGGGTGAGCCCGCGAGCCTCGTCTTCACGCGGACGAGCGACGAGACGTGCGCCACCGAGGTCGTGTTTCCGGAGCTCAACGTGAAGAAGGACCTGCCCAAGGGCAAGGCGGTCACGATCGACATCCCGACGGACAAGGAACAGAAGCTCACGTTCCAGTGCGGGATGGGGATGTACAAGAGCGCCGTCGTCGTCAGCGGCAGCTGATCGGAGCGACGGCGCGCAGCGCGCCCCGAACCTGCAGCGCGCCCCGAACCTGCAGCGCGCCCCGAGGCTGGGGCGCGTCTCCGGCCGGCGCGCCGTCTCGGTGCTCCTGCAGGGGTCGATCAGGGCTGGAGGGCAGCCCGGATGCTCTCGTCGAGGATCGCGAGGAGAGCGTCGAGGTCGCTCTCGGTGATGTTCAGCGGGGGCGTCACGTAGACGGTGTCGCCGAGCGGGCGGAGGTACGCGCCGCGCTTCTTCGCCTCTTCGTAGACGCGCCAGCCGGTCACGCCGAGATAGCCGCCGCCGCCGGACGGGGCGAGGTCGGCGGCTCCGATCATGCCGATCGACCGGACCCGTTCGACGCCGGGGATGGCGGCGATGCGCTCGAACGCCTTCGTGATGCGCGGCGCCTTGGCCTGCACCTGGTCGACGATCGCCTCGTCGCGGTAGATCGCGAGCACCTCTCGGGCGAGCGCTGCGCCGATGGGGTTACCGCAGAACGTGTGACCGTAATAGAACGCGCGGTCCTTCGGGCCGCGGAAGGCGTCGTAGATCTCCTCCGTCACGAGGGTCGCGCCCATCGGGATCATCGCCGCGAAGGCCTTGCCGAGGCACATGATGTCGGGCGTGACGGAGGCGTGATCGCACGCCCACATCCGCCCGGTGCGGCCGTAGCCCGCGAAGACCTCGTCAGCGATGAGCAGGACGTCGTTCTTGCGCGTCAGCTCCCGGAGCTCGGCGAGGAAGCGGGGCTCGTGGATGCGCATCCCGGCGGTGCCTTGCACCATCGGCTCGATGACGATGCCGGCGATGGTGTCCTTCTCGCGCTCGATGACCGACGCGATCGCCTCGAACGCTTGATCGTAGGCGTCGGGCGCAGGGAAGGGCGCATGGAGACAATCGAAGACGATGCCGGCGAACGGCCGCCGGAACAGCTCGACGCCGCCGAGGCTCGTCGGCGCGAGCGTGTCGCCGTGGAAGGCGCCTTCGAGCGCGAGGAAACGCGTCTTCTTCGGCGCGCCCCGCTGGCGCCACGACTGGACGGCGACCTTGACCGCGACCTCGATCGAGGTCGAGCCGTTGTCCGTGTAGAAGACGCGTGTGAGCCCTGGCGGGGAGACGGCGACGAGCTCCTCGGCGAGGCGCGCGGCGGGCTCGTGAGTGATGCCCGCCAGCGCCACGTGCGCGAGCCGTTCCGATTGTTCCCGGAGCGTCCGCAGCAGTCGGGGGTGGCCGTGGCCCAGTACGGCCACGTACCAGGAGGAATTGCCGTCGAGGTAGCGCGTGCCGTCGGCGTCCCAGAAGGATGACCCCTCGGCGCGCGCGACGACGAGCGGCTCGGTCACTTCCCAGACGTCGGCAGACGTGTACGGGTGCCAGACGCGCGCGCGGTCGAGCTCGATGATCTCCTGGCGCGTCGGGCTCGTCACTTGTTCACGCTGGGACCGCCCATCGGCGGGAGGTTGCCGGTCATCGTGGGCGGCGGGGTGGGGATCGGCGCCGGGGTCTTGGAGTCCTTCGCGCCAGCCGCGGCCGGCTTGGCGGGCGCAGCCTTCGGAGCCGCGGCGCCGGCGTCCGCACCCGCCGGTGCTGCGCCGGCGTGATCGCCGTGAGCGGCCGCGACGTCGGCGGGCGCGTCGTGGTCGATCTTGATCGAGCGCGTCGTCGAGTTCCAGGGACCCTCGATGAGCTTCCCCGAACCGTCCATGAGCTCGGTCTTCACCTCGTACGAGCCGTTCTGGAGGTTGTCGAGGTAGAGCGGCGTCCCGAACTTCTCGACCTTGCCCTCGAGCGGCTTGTCGACGCCGGGGCCGGTCACGGTGACCTTAACGTGCTCCTTGCCCTCGGCGAGGGTGACGTTCGCGACGTAGAAGTCGACGAGGACGTGGTTGGCCAGCTCGCCTTTGTATTCACCCTTCGGGCGGCTGTAGATGAGCATCGGCTTCTTCGTGAAGTCGTCCTTCGCGTCGCCCTTCTTGCCGACCCAGAACGTCGTGATGGCGAGGGCGCCTTTCGTCTTCACCGACTCGTGGTTCGCGCGGCTCGGGAACGAGACGAGGACGTGGCGGCCCTCGGAGAGCGCCTCACCGCCCGTCAGCTCCGAGAGCTTCACAGGCTGCTTCGGGTCGTAGACGGCCTTGTACGGCTTGTTGTCGAGGATGAGATGGACGTGGCTCGAGCCCGTCGCCGTCGGCCAGTTCTTCACGTCGAGCTTCACGGAGAAGTCGGCGGCCTTGTCGCTCGGGATGACCTGCTCCTTCGTCGGCGCCGTGATCGCGACGGTCGGCAGCGGCGCCGTCGGGTCGGGGCTCGCAGCGCCCGCGGTGAGCGTCACCGGCGGCGGCGGGGGCTTCGTCGCGGGGGTCGTGGCCGCGGCAGGCGTGGTGCTCACGGGCGTGGCCGTGGCGTCCGTCGCCGGAACGGGCGGCGGCGGCGGCGGCGGCGGGAGGTTGTCGCTGCCTCCTCCGCAGGCGAACAGCATTGCGGCGCCGAGCGTGGGAAGTGCAACGACGGAGGCCAGGCGAACGGACCAGCGATGCGTGCGGGTGAGCATGGCGCTGGACTTTGGCACCTGAGCTGCCCCCGGAGCAAGGGTTTAGGCCATCCGGCGCCCGGCGCACGGGGCCTCCGCCCGCATCCCAACTTGACGGCGGAAGCCGGGAAGTCGAAGGTTCGCCCTGAGCCTGGGCGAGACGGTCTTCCCGCGCTGCGCGGGGGCTCACTCGACCCGGTCGGCTTGCTCCGAATGCCGCACCGCGAACGTTTCCTCTCCGTCTGCATCCGCCGTCGTCTGGACGACGACCCCTCCAATCGCTCGCGCGGCTCGTGTGCTCGAAAGGGCAGCGCGGGAACGGACGAGACGCCGAACCCCGCGGTCACATGTCGCGGTGCCGGGCCCATCCGGGCGCGGGGCTGACCGATGGGTCTCGGGTTCGAGCTCTCCGAGTCGATGACCGGGAGCTACCATCGCTTCGACGCACCGCTCGAGGATCACGTCGTGCGGATCACGCTTCGGCTCGCGGTCGACGGCCTGCGCCGGTTCGCGCGCGAACGTCGGATCGAGGCCGACGGCGTCGTCATGGCATCCAATCTCGCCGAGAACGATGGCTCTGGTCGCACCATCCACGGGACGGTCTCCTGGAAGCTGCTCGATCAGAACCGTGTGCACTACGCCCTCACGTTCCAGGGCGACGACGGCCTGGCCTATCACCTCCGCGGCCAGCGTGATTTCTTCATCCACAACGCGATCGACTCGCTGACCGCGATGACGGCGAGCCTCTACGACGACCACGATCGCGAGATCGGCCGCGCGCTCTTGCACTTCGAGCCGCGCATGGAGATCCCGGCGCTCGTGAAATCATTCCGTCCGCGCCTTCGCCTGAAGGCCCTCACCCCGAAGAAGTGAAGAAGTAGGGAAGGGAGAACGATCTGCCATGGACCGACTCGATCCGAGCACCACCCTCATCCTCGTCGTCGACGTCCAGGAGAAGCTCGCCGCGGCGATGCCCGAGGACGCGCTCGCTGCGCTCGTGAAGAACACCGGCATCCTTCTCGAAGCAGCGAAGGCGCTCGGCGTGAAGGTCCTCGCCAGCGAGCAGTACCCGAAGGGCCTCGGGCCCACGCTGCCCGCGATCGCGGAGAAGCTCACGGCCGCCGGCGGCTCTGCGATGGCCAAGCTCACGTTCGACGCGTGCTCCGATCTGGCAATCGCCCGCACGATCTCGGATCTCGATCCACGGGCCGTCGTCGTCGTCGGAATGGAGACGCACGTCTGCGTCTTCCAGACGGCGCGCGAGCTCGTCAAGCGTGGCTACATGACGCATGTCGTCGCGGACGCCGTGACGTCGCGGAGCGACGAGAACCGCCGCGTCGGCCTCTCGCTGTGCGAACGCGCGGGAGCGGTCATCACCGCGACCGAGACCGTCGCCTTCGATCTCCTCGGGCGCGCGGGCACCGACGCGTTCAAGACGGTCTCCAAGCTCGTCCGCTGAGCGCGTCGGCTGGGCCACCACCCGCCCGATAGGTAGTCGCTCGGCGACCCGATGCCGCAAATCGCGTGATCGTCAAGAGTCAGCATGCTGACTCCTAACGATCGCGTGATTCAAGGTGCCGGCCTGCTTTCGAATAGTTGCAGCTCCGCCTTGACGGGTTGGCGAGGCGTGACAAATTGGAGGCGTGATTGACGAATCGGCAGGGGCGGGCGACAAGGCGTCAGACGAGCGGCCGGCGGGGGCGGAAGAGGGGACGACCGTGCTCGTCGTGGACGACGAGCGGTCCAACGTCGAGTCGCTCGAGAAGATCTTCCAGCGCGAGGGGATGCGCGTGCTGGTCGCGTACGACGCGAAGCACGCACTCGAGCAGGTGCGGAGCCACCGCGTCCACGTGGTGCTGACCGATCTGATGATGCCCGGGACGACCGGGCTCGAGCTGCTTCGCGCGATCAAGCAGGTTCAGCCCGAGGTCGAGGTCGTGCTGATGACCGCGTACGGCTCGGTCGAGGTCGCCGTGAGCGCAATGCGCGAGGGCGCCTACGACTTCGTCGAGAAGCCGCTCAAGCGCATGACGATCGTGAAGAGCGTCCGGAAGGCCGCCGAGCGAGGCAGGCTCCTCGAGGAGAACCGCACGCTGAAGGACGAGATCAAGATGCTCACCAAGCGTGAGATCATCGGAAGCTCCGTCGCATGGCGGCGCGTCATCGACGTCGCGACTCAGGCCGCGCCGAGCATGGCGACCGTCCTCGTGCTCGGCGAGAGCGGCACGGGCAAAGAGCTGCTCGCCCGGTACATCCACGAGCGGAGCGCCCGCGCGAAGAAGCCGTTCGTCGCCGTCAACTGCGCCGCGATCCCGGAGACCATCCTCGAGAGCGAGCTGTTCGGTCACGAGCGCGGCGCGTTCACGGGAGCCGTGACGAAGAAGGACGGCCGGTTCGCGAAAGCGACCGGAGGTACGCTCTTCCTCGACGAGATCGGGGAGCTCTCGCCGCAGGTCCAGGTGAAGCTCCTGCGCGTGCTCCAGGAAGGCGAATACGAGCCGCTCGGGGGCAACACCGTGAAGGCCGACGTCCGAATCGTCGCCGCAACGAACCGCGATCTGCTCGCGGAGGTGCAGGCGGGACGTTTCCGCGAAGACCTCTACTACCGGCTCAACGTCATCGCGGTCACGGCGCCCCCACTCCGTGCACGCAGGGAGGACATCCCGCTGCTCGTCGATCACTTCGTCGGCCTCTACGCGAAGAAGAACGGCAAGGCGCGGCTCGGCGTCGCGCGGGCGGCGCTCGAACGGATGATGGACTACGCGTGGCCCGGGAACGTCCGCGAGCTCGAGAACGTCATCGAGCGTGCCGTCGTTCTATCGCGCGGCGACACGCTCACCGAGCACGACTTGCCGGAGGGCATCGTGAAGAGCGCGAGCGCGACACCGCGCGCGCTCGACTTCCCGGTGGGAACGCCGCTCGCGGAGATCGAGCTTCGCGTGATCAAGGAGACGCTGAAGCACACGAAGGGCGACAAGTCCCTCGCCGCGCAGCTGCTCGGCATCTCGACGCGAACGATCTACCGCAAGCTCGACGAGGTCGGACCGGTCGAGAGCTCGACGACGCCCGAGAGCGCCTCGTAGCGGCGACCGGGAGCCCACGCTTCAGAGCGCTGCTTGCGCGGCGCTGGCGAGCACGTCGAGCGACGTCCCGCGCGGGAAGCGCCCCTCGGCGCGTTCGGGGCGGCCACCGCCGCGTCCCGCGCGCTCCTTCGCTTGTGCCTGGATGAAGGCACCACAATCGAGCTTCCCCGCGGCGCCGCGCTGGACGACGAGCACGAGCTCGCCCGTCGAAGGATCGGTCGCCCCCGCGAGGACGACGACGCGTGCGTCGGCGGTCACCTTACCGGCGAGCACGCGGAGCGCGCCGACATCGTCGTTCGGCCGGAACATCGGGACGACGATCGGGCCCGGCGATACGTCCACCGACGGCAATCGTTCGACGACCGCCTTCGCGACGAGCTCCGCGAGCTCCGTGCGCACGGCATCGAGCTGCGAGCGCGCGTCCTTCAGCGACGTCCGCAGCTTCGTCACTGCGCCGGGCACATCCATGACTCCGCATGTCAGGTCGGCGGCGATGGAGGCGAGCGCTTCGTGCTTCGCGCGGGCGTCGGCGAGCGCCCGCAGGCCAGCGTGAAAGGTGATGCGGAGCATGCCCTTGTACTTCTCGAGGCCGACGAGCCGCACCTGACCGATCTGACCGGTCCGCGTGCAGTGCGTGCCCCCGCACGGCGTCATGTCGAAGCCATCGATGTCGATGACGCGGATCACGCCCTCGGTGACCTTCGGCTGCTTGCGCAGAGGGAGCTTCCCGAGCTCGTCCGGCGTTGGATAGAGGGCACGGACGTCGACATCGCTGCCCACGAGCCCGTTCACGAGATCTTCGGCGCGGTGGAGCTCGGCGTCGGGGATCCCCGGGCGCGCGACGTCGATCGTGCAGGACGTGGCCCCGAGGCGGGACGAGACCGTCTCGGCTCTGGCGACGTCGGCGAGCGCGCGCGAGAGCGCATGTTGCGCGGTGTGCTGGGCGGTGTGGTCGCGGCGCCGTTCGGCGTCGATCGAGCCTCGCACGGTGACGTCCTTGCCGAGCTGCTGGATGACGTCGGAAGAGGGCGCTTCGGCGAGGACGTGATGGATGATCCCCGCGTCGTCGATCTGGGTATCGGCCACCTTCAGCGAAGACGTGCCGACCGTGATGATGCCGGCGTCGCCGAGCTGGCCGCCGCCCTCGGGATAGAACAGCGTGCGATCGAGCACGAGCGCCGGCTTGTCGCCGTACTTGGCGAGCGCGGCGCCGGCAGTGACGAACGACGTGAGGTGAGGATCGGACCAGTAGAGCTTCTCTGTCATGTCAGCGACCCAGCGGCGCTTGACGCCGACCCGTGGGTGAGCCTCTCATAGCCCGGTTCGATGAGACTGACCATCAACGGAGCCGAGAAGGACGTGCCGGACGACCTCACCGTGCGCGGGCTCGTCGAGCACCTCGGGCTCGGCGGCGGTCCGGTGGCCGTCGAGCAGAACCGCGAGATCGTTCCGCGCGCCGAGCACGCGACGCGAAGGGTGAACGACGGCGACGCGATCGAGATCGTCCACTTCGTCGGCGGCGGCTGAGCCGCATACGTGGCGGCGGGCACCCGACCGAATCACTTCTTCAGGTAGTCGTTGCTGAGAGGCTTCGCCGGCGCGGGCCTCCCCGCGGAGCCCTTCATCATCGTCTTCGAGCCGAAGCCGTCCGCGGACTCCTTGTACTGATTGACGTTCGCCGCGGGGGTATCGCGCTGCTCCTTGACCGCTTGTGCCTCGACGTTCTTGACGAAGGCATCGACGGCCGCGGAGGCGGGCACGGGCTTGGTCGACGGCGCGCGTCCGGCCGCCTTGGCCTCCGCCCGAGCCGTGATCGCGTCGAGCGCGATGCTGGCGACGACCTTCTTCCGCGCGAGCTCCCAGACGGCGTGATGCGAGAACCATCGCGCCCCGCGCACCTCACCGTCGATCGCGTAGGCGACTCCGACGAGATCTGCCTGCGGGGAGATGGTAGCGAGCGCGGCATCGATCTGGGTGACGAGCGCGCTGCGCTGCTTGACGATCTCTGCGTCGTCGATCGTGGCCATCAACGTGTCGGACGAAGAGGACTTCCGGTTGGCGGAATTCGTCGACGATACGTTCGACCAGACCTCGCTCTGGCTCTTCTTGTATTGCCCGGCGGCGCGCACCTTCGACGTCGCGACGACTCCCGTAGAGTCGAACTTGCCGCTGGTGATCTGGCCATTGCGCTGGCCGCTCCAGCGTCCGTGCTCGACGCAGAATGCGTCCACGGGAGTCGTCTTCTTGCTCTCGATGATGAAGTCCTGACCGATCTGGCGGTCCTGGTTGCCGCCCTTCACGACCGTGCCGGCGAGCACGAAGATGGGGGTCGACCCCTTGTTGTCGATCACCAGCTGGTTGACCGTCCCGCCTCCGCCGTTCTCGCGGATCACAGCGTCACCTCGTGCCATCGCGTCATCGAGCGAGACGAGCGGGCCCACGTCGACCTGGGATCGCGACGTGACCGGATAGACCGCGAGGTTCCCGAGGGTGGTGGGGGCTCCGAACGTGCGGTCGTCCATTGCCAGCGCAGCGTGCGCCGGGCCGTCACCTTGCGGGAACGTGGTCTTCGAGACGTTCGGCGTCTGCGCCTCCGGCGTGACCGGTGACGTCTCGCCCCCGGCGACGGCGACGCTGGGCGCCTTTGCTTGCGTCGACGTCGATTGCGGAGGCGGCTTTCTGCAGGCCATCACCGACACGGCGAACGTCACGACCAACGCGATACGAGCACCGAAACGCATGGAGTCCTCCCGTCAGGCGCGAGCCGCGCCCAGCCGCTCCCCGCGGTCCCGTCGTCGGAACCGCGAGGGCCTCGTCAGCTTGGGTCGCCGTGCGCCGAGGCGGCGACGACTCGAAGCCTCATCGCGGGAGCTGGTGCTTGTGTGACGAGTCTGTTTTCGAAGCTCGTCGTCGGGCGTGGAGCGGGGCGCGCCTCGCGCCTTCCTTCAAGGGCCGCAGATCGCGCGAGCCTGGGCGACGAGTCGGGCGACCTCTGCCCGCGCCCGCTCCGAGAGCTCGGCGGCGCGCTTGCCCTTGGTGGCGATCGGCTCGCCGACGGCCAAGCCCATCTTCGTGGCTCCGCTCTTCGCCATGCGCCCGAGGTGTGCAACGAACGTCTCGTTCAGGAACGCCGCGCCGGACGCTGCTGGGTAGGCGAGCCCCACCGGCAGAATCTCCGCCCCGGCCCGTGCGGCCGCGATGAAGGCGCCGCCGTGGAAGGGCCGCACCTCGTCACCCGCGAACGTCGTGCCCTCCGGGAAGATCGCGATCGTCAGCCCGTCTTCGAGGTGCTTCTGGATGGCCCGGATCGTCGATGCGCCGCTCTTGGCGTTCGTCCGGTCGACGAACACCGTTCCGACCGAGCGCGCCGCCGCCCCGACGACGGGCCAGCCCGCGAGATCGGCGCGGCTGACCATCGTTCCCCCGAACGTGGCGAGGATGACGCCGATGTCGATCGCCGAGCGGTGGTTCACGACGATGAGCCGGCCACGCTCGCCTCGTCGCGTCGGAGGTTTTACGTCACCCTGGACGACGACCTCGATCGCGAAGAGGCCGAGGAGCGCCCGCGCCCAGCGCCTCACCCAGAGCTCCCGCACGACGTCCCTCTGATCCTCGGGGGCCCGCCGTTGATGCGAGAGATAGACCGGGAGCATCAGCGCCGTGGTCGCGAGGAATCCGCCGGCGCGATACGCCTGGCGAGCTCGGCGTCGGGCCTCGACTGTGACGTTCATCACCAGAGTTTCCTGAGAGCGTAGGCCATGTATTCGATTCCGCGCCGGACGAGCGGACGTGCGCGCCATTCATAGAGATCGAGATGGGTCGCCTTCTCGACGTCGCGATCGAACCACTTCCGCACGTACGTCGCGAACGCCTCGTCCTCGACGGCGACGTTCACCTCGAGGTTCTTCGTCTGCGAGCGCTCGTCCAGGTTGTAGCTGCCGATCATCGCGAACTCGTCGTCGATGATCGCCGTCTTCGCGTGCATCATCGGACCCGAGTGACAGTACATCTCGACGCCGTTGCGGAGGAGTGACTCGTACATCGCCTCGAGCGCGTACTGGACGACCGCAACGTCGCTCTTCGACGGAACGAGGACGCGTACGCGGGCGCCGCGGAGGACGGCGCGGTAGAGCGCGTTTCGGACGTGACGGTCCGGGATGAAGTACGAGTTCGCGATCTCGATCGACCTCTGCGCGCGGTTCAGCCGCATGAGGTACTCGCGCCGCAGGTTGCGACGGCTGCGCCGCAGGCTGGCGAGCACGTACACCTTACCGATTGGTCGCTTGCTGAGCGGCACGAGGTCGTTCGGAAGCGAGAGCCCTCGCAGTCGATTCTGAGGAAGGCGGCGAAAGCCCATGCGCCGCCAGGTCTTGTAGAAGAGCGTCCGGAGCTCGGCGGCCGCGTAGCCGACGATCTCGATCATGTCATCGCGCCACGCTTCGCCGCCGTCCTCGATGGGCAGCCATGGACGCGCGAGATTGAGGCCGCCCGTGAAGCCGCGGACGCCGTCGACCACGAGGATCTTGCGATGATCGCGCTCTTCTACCCGGCGGAGGTCGAAGGCCGGCTTGAGAGGCGAGAGCGGATGGTATTCGCGGACCTCTCCCCCGGCGCGGACGAGCGTCTCCCAGAAGCTCGGCGTGATCGCGAGGCTGCCGACGGCGTCGTAGATCACGCGAACGGTGATGCCCGCGCGCGCCTTCGCAACGAGCGCCTCCCGGAACTTCGTCCCGACGGCGTCGGGACCGATCCAGTACATCTCGAGGAGGATCTCCCGCTTGGCTGCGGCGATCGCCGCGAGCATCGCGGGCAAGGCCTCCACGCCGTCGCGGAGCAAGCGGACCTCGTCGCCGCCGACCTTGAACCAGGGGCCCGGGGCCTCGGTGCGCCCCCACCACGGCTCGACGGCTGCGTTCACGGTGTCGCCTGTGCCGGACGTGCCGGCCGCGAGGAGACGACGATCATCCCATCCTCGGTGAGATGCTTCTGCGCGAACGTCCGGACGTCGTCGGCGGTCACACGTGATGGCGCGCCGGCGACGTGGACGGCCTCGCCGCGCCACGTCGCAACGACGCGTGCACGCGGGTCCAACGAGAGCGCCAGCGCAGCGCGTGCACGAGCCGCCGTTGCGCGTTCGAAGTCTGCCGGCGACAGGCCGGCCTTGTGGATCCGATCGAGGAGCGCGCGTGCCTGCATGACGGCGCCGTCGAGAGACGCCTGCGGCGCGACGATCCGCACGACGAGCGCCGGCGCGCGCGGCCACCCGAGCACTCGCGCGGACGTCTCGCGCGCGAGCGGCGCAGCACCGCCGAGCGTCTTGTCGAGCAGCGCTCCTTCGCCCTCCGCGAGCGCAGCGACCGTCAGCATCGCTGCGTCGTAGGCGGCCTCGTCACCGGCGGGAAAGGGGAACGCGAGATAAGCTTCGGGCACCGACCCGGGCCGCGGCGGCGCAGCGTACGTTCCGGCCTTCGGAGGTTGCGCGCTCGCAGGGGCACCACACGTGCGCGCCTCGCTCGTGCGCCGCGCCACCCATCGGTCGGCGGCCCGCACGGCGGCGTCGGCCTGGGTCGTGTCGACGTTGGCAAGCACGGCGATCCGGATCGGGCCCGTTCGGAGCGACTGCGCGCGCAGCAGCACGCTGCTGTCGGCCGATCGCGCGAGGGGCTCGCTCGCGCCCCACGGGACGATCCAGGATGGGTGTTGAGGCGCGAGCGCCGAGGCGAGCATCGACAGCGTCGCGCCGTCGTTGCGCGCATCGCGGCGGAGGAGGTCCGCGCGCGCGTGCCCGAGCGCAGAGGCCGAAATGGGCTCTGCCGCGAAGCTACGGGCTGCGATGTCGGCCAGCCGCCGCGCATGCGCGGCAGGCGATTCGCCGGCGAGCGCCGGACCGTGCACGAGGAGACCTGCGCCCTCGGTCGCGACCCAAGGCTCGATGCGAACGTCCGTGGAGGTCCGCGTTCCTTCGGCAGCCGCCGCGACGAAGAGCGCGGATAGCCCCGAGTCGGCTTCCGATTCGCCGTCCGCTCCGCACGGAGAGCCGACGAGGACCCATGCCTCGCCCTGTCCGGCTTCGATGCGCGAGCGTGCCTCGACGACGGGCTTCTCCCAGGCGGCCGCTGCACGGGTGACGGCGGAAGCAAGCGTCTCGCGTGACGGCTCCGTCCCTGATTCTTTCGCGCCGCGGCGGGGAGGCACCGCGAGCGCGACGGAGCCGCCGCCCGTGCGCGGGGGCGCGGCCTGATCGATCAGCGCCCACCACGCGGCGCGCTCCGCGGCCTCGCGCGCGTCGCCCGAACGTCGGGAGAGCACGCGCCCGTCGCGCCTCGTGCCGGTCTCGGCGAGGAAGACCGAGGCCTCGAGCCGGACGAGCGCGATCGCGTCGGCCACGCGCGAGGCGAGGTCGGAGCTCGCGGACGCCGGTGTCGGCGGTGCAGCCTCCAGGACGACGCCGACACATCCACCTTGCGGGTGGGCGGCGCCGGTGACCTCGCGGACGCGGAACGGCAGATCGAGCTCCGAGAGACGGGCGGCGAGGGGACCGCGCGCGTCACCGAGCGCCTCGGCCGTCGTGACGGCGGCGCTGCTCGTCCCCACGTCGAGCGTCAGGTGGAGCGTCGGTCCGGAAGCGCCGTCGCCGGCAGCTTCGAAGACGTCGACCGCCGGCTCCGCGCTGCCATTTCGAGCGCGGACGGGCACACCCTTCTTCCATTCGGGGCCGCCGAGGACGGTCGCGGCCACGGCCTCGCTCGAGGTCGCAGGGCCGGCGACCGCGACGGCAACCCGGCCGAGCCCGAGCGAGGCGCCACGCCAGCGCTCGAGCCGCGCGAGATCGACATCGGCGTAGTCGGTGCCGGCACGTTCCGGGAGCGCGCGCGGCTCGCCCACGCAGCGAGCCCATCGGGCAAGGACCCGATCGCGCAGCGGCCGCTGACCGAGCGCCGCGAGCTTGCGCCTCGCCGCCACGAGATCGGCCTCCGTCGCCGGCGCGGTGACGGCCTCGCGGAGCGCAGCCGCGATCTGCTTCGCCTCGCGCTCGTTCGCAGCGAGCATCGATGCCCGCACGCCGTCCCAGGAGGGAGTGACCGTCGCGTCGACCCCTCGCGCGCGGAGCCGCGACTCCACGACCCCCGCAAGCGCCGTCGCGGGCTCGGGATCGTCGGATGTCGTGTCGCTCCAGCCGATGCCGGCAGTGGTGATCGCGAGCGAGACGGCCGTTGCCGGATCGCCTTCGCGCGAGACGAGGACGACCGGCGGGCGACCGCTTGCCGTGCGCACGTCCGGCAAGAGCGTCCCGTCATGCGAGGCGCTCGACCTCGCCGGCTCGCGTGGGCCGCACGCGAGCGCGAGCATCGACCCCAGTAGGACGAGGGACGTGCGCGCTGCGATACTCGAAGGTCCCCATGCCCGCATGGGGATCACGCCTGGAGACCTGTCGAGACCATCCCCTCAGAGAACGATGTCGTCCGCGCTCCGTGGAGCGATGTGGAGGTTGCAGAAGAACGTGACGACGCCCGTGAGGGACTTGATGACCGTGCCAGGCGCCAGGCTCGGAGCTTGCGGGCCGAGGTCCATCAGCTCGTTCACGAGCGTCGGCGGCTTCGAGAACGCCTTGCTGCCGTCCGCCAGCGTCTCGACCACGAACGGCGCATCACACGCCCTGTCGGCGCCCTGGGCCTCCGGCGAGAGCCCCCAGCTACGGCGGCCGCCGCTACCGAACGGCTCACCCTGGATGGTGACGTTCTTCACCGTCACGAGCATGTTGAGCCACTTGCTGCCGGTCGCGTAGTCGCCGAGCTCGTCGAGCTTGATCTCGCGGGGCTGCGGGATGGTGGCGTCGAAGCGGAACGTCCCGATCGCGTTCGAGAGCTGCACGAGGAACGCGCCGGGAGCGAACTGGATCGGGATGGTCTGGTTCTGCTGGAACTGGCCGCGGAGATCGAGCGCATCGCCAGCGCCCACCCGGAGGTTTCCCGGGATGAACGACGGATTGAAGAGGCTGATCCCCGAGTACGGCTCCTGCGAGCCCAGGTCCTGCACGTAGATCGTGCCGAGGCTCCGGCCGTTGCTCGTCTCGTCGTAGCGATCGACGGCGATCACGACCGCGCCGCTCACGGCGACCGTCGACTCGTGCGCCGCCTTCGTGGGGCTCTCCGGGTCGCGAATCTCGTGAATGCGCAGGTCCTTCCCGGCGGGCGGAGGGACGGACGACGGCGACGGTTGGTCGCCCTGCTCGGAGTCGCACGCGGGCGTGACCGCGAGGAGTGCGAGCGACGCACAAAAGGACAGGAGCCGCGCGTGATGCACGGCTCCTGCTTAGCACAAGAAGGCGGGGGTCAGCGCAGGAACCGCTCGGGCGGGCAGGGGACGATGACGCGGCGCCGAACGTGAAGGGCGGGCCGATCTTTCGCGGGCCGGTGGACGGCGGCCGGCTTCAGGCCGCGATCCGCCGGCCGGCGGCGGCCGTCGGGACGCGCATCGTGAGGACGGACTCGAGGCGCGACTGGATCTTGTGCTTCTTCGAGTAAACCGTCTTCACGCTGATGTTCATCTTGTCGGCGATGGTCTGCGGGTCCATCCCTTCGCCGAAGTAGAGCGCTGCGAAGGTGCGGTCCTTCTCGCTGAAATCCTCGAGCGTCTTCTGTGCGATGGTCGCGCGCTCGTGCTCGCTCGTCAGCTCGAACGGGTCGGGCAGATCGCATACGAGCTCCATCGCCTCCGTGATGCACGCTTTGTGCGGCTCGCGCTTTAGCGTGCGGAGGTAGTCGTAGGCCGCGTTGATCGCGAGGAGGCCGATCCAGGACGAGAAGCGGTTGCCGCGCTCGGGATCGAACGAGCGAAGCTTGTGCATGTCGTTGGCGAGCAGCGACACGTAGAGCGTCGCGTAGACCTCGCGGACGTCGTCCTGGCTCACGATCGACGCGAAGCGACGCGTGACCTTCGTGATGCACCGGATGATGAGGCGGTCGTAGCGGCTCTGGAACTCCCGCCATGCAGCAGGATCGTTCGCGAGCATCCCTGCGATGAGATCACCTTCCGATTCGAAGCGGTCGGTGTCGACGCACGGAAAGAAACCGGACTCGCGGACATCGTTCATCATCTCTCGCATCCCTCCGAAGCGCGCGGCGCGTTCCCTGCTCGCCGGCGACGGGCATCGAGCATCGCGCGTGCCAGGCTCGTCCGTTTGGGCGACAGTCCCGAAGTGCCGGAAATCGTTTGCGAGAGTCGTGTGACGGGGTGTTACGGTCCAGCGTAACAGCGCGTAACATTCCCCGTAACAATCCACCTCGAGCGTAACAATCGTCGTTCGAGCGTTACGCCGCCCTTCCACTGCCGAGAGGAATTCTCGTCCTCGTCACGCGGCGCGTTCGGAGTCACCGCCGAGCGAACGTCGCGACGGTCTCCCTGCGATGTCATTCAATCGATCGATGCAGTCTCATACGCGGATGGCGCGCGCGGCCCTCCTCACGGTTGCCGTTCTGACGTTCGGGTGCGGGCCCGCCGCGGCGCCAGCCCCGTCCGCGCCGGCAACGCCCGCGCCGGCGCCTTCTCCGCCGCCGAGCTCGAGCGAGACGTCCGGGAAGCACGCCGGCGCGCGAGCCACCTACGAGGTCGGGCTCGCGAGCTGGTACGGGCGCGCGTTCGCCGGCAAGAAGACAGCGAGCGGCGAACGCTTCGACCCGCACCTCTTCACGGCCGCTCACAAGCGTCTGCCGTTCGGCACGTGGGTCGAGGTTCGCCGCGTCGACACCGGACGGAGCGTCCGCGTTCGGATCAACGATCGCGGCCCGAATGGTCGCGCCGCTCACCGCATCATCGATCTTTCGCAGCGGGCCGCCGAAGAGCTCGACATCATCCGGGCCGGCGTGGTGCGCGTCGAGCTTCGGATCGTCGGCGCCGAGCGCTGACGCCGAACCAGCGAGCCGCGGGCTCGCTGGCTCAGGACTCGCTCAGAACTCGGTCACGACGAGCGCGCGCGTCGCTTCCGTCCGCGGCCGACCTCTTCCTCCGACTCCGCCTCCCGCTGCGCGACGAGCGCGAGCGCCTCGCGCTCGAGGCCGGTCAGAATGCGCTGCCACGTCTCGCGCGGAAGATCCTCGCTCGAGAACGCATAGTGCTGCCGTGCTTGCTCGCGGACGACGGCACGGAGCTCGTGCGGAAGCTCGTGCATCCAGATGTACTCGGCGGCCGCGGCTGTCAGGTTCGGAGGTGTCCCTTCGTTGCGACCGCCGACGGGGTGCGATGCCGACGGAGGGGGCTCTTCACCCAACGCCAGCGCTTCGAGCTGCGCGTACGTCACCCCCCAGTGCGCCGCGACCTTGCGACGGAAGTCTTCTCCCGGCTGTCGCGAGGGAGTTGATGAAAGCATGTTGCTGAGATGCGCACCGGACACACCAAGCTGTTTCGCGAGCCTCGCCTGCGCTCCCCGCGGAGCATTGCCGAGCTCCTCCCGTAGCCGCGCCAGTACGTACTGCTTGATGCGGCGGACGCGTTGGTCGTCCTGTCCCACGATTAGGCAACCTAAGGCGCGAAACCTTAACGGGAGCTAACTTCGGCGATCAATTTGCGAGACACGCTGTTTCCCTCCATCCGGCGGACAAACATCCGGCGACGACGGAAGACTCGGTGGCAAAGCGCTCAGATGCGCTCGAGCTCCGTACTGAAATCGCGTGCGTATTGCACGTACAGGGCGCCGGCGCTTCGGATGTCCTCGAGGTCGGCGTCCTCGAGCGTACGCACTTTTTTCGCGGGCCGCCCGATCATGAGTGAGCGACTCGCGACGCGCATCCCTGGCGGAACCAACGATCCCGCGGCGATGAAACAGTCGTCCTCGATGACGGCACCGTCGAGGACGATGCTCCCCATACCGACGAGGCAGCGGCTTCCGACCGTGCAGCCATGAATGAGCGCCGAATGGCCGACGGTGACGTCGTCGCCAATCGTCGTCGCCGACTTCCCGCCGGTCACGTGGACGACGGTATTGTCCTGGATGTTCGTGCGCGCACCGATGCGGATAGGGAAGACGTCGCCACGAAGCACGACGCCGAACCAGATGCTCGAGGCATCTCCGATGACGACGTCGCCGATGACGGATGCGTTCGGTGCGACGAACACGCCGGCGCCGAGGCGAGGCGTCACACCTTTGAACGGATAGACTGGCATCTCAGCTGACCAGGGGGAGGGGGCGACGCCGGCGCGTCGGCCTGCTTGTGCTCGCTTGAGCGGGAAGCCGTTCGACGGCCTCGGCGGTCAAAGCGCCCGCGAGCGAATGTTTGAACGCCTGGGTGACGTCGACCTCGACGATCTCGCCCACGAGGGCAGAGGCGCGGTCGGGAGGAAGACCGGCTCCGTCGATGTGGACGATCTCGTTGCGGGCCGTCCGGCCCTCCCAGCTCGAGGGCGTCTTTCCCGCCCCTTCGACGAGGACCTGCTGGCGTGTCCCGACGAGCGTCGCGAGATGCGCGCGGGTCTGGGCTTCGGCCACCTCGAAGAGACGCGCGAGCCGGTCGCTCTTCTCGGCCTCCGAGACGTCGTCCTTCAGCTTGAGCGCAGGGGTGAACGGACGCGGGGAGTACTTGAAGCCGAACAGTGACGTGAAGCCGATGTCGCGCACCAGCTCGAGCGTCGCCTGGAAGTCGGCCTCCGTCTCGCCGGGGAAGCCGACGATCACGTCGGTCGAGATCGTCATGTCCGGCCGGGTCGCGAGCAGCCGCCGGACGCGCTCGGTGTACTCCGCCCGCGTGTAACGGCGGATCATGCGCTTCAGCATCCGATCACTGCCGGATTGCACCGGCATGTGGATGTGCCGCGCAAGAACGTCGAGCTCGGCGTGAGCCGCCGCGAGCGCCGCCGTCGCGTGACGCGGGTGCGGGCTCGTGTACCGCAGGCGCTTGAGGCCGGGCACCCGTGTCGCGAGCGCCCGGAGGAGCGAAGGAAACTGACTCTCGTCAGGATCGTCCGATGCCGGCGGCGGCAGCGACGGGTCGCGGTAGCTGTCGACGGTCTGACCGAGCAGCGTGACCTCGCGGGCTCCGCTATCGACCCAGCGGGCCACCTCGTCGATGATCTCGCTCGCCGGGCGATACCGCTCGGGCCCACGTGTGTAGGGCACGATGCAGAACGAGCAGCGCTCGTCGCAGCCTTTCATGGTCGTCACGAACGCGCTCACCGGAGCCGCCCCGGGCTCCGGAGCGGCGGCGAGGAACCGGGGCGCGTCGAGGTCGAACACGGTACGAGCCCGCGGTGGCGCGCCGGCCATCTGCTCGGCGACGAGCGCCGGCAGCTCGGCGAGGTTGTCCGGACCGATGACGAGGTCGAGGTGTGCGACCCGCGCGAGGAGCTTCTCGCCCTCCTGCTGAGCGACGCACCCCGCCACGGCGAGGACGAGCCCGCGGCTTTGCCGCTCCTTGAGATGAGCGAGCTTTCCGACCTCGCTCCTTAGCTTCTGTTCCGCTTTCTCGCGGACGCTGCACGTGTTCAGCACGACGAGGTCGGCCTCTTCGACCGTCTCGGCGCTCGTCCAGCCGTGCGCGCGGAGCACCTCCTCCATGCGGTCGGAGTCGTGCGCGTTCATCTGGCAACCGAAGGTGTGGACGAGATAGCGGCCCAAGACCGGTCGCTCTTAGCACTTTTTTCGAGAAAACGCGGCGGCGGCCGATGAAACGGCGGCGGTCGACGACGACTCGTCAGGGGAGGAACTCGATCGTCTCCTTGTAGACGACCCCGCGCGAACGCAGCTCGGCCAGGAGGAACTCCACGCAAGGGCGGTGAAAGCCGATGAGCTCCGGGGCGAACACGCCCTTGTCCGCGAAGAGGCCCTTCGCCAGCATCCGGACGGCCGCAGTGGCCGTGTAGCCGGTCGTCCGCGCCATCGAGTGAACGCCGCTGATGGGATCGTAGCTGTCGAACAGATCGTAGGTGATGCGGGTCTTCTTGCCCGCCTTTGCTCCTTCGATGATGACCTTCATCACGGTCACGTCTGCCTCGCCCGGCTCCATCTTCCACATCGGGAAGAGGAGCTTGGCGGTGAGATCGAGGGGGCGGACCTTCACGCCGCCGACGTCGACGGGCTCCGTGCCGAAAAAGCCGCTCTCGCGAAAGACGGCCATCTTCTCGATGTGGCCGGGATAGCGGAGCGTCTTCTCCTTCATGTTGGGGACCTTCATCGTGAAGGCCATCGTGCGGAGCCCGTCCGTGTTGAAGGCCTCGAGGGTCCCGAGCTCGGGGAAGTGGAGGTATTCGGGATCCGACAGGGCCGGTCGGACCACGAGCTGGCCGTTCTCGATGTACCGCGCCGGTCGGACGTACTCTTCGATCACGTCGATCGGGGAGAACACCGCCTTGTACTCGTACGGCCACTTGCGGATCCGGGGCAGCCCGCCGACGTAGGTGAGGATCGACGTCGTTTCGTCGAGCTGAGAGTGGGCGTGCGCCGCGAGGACGCTGCTCATGCCCGGCCCGACGCCCATGTCGACGATCGCGGTCGCGCCGGTCTTCTTCGCGAGGGAATCGAGCTCCAGCGGGTTCTCGGAGAAGAAGGCGATGTCGACCACGGGGATGGGGCGTCCGATCTCGAGCAGCGTCTCGAGCGTCCGGAAGCCCATGAACCCGGGCACGGCAGACAAGACGATGTCCGCTTCGCGGGCGATCGCCTGGACCTCGCTCGCCTGCGAGAGGTCCGTGCGCTTCGTCCGGATCCGCGCGGCGTGGGCGAGGCGATCGAGCGGCTCCGCGCGCAGGTCCGCGACGGTCACCTCGAAGGAGGGATCTTTCGCCAGGTCGAGGGCCATCGGCGATCCAACGAGCCCCGCTCCGAGCACTGCGACCTTCATGCGGCCTGAGTAACGAAGGACCGACCGCGTGGGAAGGGGCCTCGCAGGCTTGGCCCGTCTGCCTCGTTTGCCTCGCTTGCCTCGTTTGCCTCGTGGCGCCCGCCACGAAGATGCGGAGCGTCGGAAGGCCGACGGCCGCTCCGAGCGTTCTCGAATCGAAGTCTCCGCAGCGTCCCATGAAAAGAAGCCAGGAAGAGCGCAGGAAGGTTCCTCCCGGAGCCCCGTACGAGAGCGCGATGACCGCCTTCGCGAAGAGCTGCGTGATCGTCGGCGCTATCACGGTCGGAATGCTGGCCGCCGTCGCGTGCGGGAAGCCGAAGGCGGCCACGGAGCAGACGTCGACATCCGCCACGGTCTCGGCCGTTGCGAGCTGCGACACGATCGAAGCGGGCGGGAGCTGCACCGACTACGCCTCTTCGACCGGCAGCTTCGGCGTCGAGCGCTCGCTCTGCCGCAGCGCAGGCGGAGCGTTTCGGTCGAGCATGTGCCCCACCCGGGGGCGGATCGGGAGCTGCGTGCTCGCCGCAGACCGCGAAGTGAAGCGCTACTACGAGCACGCCTTCACGGCGGAGCGGGCGCAGGCGGATTGTGCGGATAACAGGGGCGCGGACGGAGACTGTCGCTTCCTCGCGACGCGCTGAGCGCTCGCCGCTGCGCGCTGGCTGCGTGGCGAGAGCCTCGAACCGGACGCCACCCAGAGGGCGCCAGCCCTCGGTGCCGAACCATGCCCGAAGAGGCGCGGAGCTCACGCCGGCACTGGCCGGTCGGGCCGCGCCGACGACGGGCGAAGTCCCTCGGAGAACGACGTGCGAGCACTGGCCGGATGAGGATCGCGGGGCTATCCTCGGCAACAGCCATGGCGAAATTCCAGACGCTCGTCGACATCTACAACGACTCCGTCAAGACCTTCCCGGACAGCCCGCTGTTCGGGACGAAGCGCGGCGGTCGGTGGGAGTGGATGACGTATCTCGAGTTCGGAAGAGCCACGGACGGATTCCGCGCCGGCCTCGCGTCCCTCGGCCTCGGCCGCGGAGATCGCGTCGCGATCATCTCGAACAATCGGCCCGAGTGGGCGATCGCGGCGTACGCGTGTTTCGGGCTCGGGGTCGCCTACGTCCCGATGTACGAAGCCCAGCTTCCGAAGGACTGGGAGTTCATCGTCAAAGACTGCGATGCCAAGGCGCTCATCGTCGCCACCGACGCGATCGCCGAGAAGACGAAGGACTTCATCGAGACGATCCCGTCGCTCCGATACATCATCTCGATCGACCCGGCGACCAAGACCTCCGATCGCGTCCGCTCGTTCAAGGAGCTCACCGAAACGAAGACGAAGGTGCCGACGATCTCGCCCGATCCCACGGACACGGCCGGATTCATCTACACCAGCGGGACGACGGGCAACCCGAAGGGCGTCATCCTCTCGCACGGGAACATCGCGAGCAACGTGAGCGCGATCCACGAGTGCTTCCCGATGTCGTCGATGGATCGTTCGCTGTCGTTCCTTCCGTGGGCGCACTCGTTCGGCCAGACCGTGGAGCTGCACGGCCTGTTCTCGATGGGCGCGAGCCTCGCGATCGCGGAGAGCGTCGAGAAGATCATCGACAACCTCGCGGAGACGAAGCCGACGCTGCTGTTCAGCGTCCCCCGCATCTTCAACAAGCTCTACGCAGCGGTGCAGAAGCAGATCTCGTCGAAGCCCGGCGTCATCCAGGCCATGGTGAAGTCGGCGCTCGCGACGCGCGGGAAGCAGCGCAAAGGGCAGAACGTCTCGCTCGGAGAAGGGCTCGTGCTCGCGATCACCGATCGCGTCGTCTTCTCGAAGGTGCGCGCGAAGTTCGGCGGCGAGCTGAAGTACGCGTTCAGCGGCGGCGCGGCGATCTCGACCGAGGTCGCCGAGTTCATCGACAGTCTCGGCGTCACCGTCTACGAAGGCTACGGCCTCACCGAGACGAGCCCGATCGCGACGGCGAACTGGCCGAACAACCGCAAGATCGGCAGCGTCGGTAAGGCGATCCCGGGCGTGAAGGTGAAGATCTCGGACGAGGGCGAGATCGTCGTCTACGGCCCGAACGTCATGCAGGGCTATCACAACCGCAAGGAAGAGAACGACGCGGTGCTCCTGCCCGACGGCGGCTTCAAGACGGGTGACATGGGCCGCATCGACGAGGACGGCTACATCTTCATCACGGGGCGCCTCAAGGAGCAGTACAAGCTCGAAAACGGCAAGTACGTCGTCCCGACGCCGCTCGAAGAGCAGCTCAAGCTCTCGCCGTACATCCTCAACGTGATGGTTCACGGCGACAACAAGCCCTACAACGTCGCGCTCGTCGTCGCGAACGTGGCGGCCGTCCAGGAGTGGGGCAGGGACAACGGAGTGAGTGACTCGGATCCCGAGAAGCTCCTCGCGAACCCGAAGGTCCGCGCGCTCTTCAAGAAGCAGCTCGAACAATACGGCGAGAAGTTCAAGGGCTTCGAGGGCGTCAAGGACTTCGCTCTCGTCGCCGAGGACTTCACGCCCGAGAACGGGCTCCTCACGCCGAGCCTCAAGGTGAAGCGCCGCAAGGTCTTCGAGCGCTACGAGTCCGTCATCGAGTCGCTCTACGCGAAGAAGAAGGAGCGCGCGCCCGAGGACAGGAAGCAGAAGGCCGAGGCCAGCGCCGAGTAGCCGAGCCGGAGCGCCGCCTCTTCCCTCTTCAGACCTCCTCAGACCTCAGCAGGCGTCCGTGCCCATGCCGCAGACGAGCGCGCAGGGGCGCTTGGCGCCGGCGAGGTTTGCGCGGCGCGTGAGCAGCGCGGCGACGGCCGCGGCGCCGGAGAGCTCGACGCCCACGCCGACGTTCTCGAGGAGATAGCGCGCGGCATCCCGCATTTCCTCGTCGCTGACGAGCACGATGTCGTCGACGACGGAGCGGATGATCTCGAACGTGTACGGGTCGCTCCGCCGAGGCGCGAGCGTCCCGGCCTTCGTCGTGATCGCGGGCAGCTCGATCACGCGTCCGGCACGGAGGCTCTCGTAGAGCGTCGGAGCGCCGATCGGCTCGACGCCGATCACGCGGATGCCAGGCCGGAGAAGGCGCAGCGCCGCGCCAACGCCCGCCATCAGACCGCCACCGCCGATCGCGACGATGACGGCGTCCGTGTCCGGCGCGCGCTCGAGGATCTCCAGCGCGATCGTTCCCTGTCCAGCCACGACGTCCGGATCGGCGAACGGGTGGACGTACGTGAGACCGTCGCGTTCGGCCCGCGCAAGCGCAGCGGCGTGAGCGTCGTCCCAGACCTCGCCGGCGCGGACGACCTCGGCTCCCCAGCGCGCGATGCGCGTTGCTTTCGTCGCCGGCGTGAGGCCGGGCAGGTAGACGGTCGTCGGCACGCCGATGGATCGGCCTGCGTACGCCACCGCGAGGCCGTGGTTGCCGCCCGACGCGGTGACGATGCCGCGCGCCGCTTCCTCACGCGGCAGCGACAGCACCCTGTTCAACGCGCCGCGTGCCTTGAACGAGCCCGTGACCTGCAGGCATTCCAGCTTGAGCCAGACGTCGTGCTCGAGACGGTCGTCGATCGCCGGTGTCGTCGTCACACCACGCGCGTCGACGCCGCCACCCTCGGCAACGACACCCCTTCGCAGGTGAACCAGCGCTGTGTCGACGACGCGGCCGGCGAGCCGGGCGCGTGCGCGTTCGAAGACGGAGAGGTCGAGGCCGAAGGGAAGGGCGTTCACCCGCCGGACTCTACTCGACGTCCTCGCCGCGGCGAAACGCGCGTCGGATCGTGGCGAGCGCCAGGACGAACAGCGGTACCGTCACGGTCGAGCTCGACCCCGACGCCGGACGCTCGGTGATGCCGCACTCGCAGCCGCTGTCTCCTCCGGTGCCGGGCGGCGCGGCACCAGGCGACGCGGCGTCGGCCGTACCCGCGTCCGTGGGTCCGTCGTCGCTGCGCGGCCCGACACACGCCCCACCTCGACACGCCGAACGAACATCCTTGCAATCTGCATCCGTTGCGCACGGGCTTGCGCCGGTTCGGCAGCCGTCGAGCGAGACGCACTGGAGATCGCCTGCCTCCGTCGTCGACCTGCACGCGAAGCCGGCCCCGCAGTCTTCGTCGTGCGCGCACGCTCGGCCGCAGACCCAGCCTGCGGTCTCACCTGCGCCGATCTCGACGCAGCGAGCGTCGTCGCCTGCGGCCTCGCATGCGCCGAGCTCGGGGGCGCACGGGGAGCAGACGTCCGCGCGGTCGCCTTTGCGCTGGCAGGCGCCGGCGACGCATTGATACCCGCTCGGGCAGGGCTCGTCGTCACATCCCGTCGAGCCGCTGCCGGGATACAGCGCGCAGACGCCCTCGACGTCGTCCTTCTCGAGCGAACGCCAGCGCAGCCCCGAGCCCGACACGTTCATCGTTGCGCGAGCATCCGTCGAGTGGCCGAGGCCGAGCGCGTGTCCGATCTCGTGCACCAAGACGCCCCGGATGTCCTGCGTCCCGGGGGCAGCGTCGGTCGAGAACCGAAACGCTGCGCCGTTGACGTGGACGTCGGCGTCGCGAAGCCGCCCGGCGCCGTCTCCGTGGAGGATCGTCTGCGCAAGCGCGCCAGGCTCGAGCGCGTCGGGCCACGCTTCGTCGTGGAAGAAGACGGCGTTCACGCCGTCGTCGCCCGGGACCACCGCTTCGTTTCCGCCGAACCGAGCGCGAAAGGCGGTGCACGCGGGACGACCCCACGTGCGCGCGGCTACCTCGAGCTCGCTCGCCGCGTCCTCCCCGAGGTCGCGGCTCGAAGGGGGCGCGAGGATGAACCGCACGGGAAGCTTCGACGCGTCCCAGGTGCCGGGCGGCGTGTTGCGGACCCAGCTGGGGCCGGGAACGGAGAATGGACCGCGCGGCGCCTCGCGGAGATCCATCCGTACGCGCGCGCCGATGGTCGGAACGACATGACCGGCGAGGCGGGCGAAGCCGCCGTTCGACGTGGGGCCGCCGACGATGCGGACGACGCGCTCGCGATCGCCGGTCACGCTGCGAAGTGTGGCCGTCGTGACCGGCTCGTTCGCGAGGACCCCCGTGCCGGGGGCGACCTCTGCCGCGATGACGATCGCGTCCTCCACCGTGCGCTAGTATTAGCACCGACGATGCGAGCCGCGGTCATCCAGCTGTCGAGTCAAGACGACGTCGCGAAGAACCTCGAGCGCGTGCGCGCCCTCGTGGCGGAGGCAGCACGTGCGGGCGCCGAGCTCGTCGCGCTGCCGGAGAACTTCGCCTTCATGGGAGAGGAAGCCCAGAAGCGCGAGATCGCCGAGCGCACCGAGGAGGACGGCCGGGGCCCGGGCCCGATCACCAAGGCGATCGTCCAGGCTGCGCGCGAGCACGGAGTCTGGCTGGTGGCGGGCGGGATGCCCGAGGCCAGCGGTGACGAGGCGCGTCCCTTCAATACGTCTCTGCTCGTGGCACCCGACGGGCGCGTCGTCGCGCGGTATCGCAAGATGCACCTGTTCGACGTCGACCTGCCCGACGGAACGAAGCTCCTCGAGAGCGGGGCGACGCGCGCCGGTAGCGAGCCCGTCGTCGCCGACATCCAGGTCGGAGCGGACCGAACGACGAGCGCAAAGCTCGGGATGACGATCTGTTACGACCTCCGCTTTCCGGAGCTCTATCGAAAGCTGGTCGACGCGGGCGTCCGCATCGTCACCGTGCCTGCAGCCTTCACCGTCACGACCGGAAAGGATCACTGGCACGTGCTCCTCCGGGCACGCGCGATCGAGAATCAGGTCTTCGTGCTCGCTCCGGCGCAACATGGCCGTCATCCGCGAGGACGCACGACCTACGGCAAGAGTCTGATCGTGGATCCTTGGGGTGACGTCCTCGCACAAGCCGGCGAAGGCGAGGGGATCGCGCTCGCACGGTTCGACTTCGCGGCGCAAGACCGCGTTCGAGCATCCCTACCGTGCCTCTCGCATCGACGGCTGTGAGGCGCACCGAAACCTCGCTGTGACGTGCGTCCGGGGCGGCGAGGACGTCCGGAGGCTGTAGATCCGCCGGTGCCGAGGACGTTACCCTGACGTGCGTGGAATCTCTCGCGGGGGCACGTCTCGGACGGTTCCGCATCCTCCGCCAGATCGGCAAGGGCGGAATGGGAGAGGTCTACGCCGCTTCCGACGAGGACCTCGATCGCGAGGTCGCGATCAAGGTCCTCGGGAGCGCGGTCGACGTCGAGCCACATCGCCGGCGCTTCCTGCGCGAGGCCCGGCTTGCCGCGCGGCTCAACCACCCGAACATCGCGTCGATCCACGAAGTCGGCGACAGTGACGGGCGGCGGTACATCGTCATGGAGCTGCTCGAGGGCGAGACCCTCCGCGCTCTTCTGAGTGAACGGCACCTGCCGATTGGCGAAGCTCTGACGATCGCGCGTGACGTCGCACGGGCACTCGCGCGTGCCCATGCGGGCGAAGTGATTCACCGCGACATCAAGCCGGAGAACATCTTCATCACCAGGCCCGCGCCCGATCTGTTGCTGGCAAAGGTTCTCGACTTCGGCCTCGCGCGCGACGAGCTCGTCCGGAACAAGAACGACGACGAGGACACCGCGACCGACATCACCGGGCCCGGGGAGGCTTGCGGAACGGCAGGCTACCTCGCGCCGGAGCAAGCTCGAGGCCTCGCCATCGACGTCCGCGCGGACGTCTTCTCCTTCGGCGCCGTCTTCTACGAGATGCTCACCGGCAAGCGCGCCTTCGACGGCAAGAACCAGCTCGCCCGGATGCTGGCAGTCGTGAAGCACGGGCACGAGCCGCTCCGTTCCCTCCTGCCCGACCTGAGCCCCGACATCGAAGCAGTCGTCGATCGATGCCTCTCGAAGACGCCCGACGACCGATACGCGGACGGCTCGGCGCTCCTCGCGGCGGTCGAGTCGCTCGTCCGGTCGCATCAGCGCAGCTCTGCATCGGACTTCGCGTCCGGACGGCTTCGCCTCGAGCCTGGTCTGGACGCCACCGGGCCGAAGATCCCGCCTGCCCCGGCGTCGTCACCGTCGATCGCTCAGGACCCGTGGGACGGCGCTCCCGGTGCCGTGCGACGGAGTCACGAGACGCCCGCTCCGAGCACGCAAAGCCAGCGCGTCCCCGCTCTGCCGCGCACGTTCGTGGAGCAGCACTGGGCGCTCGTCGTGGCCGGCGGAGGCGGCCTCCTCGTGGCGCTGATCATCATCGCGCTCTCGGCATCGTCCTCGACGAAGAGCGCGCGACCACCGTCGGCCGCGGCGTCTCACTTACCCGTGATCTCGGCCGCGCGAGAGCTCGGAGGGGAAGGGGCCGCGAAGGGACCAGCGGCGACCGCCGACCTCGCGCCGGACGAAGCTCCGGAAGATGACGGGGAAAGGACGTCACCAACGAGCACGAGCAAGGAGAAGACCAAGGAGGGGAAGGTCGGCGTCTCTGGCACGGCCTCGTCGCGGCCTTCGCCTCGTGCAGACAAGCGGCCGCCTGCATCCGCTTCGTTCACGCGGCTGCACACTGATTTACCGCATCCACCGCATCCACCGCCCGCTGCTCTGGCGCCCTCATCACCGGCCCGGGCGCAGACGCCAGCCCCGGTCGAAGCATCGACGACGGGAACGATTCGCTTTCAGGGGGTCGAGGTCCTCACGGTCGTCATCGACGGCGAGCACCGCCGCCTCCGGAACGACAGCGTCACGCTCCCGTGTGGCCGTCATCGGGTACGCGTCGGCCTGAACAGCGAGCGCGCGGTCGACGTGCCCTGCGGCGGTTCGATCCTATTCTGATCGCGTTTCGAGCGACGGCGGCGGGACCGTATGCCCGACGGAAGGGGGCGGCAACGAGCTCCCCGGCAACGCGAGCGACGGATCGACCGCGCCCATGTTGCGGAAGCCCTCGCACGACTTCTTGAGGCCTAGGAAGTACGGGATCGAGCGGACCGTCATCCTGAGCCACCCGAGGAATTTCCGCCCGAGCGACGGCTCGAGGGGAAAGGTGAGCTCGCGCGCGAGCTCCGACAGGTCTACGTAATAGGTCGTCACGCTGCCGAGCCCTTCGAGCTCCTCGCTCACCGCTCGTCCATGCGCCGAGAACTCGTCGACCTTCTGGAAGACCGGCTCGCTCATGAGCGCGTATTCGGGGACCGGGACGCTGTTCTTGAGCAGGCGATGGACGAAGATGACGTCGACGCCGGCGAGCTCCGTGTAGCGCTTCACCTTCTGGAACGCGACCTCGCCGACGTGGGCGACGAACTTCAACTTGAGCTGGCCCGCCTGCGCGCAGCTGTCGCAGTTGCAGACGCGATCCGTCTCGAGCTCGAGACGCTTCGCGATGAAGGATCGCCGGATCGAGGCGACGATCCGCGCGAGCTCGGCGACCTCGTCTCGCTTCTTTCCTGCGGGGGCGAGCGCGTAGAAGAACGCAGCGTCACCTTCGAGCTTCGCGAGCTTGAGACGTGGCTCGGCGCCGTCGATGACGGCCTCGAGCAGCTGCGCCACCACGTATTGCGCATGCGCCAGATTGATCCGGTGCACGCGCATGAACTTCGTGTAGCCGCCGATGTCGGCGATCACGAGGAGCGCACGCTGACCCATGGGCGAAGTCTAGCGGAAGCGTGCGAAGGTCAAAGGTGATCGCGCGCGATGTCTGCCCACGTTCCCGTAGGCTCGAGCTCGAGGTACTTCTTCCAGTGGACGCGCGCGCGCGCCTTGTCCGCGAGCGCCTCGTAGGCCATCGCGAGGTTGAAGTGAGCGTCGGCGAAGCGCGGATCCGTCTTGATCGCCGCCTCGAAGTACGTGACCGCGCGCGACGCGTACCCGCGTTCGAGCATCACATAGCCGAGGTTGTAGTGAGCTTCCGGCTGACGCTCGTCGATCTCCAGGGCCTTGCGATACAGCGCCTCGGCGCCCGCCTCGTCTCCGCGACGGAAGCGGATGTTTCCGAGGTTCGTGTACGCGATCGCCAGATTCGGATCGAGCTCGGTCGCCCGCTTGTACAGATCCTCGGCTTCGTCGAAGGTCTCCGGATCTTCGTCGAGCGCGCTCGCGCGCATGTAGAGGTCGTAGGCAGAACGAGCGCGCGTTCCATTGGGCTCGTGGCGGAGCACCCGGACGATGTCGCTGCGGAGGTTCTCGACGCGGAAGTCGAGAACCATCTGGCCGCTCACCGGCTCGAAGACACCGTCCTCCGCCTGGACGACGACCTTGCGTCCGTCGGAGACGATACGAAGCTCCTGGAGGGGCCGCGTCACACGCGGCAGCGCACGGCGGAGCGCGCCGATGGCCTGGACGACGTCCTTCAGGCGGATCCGCTGCTCGAGCAGGCCGTGCGTCGCGCGGAGCGCGATGAGATCCTGGAACGTGTAAGCACGTCGTCCGTTACGCATCGCGCTCGGCGACACGATCTGGGACTTGTCCAGGCTACGGAGCCGCGCCACCGTCACGCCGAGCAGCTTCGCCACCTCGCGCGGCGAGAAGACGTCCGTCACCGGCTCGCCCGTGTTGGGCGGCGGCGGCGTCTCCGACGACGCATTCGAGGAACGAGCCGCCGCCTTCGACCCAGCTTGGGCCGATGGACCGAGCGCGTTCTCGATCCGTCCGCCTCCAGGGCCAAACGCGACGTGAATGACTTCGCCGCCTCGCTTGCCCTTGCCTCGGTGCTTCTTCGATGTCGGCATGCCGTCGATGAGAGTCGTCATGGCAAGGTCCTCGTGACCCTCCGCCTCTCTATCAAAGGCGCCTGGACGTCGACGTC
>JAFAER010000083.1 GCA_023423895.1 Pseudomonadota bacterium
GCGATGCGCGCGCCCTTGAGGGGCTTCGACGGGCCGTACTCCTTGCGGATCGCCATGAGGCCGGGCATCTCGCTCTCGGCGATGGTGATCTCCTTGCGGCCCCAATCGGCGAGCTTGATGTCCGCGACCTTGTAGTTCGTGCTCATGGCTTACTTTCCCTTTCCTTCTTTCTGAGTCGTTCGCTTCGAAGACGGCGGCGCTGCCGACGAAGACGAAGGCGAACGTGCGACCAGCACCTGCCAGGGCAGATGGGCATCCTTGCCGCGCCCGCACCAGGCGGACGGGAGACGAGTGACTTCGATGTCGTCGAGCCCCGCTTCATTCGCGAAGCGGCGAAGCTCCGACGGCTCGAACCCGAGCCAGAGATCGGCCTCGTCGCGCATCGACTCGTCGTCGTGCCGCGCGTAGTCGATGACGACGACGGCGGCGCCCGGACGGGCGAGCTGTGCGAGCTGACGAACGAGATCGACCGGACGCGGCGCGTGATGGAGCAGACGCGACGCGAAGACGACGTCGGCGCCTTCGCCCACGTGCTCGCGGAGCTCCGCCGCGCCGAGCTCCGACTTGAGCAGCGTCACGTTGGCGAAGCCGCGCGCCGTCACGCGTGTGCGAGCGCGATCGAGCTGCGCCTCGGAGCGGTCGACGGCGATGACGCGGTCGAACGCAGGGGCGAGCACGTCGAGGAGGCCGCCGTCACCGGTGCCCGCGTCGATCGCGAGCTCGCGACGCGGGAGGAGCCTCGCGAGCGCGGCCACGTAGGCGGCCGTCGCGTCTGCCGGCTCGTGGACGACGACCGGGTCTTTCGCCTGCGCCTGCGCGAAGAACTCGCGCGCGACGCGATCGCGCTCGCGGAGCACGTCGGCGATGCGCGAGAGGCTGCCGTCGCCCTCGCAGAGCGCGCGCCCGCTCGCGAGCGCGTCCGCGACCACGGGATCGGCGGACGCGGCCTCGGCGATGCGGACGAGCGCGCGCGTGCCCTGCTTGCGCGAGAGCACGAGCCCGGCGGCCTTCAGCGGGGCGATGTGACGCGAGACGTTCGGCTGACTCTCCGAGAGCAGCACCGCGAGCTCGCCGATCGCGAGCTCTTCCTCCGCGGCGAGCGCGAGGAGCTTCAGGCGCACCGGCTCGGCGAGCACCCGATAGAGCTCCCACCGCGTCGTCGAGTGGACCGCCGCATCGACCATCACGCGGAGTCTATATTCCGCCATGCGAATGAATGCAAGTAGCCCATCGCTCGCCACGAGCGCGAACGTCGGACGCGTGGATCTTCACTGCAATGTCGCTAACTTCGACTGTTCCAACGCGCGCGTCGGTCGAGCGCGTCAGCGGCGTGAGATCGCAGCGAGATCGAGCACGGGCCAGTCGGCGCCGTCGCGGTCGACCACGACGCAGTCCTCCGGCGACCCGTCCTCGTGCACGAACACGACGAAGTCGGTCTCCGAGTCGAGCGTCAGCATCGGGTGGTGCCACACGCCCGGGCCGTAGCTGATGCCCTGCGGACCTTCGGCGACGAAGGCCGCCAGCGTCGAGAGGTCGGGCCGTTCACCCCCGAGCGCGACGAGCGCGATGTAGCGAGACGCGTTCATCGGGATGAAGAGCTGCGTCGAGCAAGGATGTTTCTCGAGCAGCGCGAGCGGTCGCCGCTCGCAAGGGACCGGACGCGACCGGAAGACCTTCACCTTGAGGGACGCGCTGGCGGGACGCGTGTTCGACACGTCGCAGACCTCATCGAACCGGAGCGCCGTGCCCAGGTTTGCCGGCGCGCCGGGCTCGCCGCGCGGAGAAGCCATGAGGACGCGTCCGTAGGGAGCATAAGCCTCCGGCGTCAGCGGCCGTGGCACGATGAGCTTGTTCACGCGCTGGCGATGGTAGCAGAGCCGTGGCGTTCGACGACGACGCCGCTTGCGTGCGCTCGAGTTCTCGCGCTACCAGAGCGCCGCGGCTATCCTCGGCCGCGTTTGCGATGACCCAGCCGTTGCGCTCTCCCCCCGCCTCGCCTCCATCCGCCGGGGAGGCCCAAGAGCGCACGGACGTCCGGAGCACGGGCGCGGACGAGAGCGGCCGCTCCACGAAGGTCGCCCCAGACACGTCCATGGCCGCAGGCGGGTCCGCGGCCGCCAGCGCTTCTGTCGACGACTGGCAGCTCGCACGACGGCGCGTGCGCGTCCGACGCTGGGCTGCGCGGGCGCTCGTCGCCTCCGCGCCGATCGCCATCGTCGCCTCCGACCTCGGGCGACGAGGCACGCGCATCCTCGACTTCGAGCCAGGCGAGCTCTTCTTCTACTTCGCTTCGGCGCTCGTCGGCGTCGTGATGTGGACGAGCCTCCTCATTGCAGCCACGCGGACGCGCGGCTTCGGGCGCTGGCCGGTGCGCGTCGTCATCGGCATCTGCGCGCTGCTCTGCGTCGGGAGCCAGCTCTACACGTTCGCCCGCTACGGCGCGTACATGAATCACCGCGCGGTGCTCGTCGGAACGTCGTTCCTGCCGAGCGTCGGGCAGCAGCTCTGGTTCGATCGCTGGACCTTCCTCCGATCGCTGTTGCCCGCGCTCGCCGTCGCGCTCGCCGTGCCTCTGGTCGCGTCTCGCCTCGCGCCGCTCCGCCGCCGCGCGCGTGCGTGGCTCTGCCTCGACGTCGCCGCCGTCGCGGCGATCACGGCCGCCTTCGTCTCACCCGAACGCGGCGCCGAGCAGGGTCAGCCGCCCGACGTCATGTACGTCTCCGCGATGGGCCAGCTCATGCGCGCGCGCTGGGACCACAACGAGACCGTCGAGCGCGTCCACCCCGGACCGCGTTCACCCGAGCCGGTGCCCGCGTTCGTCGCGAAGCCCGCGCGGAACCGCAACGTGGTGATGGTCATCACCGAGTCGGTTCGCGCGCAGAGCGTGTGCGTCGAATACACGCCCGACTGCAAGTTCACGCCATTCTCGAACCCGGTCGTCAAAGATCGCATCCCGCTCACGCAGATGCGCGCCCTCGACTCGACGACGGCGATCTCGCTCGCGGTGATGTGGAACGGGCTGCTCCCGACGGAGGACCGCAAGGCGCAGCACACGATGCCCCTCCTCTGGGAGTACGCCGGCGCGGCCGGCATCGACTCCGCGTACTACACGTCCCAGCATCTCCTCTTCGGCAACTCCGGCACCTGGCTCGAAGGCCAGCGGTGGACGCGCCACGTGAGCGCGACGCAGATCGAAGAGGACGCGACCTACGAGGTCGGCGCCGACGACGGCAAGCTCGTCGACTACGTGCTCGGCGATCTCGGTCACCTGAAGGAGCCGTGGCTCGCCGTCGTCCACCTCTCGAACACGCATTTCCCGTACAAGATCGACCCCGACGATCTGCCGTTCACTCCGCAGGAAGAGGCCACGGGCCCCGGCTACGAGAACGAGATCCTGAACCGCTACCAGGACGCGATTTACCTGCAGGACAAGGCGCTCGGCCGCTTCCTCGGCGAGCTCGGCAAACGTCCGGAGGCGAGCCGCACGGTCGTGATGTACGTCTCCGACCACGGCGAGCAGATGCGCGAGAAGGGCGCTGTCGGGCACACAGGGACGCTGTTCGATCCCGAGATCCGGATCCCGTTCTGGGTGAATGCGCCGCCGGGCACGCTCACCGACTCGGAGAGGTCGAGCCTCGAGTCGCTGCGCACGGCACCGGTCACCCACCTGGACGTGTTCCCCACGATCATGGACCTGCTCGGGTTCTGGGACGCGCCCGAGCTCGAGCCGTTCCGCACGAGGGTCGCGGGGCAGAGCCTTCTCCGCAGAGGATCTCCCGCGGATCGCCCGATCGCGATGACGAACTGCACCGAGCTCTGGGCCTGCGCGTTCAAGAACTGGGGCGCGATCAAGGGAACCAAGAAGCTCATCGCGCATCAGGGCGACAGCGCCTGGAACTGCTACGACATCGCGACCGATCCGCTCGAAGAGCATCGGCTCGACATCGCCGAATGCGCCGACCTGCTCCCGCTCGCGGAAGGCACGAGCTCGGGCAAGCGCCCCTTCTGATTCTGAAGCGCGAGCAGCGCGCACGGTCGCGGTGCGCTGCGTCTGGCATCACGTGAGCGCGAGCGGATCGTCGCTCATCCATCCCACACGGGCCGACGCAAATCGTGTTTTCGGGCACGGAGAGGTCGAGATCCCAAAATGCCTCGCTAGACTCAGCGAGATGCATTTCCGCCACGTGGTGCTCGCCATGTCGTTCATGGCCTGTGGCGGAGGCGGCGCGATGGCGCACGTGCATGGCGACGGGGACGACGCGCACGGCCACGACGCGCTCGGATTCGACGGGAACGACGACCTCTTCGATGTCGGCAGCGCCGACGTCACATACGACCAGGCCGTCCAGAAGTCGATCCACAACGCCTACGAACGGAACGAGCCTCTTCTCGACCAGCTCGTCTACCACCGCGTCCGGAGCCTCGAGCTCGACATCCATGTCCGGCGCGAAGGCGCCGTCGCCCCCACGGGCGATTGGTTCGTCTACCACGAGGACAATCCGGTCATGCGCCGGTCTTCGTGCGCGCAGCTCACCGACTGCCTCGGCCAGCTCGCGGCGTTTCATCGTGCGGTGCCGAAGCACGAGGTCGTCACGCTCTTCGTCGACCTGAAGGAGGCCTTCGAATACGGCCACCAGCCGCGCCATCTCGACGCCACCCTCGCGAAGGTGCTCGGGCGCGAGAACATCGTGACGCCGTCGGACCTCGTCGATGCGTGTCCCGGAGCATCGACCGTTCGCGAGGCCGTGAGCGGCACGTGCTCGTTCCCCACCCTTCGCGCGCTGCGCGGCAAGTTCGTGGTCGTGACCACGGGCGGCACGGCCTGCAACGAGAGCAGCCTCGTCTCACGCTACGCCGGGACCGATCCCGTCGCTCGCCTGGCGTTCGCGGGGCCGAACGTCGACGCGAGCTGTCCCGTCGCGGCGTACGACACGAAGCCGGACGTCGTCTTCTTCAACCTCTCCTTCGACGAGCGCGCGCGAGCGAGAGAGCTGCGCGCGAGGAACCTCGTCACGCGCATCTATCGCGGTGGTGTTCCCGGCGGGCTCGCTACCGGCCAGGAGTTCGAGGCCGCACGCCTCGCCGGCGCGACCCATCTCGCCACGGACAAGACGAGCTTCGAGCAAGACACGTGGGCCGCGAGCCATGGGCCGCGCGGGTTCCCGTTCAACTGTGAGAGCTGCGGGGACGACCTCGTCGAGGCCGGGCCGATGCTTGGCGTGCAGGCCACGAGCGGCGACCAGTGGGGGACGTCGGATAGCGGGTTCTTCGCGTTCGAGAACGATCCGAGCGACGCATCTTGGGGCGCGCTCGTCTCCGTTCCGAGCTCGCACGTGGCGCGGTTCGCAAAGGCCTGCCTCGTCGCACGTGAGTCGGATGCTCCGGACGCAGCGAACGTTTCGGTGTGCCGCACGTTCGACGCGAACCCGCCCCGCGCGCAGGTGCGACGCCAGACGGGCGCGCCCACGACCTCGACCACGGCCCCGAGCTTCGACGGGCTGACGGCCGAAGCGCCGGCGTTCCTTCGCCTGTCGGTCCGGACGCTCGGCAGTGGCTCGACCGTGACGGCCTCCGTGTCGCGCGACGGTAAGACGTGGCTCCCGATCACGACGACGACGCTCGCTGTCCCGTTGCCGGTGCGCGGCATCGCGGTGAGCTCGCACACGAGCTCTGCGAAGGTCAAAGCGCTGTTCGCGAACCTGGCGCGAACGAAGGACGGCTCGACCACGACCGTCACCACGGCCGCGCTGCAGCAGAAGGCGCTCGGCGCTGGCGCGACCGGCGCCGTGTTCGACGGCGTCTTCGGTCTCTGAAAGCAGTCGCCTCGGGTCGGCGGAGACGAGATGCCGGCGAGATCCAGGAGAGACGCAGACGAGATTCAGACCGGCCGTCAGGGTCGGTTTTTCCGCTGGTTCGGGGCCGACATATGCGACCATTGGGTCCGATGGCGGAAGGCCCCGGCCCGAGCAGGTTTCCCCCGCTTCCCCGCAAGGAGGACGCCTCCGTGCGAAGCGCGGGGCGGCCGGAGTACGAATCGGTGGACCTCGAGGATCTCGAGGAGGTCCCGGGGAGCGTCGAGGAGATCAGCGCGATCGACATCGACGTCGACGACGGGAACGTCGACAAGATCCTCGCGATGACCGGTGAGAACTGGTCGATCGACGCGCAGCGCGAGACGCTGAAAGAAGCCGCGAAGGACAGGGATCACGAGAAGGACAAGAGCGCCGGGCCGGCGAAGCCTTCGCTCCACATCCCGACGCCGTACGACTTCGGCGGTTCGAACGGCGAGAGCTCCGCCGGGTCGATCATCGTCGAGGACGAGCCGTCCAGAGCATCGCTCGTGCGACCTCCGCAGCGGACGATCCCGCCGCCGCTCCCGGGCACATCGTCTCCGCCGCCGCGCAGCGTCCCGCCTCCCCCGCTCCCGCCGAACCGACAGGGAAGCTCGGGCTCGGTCAAGCCAAGCCCTCTCGCGCCGAGCGCTCCGCCGTCTCGCCGTCCGCCGCCGCCGCCGCTTCCGAAGTCGGACACCACCGGGGGCTCGAAGGTCCCGCCCGTTCCGGCGTCGCTCGCCGAGGCTCCGCGGATCTCGGCCGAAGGTCACGCGCTCGTCGATCTCCTCTCCGCTCGCATCGAGCGCCTCGCCGACGCCGAAGATCGCGTCGGTCTCGCGCGCTCGCACCTCGAGCTCGCGATCGTCCACGAGACGCTCGCGGACGACACGAAGGTGAACGGCGAGATCGAGGCGGCGCTCAAGGTCGATCCCGATCTCGCCCCTGCGCACGCCATCCTCCGGCGTCGCCTGCATCACCGCACGCAGCTCGTCCCGATGCTCCGGCATCTCGAGCGCGAGATCGCCGTCGCATCTGGCGAAGCAGCAGCCGTCGAGCTCCTCGTGGAGCGGGCGCGTCTTCTCGTCGCCGGCGATCGCTCCGCCGACGCTCGCGAAGCGTGGGAGCTCGTCCTCGGCCGCGCACCGAACCATGCTGCAGCGCTGAAAGGGCTCGAGACGGACCTCGGCCGGCGCGTCTTCGCGGAGAAGGCCGGCGACAAGACCGAGCTCGTCCCGACAACGGACGAGGACCGCTGGGAAGATCTCGTCGCCCACCTCGGCCGCATGGCCGATGCCTACTCCGCGCAGCCGAACCTCGCAGCGTGGCTGCACGTCGAGCGCGCGCGGGTCCTCGAGCTCCGCCTCGGCCGCGTCGACGCGGCTCGTGGTGCGTTCGAGCGCGCGTTGCGTCTCGACCCGGGCGTCGGCCCCGTACGCGACGCCTTCACGCTGCACTGCGCCGCGCACCACGACACCGCTCGCCTCGCGGCCCTCCTCGCGGAAGAAGCACGACTCGAGCCGTCGTCGTCGCGCTGTGCGCGGCTCGAGCTCGACGCGGCCTGCCTCGCGCACACGCTGCTCGGCGATGACGTGAAGGCGATCGCGCTGCTCGAGCACGCGGCCTCGCGCGCGCCGACGACGCCGTCGGTCGACCGTCGTGTCCTCGACGACCTCGTGCGTCTGTACGAGACCTCGGGGCAATGGCTGGAAGCGGCACGTTCGCGTCGCGCGCGGCTCCGCTTCTTCACCGACGCTTCGACGCAGGTCTACGAGCTCCGTCGCCTCTCCGCGATCGAGGAGCGCCTCGGCAGCCTCGACAACGCGATCGCCGACGTCGAGCGCGCGCTCGAGATCGATCCGGAGGATGCGACGCTCGTCGACGAGCTCGATCGCCTGCTCGCGGTCGCGGGCAAGGACGAAGAGCGCATCGCCCTCTGGCACGGTGAGGCGCAGCGCACCGAGGAAGGCGCGAAGCGCGCCCGTTCGCTCGCGAAGGCCGCGCAGCTCGCGGAGACGATCGGTCGCCATGACGAGGCGCTTCGTCATCTGCGCGCCGCGTGGGTCGCAGCGCCTGGCGACTCCGAGATCCTCGACCAGCTCTCGCGGCTCATGTCGCCTGCGCCGACCGAGGCCTTCGACCGCGAGGTGCGCGGGCTCATCGAGCTCTACTCTCAGGCGGCGCAGGCCACGCGCGACACCGGCCGGCGGGTCGCATACCTCGAGAAGGTCGCCGTCCTCTGGGAAGAGCTCGTCGGCGATCAGCTCCGTGCGACGCGCACGTTCGAAGAGATCTTGCGGCTCGAGCCCGGACGTCGTGGGGCGGTGCTCGGTCTCGAGCGCACGGCCGGACGCATCGGCGACGACCGCGCGCTCTCTCGTGCGCTCTCGGAGGAGGCGAAGCTCGCGGAGGACGGCGTCGACGTCCTCGCGCTTCGTGTTCGCTCCGCGCAGGTCCTCGCCCGCGTCGATGCGGCGCGCGCGGCGAGCCTCGTGCAGGAGGTGCTCGAACAAGACCCGCAGCACGTGGCAGCCCGGGCGCTCGAGACGCGCCTGCACGAAGAAGCGGGCCGCTGGGAGCTCGCGGCGCAGTCGATCAAGGCGCGCCTCGGCATCGTCGTCACGACGAAGGAGAAGGTCGCGCTCTGGCTCCAGCTCGCGCAGATCTACGACGCTCGCCTGCGCGATCCGAAGTCCGCCGTCGATGCGCTGCAGGAGGCGCGCAAGGCGGATCCGATCCATCCGGTGCCGCCCGACGAGGTTGCTCGCGTCCTCGAAGCCGCCGGAGACGCGAAGGCGCTCCGGCTCGCGATCGAGCAGCTCGCGCAGGACGCGATCACGCCTCAGGAGCGTGCGCGGCATCTCACGCACGCCGCAGAGATCGACGAGCTACGCCTCATGGACGACGTGAGCGCGGCGAGCCTCTACACCCGCGCGCTCGCCGAGACGCCCGAGGACGAGCTCATCGCCGATCGCCTGGTCCGCGTGCTCGCGCGCCGGGTCGTCACGACCGCAGGAGCACCGGGGCCCGCGGGCTTCGACACGCCGGCATTCCAGGAGCTGCTCACGCAGCTCGCGAAGCGGGCCGAAAAGGCGACCACGCCGGCGCAGGCGCAGGCGTATTCGTTCCAGCTCGCCTCGCTCCTCGTCGTCGCGCACCGCGAGCTGCCGCGCGCGCGCGCGCTGCTCGACGCGATCCACGACGCGGATCCCCGGCATGTCGGCATGCTCCGCCTGCACGAGCAGATCGCGCGGCGCGGCTCGTCGATCCAGCAGACCGCGAACGTGCTCAAGCAGCAGGGCGACAGCTTCACCGACGTCCGCGCGCGGCTCGGCGCGCTCTGGGAGCTCGCCAGCCTCGAAGCCTGGCGACTGTCCGGCGGCGAGTCCGTGGCGACGTACACGCGCATTCTCGAGCTCGACCCGACCGACCCGTCCGCGCTCGAGGCCGCTGTCCGGCTAGCGCTCGGACCTGCACGCCGCGGCGAGGTCCCCGCGCGGCGCGCCGCCATCGCCGCCCTTCGTTCGCTCTCCGCGCTCGCCCATGACGAGGCATCGCGCATCGCGACGGATCTTCGCCTCGGTCTGATGCTCGAGACACACGCCATGGATCCGGCGACCGAGCGCGACGCCATGACCGGTGCGTCGCGTGAGGCGCTCGAGCGCCTGCGCGAGGCCCTCACGCTCGATCCGCTGAGCGTCACCGCCGCGACGTCGCTCGCGCGGGTCGCGAACCGGCTCGGCGATGCGAGCGGCGCAGCAGCAGCGGCCATCTCCCTCGCGGAGCTGTCCGTCCAGCCGAAGGTCCGCGCGAAATACCTCGTCGACGCCGCCAACCTCCTCCTCAGCGATTCGACCGAGGAGGCGCTCGGGCCGATGGAAGAGCGGGCCGAGCGCGCCGCACAGCTGCTCGAGAAGGCGCTCGACTCCGATCCCAACTCGACGGTCGCGGCGACGCGCCTCTCGCAGGTCCGCTCCACGCAAGGGCGCAGCGAGCGGCTCATCGACGTCTTCCGCAGTGCGCTCGCCCGGTCGACTGCCAAGGACGCCATCGTGTACATCGGCACCGAGATCGCGCGTGTTGCTCGCGACGACCTCGGCGACATCGGCGTGGCGATCGAGGCCATGCGCTCCGTCCGCATCGCCGCGCCCGACCACGTGCCGTCGCTGCTCACCCTATCCGAGCTCTTCATCGCCCAGCGCGCGTGGCCCGAGGCCGTCGAGGCGCTCGAGGACATCGTCGGCCGCGGCAAGGAGCCGGCGCCTCGCATCACGGCCCTCTTCGCCCTCGCGAGCGTCTACGAGAAGGTGCTCGGCGAGCCCGTCGAAGCCGAACGCGCGCTCCGCACCGCGCTCAGCATCGAGCCGGAGAACCCGCGCGCCATCCGCGCGCTCATCCATCGGCTCGCCGCGAAGCAGAACGAGCCGGATGCCGACGGGCAGCCGCAGAACAAGACGGCGGCCAAGCTCGAGATCGCGAGCCTGCTCGACCGGCTCGCGCACGTCGAGAAGGACCGCATCGTCAAATGCGACATCCTCCTCGAGCTCGCCGACATTCGCGTGGCGCTCAAGGACATGCCGCAGGCCGAGAAGGCGCTCGTCGAGGCCGTCGCGACAGCGCCGGATCACGCGCGTGCGTTCGCCCGTCTGTCCCGCTTCTTCCGCTCGCCGCAGAACCCCGGGCCGGGCGGCCTCGACGCGGTCTCGTATGCGCGTGCCCTCGGCGCTGTCATCGGGCGCGGGCAGCAGCTCGGAACGTCGGACCCGCGCTGGTTCGCCTCGCTCGGCCACATCGAGGTCGAGCAGCTCAATCGACTCCGCGACGGCGTCAGCCATCTGCAGCGCGCGGTCCAGATGGATCCGAGCCTGCACGAGTGCCGCTACGAGCTCGCGACCGCGTTCTCGCGCCTCGGCGCGCACGACGACGCGGCGAAGACCGTGATGTCGATGCTCACGCCCAACGCGACGCCACTCGTGTCGATCTCCGACCCGGCGTCGGCGCTCGAGCTCCTCGAGCGCGCGCTCTCCGCCGAGCGTCGTCAGGAAGAGGCGATCGTCGTGAGCGAGCTGCGCGCGATCGCGGGCGAGCTCGACGAAGGTCGCCACGCGTGGCTCCGCGCGCGTCGCCTGCCACCGTTCGAGCAGCATCATGCCGTGCTCGACCGCACCACGCTCATCAGCCATGTCGTCCCGCCGGAAGGGCGCCACGTTCTGCTCGACATCGCCGCAGCCATCGCGGGGATCGAGACGAAGCTGCTCCGCGCGGACATCAGCGAGATCGGCATCTCTCCGCGCGACCGCATCGGTCGGCGGAGCGGCAATCCGACCCGCATGCTCCTCGATCGGCTTGCCCGGGCGCTCGGCATCGGTGACGTCGAGCTCGTCGTCACGCCGAACGTCTCGCGGACGCGTGTGCTCGCTCAGGACGGCCTCTGGGTCGTCGTTCCGAAGGCGCTCACCGAGCTGCCCGAGCCGACGCAGCTCGCTTCGATCGGCCGTGCGCTCGCACGCGTCGCCCTCAACGTCCCGTGGCTCGAGGAGCTCCCGCCGCCGCACATCGAGGCGATGCTCGTCGCGGCGGCGCGAGCCATCCACCCCGTCTACGGCAAGGACGACGTCGACGTCCTCTCGCTCAAGCTGGTCATGCAGTACGAGCCCAACATCGCGAAGGAGCTCACGCGAAAGCAGCGCCAGGCGCTCGAGAAGCTCATTCCGTTGATGAGCGCTCCCCAGGGCCGGATGATCGGCATCGACGTCCTCATCGGCGCGCTCGCGCGGGCCGAGCTGCGCATCGCGTACGTGCTCACGGGCGACGTCCTCGCCACGATCGACGAGCTCCGCGGGCTCGACTCCGCGTTCCTGCAGGCGACGGAGAGCCCAGGTCGTGGCTCTGTGGCCGCCGTCCTCGATCACCCATTCGCTGGTGATGTAGTGCGGTTCGCTCTCACCCCGGAGGCGACGGCGCTTCGCCGGCGCGTTGGCGCGACCTGGGCGGGGTGAGCGGCAGCGGCGGCGCCCGGACCATCATCGCCGCCCGGACCATCATCGCCGGGCTGCGACATGTTGATGCGCGCTGGGCTAGAGGTCGGGTACATTTGGAGGATCATGACGGGAAAGAAGGTCGACCTCCCCGACTTCACCGACGAGGATGATGCCACCCACGGCACCGCGCTGGCGGAAGACCTGAGGCTCGGGCTTCGCCTCGGTCAGAAGCCCTGGCTTCTGGTCGTCGGCGGCCGGCGCTGCGTGGGAATGCTGATCGAGATCAAGAACAAGATGGTCATCGGTCGGACCGCGCCGTCGGACGTGATCCTGAACGAGGAGGGCGTCTCGCGGCGGCACGCCCAGGTGGAGATCATGCCCGGTGGGGTGGTCCGCGTGACGGATCTCGACTCGAGCAACGGCGTCCGCGTCACCGGTCGCCGCGTGAAGGTCCATCCGCTGCGCGACGGCGAGCGCCTGCGCCTCGGAGACGCGGTCCTCACGCTCGTCCACTTCGACGACAACACGCAGCTCCTCGCGAGGAACCTGCGCGCGTCTGGCGAAGCGTTGCTGTCGAAGGGTTGATCGTCCGCCGCGCCGGCGGTCAGTGATGCATCAGCTGGCGCACGCGCTCGAGCAGCGCCGTCTGCGAAAACGGCTTCTGCAGAAGCATCTCGGACGCGAGGTGCGCGTCTTCGAGCGGGATGCTCTCCGGTGAGAACCCGGAGACGAAGAGCAGCTTCGCCGACAGATTGAGGTCGTAGAGCCTCCGGCCGAGCTCGGGTCCGGTCACGCCGGGCATCAGCACGTCGAGGATCACGAGGCCGATGCGCGCGCCCTGCTCGCGGGCGACATTCAGGGCCTCCACCGAGCCGCTCGCCGCGACGACGCGATACCCGTTGCGCTCGAGGATCTTCGCGATCGAGCGGCGAACGAGGTCATCGTCATCGACGACGAGGATGGTGTCCGGCCCTTCGTGCTTGATGATCGGGGACTGCGGTACGGCGGCGGTCATGGCGCGAACCGGTCGCGACGGGCGCTTGCGGTCGACACGCTTCAAGAAGAGGCGGAACTGGGTCCCCCGCCCCAGCTCGCTGGATACGTCGATGCTTCCGCCGCAGTTGCGCGCGAACGCGTAGACCATCGCGAGGCCGAGGCCGCTGCCGCTTCCGGACGGCTTGGTGGTGAAGAACGGCTCGAAGATGCGCGACAGCGTCTCCGGGCTCATGCCCTCGCCGGTGTCCGCGACCTCGACCTCCACCCAGCCGCCGGCCGCGATGTTGTTCCGCTGAGCGTCGGCCTCGGCGAGAACGACGTTGCGGGTCGTGATCGTGAGCAGGCCGCCGTTCGGCATCGCGTCGCGAGCGTTGATGAGGAGGTTCACGAGGGCTTGGTCGAAGCTGCCCTGGTCCACCTCGACCGCATCGACGGCCGGCGAGAGGTTCGTCACGATCGACACCTTCGATCCGACCACGCGGCGAAGCATCGGCTCCAGCGTGGAAATGAGCTGGTTGACGTCGTGGACCGCGACGGGCACCGGCTGGTGCCGCGAGAAGCTGAGGAGCTGACTCGTGAGCTGGGCGGCGCGCGTCGTTGCCTGCGAGATGATGTCGAGCTCCACGGTGAGCTCGGCGTCGAGCACGGCGCGCTCACGGGCCGCGGACAGGGCGACCTTCATCGCCGCCAGCATGTTGTTGAAGTCGTGTGCGAGGCCGCCCGCGAGCTGCCCCATCGCTTCCATCTTCTTCGCTTGCTGGAGCGACGTCTGAAGCTGCTCGCGTTCGAAGAGGAGCCGAGCGATCTCGAGCGTGATCGGCACCTGATGGGAGAGCAGCCGCAACAGCGACCGGTCGTCGGGAGCGAATGGCGACTCCTCGCTCGCGCGCTCGATGCAGAGCGCTCCGACCGGCTTCTCGTAGAGGTTCAGCGGAACGGCGATGAGGCGCTTCCGGTCGAACGGGAAATCGGGGCCCATCTCCGACCCGTCACCCTCGAGCGGGGGCCACTCCCGGCCGGACTCCTGGACACGTCGCAAGAGCGCACCTCGAGGCGAGTCCGCCGCGATGGAGACCGAGATTTCGCTGCCGCGATGCCGGAAGGCAGTCGTGCCGGTGGCGTTCGACTCGGGCTGGAACCAGATCGCCCCGCGCGCCGCGTCGAGCGAGCTCATGAGCTCCTCGAGGATCGCGCCGCCGAGCTGCTCCGTCTTGAGGTCGCGCCGCGGGGCCTTCGCCACCTGCAGCAACGTCGCGAGCTGACGGTTCGTCCGACTCGACGAGCTGCCACGCGTCGACGCGAGCATGGGGACGGTGGCCGGAACGGCGTCGACGAGGTTGAACTCTTCGCGGACCCAACGTGCGCGGGTGACGGCACCATGCTGCCGAGCGAAGAGCTCGGCGACGCGTGCCTGGTCGCGCGCGGCCTCTTCTTTCCCGGACGCGCGGAGCATGTGCGCGTGTGCGCGTGCGACGTTGTACAGGACCCACGGGCTGCTCTGCTGGTTCGCGATCGCCTCTGCCTCCACGAGCAGCTTGGTCGCCTTGCGCTCCTCGCCGTCGAACCACGCGAGGAACGCCTCGGCGACGAGCCGATGCGCCTTGAGCATCGGGATCTTCGCGCTCGCGCGCACGTCTGCGACCGCGCGCCGGAGAAGCGCGAGGTACCGCGAGCGCTCGGGCGGCCGGGTCCGCAGGCACTGGTGGATGCGCGCGTTCGCGACGCAGACGTAATACTCGGACACGCCGATGTGGACCGAGCGTGGGTTGTGCCCCTCGGCTTCGAAGTCGCGCACGAGCGCTTCGAAGTCCTCGCCGAAGTTGCCGGTCTCGAGATAGTACCGAGCGCACGGCCCCCAGGTCGCGACGCGGTGGTAGCCGCGGCCCGGATCGCGCGGAGAAATCGAGTCGAGCTGCTTCGTGAGCCACTCGTCGTCGCTCACGTCGCGTCCGAGCGCGGCGAGAGCGCCGCGAGCTCGCTGAATGAGGAACTCGGCGACGACGGGACGCGTACGGCTGCGGCGGAGTCGTTCGATCGCGCGCTCGATCCAGGGCCAGGCCTCGTCGGCGCGGCCGCGGAGCGTCTGGATCGCCTCGGCGCTGCTGACGACCTGGCAGTACTCGTTCAGCTCCAACCACGGGCCGTGGACGTCGGCACACTCACGGAACAGGACCAAAGCGTGATCGAGATCGCCGGCCCACGTCGTGGCCACGGCGTGAAGCTCCGAGCAGAATGCCATTGTCGCGGCATCGCCGTGCCGCGCCGCGATCTGCTTCGCGTTGGCCATCTCGCGTGCCGCAGCATCGTTGCGGCCGAGCGCGGTGAGAACGAGTCCATAGAATGCGCGAGCGCGTGCCCTCGCGCCGTGCGAGCCGCCGTGCTCGCTGAGCTCGACGGACTCGAGACTGCTCTGGATAATCCGCGCGGGCTTCACGTATTCGAGCCCGAGGCGAGCGTTCTGGTAGTGGAGCTGGCAGAGGAGATCGACGTCCTCGCGCGGCGCCGTGCTCGGTCGGTGCAAGAGGCGCCCCATACGCCAACGCGCGAGGTGCGCCGACGTCGAAGCCGCGGACATGATGTCCTCGATCGGCATCCGCTTTCCCAGCTCCGCGAACGCGCGCCCCAGCATCTCCCACGCACGCTCGGGCTCGGCGCGCGTCTGGTACACCCACGACAGCTTCCCGAGCACCGTGGCCCGACTTGCCGAGTCGGTCGCACGGTCGAGCGCGGTCTCGAACGCAGCGAGGCTCTCGCCAAGCGACCCGATCCGCAGATGCGCTTCACCGATGTTCTGGAAGAAGCCCGTGTCGAGCGGAAGCCCGGCCCGCACGGCAGCGTCGCGCGCCTGCGCGTGGAGCGAGAGCGCCGCCTCGTTGTCGAAGCGCGCGAGCGCGGCCTCACCGGCAGCACGCGCGACGCGATACCACCGGGCCGGATCCTTGTCGGTCTCGCCTTCTGCGTAGTGTCGAGCGGCGGCGCACAGCTCTTCGAACGAGAGCCCGCCATCCGAATCGATGACCTCGGCAAGCCGCTGATGGATGCGCCGGCGTTCGCCCGCCGCGAGGTCGTCCACGAGCATCTCGCGCAAGCTGTCGTGCACGAAGCGGTGCTGACCGAGCTCTTCCGACTCGATGAGGCCGGCGCGACGCGCTTGCGCGGTTGCGTAGCCGAGGTCTTCCGTCGACAGGTCCAGCGCCTGGGCGAGCAACGCGTCGTCGAACGTCGTCCCGATGACGGCGGCCATCTCGAGGACACGCCGTGTCGCCGCCGGAAGCTCGCCGACGCGTCGCCCCAGCATCGCGACCGCCCCGTGAGGGAGCACGACGCGATCGGTCTTGCTCGCGTCGAACAGCCACGTGCGCGCATGCGGACGGAGCGCGCCGGCATCGAGGAACGCGCCGAGCACCTCGAGCACTCCGAGGGGCGTACCGCTCGCCATGGCGTGGACCCGGGCGGCGAGCCCTGGTTCCACCTCGGCGCCGAGGTGCGACGATACGAGGGCTCGACTCTGCGCCTCCGAGAGTCGAGGCAGGTCGAGCACGAGGCTCCGACGGACACGCAAGAAGGGCGCTAGGACTCCCCCCTCCTCGGGCTCGGGACGCGACGCGAGCACGAGCACCATGCGCACCTCGGCAGCGCGATGCGCGAAACGGGCGAGCGCATCGGCGCTGGCGGCGTCCATCCAGTGTGCATCGTCGACCGACACGGCGGCCTGACGGAAACGAGCCGTCAGTCGCAACAAGATCTCTGCCGCCCCTTCGGCGAGCGAGTCCGCGACGATCAGGTCCGACTTGCCGTCGGCCCGGCGTGCGCCCTCGAGGAGCGGAGTCATCCGGGAAGGCGAGATGAGCCGAGCGACCGGCGCGAGATTCCCGACCGCGATCCGGAAGTCTTCGGGGGTGATGGCCTGCGGACCTTCGAGCAGCTCGTCGGCATAGGCCTCGAGCAACCTGCGAAGCGCGGCGAGTGGCGGGTCGTGCTGTCGGCACGCGATGGCGATCGTCGTCGCGAAATCCTTGCAGCTCGCGCGGAAGGCCGTGAGGAGGCGGCTCTTGCCACCGCCGCGGGAGCCCCGGACCGTGATGACGGTGCCCCGACCGTCTCGCGCCGGCGCGAGCATCCGCTTCAGCTCGGCCTGATGCGCGACGAGCGTCGTCGTGCTGGAAGCCTGGTACCCACGCGGCCCGAGCACGGGCACGCCACGAAGAAGGCGCTCCAGGTCCGCGGCGAGCGCATGCCCGTCGGGATAGCGATCGTCGGGGTTCTTCCGAAGGAGGCCGGAGACGATCTCGGCGAGGTCGGGGGTGACGCCATGCGCGAGGAGCTCGGCCCGCACCTCCGTACCCCACGGGCCCTCCGCGCTCCGCCCACCGACGTGGCGCCCCGTCAGGCACTCGAGCAAGACGCGGCCGACGGCATAGAGGTCCGTGCGCGCGTCGACGCGCACCGGCGGCATGAGCTGCTCCGGCGCCGCGTACGCCACGGTCCCCGCCGCGTCGCCAGCGCCGACACGCTCCATCGGCGTGGCAAAGCCGAAGTCGACGAGCTTGAGCGTGCTCGATGTCCGCTCGACGACGATGTTCCGGGGCTTCACGTCACGATGAACGAGCCCCGCGTCATGGACGGCCGCGAGGACGCTCGCGAGCTGGCGGGCGATCGCGACCGCGGAGTCCTCGTCGACGGCTCCGCGTGCGAGACGATCGGCGAGCGTCTCGCCCTCGACGAGCTCCATGACGAGGTACGGGAGCCCGTCGAGCTCCCCCACCTCGAGGACTGCAGGCAGCCCGGCATGGCGGACGCGCGCGAGCGCGACGGCCTCGCGGTAGATCCAGCGCGACCATCGAGCCTTCGCCCTCGGCAGCTTGACGGCACACGGAACGCCGGCTTGCTTGCCTCGATAGACGACCGAGTGTGCTCCGCGGCCCAGCTCGCCGTCGATCTCGAGCCCTGCAATCTCCGGATAGACCGTCATCGCGCGGTCCGAGGATACTCGGACCCGACCGCGGTGGAATCCGCAAAACGGTCAAGGAATCGGATGCACGCGCAGCTCCTGAGGCAGATGCCTCGCGAAGGGAGCTTCACCGAAGACGAGCGGGGTTGCATCGCTGCAGATGGCCTTTGCCACACGCAGGCCATCTTGCAACCAGTCCGGCGTCAGATCGACGAAGCCGACCTGAGCTCCTCCGGCCGGACGCGCCGACGCACCGTACGCGAGGTGTGCCCCCTCGAGCCACCGCCGGATCTGCGCCTGCTGCCGTCTCGTCTGCAACAGGTCGAGATGGAACATGGCCGTGGGCTCGGGCGACGGCTCCGTCGAGGGGCCGGAAGCGGGCTCCTCCCAGAGGAACGCGAGCATCTGGAGCGCTTCGCCGACCGCCGCTCCGAGCGCCTCCCGGGTGTCCGGACGCGCGCCGAACCCGAGGAGGAACGGCCGCTCGTCCCGGGTCGGAAACGCGAAGACGCCGACGACCTCGACGTCCTGGGAGAAGCTCCCCTCGCGCCTGTCCGGGAAGGAATAGGCGTACCATTCGTAGCTGCGCGTTCGTGGCCGATCGGCCTGCGCGAGGTCGAGCCGCTCGGGGGTGACCTCGCCATAGCCGTACCAGGATCGGAGCACCCGATCGCGCTCGGCGAGCTCCCAGAGCGCGCGTCGGCATGCCGTGGTCCAGTCGACGTGAAGCGCGATCCCGTTCGTCCGCGCATACCGCCATCGGGCGGGGTCGTCGCTCTGCGGATAGACCTGGTTCGCCGGCCGCGTGGCGATCACGCGGCCGTGCACGTCGAGGAGATCGTAGAAGGGCCTCGGCGTTCGTAGCGCCTCGAACGCGCTCATCCGCTCGAGGAGCTCGAAGCGCGCGCGCGGGAGCGCCGAGCTGTTCGGCTCTGCCGCCGATCCACACACCTCCTCCCCGTCGGCCCCGACCGACGAGATGCCCGCCCGATGGATGGGCAGCTCGTCGGCAACGATGACGTCTTCGACGATCTCGGGGGTAGACCAGCGATCAGGCGGCGGAGACCAGATGCTTCCGGATGCGGGGCTCGGACTCATCACTCTTGTCCACGCGCTTCTCCACGATGCTCGTGAGCTCGACACAGAAAGCGTCGAAATGCTCGACCATCTGTGCAAGCGCGCTTCGCATCCGACCGATCTTTCGGGGATCGCCAACGAGATCGTCGATGACGCCCCAAGCTTCTTCCGCATGCTCGCGGTCGAGCTCGATGTGGTTGTCGATGACGGTCATCGACGAACGGGGAACACCGTTGCGTTCCTCGATGAGCGAGAGCAGCTCGGGTCCAAGAAGCACGGTGATGTACTCCGTGAAGGCGAGGTAGCAGAGATAGAGCGCCGGGTCCTCGTCGATGACGCGCGGAATGAACTGCGACAGCCGCTCAATCGCAGGGAGCGCGACCGTCCGCGACGACGGCGAGACGCTGTCTGCAAGAGCATCGAGGTCGGCTTCACCCCATTCTGCGTGACCGATCTCCTCTTCCAGCTTGTGCTCGTAGTGCTTCACGAGCGCTGTGTCGCCAAGCGCACGTGCGCGCGCTTGGGCTCGCCTGAGGTGGGTCGGCGTCAGCCGAATCATGTACGTCACGTTCGCGATGTATCGAGCCACCATCGCCTTCGTGAGTCGACCTACACGTGCGAGCTGGAACACGGGATTGTCGTCCCGGCCGGCCGCCCAACGCTCGATGTCCGTGCGTAGCGCGTCGCTGATCATTCACATCACCATTCTTGAGGGAGCATGAGCGAACGGCATGGCCCCCGCTCGAGGCCATGCCGTCCGGAGATCACGAGCTGAAGCGCGCGAACTTCTTCATGGTCCTCTCCTGTTGTGGGGGTCTCGCCCGAGCTCCGGGACGTAGACGTATTGACGGTTGAACACACGAGCGGCGTCCTCACGAAGGAGCTTCGTGAAGCGCAGCATCGTCCCCCACCTTTCAGAAATGATCGTCGATGTGACGACGAACCCCAGGCGTTGCAGGATCCTCGTCATCGGTATGTTCGCGATGGAGGTGTCGACCTCCATGCGCGCGACACCTGCGTCCGCAAGGGCGTTGCACAGGCGGCTCGAGATCTCCGACGCAACCCGCGCCCCTCGAGCGTCCGTGAGGATCGCCATCGTCCGGCAGTAGTAGGTCGACCAGTCCGACGGATGCCCGCCGAAGTACCCGATCGTCTGCCCTTCACGTCGAAACGCGAAGACGTCCGCCTCCGCCCAGAACCTTCGCTTCGCCTCGTTCATCTCCTCGAAGAAAAATCGCGGGTCGCGCTCACCGAACAGCCGGTCGTAGTTCGCCTCTACGAACGGGAGCACCTCCTCGTAGGAGCTCAGCTCCACGGTGACGTCCTCGATCTGCCAGGGCAGAACGCGGTTCCAGTCGAGATCCCACCATCGCTTGCTGGTCGAATTCACACTGCAACGGATCGGAGCCACTTCCGACGAGGGGACAGCGCTCACGCCCGCCGCGGGCGCGCTTGGCGTCATGTGGCCATGCAATTAACCTCTCGCTGCTGATTGGGCCAAAGAAGTGGCTGTGGATTTCCACGCTTATCTCGGTTGTCTCAGCGACTATCCCGACGCGCTCGGGCGCGTACCAGCTACGATGTAGGCTTGCGGAAACCCGCGATTGACCGGTGACACCGAGCGCCGCACGCCGTTTACTTGGGGCTCCGTCCCAGATGTCCGTCCTGCCGCACCCGTTGAAACGACTCATCAAGACCCCCGCCTTGCCGCGCCTGCTCCTCGTCGAGGATGACGAGGCTCTGCGTACGGCCCTCGTCCGCAGATTCGTGGGTCGGTTCGAGGTCACCGCGGTCGCCGATGGATCGACGGCCGCAGACCGCGTGCGCGTCGATCGCTACGACGTCGTCCTCAGTGACATCCACCTGAGCGGCATGAACGGCATCGACCTGCTCAGGCTCGTTCGTTCCGCCGACCTCGACGTGCCCGTCATCCTCATGACCGGCCTGCCCGACGTCGACAACGCCATCGAAGCGATGGAGCTCGGCGCGCTCACGTACATCAAGAAGCCCTTCGAGCTCAGCGTGCTCGATGCTGCACTTGCACGAGCGACGAAGCTCGCTGCTCTTGCCCGAGCGAAGCGCGACGCCATCGCGGCGGGGCTCGGCGGCTCGCCCGCGTCGAACGAGCAAGCCGCGCTGACGACCAGCTTCAATCGAGCGCTCGAGTCCCTCGGCGTCGCGTTCCAGCCAATCGTCGATGGACGTTCACGGAAGACGATCGGCTTCGAGGCGTTGATGCGGTCGCACGAGCCGACGATGCCGACGCCGAGCGAGGTCCTCGACGCGGCGGAGCGGCTCGACCGCATCCATGACGTTGGCCGTACGGTGCGGGCGCGGACCGCTGCTGCCTTCGAGAACGACAACTCGGACAGCCTCGTCTTCGTGAACCTCCACGCGGCAGATCTGCTCGACGACAATCTGTTCGACCCGAACGCTCCGCTCACGAAGCTCGCGAGCCGCGTCGTGCTCGAGATCACGGAGCGCGCGGCCATCGCCGACATCACCGACGCTCGCCATCGCACCGCGGAGCTCCGGCGGCGCGGCTTCAAGATCGCGATCGACGACCTCGGCGCCGGTTACGCGGGGCTCACGAGCTTCGCCACGTTCGAGCCCGAGATCGTGAAGCTCGACATGTCCCTCGTGCGCGGGATCGAGTCGTCCACCGTGAAGCGCCTCATCGTCGGGCGCATCGCGGGCCTCTGCCACGATCTCCAGATGCGTGTCGTCGCCGAAGGCATCGAGACGCACGCCGAGCTCGCCTGCATGCTCGATCTCGGATGCGAGTACCTCCAGGGCTACCTCCTCGGTCACCCGGACGTGCGCCGCGCTCCGAGCCGCTACGATTGGTGAACGGCGGGGTCGCCGATCACGACGCGGCTCGAGGCTCGAGAGCGTGCTCGTGTCGGGCGAGCGCCCGTTCGCTGACGACGTCTGCCGCGAGCTTGGTACGCACGAGTCGGAGCGCGTGCTCGACGCCCTTCACCCTCGTCTCGAAGCGCTCGAGGAGCTGCAGCTTCGCCTTGTCCTCTTCGGACATCCGATCGAACACGTCCGCCTCGAAGACGATCTCGCCCGTCTCCGCGCAATGCTGGATCCGGGAAGCGCAGTTCACGGTCTGGCCGAAGTAGTCGATCGCGTCGTTCGCGGTGATCACGTAGCAGGGCCCAGCGTACAGACCGAGCTTGATGCCGGTGAGCTCACCGTTCGGGGCGCCTGCGCGGAACTGCTCGAATGCGTGAAGACAGTCGATCGCGGCACGGACACACGCGACGGGCTCGATGAACGCGGCCATGACGGCGTCGCCCATCGTCTTCACGACCGCTCCGCCGTGCTCGTCGATGACCTTCCGGAGGACGTCGAAGTGATCGTCCACGAGACGGAACGCAGCCGCATCACCGGCCACGCTGTAGAGCGCGGTCGAGCCCGTCAGATCGCTGAAGAGGATCGCGCAGCTCGCGACCTTCAGCGGCGTGCTCGGCTTGAGCAGGTCTTTCGAGAAGAACCGGCGGAACTCGCTCATCGTCGTGACGACGTGCGCGGTCGCGGCGAGCGTCGCGTAGTCGAGACGCTCGATCTTCACGTGGAGCGGCTCGGGCGTCGCGTTCGTCACCGTCAGCGTGCCACCCGGCGCCACCCGCATGTCCGCAGGTGAGAGCTCACCGTCGACGAGCCGCGCCTCCGCGGCCTCCGGCCCCTCGCTGGTGACGTCGACCGACGCGACCGCGCCGCCGCGCGCGAACAGACGATAACGTCCGGGCTCGGACGGCACTTCGAGCGCCCTCGACTTCCCGTCGTCGACCGTGGCCTGCACGACCACGTGCGGCGTTCGCCACGGGCCGCCGATGCAGAACATCTTGTTGGTCACCTGACGCACGCTCGGATGCGGAACGAAGGTGGCCTCCACGGCGCGATCGAGCTCGACGCCGTATGTGAGGTCGCAGAGCTGGCAATGGCTGTCGTCCCCGATCTCCGCGAGGGAGACGACCTGATCGTTTGCGGTCCGGCAGCTCGGACAAACGAGCGCCCACCGGAGCTCGACGAGCCCGAGCGTCACTGCGTGGAGCAGCGCGCGCAGCACCTCACGTCCTTCGAGCCCGCGGGTGTGCGCGAGCTCGAACGGACGGATGCGCACGAGGTCCGCGTCGGGCGCCGTCCGGATGAGCTCGATGACGGCGGCGACGACACCAGCGTCGAGGTCGCGCTGCTCGAGCTCCCGCTTCGCGCGATCGAGCCGCTCCTCGTTCGCGGGCGAGATCGGCTTCGAGAACGGGCTCGGCGCGCGGTCACGCAGATGCGCGTCGATCGATTCGGCGATGCCTCCCATGGCCGCGACGATCCGGCTCCCCTGGAGGCGAGCGATCGGCACGAGCGCCCAGTGCCTCGGCTCGAGCTCGAGGCGCAACGTCGCTCGCGTCCCGCCGTCGGCCGTGGGCTCGAGGCTCACGGCGTAGGTGTACGCACGGAGCGGTCCCGAGCGCATCTTCCGATGGACGCTGAACGATTTGTTGAGCGTCCACTCGAACGGCGCTTCCTCGTAGCTCATCGGGAAGCCCGCCGCGCGCGTCTCGACGACGAACCGCGCGCTGCTCTTTGCGCCCGGCTCGATGGGCCTGTAGACGTTGCTCGAACCGATGACGAGTCGATTCGTGCGGTCGGTGTCGGTGATCAGGGGCCACACATCTGCTGGCGCAGACGCGAGCTGAATGGCCTTCGTGATGACCACGGACCGCATCGCCAGCTCAAAGTAACACTATACTCAGCACGCGAACGCACGATGCCGCCGGGCGACAGGAAAGATCCGAGCTTCATGGATGTGGGCGCGCTGCTGGCGAAGACCAGCGCGCCGCCGTCCGCCCCCCCTCCCCCTGCAATGAATCAGGAGGCGAACGGGGAGGCGCGCGCGCCGTCCGATTCCGACGAGGGTGCGCCCGCTCAGCCGCAGCCGACGCACGCGAAGCCGCCCCCGACTCCGGCCCGTGCGAGCGCGTCGAGCGCGTTGAAGCTGGCGGTCGCCGTGCTCGTGCTCGTCGTGCTCGCGCTCGTCGGCCTCTTGCTCCTTCCGGTCGTCGTCCGCCACAAGGCCGTCGCGACCGCACGCGAAGCCGGCCTCGAGATCGCGATCGAAGCGGTCGGCGTGGGCCTCGACGGCGCACGGCTTCGTGGCGTCGACGTCAAGATCCCGCAGGCGCCCGGGGTGACGGCGAAGATCGACGAGATCCACCTCGCCTCGCTGTCGCTGCGCGATGTCCGCATGCGCGCAGTCGACCTGCGTGCCTCCGGTGCGCTCGGAGACATCGAAAACAAGCTCGGCGCCGTTCTCGCCGTCAATCGTACGCGCTTGGCCGGCACCACCGAGACGCCACATCACCTGTCGGTCAGCAACGCACGTCTGACGTGGCAGAGTGGAGATGGCGCGCGTCTCGACGCAGGCGACATCGGCATCGAGCTCGACTCGCGCGGCGCCGGCTTCGAGGACGTCCGCGGCAGCATCGGGCGGTTCACGGTGGAGTCCTCGAAGACGGCGTTTGGCCCTTGGGCGAGCTCGTTCGAGCGCACGCCGACGAAGGCCCGCGTTCGCGTCATGTTCGATCCGCCCGTCCCGGACGGGCCGAGCGCGCTCGCCGTCTTCACGAAGGCGGGAGGAACCGAGCTGACGGAGCTGACCGTGAAGGTCGCGCGCTCGTCGTTCGCCAATCTCGGCATCAAGCCGGCAGAGCTCGGTCTTCCGACGACGGACGCGACGGACGTGCAGCTCTCGATCACCGGCACGCTCACTCCGGCGACGCGCTCGTCACTCACGTTCGATGCGACGCTCTTCGGGCTCCGTCCGAAAGGCTTCTCGGGTCCGACCGACGTCCACGTCGAGGGCGCCGCAAACAGCACCGGCGGCAAGCCTTACGAGCTGGAGAAGACGAGCGTGACGCTCGGACCGTTCGTGGCCGGCGTGAGCGGGACCGTGACGCCGCATGACCGCGGGCTGCGGCTCGACGCCATGTTCAAGACGCTCCCCCTCGCGTGCGAGAGGCTCGCTCGGACGGAAGCGAAGAACATGGGCCCGCTCGTCGCAACACTGCAAGCCTTCGGCGAGAAGACCGGGGCCCTGCGCGTCACGGGCGCGGTCAACGCGTCCGGGGTCGTGAAATTCGACACGGCCCAGCCGGACGCCGCCAGCGTCGCCTGGCTCGCGAAGGAAACGTGTGGCGTGTCGATCTTCGGCATGTGACCTGCTATGAAGCGGGCCGCCATGCGTGGATTCCTTCAGCCCGCCCTCAAGAAAGTCCCCACCGAGCTCCAGACCTCGTTCTCGGAGCTCTCGCGCCACCGCCGCGCGCACCTCGCCGAGGCCGCGCAGACGTCCCTCGTGAAGGCGTCGCAGTGGGCCCGCGGCGACGCGGTCGCTCCGGCCGTCGCCGAGGCGCTCGAGAAGCAGGTCTCGGCGCACGTCGCAAAGAAGAAGGGCTGATCGCCCCCGCGTGCTCGCGAACGAGAACAGCGAGCACACCGTTCCGTCAGGCGCCGGCATCGACGTCGATGCCGGCGTACGCCCGCGCCGGATCAGCCGTGGCGCTTCGCGAACTCCTTCATGAAGGACGCGAGCGCCTCGCACCACGAGAGCTCCGCGGCGTTGTAGATCGACGCGCGGATGCCCCCGACGGCGCGGTGGCCCTTGAGGCCGATCATCTTCTCCGCCGTCGCTTCCTTCACGAACGCCTCCTCGAGCTCCGGCGTCGGGAGGCGCCAGACGACGTTCATGATCGAGCGGCACGCCGCGTCGACCGGGCAGCGGTAGAAGCCGCCCGAGCCGTCGATCGCGTCGTAGATCGCCTTCGCCTTCTTCCGGTTCCGGGCCTCGATCGCCGCGACGCCGCCCTCCGACTTCATCCACGTGAGCGTGTTGCGCACGAGGTAGATCCCGAACGTCGGTGGCGTGTTGTAGAGCGACTTGTTCTCCGCCGCCGTGCGGTACTGGAAGATCGTCGGGATGTCCTTGCGCCCGCGCGCCGTCAGCTCCTTCTTCAGCGCGACGATCGTGACGCCGCTCGGACCGATGTTCTTCTGCGCGCCGGCGTAGATCAGATCGAACTGCGACGCGTCGATCTGGCGCCCGAGGATGTCGCTCGACATGTCGACGACCATCGGAGCGTCCACCTTCGGGAACGGGGTCTCCGGACCGAGCGCCCATTCGACGCCGTGGATCGTCTCGTTGCTCGTGACGTGGACGTAGGCCGCTCCGGGGGTGAGCTTCAGCTCCTCCTGCCTCGGCACGCGCACGTAGCTCTTGTCGCCCTGCTTCGTGCTCGCGGCGACATGCGGCTCGCCGCCGCCGATCGCCTTCATCGTCTTCGCCTCGGCGACGGCCTTCTCTCCCCACGCGCCGGTCACGATGAAGTCGGCGGTCG
>JAFAER010000138.1 GCA_023423895.1 Pseudomonadota bacterium
CTCTGGTGTTGGGGCGTCTTCGGGCGGGGCGTCGGACGGCTTCGTCGACCGGCTTCGCGAGCTCGAGGCAAGGAGTGGAGGGCGTCTCGGAGTTGCCCTCTACGATGGCGAAGGGCACCAGGTCGCGGGCTACAGAGCCGACGAGCGGTTCGCGATGTGCTCGACGTTCAAGTATCCGCTAGCCGCGATGGTCCTGGCCGACAGCGCGGCAAACGTCCTCTCCCTGGACAAGCCACTCACGTTTCGTCGTGCCGAGCTCGTCGACCATTCGCCCGTGGTGGAAAAGCATCTCAGCGGCGACCGGGGCAGGATCCCCGTGGCGACTGCGGCCCGTGCCGCCGTCGTGCAGAGCGACAACACCGCGGCCAACCTCCTTCTGGCGCAGCTCGGCGGTCCCCAGGAGTTCACGGCACGTCTCCGACGTTGGGGAGATGCCATCACGCGCCTCGATCGCGTCGAGCCCGGTCTGAACGAGAACGTGCGTGGTAACGAGCGCGACACGACGACCCCATCGGCGATGGCTGCGACGCTCTGGCGCCTCGCATTCGGCACGCTCCTCCCAGACCGAGAGCGCGAACAGCTCCGCAGCTGGGGACAAGAAACCGAGACGGGCCGCGAGCGAATCCGCAAAGGCCTCCCGAGCAGCTGGCTGGCGGGCGACAAGACCGGCTCGTGCGGCAACGCCTACAACGACATCGCCTGGTTCGTCACCCCCGACGCCCACCGCTACACGCTCACGGTCTACCTCGATCGCCCCACCGTCTCCCCCGCCGACGCCAACGCCACAATCGCCAACGTCGCCACCGCCGCAACGCAGCCCCTCCCGCCGCGAGCACCATCGCGAGCACCATAACGTCGGTATGCTCGCCGACCGGCCGGCGTGGTTTCGAACAGCGAGCAGCAAACTGGACGCAATCGATGGCCCGCCGACGCCCCGGGACCATAACGTCGGTATATTTACCGGCCGGCCGCCGACGCCCCGGGACCATACGTCGGTATGTTCACCGGCCGGCCGCCCTGGTTTCGAACAGCGGGCAGCAAATTGGACGCAACCGATGGCCCGCATGCGCCGATAGGCGTACATGACGGCGCCGCGGCGGATCCTCGAGGGGCAGTTCTACATGGTGACGCGGCGCACTCTGCTGCGGTCGTTCTTCTTGCGACCGCATCCGGAGGTGAACCGGATGTTCGAGTACTGTCTGGCAGAAGCAGCGGCCCGCCATGACATCGAGCTCATCGCGTGGTGCGCGATGAGCAACCACTACCACGCGGTGATCTACGATCCCGACCGGAGCGTCCCGGCGTTCATCGAGCGATTCCACAAGATGCTCGCGAAGGCGTTGAGCGTCCACTATCGGCGCTTCGAGAGCATCTGGTCACGTGACCAGACATGCCTCACGCGTCTCGTGACGATGAACGACGTCTTCGAGAAGGTCGTATACGTGCTCTCGAATCCGGCGGCTGCGCATCTGGTCGAAGACATCGCGCAGTGGCCGGGGTCCTCGTCGTGGGATCGGATGGGGCGCGAAGCGAAGACCGTCGAGCGTCCCAAAGACTACTTTCGAGAGAACGGCCGCATGCCGGCGACCGTCGAGCTCCGCGCTGTCGCCCCGCACGGCCTGCGCGGCGAAAGCTACAAGGAATGGATCGCGAGGGTCCGCGAAGCCGTCAAGAAGCGCCAGGCTGGCCTGGCCGACGAGCGACGCAAGAAGAAGAGCGGCGGCGTGCTGGGAGTGAAAGCCGTCTTGAAGATGAGCCCGTTCGGACGACCGAAAACGGAGGCACCTCGCCGCAAGCTCCGGCCTCACCTCGCGTGCAAAGACAAGGTTCGGATGAAGGCCGAACGCCTCGCGCTCAAAGACTTTCGGATCAAGTACGCCGAGGCGCGAATACAGTTCCGCGATGGCCGCCGTTCCGTGGAGTTCCCCGATGGGACCTACCGGCTTCGGCTCCTCGGCCTCCGCTGCAAGGGTTGCGTTCGTGGGCCGAACGCGTCCCGACACGGGCCGGCGAAGACGAAGCGCGCGAAGCGCGTGGCGCGCGTGGCGTAGGCTCGAGCGGAGCCATTCCCGGAAACACACGTCGAGCACTCGGCCTCGGCGGTCGACGCCCTGCCGACCGCGCGCGTAGCCGCTCCGTCTCGCGCGGCTGCCACATCGCAATGACGTGGGCGTCGGGATGCATGCGCTCACAGAGAGCGAGCGTCCCGGTTTGCCGATCCGATGCGCGCGCCCACGGGTCGATCGCGCAAGGCGAGTCTCCGCGAGCGGTCGAGGGCGCCGCGCGGCTCCAGCGCGACCGCCACTACGACCGGCACCGCGGGCGCCACCAAACATGACGTCGGTATGCTGTCCGTCCGCCCACAGGTCGATCGCGCAACGCGAGCCTCCGCGAGCGTCGAGGGCGCCGCGCGGCTCCAACGCGACCGCCACTACGACCGGCACGGCGGGCGCCACCAAACATAACGTCGGTACGCTGTCGCTGTCGTCCGCCAAGCAGGGGCGCGGGCGTGTCGGCCCGGCCGGCAGGCGAATGCCGGCAGACGACGCCGGCAGGCGAACATAACGTCGGTAGGTTTTGCCGTGACGGGTTTTGCCAAGGTGCCCGGTGCCCGGCGCTAGCCGAGTTTGCGGACGTATTGGCCCGGCGGCTCGCCGATGAAGGTTTTGAACACGCGGCAGAAGTGGGCCTGGTCGGTGAAGCCTAGCTCCGCGGCCAGGGCGGCGAGCGACAGGTCCTCGTGCTTCGCTACGGATGCGGCGAGGCGTTCGACGGCTTCGTGCATGCGATAGCGCTGGATGACCCACTTGGGCGTGACGCCGATCTTCGAGCGGAAGAGTCGCTGCAGTGCGAGGGGCTGGAGCGAGAAGCGCTTGCAGACGGCGTCCACCGACGTGAGGGTGTGGTCGGCAGCAATGCCCGCCACGATCGCGCGAGCTTCGCTGGCGGCCGAGTCGGGCCGCGGACCGTGGGCGCGGAGGACGTTGCAGAGCTCCTCGGCCGCCTCGGCGTCCGACGCTCGCGCGGCCTCGATCGTGCGGGCGACGCGCCGCGCTCGCGGGCCGAAGACGCGCGACGCCGGCAGGCGCTGGTCGGTGAGCGTGAACATCGGCGCGTCGTAGAACGCGCAGAAGCCCCCTGGTCGGAACTTCACGGCAACGACTCGCCCGCTGCCCTCGAGCGTCCGCGCGTAGCAGCCACGCATGACGCCGAAGATCTCGCTCTCCTCCCCTTCCACCGTCCAGTGGACCGACGGATGCGGGAGCGTCCGCGCCTCCGTCGATCCGCTCCCTAGCTGCCACCGCACGATCCACAGATGCTCCACGTACGACGCGAGATCGGCCGGCGGCTCGAAGCGCACGAGCTCGCTCGGTTGCACGCCCCCACGTCGTGAACGGCCCGGACCGCGAACGATGCCTCGCGGCTCCGCGACCTTCTTCGCCAAACGACTGCTCGACGCGGTGGCCGCCGACCTCGCCGAAGCCGCCGACCTCGCCGAAGAGCCTGCCTCGGGCGCAGCGGGCAGCCCGCGCAGCGCGGTCACGGGGCGGGTGGAGCCCTTCGAACCAGATGAGGAAGACGCCATACGCCTGGCACTCTACCTGAGCCCCCGAGGCCGCCGCACCGTGCGATCCGGCGGTCGCGTCACACACGCAGCGTCCTGGTCCCCAATCGCCGGCGTGATCTCTACTTCGAGACGACGTACTCGCCGTTGCAGGGGACCTCGATGTCCCTGGCGTCCGTCTTGTCGGCGACCGCGATCGTGTGCATCCCGCAGAACACGAGGAAGCTGCGCTGCCCATTGCCGAGCATGCGCTTCCCGTCGAACCAGACGTTCTTGCGCTTCGCCTCCGCTTTGATCGTGAGCTTCCCGAAGCGCTTCTTGGGATCGGTCGACGGCTTCGCGGCCGACACCTCGGGCTTGGTCGCCGGTGCAGCCGCAGCGACCGCCGGCGGCGGCACGGCCGGGACCACGTCGAGCTCCAGCGTCTCCGCAGGCGCAGGCGCAGGCGCAGCGATCGCGGCAGCGGCGGCGATGGCGGGGACGGGGTTCATGTCGACCGCCGGAGCAGCCGTCGCAGACGAGCGAGCGGCGCCGAAGGACAGCAGCGCCGCTCCGCCAACGAGCGCGACGGCACCCGCAAACGCGCCCGCGACCGCCGCGATGCGGCGGCGCTTCGGAAGGCCGACCGGCACGACGAACGGGTCCGACTCGGCCGCCACGCGAACGTCGTCGACGACGGCCACCGACGAGGAGTCCGAGCCGACATCGGTCGCAACGACCATGTTGCTCGGCTCGACGACGCTCTCCGGCACAGATGCGGAAACGGGGAACATCCCGTTGTCCGCACGGACCGAGCTCATCGCCGGAGCGAGCACCGCCCCCGGACGGAAAGCGTCCTCCCGGACGAGAAGCCCCGCCTCGCGCGCGGCGACGGACGCGTCGAGCGACGGCAGCGGCAAGGGCATCCTCGCGACCTCCTCGACCGGCTTGCCGATGGCCTCCGCCGCCTGAATCACTTCCGGCCGGAAGCTCGGTGAGCTCGCGAACACGGCTCCCACGCGGAGCGCCGACTTCGCGAAGTCATCCACACGGCTGTCCCGGTCGAAGACGATCCAGGGCGTCGACACCGGACGGAGGAAAGCACGTACATCGCTGTCGATGCGCGCGCGATCCGGGTAGGACGGATCACGGTTCACCGTGTCGGTCGTGGCGGAAGGCTTGATTTCAAGCGCATCGAGGTTGGACTGCGTGCTCATGCCCTTCCCTGTAGCAAGGCGCGAACCAAGCCCGTCGTCCGTGCTCCGAGACGGCCCGTCCGGTCGATCGCGAGGTCGAAGCGTCAGAGCTCGAAGCAGTAGAGCCGGCGACGCGCCGTGCAGCTCGACGTCGTTGCTGCCGTCCACGCTGCGCCGTCCGCGGCCGAATCGCCTATGCCGGCGCGCCCACGATCGTCCGACGTCCAGTCCGTGCAATCGCCCTCGAAGAACGTTCCCGATGGGCTGGTTCCGGTCCAGACGAGGCCCGTGACCTCGCTCCCCCGCTCGTCGCGACGAATGGGCAGCGAGAGGGGTGGATTCGTGAGCTCTCCCTTCGAGACGGCGACGTCGGACTGTCCGACCAGGCTCCAGGGCCCGGGCCCCGTGACGCGATCTTTCGCGAAGGTCGTGTCCGTGGAGAGCCACGCGACGAAGGTGCCGGGCAGACTCGCGGCCTGGGCGAGCTGGTTGCACTTCGCGTCGGCTCCACCAAGACCGCCGAGCGCGCCGTAATACGTCGCAGACGACACGAAAACGCGCTTCGCCGTGGACGCCGAGGTCTCGGGAACGCTCGCATCCTGCAACGCATCGGGCTGCGCTACGTCCGGTGGGGCCGCGTCGATGCCCTCTGTGGCAACCGCCGGATTGCCCGCGTCCGCAGACTCGCGCGCGCCTCCAGCGTCGTCCTCCAGCGCGTCGTCGACGACGCGAAGGTCCGTGGCGCCCGCAAGCGCGGCGCACCCGGCGAGCGCAACGGAGACGGCGACAGCCCACCCACGAGTCACGCCGCAGACTGTAGCAGCCTCAGCGTTGTGTGCCGAAGATGCCGTCGGTATCGAGCCCGTGCGAGCTCATTTTCAGCTTGGCGAAAATTTCCTCTGCACGACGCGAGAACTGCTCCGCCTCGGTCACCGCGACTTCGTCGGTGCGGAAGTCCGGCGAAGCCCGGAGAAGCGCGGCGTACACACGGCAGCTCCGCGCGAGCTCCACGTCGTTGCCGATCTCCTCGAAGATCCAGATGGACTGCAGGAGATGAGCGCGGGCCGTGAGGAGGCCTTCCCCCCCTGCGCTGCCAGCGGCCATGACCTCGCCGAGCGACCGGAGCGCGACGCCGAGCTGCACCTTGCTCTGGATCTCGCGGAAGATGTCGACGGCTCTGGCCGTACACTCGCGGGCCTTCGTGTATTCGCGCTGCGCGAGGTACGCCTTGCCGAGTCCTCGGACGGCCTCCGCGAGCCCCATCTTGTCACCGAGCTCGTCGGCGATCTCTTCGGCCTGCTTCAGGTAGTGGATCGCCTTCGTGGGATCGCCGAGCCGGTTGTACGTCTCGCCGAGGTTCGTGAGGACGAGCGCGATGCGATTCCGGTCGCCGGTCTCCTTCGCGACCTCGTAGGCCTCGAGGAACAGCTGCAGCGCACGCGCGTCGTCACGCTGATCTTGGGCGACAGTACCGAGGTTGTTGAGCGAGATGGAGACCCCGACGAGGTCGCCGATTTCACGCCGAATGCGGAGCGCCTGCTCGAACGCGTCGAGCGCGAGCTTGAACTGCCCCGAGTCCTGGTAGACGAGCCCCAGGTTGTTCAGCGACAGCGCGATGGAGCGACGATCTCCGATCTTGCGCCGGAGGACGAGGGCACGCTGCGTCGAGGCGAGCGCCTTCTGGTAGTCCCCACGGAGCCAGTGGAGCTTGCCGAGATCGTCGACGGTGCTCGCCACGCCACGTTCGTCGCCTGCGTCCTCGAAGAGGGCGAGCGCAGCCTCGAGATGAACCTGCGCCTCCTCGAGACGGCCGGTGTCGCGGAAGAGTCGGCCGATGCGACCGTGGGCAGCGCCGCCCTTCGCGCGCAGGTTGAGTCGATACGCGCGCGCGAGCATCTCGTTGAAGCAGTCGAGCGCCTCGTCGTTGCGCCCGAGCACCTGCAGGACATCGCCGAAGTGGTGCAGCGCGCGGAGCTGCTGCTCGGTCGACCCCTCTGCGCCGTCGCGGAGAAGCCCGAGGCCTTTCACGTAGTATTCGGACGCCTTCGTGTTCGCGTATCGCTCGCGCGCGAGGTGCGCGGCATCGAGATAGGTGGCCGCCGCCTGCACGACGAGCCCAGCCTCCTCTTGGTGCCGGGCGAGCATGCCCATGTACTCCTCGTGCGTCCGGACGTGCGGCTTGAAGGAGAGCCAGTCCGCGATGACCTTGTGGAAGCGACGCGCCTGGGCGCGGGGCAAGAGCTTGAGAAGCGTCTCCCGCTCGAGGTTGTGCTTGAAGACGAACTCCTCGTCGTCCGGGAACGTCCCGTCCGGGAGCGTGAGGATGTAGTCGCGCTCCTTCAGCTCCTTCAGCGTCTCCTTGATCCGAGCGACGTCCGTGACCGCGTCGCGCGACCAGACGTCGGGCCCGTTGACGTCGAGGCGCGCCATCGCGAGCAGACCGCCCAACCAGAAGACGCTGCCCATCATCGCGGCGCGTTCGAGGAGATCGCGCTCGTGCGGAGCGAGCGCCGCGATGCGCGCCTGAATGGCGTCTTCGACGGTGAGCGGGAGCTTCACCGCGCTCAGGCGATCGAGGTGGATCGCCCAGCCTTCGACCTCGGCGAACTCGTCCTTCACCTCGATCACGCCCATGTCGAGGAAGATGCGGACCATGCGCTCGAGCAGCGCCGGGTTGCCGCCCGCGAGCGTGCAAGCGGCCTCGACGAGCTCCTCGAGGCCCTCGGCTTCGCCACACGGAACGAGGAGCTCCTCCATCACGCGCGCGGAGTCCGTCTCCGAAAGCGGAGAGAGCTCGATCGACTTGTGACGCGCGCCGCCGCGCTTCGCCAAGTCGTCACGCCGCGCGACCATCTCCGGACGCGCGAGGCAAAGCACGAGGACGGGCGCATCGAGCGTGTCGGTCAAGTGGCCGAGCAGGTCGAGCGACTCGTCATCGGCGTAGTGCAGGTCGTCGAAGACGAGGACGGAAGGTCCTCGCGCCTGCCCCACCGAAGAGCTCCGCTTCGTCGACGGGGCGCGCGCGGCGACGTTCGAATCGGGACCCGGATCGGTGTCACGCCGACCTTGCGGGACGTGCCAGGCATCGGCCTCGAAGAACCGCTTGAGGACGGCATGGCGGAGCAGCCGCATCTGGCTCGCGTCCGCGCGGACCGCCTGGATCAGCGGCGAGTCCATGAACTCGAGCTCGAGCAGCTGCCCGAGGAAGAAACAAACGTCGCCGACTTTGCGGTCCTCGAGGACGGTCGCGACCTGAGCGCGGATCTGCGCCTTCGCCGCCTCGGGATCCATGCCCTCGACGATCCCGAAGCGGGCGCGGAGGACGCGCGCAAAGACGTCGTACGCGGCGCCGCCCTCGCGCGCGGAGCCCCGGAACACCCTCGGCGCGCCGTGCTCGCTCGTCCGCTGCTTCGAGAGGAAGTCGCGGACGAGCCTCGTCTTGCCGATCCCTGCGGCACCGATGAGCGTGATCGCCCGCGAGCGCCCCTCTTCTCGGACTGCTCTCAGAGCGATGTCGAGCTCGCGCAACTCCCCGGTTCGACCGACGAGGACCGCCCGGCGTTCGATCGCACCGAAACCCGCGGGGGCAAAGCTCAAGCTCTCGGCCATGATTTCGTCACGGGCGCCGCGCGGCGATGCGCGGGCGCGCGCTTCTAGCATAGGCGCGAGGGAGCGGCGCACGAAACCCCCGCGATGGATCGAGGCCTTTCGCCCTCAGCCGCTCGTACGCAACGAGCGACTCCCCGGCACGGTGTACATCGATGGCAACGCCCCGGAGGAACGCGCTCAGCGCCGGCTATCGAGGACTCCGTCGGGATCGTCGATCGGCAGTGCGTCCGAAGGCGGCGGCGATGCAGGCTTGTCGTCTTTTTCCTGCGTGTCCGGACGGGCGCCCGCGAGCGGCGCCGGGATCACGACCGAGTCGAGCCCTGGGATCATCGGCGCGAGGCTCGGGATCAGCGACGTCGTCTCGCTGTCCTCCGAGCGCGGCTCACGCCTGGGAGGAGGCGGCGGCGCCTTCGGAGGCGCGTGCGTCGTCGGCGCGCGCGCAGGCGCCGACGCCTGGGCCTTCCCTCGAGGCGCAGAGGGCGCGGACGCTGCGCTCGCGACGGCAGTCTTGCCCGAAGACGGACGACGCTTCCGCGCGAGCGGCCGCTCGATGCACTTGTCCATTCCCAACGGGCAGCCGATGCGCACGTGGAAGTGATCGTCGTGCGGAAGCGAACCACGCGGCTGCGCCATCAGCTCGGAGGCGCGCACACGCACCGAATACGGCGCGCCGATCCTCTGCGCATACTCGAGCAGCCGCGTCCGCAGCGGCGTGGCGATGAAGATGTGCGTGATGCGAACCCGCGAGCTCTGCACCATCGCGGAGATCAACGCCCAGTTCTTCGCGTCGTCGAACTGCGCGCCCGGCCACGTCGGGGCAGTGCCATCGCCTTTGAAGGGCACGAAATGGTCGGCGAAGATCGATTTGCCTTGCTGGTTCCGGACGTAGAAGCCGATGTCCGCGTCGCGTCCGCTCTCGTGCGAGGCGTGGCGGTCGATCTCGCCGCCCCCCTTGCGCGAGAGGTGCCCGACGGACAGGACAGCATCGGGGAACTGCTTGCGCACGGAGCGCGCCGCCTGGTCGATCAAGGCGACGAGCGGCTCGAGCCCCCAGCGCGCGTCCCCTGCCGTGTAGAAGGGTACGATCCGCAGGTGCGGTCCTTCCTCCAGATGCGCCCCGCCTATGAGATGCCCCTCGGTCGGCGACCCCACGCTCCTGCCGGGCGCGCCACGACGCGCAGGTGGCTCGAGCTTGGCCGTCCGTCCTCCGTGCTGCGCGGACTGCTTCGGCGGCGGACCGGCAACGGCGGCTGGCGCAACGAGCAGGGCGGCGATGGCGAACAGGCGCGAGCTTCGGTACGGCACGATGGATCGAAACCATCACGCCGCATGCGCTCGGGCCAACTTCACGTCTGTTTCCGCGAGCCTTTCGCGTTGTGCAGACTACATGCAAGCGACGTTCACGCGGGTCACTTCGACAAGGACTTCGATAGTCGCTCGCGCGTCATGCCGCTGGGCACCTCTCGTTGCCGTCCCATGGGTCGAGGAACTCGAGCGTGAGCTCGTGAACGGTCTTGGCGACCAGGCCGGGTTCGTCCTTCCGGAGATCGTGCTTCCGGAGCCGCACCTTCCCTTCCGCGATCAGCGCGTCGAGGCGTGCAACGAGCCCCGGCCCGCGCACCAGCCAGCGGACGTTCGCGTGCTCGCCCGCGTGCTCCAGCATGAGCCGAACGCGGGCCCGGCGGATCGAGTTCCGGACCGCTTGGTCGCCCGGCTCCGCCTCGTACGCCGCCACGATCTCCGAGTCGATCGTCATGCTGCGGTTGGTCAGGTTCGCCGATCCGACGATGAACCGCCGGTCGTCGACGATCATCAGCTTCGCGTGGATGTAGACGTAGAGCGGCTCGTCGTCAGCTCGTGTCCCGGCGACGACGTTGTAGATGCCGAGCGCGTGTCCATGCTCCCGCGCGGCGAGATCGATCGTCTGGAGGAGAACGGCTTGAGGCACGCCGACGGTCATCTCCTCTTTGAACTTCTCCGGTTTGTGCGGGAGGATCACGACCACATCGAGCTTCGGCCGCGACGCGTCCGCCATCCGGGCGATGAGCGCGTCTCGCACGGCGCACGACGTGAGGTACTGGGACTCGATGTAGATGAAGCGTTCGGCGTTCTCGATCGCGCGGACGTAGAGCTCGGCGACCTCGCTCACCTGGGGCCGCCCCGTCACCTCGGGGATCGTCCGTGACAGCCCGATACGCGCCGGCGCCATCGGCAGCGTGACGGGGAAATCCAGGCTCGGCCTGGTCAGCGTGTTCGACGCTTCGTCCTCGGCGATGAGCTCCGCCGGATCGAGCTTCTCGCCTGTCGCGCCGTACCAGCGCCAGACGAACAGATCGACCATCGAGCGCGCGGCCTGGCCGGTGATCGCGACTTGCACCTCGTGGTACGGCTGATGGACCGTGCCTCGTGAGGTGCGATGTTCGTTCTCCGGCCGGTGAGTCGAGTCGTCCCAGCGCGCCTGGCAGATGTCCTGGCTGCCGAAGAACGCGACGCGGCCATCGACGATGGCCACCTTCTGATGATGCGAGCCGCCGAGCGGGACGCTGTTGTCCCATCGGAACTCGAAGCGTTCGCACGTGATCGCGTCGAAGTAGAGCTTCTGCAGGAGCTCGCGTTCGAGCGCGAAGAAGACGCTGTGGTCCCATGCGAGCACCCGCGTCTGGAGCTCCGGGCGCTCGCGGCACAGCCGATCGAGCAGGGCGAGAAGCTGCGCGTCTTGAGGCTGCACACCGTCGGGCAAATCGTCGCCGCGCACGAGCTGGACGTCGCTGTCGAACTGCCAGCCGAGAAGCAAGATGCTCTTCTTCGCCTTGCAGGCCGCCGCGTAGAAGGCGCGGTAGTAGTCACGGCCGTCGATGAGCAGCGCGCTCTCGGTGCCGTCGTGGATTCGCCAGGTGGTATCTCGGGTGAGCACGGTCACGTCGCAGTCGACCTTGGAAGCGATTTCGGGTCCGGGCGTATGGTCGACCTCGGGAAAAGCGAGAAACGGGCCGACGGTCGGCCGCGAGAAATGACGCGATGTTCCCAGACGAGCGTGTGGCGGTTGGCCACACGAAGTGACGCGCTGGCGCGAGGCGCCCGCCGTTCGGTGCGCGCTCCGGGCGCCCGCCCGAGAGGACTCTTCCGCAGGCTCGTCCGGCCACCTACGCGCGCGTCGAGCTTGCGCGCTGCGTCGACACGAGCCGCCCTTGAGCAGCGCCTGCGTTCCGACTAGCGTGCGCGCACAATGGACAAGGTGATGAAGAGCGCCCGCGAGGCGGTCGCCGACATCCCGAGTGGCGCGACGATTCTCGCCGGCGGCTTCGGCCTCTGCGGCATTCCCGAGAACTCGATCCGCGCGCTCGCGGAGCTCGGCGTGAAGGACCTCACGTTCGTCTCCAACAACTGTGGCGTCGACGACTTCGGGCTCGGCATCCTCCTGCGCAACAAGCAGATCAAGAAGATGATCTCGAGCTACGTCGGCGAGAACAAGGAGTTCGAGCGGCAATACCTGTCGGGTGAGCTCGAAGTGGAGCTCTGTCCGCAGGGCACCCTCGCGGAACGCCTTCGCGCAGGCGGCGCTGGCATTCCCGCGTTCTACACGCCCACCGGCGCCGGTACCGCGGTGAGCGAAGGCGGGCTCCCGCTCAAGTACGCTTCGGACGGAAGCGTCGCGAAGGCGAGCCCGAAGAAGGAGACCCGCGAGCTCAAGGGTCGCCTCTACGTGCTCGAAGAGGCGATCACGGGCGACTACGCCATCGTGAAGGCCTGGAAGGGCGACCGCTTCGGCAACCTCGTCTTCCGGCACACCGCGATGAACTTCAACCCGATGTGCGCGGCCGCCGGCAAGATCACGATCGCCGAGGTCGAGGAGATCGTCGAGGTCGGCGAGCTCGATCCCGATCACGTCCACACGCCGGGCATCTTCGTCCAGCGGATCTTCAAGGGCGAGCGCTTCGAGAAGCGGATCGAGCGCAGGACCGTGTCCCCGAACGGGGGTGTGAAATGACGACGAAGGCGACGGGTCTCACCCGCGAGCAGATCGCCAAGCGCGCGGCCCTCGAGCTGCGCGACGGCTTCTACGTGAACCTCGGCATCGGCATGCCGACGCTCGTGGCGAACTACATCCCGAACGGCATCGAGGTCGTCCTCCAGAGCGAGAACGGTCTGCTCGGCATCGGGCCGTATCCGACGGAGAGCAAGATCGATCCCGATCTGATCAACGCCGGCAAAGAGACGGTGACGATGCTCCCCGGCTCGTCGACGTTCTCGAGCTCGCAGAGCTTCGAGATGATCCGCGGCGGTCACATCGATCTCGCCATCCTCGGCGCGATGCAGGTCTCGGAGCGCGGCGACCTCGCCAACTGGATGATTCCCGGCAAGATGGTCAAGGGCATGGGCGGCGCGATGGACCTCGTCGCCAGCGCTAAGCGCGTGGTCGTGATCATGGATCACGCCGCGAAGGACGGCGCGCCCAAGATCCTGAAGGAGTGCAACCTCCCCCTCACGGGTCGCCGTGTCGTCCACCGCATCATCACGGACCTCGCATGCATCGACGTGACTCCGGACGGGCTCGTCCTTCGTGAGGTCGCGCCCGGTGTCAGCGCGCGCGACGTGCAGGCGCGGACCGAGCCGACCTTGAAGGTCCCGTCGGACCTCGCCGAGATGAAGCTCTCCTGACCCACGCAGCGTGTCGCGAGGGCATGGGCGGCGAGCACGCTTCGCCTCCAGGCCATCGCGACACGCTCGTCACGTTCAGCACCCTCAGCACGCCTCACCACGCCTCACCACGCCTCAGACGGCGAACGGGAAGGTCTCCGGGACGTCCTCCGTCACCCTCGCCTCGCGCTTCACGAGTGGCTCCACCGCGCTCGTGCGATCGAGGTGGATGACGGCGTCGAACTGATCGGCGAGCCGCGCACGGAACCAGTGACTGACGCGCTCGGAATGCGGTCGGTAGACGACCCCGATGGCGCGTTCGAGCCGCTCCTCGCCGAGAATGTCGGGCAGACGGCCTCGCGCGTCCGGCAACACGACGAAGTCGCCGCACCCGATCCCGAACGCGAGCTCGTGCAGGAGCAGCTCGTGGCTGTTCGGCAGCGCAGGGCGGACTGCAACCCGATTCGGGTTTGCGCCCCAGTCCGGCGCGGCCGTCACGGTGCCGTCGTACGTCGTGAAGCCGACGATGAAGGCCTCGTGCCCGTATCGCTCGCGTACGAGCTGCCCGACATTCAGCTCGCCTTCCTCGCCGAGCTCCGTCGCGCGTGCGTCGCCGAGATGCGAGTTGTGCTCCCAGACGACGATCTTCGCCGGCCGTCCGCGCTTCCTCTCGAGGTGAGCGGCCACCGCGTCGAGCGTGTCGGCCATGTGCTGGTCACGGAGGTTCCACGTCACGACGGAGCCGCCCATCATGCTGCGGTAGTACTCCTCCGCCGACTTCACGAGCCGCGCGTTCATCTCGACCTGGAACAGGAGGTCGATGTCGTCACCGCCCTCGTCCCGCGCGCGCTCCAGCATGCGCTGTTGCATCTCGACGAGCTGCTGCGACACCTGCTCCTGACACGGCGGGGAAAGCCCGAGCCCCGCGGCGTACGCATAGGTGTCCGTGCTCGTCCCGAAGTGCTCGAAGCACGAGTAGCGATCCCGAGCGCGCCGCGCGGCTTCCGGATCCACCTTCTCCAGGCACTCGATCACGAACTCGATGGACGCATGCAGACTGTAGAGGTCGAGCCCGTAGAAGCCGACGTGCGGGGCCTGTCGCTCGAGCCAACCGACGAGGTCCCGAACGTCGTCGTTCCGCCACATCCATTGCGGAAACCGGTCGAAGGTCGAGAGCGCCTCGTCCGGCGTCCGCGCGTCGCTCGCTCTCTTGATGAAGCGTTGCACGCGGTGGGCGTCGGGCCAATCCGCCTCCACCGCAACGGCATCGAAGCCCTTCTCCAGAATGAGCTTCTCCGTGATCCTCGTGCGCTCGCGGTAGAACTCGTGGGTCCCGTGCGACGCTTCGCCGAGGAGCACGAAGCGCGCTTCGCCGATCTTCTCGAGCAGACGGTCATACGGACGTGGGGTGCCGTCGAGCGGCACGACGGCCTTCGCGAGCTCGACCTCGTCGCCGACGCGCATCATGCCTCACGCGGCTGCAACGCTCGTACCCGTGCGGGCTCAATACGCAGTGGGAAACGTGTCCGGCGTGTCGTGCAGCTTCTCCAGTCGCGGTTCGTCGAGCGGCACGACGGCGCTCGAGCGATCGATGTGGATGGCCGCGTCGAACTGGTCGCCGAGCCGCGCGGAGAACCACTCGCGTTGGTTCTCCTCCTCGTTGCCCGTGCAGCCCGTCGACACCGCCGGAAATGCGCGCTCGAGCCGGTCCCGGCGAAGTACGGCCGGCAGGCGGCGGTCTGCGTCCGGGAGCACGACCGCTGCGTCGATGTCGAGCTCACCGAGCACCGCGTGGAGGAGCTGCTCATGGCTGCCGGCCACCGCGGGCCGGAGGGCGACGCCGAGCGGTGGGCGCCCCCAGTCGCGCGCGGCCATCACGGTGCCGTCGTACGTCGTGATCCCGATGAGGAAGGCGTCTCTTCCGTGGGACTCGCGCACGAGCTGACCGACGCTCACTTCGCCGCGCCGTGCGAGCTCGGTCGCGCGCGCGTCGCCGAGGTGCCAGTTGTGCGCCCACACGACGATCTTCGATCGTCGGCCAAGCTTGTCCTCGAGGTGTTCGGCGACCGCTTCGAGCGTGTCCACCATGTGCCGGTCGCGCACGTTCCAAGCGGCGACGTCGTCGCTGAGCATCGAGCGGTAGTACTGCTCGGCGTCCCTCACGAGCCGCGCGTTTTGCTCGACCTCGAACAGCAGCTCCTCGGTAGCGGCGCGCTTCGCCGAGAGGAGGCGCTCGTGCATCCTCACGAGCTGGCTCGTCACGTGTCGCTCGCACGACTCCGTCAGCCCGAGCCGCATGGCGACGGCATAGCTGCTCGTACGTCCGGGGTGCGCGAAGCAGGAGTAGCGCGCGCGTGCGCGGCGCGCGCCGGCGGGATCCGGTGAGTGTCAAAGTAGATGCCGGATGAGGCGTCACGCGGCTGTCGCGTGACGTGCAGTTTCCGAATCCGGATTCAGGTGCACAACGCGCGGAGCGTCCCAGGCTCGCGTGGAGCCTGCCCAGCG
>JAFAER010000014.1 GCA_023423895.1 Pseudomonadota bacterium
CGCGCCGCGACGAAGCTCGTCCAGCTCGCGGCGCGCTATCCGTGCGACGTCGTCGTTTCGCACGGCGGCCAGAACGCCAATGCGAAGAGTGTGATGGGCGTGCTCTTGCTGTGCGGCTCGAAGGGCACCGTCGTCGAGGTGACGGCGAACGGCCAGCGGGCACAGGAGTGTGTCGACGCGATCGGCAAGCTGATCGCTGAACGCTTCGGGGAGCCGAGCTGATGGCTACCCGCAAGAGCAGCCCTGCTCCGCCCCCGGAGATGAAGGCTCCGGAGATGAAGGCGAGCGGCAAGGGCCCACCGGCCCGAGCGGGGACGCCCGTCCCACCTGCGGCGCCATCGTCGCCGAGCTCCGGCGCGTCCGTGCGCGACGCGTCCGGCAAGGTCCTCGCCTCGGACTCGAAGGATCGGATCCCGTCCGTTCCTCCGAGCTCGACCGAGATCGAGCGCCACGAGGCGCGCGTCCTCAAGGGGATCGCCGGCTCGCCCGGCGTCGCGGTCGGCCCCGCGCTCGTCCTCGGAGATCTCCGAGCGTCGTTCGTGCGCCGCCACGTCCCGAGCGCCCACGTCCAGCAGGAGCTCGATCGGGTCAAGCAGGCTGTCCACGACGCGAAGCAGACGCTCCGCGAGGTCAGCAACCGGATGCCCAAGGCGATGCACGATGCGTCGCCGATCCTCGAGGCGTACGAGATGATGCTCGCGGACCCGACGCTTCACGAGCGGGTCGAGAGGAAGATCCGCCACGACAAGAAGTGCGCGGAGTGGGCAGTCTCGGAGGCGAGCGAAGAGATCGTCGCGATGTTCGGGCCGCCCGAATCCGCGGGGGTGACGCCTACATCCTCGAGCGTCGCCACGACGTCGAGTTCGTCTGCGACCGGCTCCTTCGAGCGCTCGTCGGCGAGACCGCGCAGCACGCCGTCCGCCTCGACGAGCCGATGATCGTCGTCGCTCGGGACCTCTCGCCCGCCGATACCGCGAGCATGGTGCGAGAGCCGGCGCTCGCCTTCGTCACCTGCGTCGGAACGCGCACGAGCCACACGTCGATCATGGCGCGCGCGCTCGAGATCCCGGCGGTCGTCGGTGTCGCCGACGCGCTCGCGCAGATCCGCACCGGCGACATGCTCGTCGTCGACGGTCTCACCGGCCTCGTCACGGTGCATCCGACGGAGCAGTCGATCCGCGACGCGCGGATGCGCTCCGAGCAGCATCTCGCGTTCGCGCGGCGGCTCCTCTCGGCGCGCCACAAGCCATGCGTCACGGCTGACGGCGTGCCCGTCGCGCTCAAGGCGAACGTCGAGCTGCCGGCGGAGGCGATCCTCGCCGTCGACCACGGCGCCCAGGGCATCGGCCTGTACCGCACCGAGTTCCTCTACATCGACCGGACCACGCAGCCGGGCGAGGACGAGCAGTACGAGGTCTATCGCGCGATCGTCGAGGCCGTCAGCCCGCAGCCGGTGACGCTCCGCACGTTCGACATCGGCGGCGACAAGTTCGCTAGCACGTTCCAGATGCCCGCCGAGATGAACCCGGCGCTCGGCCTGCGCGCTGTTCGGCTCGCGCTCAGGCAACCCGAGGTCTTCCTCACGCAGCTCCGCGCGATGGTCCGCGCGAGCGCGCACGGCGACGTCCGCATCATGGTGCCGATGGTCGCGAGCGTGCACGAGATGCGCGAAGTGAAGCGGCTCCTCTCCCAGGCCGTCGAGCAGGTCAAAGCCCGCGGCCTCTCGTTCGAGGAGCACATCCCGCTCGGCATGATGATCGAGGTGCCAGCCGCAGCCGTCATGGCGGACGTCTTCGCGCGCGAGTCGGAGTTCTTCAGTCTGGGCACGAACGACCTCGTCCAGTATGCGCTCGCGATCGATCGCGCGAGCCAGTCGCTCGCGGCCCAGGCGTCTCCGTTCAACCCAGCCATCCTCCGGCTCATCAAGACGGTCACGGACGTCGGCAAACAGTTCTCGCGGCCGGTGTCGCTCTGCGGCGCGATGGCGTCCGATCCGCTCGCGGCCTGCCTGCTCGTCGGGCTCGGCGTGCGCGATCTCTCCATGGAGGCAGCCGCGATCCCCGAGATCAAGGAGGCGATTCGCCGCCTGACGGTCGCGGAAGCCGAAGCGATTGCGCTGCAGGCGCTCGAGTGCGACAGCGCCGAGGCGGTCGAGGAGGTCCTCGCCCGCGAGCTCGCGCCGCGCTTCATCGATCTCCTGGCGGGCCTCGCCGACGACGCGGTATTCAGCTCACGGTCGAGCGCTCCTCCGTCGGATCAGGAATCCTGACGTCCGCCGTTCACTCGTTCACGATTCACTTTGGGCGTGGGCGCGAGAGCCCTCGCCCCGGGCGCTTCGTCTCCCCGCTCCGAATGTCGCGCGTCGCGCGGACGAGGGCTCGCGCCGCGTTCCGCACCTCCTCGAGCAGCGCCACGTCGCGATCGAGCGCCTCGTGGCTCGTGGCGTACGGTTCGTAGTAGCCGATGAAGCGATCGAGCTTCGCGTACGGGCCCGCATCGACGAGCCCCATCCACTCGAGCCAGTCCGAGAGCGCACGACGCACGCCCTCGATGCCGGCGACGTCGCCGTGGACGACGACCGCGAACGTCCGCCCGGCGAGATGTTGCGGGTAGCTCCATCCGGCGAGCTCGATGTCCTTTGCACGCTCGGGATCTTTCCCCTGCGTGAGCGAGGGATCCGGGTTTCCGCCGTCGGCACAGACGAGCCGATCGATCATCAGCTTGAGCGGGCTCGGCGCCATGTACCAGTACACCGGCGTGACGATCATCACGCCGTGAGCGAGCACCCAGCGCTCGTAGATCTCGGCCATCGCATCGTTCACCTGGTCGAGCGAGTGGTTGGGGTAACAGGAGCACGGCCAGTGGCAGAGCGGCATCGCCGTCGCGACGCATCCCTTGCAGGGATGAATGTGGCGTCCGTATTCGCTCGTGAGAAGGCTCAAGTCGAGATGGTCGGCCTGCGCGCCTTCACGGCCGATCGCCTCGGTGACCACTTGCGACAGCCGCCATGACTTCGAGACCTCCGACGGGCACGTGTCGTCGTTGCGTGAGCTCCCGGTCACCACGAGGATGCGCGACTTCGCGGAGCGATCTTCGTGCTGCTTCTGCGCACTCTCGAGACGACGCTTCGTTTGCAGCCACTCGGTCGAGATCGGATAGAGCGGATCGGCGAAGGTCGGGCCGGCAGGTACCGTGGACGGCGCCTTGCGCCCGTCGCAGTAGGCCTCCCAGGCGATCTCCTCGAGGCGAGCGATGGCATCACGCTCCACGTCGAACGCCGGATCGAAGAAGCGCTCGCGGAAGCGCCGGCCGAACTCCTCGCGCGTCAGCTTCCCGGGCCCCTGTCCTTTCCGAATGCTGTAGAGCGTCACGTGTTCGAAAAGGCAATGGGCGCGCCCGCGTCTCTCACCGACGGATGAGCCGGCAAGTCCGCACGATCACGCATGCTCCTCCGCGCACGTCGCCCATCATCGAGACAACTTGCCACGAGAGAGGACGCCTGCCCGCAACCGCGTCGTCGTCGATCCGACCGCCGACCGCGCAGGCGAGATGTCGATTCTTCGGCCCGTTCCCCGGGCCGCTTGCGCAACGTCCATCGCAAACCGCGCTCTGATGAGCGCAGCTCGCGCGAGCTTCGCGACCGTTCGCGGTCGCGCGAAAATTCCGGACGTGGCACGAGCGCAGCCGTTGTGACATCCCCACCATGTGCAGGGCATCAGCTCGTTGAGAACATCGGCCATCGCGTTCGCGATCGGCGCAGGCAGCGTCGTCGCCGCGTGTGCCGACGAGACGGACGCATCCTCTTCGGTCGAAGGCGCTTCTTCCAGCAGCGGGGGCACGCTGCGCGACGACGAGAGCGGCGCAGCGAACGCCGATGCCCCGAGCACCGATTTGCCGGAGCTCGAGCCCGAGCCGGTCCAAGGGCTCTACGCGGAGTACTTCGACGGCTATCACGACAAGCTGGTCGGGCGCGTCGAGGCGACCCTCGATCACGACTGGAACGCGAACCCGCCTGCCGACGGCATCGGCAAAGACCGGTTCTCCGCGCGCTGGACGGGGATGCTCACGCCCGTCGTCACCGGCAAGACGACGTTCGCGATCGACGCCGACGACGGCGTCCGCCTGTGGATCGACGGCAAGCTCGTGATTGATGACTGGCGGGCGCACTTCGTCGAGCGCCACACCGCCGAAGTCGATCTGGTGAAAGACGAGCCCGTGTCGATCCGCGTCGACTACTTCGAGGCCGACCTCGAGGCGTCGATCCGACTGTCATGGTCTGCCGGTGAAGCCCTCTCCGAGCAAGTCATCCCCGCGGACCGCTTCACGACGACGAGCAAGCCGAGCGGGCTCGTCGGACCGCGACCACCGTTCGCGAACCCGGTCATCGCATCCGACTGCCCCGATCCCGGCGTCCTCGGGGTCGACGGCATGTTCTACGCGGCATGCACGGGCGGAAGGTTCCCCATCCGCCGGTCGCGCGACCTCGTTCGCTGGGAGACCGTCCCCAAGGCGGCCATCCTTCCCGACGGTAAGCCGTCATGGGCGGCCAACGGAGGGCGCAACTGGGCCCCGGAGCTGCATCGCGCGGGCAACACGTTCCTCGCCTATTACACGAGCGTCAACGGAGCCAACGTGCTGTCGATCGGCGTCGCGTCCGCGCCGGCGCCGACCGGCCCCTGGAAGGACAAGGGCTCACCGCTCGTCCAGGACGCGCGCGGCGTCATCGATGCGACGTTCTTCGAGGACGACGACGGCTCGCGCTGGCTCTTCTACAAGATCGACGGAAACGCGCAGGGCCAGGCGACGCCGATGTTCGTTCGTCGCCTCGCCGCCGACGGTCTGTCGTTCGCAGCGGGCAGCTCGCCCGTACAGGTCCTGACGAACAACTCCGGCACCTGGGAGGGTGGCGTCGTCGAGGCGCCGTGGGTCGTGAAGCGCGACGGCATGTACTTCATGTTCTACAGCGGCAACGTCTACGACCATCGCTACCGGACCGGCGTGGCGCGCGCGGCGAAGATCACGGGCCCGTGGGAGAAGAAGGGCGCGCCGATCCTGACGAACAACGCGGCGTGGGTCGGCCCGGGCCACGGCTCCGTGGTCCGTGTCGGCGACACGGACTGGTTCACGTACCACGCGTGGCGGAACGCAGGGAACGGCACCGCGGTCACCGGGAGCGGCCGCATGGTCCTCGTCGATCGGATCACGTGGAAGAACGGGTGGCCGTCGATCGCGAACGGCTCGCCGAGCACCGCGTCGCAGCCCGCCCCCGGCGAGCCGCTCTGAGCGACGTCGACTCTCTCCAGGTCGAGACAGGTCGAGACAGGTCGAGACACGTCGAGACACGTCGAGACAGGTCGAGACACGTCGAGACACGTCGAGACACGTCGAGCCTGCCCCGAACAACCCGCGATCTGGATCGACCGATCCCCGGGCGTTGCGCAAATTGCGCGTCGAAGGCTCGCCAAGCGCCGGATTTCCTAGGAAACCACACTGGCACGACATGTGTACCAGTGTAGGACATCATGCGCTCTCGTTCGGTCGCCCTCCTCGCCCTCCTCTCGATCGCCTCCACCGCCGCCTGCGCCGCCGAAACCGACGCCGAGCCGGAGAGCTCGGAGGCCGCCGTCACCGAGCTGAAAGCCTACTGGGCCGATGCCAAGCGGCTCGATCTCGGCGACCTGACCCGTGTGGCGGTCGGCTTCGCGACCGACGGTCTGAACGACCAGCTGGCGTCGAGCAACTTCTCCGCCCGGTTCGATCCTCCGCAGGTCTTCGCGGCGCAGGCCGATCCCAGTCGAGTCCTGCCGGACGTCGCGGAGGTGAAGGCGCTCGACACCGTGGTGAGCGGCCTCGCCGCGCGCTTCGGTGAAAACGAGCTCGGAACGCAGGTCAATGCAGCGCGCCTCCGGCATCTGCAGAGCGGCGCGGACAAGTACTACGTCGAGTCCGCGTTCTCTGCGCGTGCGGGGCTCGGTCGATCATGGAGCTTCGACGCGAGCGGCCTCACGCAGGACGCGAGCGTCTCGCTCGGTTTCGACGCCAACGCGGAGCTCGTCTCGCGCGTCATCCTCGCCGCCGACGACTCGGAAATCAGCTCGCTGCTGTCGGCGCCGCTCGCTGCCGCGAAGGAGATGCGCGGCTTCGTGTACCCGCGATCGCTCCGCGACATCCGCAGCATGAAGCCGGGCGAGATGTTCGCGCTGCGTGGGCTCGGCAAGCTCGGCGCGAACTTCGGGCTCGGCGCTCCCATCCTCGTGGCCGAGCCGACGGGCGGCCTTGCGTACCGCATCGTCGTCTCCGCCGGCGTCTCGGGCGTCATCGGAGGCCAGCTCGACGTGCAGCTCGTTCGCCTCGAAGGCGACGAGGTCGTCGTCGACGTCGGTGTCGAGAACGGACGCGGCGTGTCGTTCCAGGCGGCCGTGCGCGACGGCTGGGGCGTGAAGGGCATCTGCGACGACGGCGAACGGTGCCTCCGCCCCGTCGAGCTCGCGGGAAAGCGCGTCGACCTCGCCAACCTCGTCGAGAAGGCCATCGAGAAGCGCCTCAACTCGTATCTGTCGTTCCGCATCGAAGGCCAGGCCGCCAATGCGAGCTCGCGCGTCAGCCTCTCCAGGTTCCGCTTCCACCTCGACAAGGGCAACGAGGACGAGGTCGAGAAGGCGCTCCAGCAGGCGCTGAAGTTCGACATCCGCCTTGCTCAGGCGCTCTACAACCGTGACCTCGCCGAACGCGAACCTGCCGTCGTCGCCGACTTCGATGCCGTCCGGGCCGCCACGACGTCGACGCGCAGCTTCGGCTTCGAGCTGCTCGGGATGAACGTCTACCACCGCGCCGTGGTGAAGAAAGAAGGCGCCTTCGTCGTCCAGACGCCCGAGGGCGCGAAGTCGATCCTGTTCGACACCGTCCACAAGAACGGCGGTTGGTTCCAGATGGACCACGGCTACACGCGGACCGGCATCGCGGCGCAGACACTCGACACGCAGAACCCGGAGGCGTTCCGCAGCGAGGCCAACCTCTTCTTGCAGACCGCGGTCGGCGACAAGCACATGGATGACGACGTCATCATCGACAACGTCGACGCGACGCTCCTCGGGCTCGTCGGTCCGCGCGCCGTCGAGGCGCTCGACCAGTACGGCAATGCGATGGAGCGCCTCGTCTGGTCGAAGTGCCCCGTCGACGAGGACCGCGAGCGCAACACGAAGAAGTGGGACGAGGAGTGCAACGTCCGCTTGCTCGACGACCCGGAGATGATCGATCTGCAGACGCGCGGCCTGGCTGCCATCGAGCCATTCGTCGCGGGCATGCCTGCAGACTTCCAGAAGGTGGTGCGCGAGGCAGCGAAGGTGCGGCTCACCCTCCAGTCCGTCGGCATCCACAACTTCGATCTCGCGAACGGCCCGAACGCTTCGTACACGCTCGACCTACGCCTCGACGACAAGGCGCTCGGCGCGCTGACGTCACGGTCGAAGGCCGAATACGCCGGCGCGCTTCGCGAATACCTGGCGGCCGTCCACGCCGACCGGCGGAAGGTGGGCACGGAAATGGACAAGGACGCCGTGCGCCGTGCCGTCGACGACAAGTGGGGGCGAGACATCGCGAAGATGGCCGACCTCTTCGAGGTGCGCGCCAAGAGCTACCGGCTCATCGCCGACGCCGAACGGCTCGTCCCGGTCGCGCTCCGCGGTAAGCGCTTCGTCTCCTATCCGCTCGGGATCCGCTTCACGGTGGAACGGAACGATGCGCGCGCTTACGAGTCCGCCACCGTCCAGTCGACGAGCCACGACCGCGCGCAGGCGGCCGGCCGTCTGTTCGACGATCTCCTCCGCGAGTCGGACCGGATCAACGCGCCGCTCTATGACGAGCACACGGCGGCTTTCCCGCTCCTCGCGCTCGTCCCGCAGAAGAACCTCGAGGTCGGGATGACCGTCCGCGCCGACGTGCGCAGCACGTTCTGGGTGAAGCGCGAGCGCTACCTCAAGGCAGGCTTCTCGAACGTCGCCGCGCACGCGAAGGGCAGCGAGGTGTCGAAGATCAGCGCCGGGATGTTCGACCTCGACGCGATCATGAACGCGAACTGACCGCCGGTCGTCGGTCGCCTCGACGACGCCGCCACCGCGCCCGCCGGAACATCCCGGCGAGCGCGGTCGTTCGTCGTACGAACGAGACCGAGAAGCAGAGTGCCGAGCCACGTCGAGCGTCGACGCCGTACGGTGCGCTCGAGCGAGCGGGTCGAGGTGGCAGACCGGTCGGCTTGCTCGCCGTCTACTCGCGGCCCTGCTGCTGCCCGCCCTGCTGAGGCTCCGCAGCACCGGGCCCTTGCTGCTGGACGCCCGGCCGCCCTTGCTGCGGCGCACCCTCGGGCCCTTGCATGCCTTCCTGTCCGCCCTCCATGCCCTGCTGGGGACCACCTTGCGGGAAGCCCTGCGGGATCCCTTGCGGCGGAACCTGCACGCCGATCGGTGCGCCCATCATCTCGCCCATCCGTGAGAGAACGCGCTCGCGGTGGCGCATGATGTTCTCCCGGATCTGCGCGCGGATGCCCTCGGAGATCTGCTCGACGAGCTGTGCCAGCGCGGCTGGGTCCATGAGCTGAGCCCCAGGCCCTTGGCCCTGGATGCCCTCGGGCCCCATCGGTCCCTGAGCACCTTCGGGACCGAGCTCGCCCTGTCCCTGCGGTCCTCCCTCGAGCCCTCGTCCCGGGAGCTCGCCTCCGGGCTGCTGCTGTCCTATCGACGGCAGACGCGGACTCGTCACGCCACCGGGTTGGCCGACCGCCTGTCCTCCTTGTTCCTGGCCGGCCTGCTCCTCCGTCGCCGCCGAGCTGACCTCCGACGTCGGCTCGTCGACCGGGCTCGCGCAACCGAAGGCTGTGAGGGCGAACCCAGCGGCGACGTTCGCGAGGGCAAATCGCTTGAGATTGCACATGATCGCTACCTCCTACGGGACGCGCCGCTGTGCACGCGTAGAGCCATCCCCGCCTCGCAAGAGCCCGAGCGGGAATCGTCGCGTGCGAGCGCGTGTTGAAGGTCACCGGAACGAGCTGATCGACCCCGGAGCCCCGGTGCACGATCGCTGCGAGTCGCGATTCCGCCCGCCTCGCTCCTGCATCGGCTCAGTGCATCTGCTCGATCGCGAATCGGTACGGCTGCTCGTCTTTCGTCAGCGCCTCGCTCACGATGCGAATGTCGAAAGGCGCCGATGAAGCGTCACGCTCCTCGATGCGCATGAGCCGGAACCAGCCGCCGGTACCGACATCGAACGTGGCCCGGAGCACACCCGTTCCGCCAGGACCGACCGTCGCGATGCCGACGACCTCGCCATCGCGACCGTACTCGGTCAGCGTACAGCCTCTCGCTCGAGCGGCCGCGCAACGGAGCGCCGGGTCGTCCGCCGCGATCGCGAACCACGTGCGATCAGCGGGGTCCGGCTCGGTCGTCGAGAACAGAAGCGCGTACGTGCCCTCGGGCGCAGACCGAAGCGTGATGTCGATGCTCCAGTGGTGGTTGTCGCCCGGGGCAGAGGCGCGGATGAGCGCGTGCCCCGAGGCGTCGATCCGGCCACTGTCGCGCGTCGTCTCCGATGGGGGCTGGCAACCGGCAGCGCCGACAGCAAGTGAAGTGAAGACCGTCAAGGCAAGCCAGATGAAAGCGCGACGAAGAAACACGGCGCCTCTCGCAGCTGCAACGGCAATGCCGTGCGTTCCCCTCTGGAATCAGAGCGAAATCGAGGGAGGTCCGAGAACGGGCGTTCTCACCCGCGCGAGGACCAAACGTTCTCGTCACCCAAATGGGAAGGGGGTGGCGAATCCCTAACGCTGAGATCGTCCCGCAGACGTTGCTGCCGGGGCTCGGTCGACCGCCGCGGGTTGCCAGCTGCGCGCGCCCATGATCGATCCGACGAACGATCGGATCGCCGCGTCGTTCTCGTTTGCACGGACCAGCATCGCGAAGTGCCCGGCGTCGAGCGCGACGAGCCGCGCCCCGGTGCGGGCGGAGTACGACGTCGCCTCGCCGAACCCGGCCATGCTGTCCTGGCGTCCATGGACGACGAGCGCGGGGATGCCCGGAGGCGACGCATCGTGCGCGGCTCCCGAGATCAGGATGAGACCCGCGAACGAGCCGCGCATCCGCGGAGCGAGCCGCGATGCGCCGTAGCCGCCGTTCGACAAGCCCGCGAGCACCACGCGCGTGATGCCCCGCGCGTGGAGCGCATCGAGGGTGCGTCGAAGCGTCGCCTCGCCGGCAGCCGACCACCAATCGCCGACCCACCGAGTGGAGGGGCAGGCCGTGACGACGCCGAGCGGCGCAACCGCACGGGCCATCTGCCAGCAAGGGAGCGTGAAGTTCCCGGCGTACCCGTGCAGGAAGATCACCGCACCCTCCGCGGCGCCCGTGGACGGGGGATCGAAGATCAAGAGGTCGAACGCGCTCGGGGACTGCATTCCGAGGTACGTCGCGAGCACGGGCGAGGGAGCATCCCCTTCCTCGGCGCGCATCGCGGCGTAGGCAGCGCGCATCGCACCCGGCAGCGCGTGAGCGTCGTCCCGGAGGATCCCGCCGGCGACGAGCACACGCGTACCCGCGACGGCGATGTCCTGTTCGTCGATCAGGCGGTCGACGAGGCGGGGCTCCGGAGAGAACGTCAACGTCTCCCCCGAGCGGGCCGTGTATCCGCGCACGAGCGCAACGGCCAGGATCGACAGCACCGCTCCACGGGCGAGCCCGCGCGGGCGTCGGACGCCGAGCAGTGAGCGCCCCCGCGCTCCCGGCAGTGTGATGAGGCCTACGAGCAGCAGTCCCATCCCGGCGAGATAGGCAATCCCGGACCATGTCGGCGGCCCGGTCATCACGAGGACGGCGAGGAGAGCGTACGGCAGGGCGAAGAGCCAGCCGAGGCCCCTAGCGAGGACGAATGACATCGAACGGCGCGCTCCCCCCTCGCCGGCCTCCGTGGGCGGATTCCAGTCCTCGGCTCTCGTCATCGATTCTCTCCCCGTCGCGTTCGATGGCAGGCGCGTGACAGCTCCCACGGATTGCTGAGACGAAGAAGTGACCTTTGCGCAATCCGAGCGTCCGAGGCACCGCGAAAGCGTCCTGGATCGATGTTGGCGCACCCCGCGCGATCGGCCACGAACACCGCTGCGAACGGGCGAAGACGAGGCCGAGCGGTCGTCCGGATCGACTGGGCGGCGCCCCCTCCGCCGCCACGCGCGCGAGTGGCCAATGCGTTCGCGCGGGAGACGAGGACCGCGGAACGACACGCGGAAGCTCCCCGCGGATGGGCTGAAGCATGGTAGTGTGCGCGCCGCCTCATGGGTGCTCTTGCTGCGCGCATCACCGCGGCCATCCTTGCGATTGGGGGGCTTGGCCTCCTCGCGGGATCGCAGCCTGCCTGCTCGTCGTCCGAAGACGCGATCGAGCGTCCTTGCCCTCCCGGCGAGACGTGCGACGTGAGTTTGACGATCCTGCATACGTCGGACATCCACTCGCGGCTCTTCCCGTACGAGCAGGTCATCACGCAGGTCGATGCCACGCTCGGTCTGGGTGAGCTGAACACGGTCGCCAACATCGGCGGCGTCGCGCGGATGGCTCACATCATCAACCGTGAGCGCGCTCGCTCGGGACGCGTCGTCCACCTCGACTCGGGCGACTGCTTCCAGGGCGCGCCGATCTTCAACTTCTTCCGGGGCGAGCCGGAAGTCCGGGTGATGAGCCAGCTCGGTGTGGACGCCGCCGTCGTCGGCAACCACGAGTTCGACTTCGGCGTGCAGAGCCTCGCGACGCAGATGCAGCGCTGGGCGAGCTTTGCGCTGCTCAGCGCGAACTACAAATACGAGAACACGTCGCAGGACAGCCCCACGGCGACGATCGCTCGCCTCGGCACCGTCGCGCGGCCGTTCACGATCCTCAACGTCGGCGGGCTCAAGGTCGCCGCGATCGGGATGGCGAACCTCTCGAGCCTCACCTCGATCTTCGACCAGCCGAACCGGCTCGGGATCACGCCGCTCAACACCGTCGAGATGGTGCAGTTCTACATCGACCTGCTCCGCCCCTACGTCGACCTGATCGGCGGCGTCTCGCACATGGGGCTCGAGGTCGACCAGCGCGCGATCCGCGGTACGACCGGCCTCGACTTCATCATGGGTGGCCACAACCACGTGGTCATCAACCCACCGCAGGAGATCAACGACTGCTCGGCGGACCCGAACAACCCCGGCTTCGTCTGGGCGATCGACCCCAACGCCTCGATCGACCCGTCGTTCGAGCCCCCGGACGATCGCGAGCCGGAGCTCAAGGGCCCGGCGGGCAACTTCGATCCGATCAATCATCCGTGGGCGTTCAAGCGCCCCTGCAAGCCGCGTCGCGTGGTCATCGCCCACTCGGGCGCGTTCGCGAAGTACGTCGGCCGCCTCGACCTCGTGGTCACCAACGATCCGAAGCGCGCGTCGCCGACGGGTGACCCGGCCGACTACGATCCGGTGAACGGCTTCGAGGTCCAGACGATCCGCTACCAGGCCTTCCCCGTCGACGCGACCGTCCCGGAGGATCCGGTCATGGTGCAGCTCCTCACGCCGTACCAGCGCGCGCTCGACAACGCCGTCGACCTCGACGTCCTCGTCGGTTACAGCCCGAGCGGCTCGCGGCGTTTCTCTACGACCGGCGGTGACTCGCCGCTCGGCAACGTCGTCGGCAACGCCATCTGGCTCCGTCTCGGCATCCAGACGGACTTCTCGCTGACGAACTCGACGGGCATCCGCGCGGACCTCAATCCCGGCCCCGTCACCGTCGAGCAGATGTTCAACATCTTCCCGTTCGACAATTCGATCTCGAAGATGCAGCTCTCCGGCGGCGAGGTGCAGGAGCTCTTCGACTTCACGGCGCGCCGGTCGGCCCGCCGCGGATGCAGCTCCCAGATCCAGATCGCCGGCGCGCGCGTCCGACTCAACTGCACCGGTTGCGACCGCCTCTCGGTGCCCTGCGCAGACGACAGCGCCTGCACCGCCGTCGGCCGCGACGCCTGCGACCTCGAGACCGGTCACTGCGTCATCAAGTGTGGCCCCGGAACCGAGGCGACCTGCGCGCTCCGCTTGAAGGGAAGCATCTGCAACCTCGAACGCGGCGAGTGCGAGGTCGACGCGTGCGCCGAGCAGGTCTACATCGGGACGACCGGGAAGATCTGCGCGGACGACTCGGAGTGCTCGGAGGATCCGCAGGTCCCCCTCCCCGGCTCCTGCCAAAAGGCCGAGGGCAAGGCGAACGGGCTCTGCCTCTCGGCGATCAAGCCCACGAACCTCTACGAGCTCGCCACGAGCAACTACCTCGCGTCGGGCGGGTCCGGCTTCCGCGTTCTCCAGCGCAACACGACGCAGTTCGACACGCGCATCCAGCAGCGTGACGCGCTGATCGACTATCTCCGGGCGGGCAAGCCCTGCGGGTACGATCCCGCGGCCAACCAGACGCCCGACGGCCTGAAGGCTTGTTCTGCCGACGCCGACTGCGGCGACACGGAGCTCGTCTGCGCCTGCGCGGGCCACGCCGTCGAGGACGGCCCCGGCTGCCGGACCGAGGGCACCTGCGAGACCGGCAACGGACGCTGTGTCCGCAGGGCCTGTCGAGACGAGGTCGCGCAGTTCCACAACAAGCGCTGCATCGGCGCCCCCGACCAGCTCGCGTGCAAGATCCCCGTCAACGCATGCGCGCTCGCTGGCGAGGAGTGCAAGATCCTGACGTGCATCGACTCGAACATCGGGAGCTTCACCGATGGGCGCGTGGAGATGATCGGCCGATGAAGCTCTCGACACTCCTCTTCGGCGCGGCCGTTCCGGTGCTCCTGGTGGCGCAAGGCGCATGCGACTCGTCGGGCTTCGGCAAGCCGAGAGGCGGCTCACGCCTCACGATCGAGCTGATCGGTCAGGACGACATCAACGTCGTCGGGACGCGGCTCGATCCACGCCCACTGTCGATCAACACTCCGCAGCCGTTCCGCATCATCGTCCGCGCCGTCGACGTGAACGGCAGGGTGGACGCGTCGTTCAACGGCTACGTCCGCATCTCGTCGAAGCCGGGTGCGATCGAGCGCCTCGACTCGCCCGATGCCGACGGCAGGAACCTGAAGCTGACGAACGGCGAATCGCCCGAGACCGAGGTCAACGTCACGAACGCCTACGGCACGACGTACATCCTCGCCGACGACCTCGGCTACGCCCCGGCGGACGCGTTCTCCGATCCCCCGCCCGCTTGCTCGAACGGCCTGGACGACGACGGCGACGGCAAGATCGACTTCCCCGCCGACGAAGGCTGCGCGTTCGCAAACGACGACAGCGAGGCCGGCGGCAGCTACGCGCAGGGCGCGAGCGCGCCGATCTTCTACCGCCTGCCGCGTGTCGCCGACGCGCGCGGTCTCACGTGCACGAACCCCGGTGATCCGGCGACCTGCTCGGGAAGCGGAAAGACGCCGTACCCGAAAGAGCAGCTCCAGGTCGACACGGGCTTCCACGACAAGCTCGACCCAGAAGGCAACATCTACCAGGACTTCGACTTCGACCTCGTCGTGACGCGCATCTCGTCGGACGGCTTCTACGTCACCGACACCAAGGACCCGCGTGGTGCGTTCAGCAGCGTCTTCTCCTTCAACTTCAACGCGCCGCCGCGGATGCGCGTCTGCGATCGGCTGAAGACGTTCGCAGGCACGGCCACCGAATTCTTCGGGCTCACGCAGATCTCGTATCCGACGTGGACGCTCGAAGAGTGGGACCCGCGCCAGCGACCGTGCCTCGTGCCGGAGCCGCGCGTGCTCGACGCGGGCGAGGTCTGTCCGCAGACCGGCGCAGGCGGATGCGGAACTCCGGCGCTTCTGCCGCTCTCCGGCAGTCTCGTCCGCGCGCTCTCGTCTGCAGACAGGATCGTGAAGGTCACGCCGCTCTTCGGTCCCGGCGACATGAAGGAGCAGGGCGGCGTCTTCATTCCCGAAGCCGACGCGACGAACTGCGATCTCAACAAGGACGGCCGGATCGACTTCACGGCTGGCCATCCGGAGCAGCGATGCTCGGACGCGTGCACGTCCAATCCCGAGTGCACCGAGTACTCGAACTTCGCTGCGCGGAGCACGTTCCGCCTGACGATCATCGACCCGACAGGCACGGCGGCCATCCAGGCGGACGCAACGGCCTCCGCCGAGTTCAAGCCGCTCGAGCGGAAAGGGCAGCAGCTCAAGGCCTTCTCCGGCACCCTCCACTTCTTCTCTGGTGGTTCGCAGTACACCATCGAGGCGCGCTGCAAGGACGACATCGTGATCGACCTCGACGCGCAGCCTCTTCCCTCCGACAAAGCGTGCGTGTTCCCGCGCACCGACCTCGAGGAGAACCCGCAGTAGCGGGGCACTCGCTCTCTCGTCTCGTAGTCTCGTTCTCTCCTGGAGCCCCGCTAGATGCGCTGTCCTCTCATCAGGTCTCGAGCCTGGTCACCGTTTGGTCTGTCGGTTGCCAGCACCCTCGTCGTCGTCGGCCTCGCCAGCTCCGCGCACGCGCAGCAAACGCAGCCCGCTCCGCCGACGTCCCCGACCTCCCCCGCGACGGCGCCGGCACCGGGGACAACGACGACCCCGAGCACGACGCCGGGCGCGGGCGAACCCAACACCGGGGCAGCGGGCGGTGTGTCCGCCGGCGCAACGGGCACGCCCGAGGGCGCGCAGGTGCAGACGGGGACGCAGGTCGACGTCACGGGCACGGCTGGCGCTCGCGCTGCCGGGACGGCGCCGCCGGGCGCGAGCGAAGGGCGCGGCTTCATGGATACGCGTCTCACCTGGACGTTCGGTGACGACGACTTCCTCCATCCGACGGGTCAGATCGTTCCGCTGTCGCCGACCTTCAGCGTCGGCGAGCGTCCGCAGTACCGCCTGTTCTTCGACAACCTGAACTCGCGCTTCACCGGCCGCGAGAACATCACGCACCTCGTGATGTACAAGAAGCTGCCTGCGTTCATCGAGGGGCTCACGACGGAGGCCGCGCTCGTCCTCCGCTTCGACCTCGGGCAGCTCGCCGCGAACACCGGCAACCTGAACTCGGCGCTCTACGACACCGGCTCGTACCTGCGCCTCTTCTACAACACGAGCTCGAAGGAGAAGGAGGGCATCGGCCTCACCTTCTTCCCGCTCGATACGGACCGCTTCCGTCTCGGCTATCTCTACGATCTCTCCTGGGGTGGTACGGCCGCGAACATCAACCAGTCGATCTTCCCGCGCCTCCAGGGTGCCTCGCCCGGCTTGAAGGTCCAGTACGACCACGAGAAGTTCTACGTCTTCGGCGGTTTCAAGACGGCGACCATCATCCAGCCGGAGCAGGTCCTGAACCCCGGCGGCGAGAGCGAGGTCGAGGTCGTCCGCGTCGGCGAGACCAACTACGGCGTCCTCGGCGGCGCGGGCGTCGACCCGACCGAGAACCTCCGCTTCGATCTCGGTGCCGGCTTCTTCCAGCAGGGCAAGTTCGACCTCGAAGACGTCCGCGGCAAGTCCGTTTACACGTACGGCGGTTCGGGTCGCGTGGTCGTCCACCACAACATGCCGGTCCCGCAGTCGGTCGACTTCCTCCTCTACCGGAACGACCCGGCGAAGCCGCTCATCCTGTTCAAGCCGGAGAAGTACGATCCGACCCAGTTCGCCTGGAGCATCAGCGCCGAGGCCGCCGTGCTGCAGCAGCACCTCAAGGACTTCGACGCGGCAGGCGCGACGAAAGATCAGTCGGCCGTCTCCGGAGCGATCCAGGGCGTCGTGCGCGCGGGTTACCTCCGCTTCAGCGCGACGGGCATCTACAAGAACCTGAACTTCGTCGTCCGCAACGTCCCGGGCTTCATTCCCTTCGAGACGCTGCCCGCGAGCGCCAAGACGGATCCGGAGCTCTTCGGCGCGATCGCCGCCGACTATCACATCGCGGCTGCACGGCTCACGCCCGGTATCGGCGGCGGTCTGCAGATGCCCGCGACCTTCCGGAGCGAGTTCTCCGACGGCGGCATCCCCGCTCAGCGTGTCATCGTCGTCCGCCAGCAGGGCGACGAGTCGATCCTGCCGTACAACAAGGATCGAACGCCGATCATGCAGGCCCGCCTCGCCATGCGCTGGGACATCTCGGACATGTTCGCGCTCGTCGGCTGGGTGCAGTTCGTTCGCGACAACAACGGCACGCTCGTCGTCCGCGATCCAACCGAGGGCACGGCGTCTCTTCGCGTGTTCCAGACGCCGAACCGCCTCGGCGCCGCCGTCGCCGTCCAGGCGCGCTTCTGATCGCGCGCGCGCACGAATTCGTAATTTCCGCCACTTCCAGGCTCGAACTGGCCCGCCTCGGGTCCGATGCCAGCCGCTCGGCGATTTCTTTGATCGATCGCCGCTCCGGCTGCCAAGAGACCAAGGATGGGCTTCGGAGCGCGACGTCGTCTTGCCTTCGCCGCCGCTGTCGGCCTGGGATTCGGCCTCGGTCTCGTCACCACTCGCGAGGCGCGGGCGGGTGAGGTCGGCTATCGCTCGGTGGAAGGATGCCCCTCTCGGGCCGATGTCGACGCGCGACTGCGAGCGTCCGGCACGCGTGACGTGCACATCGACATCGCTCGTTCGCATGCCGGGTATCGAGGCGAGCTCCTCGTAGGCGACGGCGAGAGCCGTCTCACGCGCACCGTGGAGGCGCAGACGTGCGGCGCGGTCGTGGACGCACTGGCCCTCGTCGTCGCGCTCGATCGCGAGGAGCCCGCGACCGTTGACGACGTCGAGCCGCCTCCCGCCGATCCCGAGCCCGCGATGGCCGGCCAGCCTGCAGTCCCCGGATCACCGGGACGCGACAGCGCGACAGGCGCGACGGGGCGACCCGAGGATGGGTCGCGCGTCGTCGGCGCATTCGGCAGCACCTTCATGACGACGTCGTTCGCCGACGGAGAGATGCTCTTCGGGACGTCGCTCTTCGCAGAGGTCGCTGCGCCGCGCGGGGTCGCGGGCCTCTCGTGGCTGAAGCCGTCTGCTCGCGCGTCGTTCCTCCGAACGAGCTCGACGAGCTGGACCGACGTGGGCGGGGTCTCGCCCGACTTCACGGTCACCGGCGGAGCGGTCGACGTGTGCGCGCTCGGGCTCTGGAACGACGAGACGCTCGGCCTTTCTGCCTGCTCGCGAACGGAAGTCGGCTCCCTCGCCGTCTTGGCCGCCGGCGACGATGCGAGCTCGCAGTCACGGAGGTGGCTCGCAACCGGAGCCGTCGGCCGGGCGCGCTTCGTCTTCACGACCCGTGGTCGCGTGCGGCCGCTGCTCGAGGTGAGCGGTGGCGTCCTCGTTCCGCTGGTCCGCGACCGATTCCACTTTCCCGGGCACGACGCCATCGTCGCGTCGGGTTCGCTGTGGACGGCGGCGATCGGCGGCGGGATCGAGCTCCGATGATCTCGGTCGCGGAGCAATTTCGTGATCGATGGCGAACCGCGACGCCAAGGGCTTCTCTGGGAGGAGACGCGATGAAGGCTCTCGTTCGCTTGGCCGCGCTCGGCGCGGCGATCGGTGTGGGAGGGGGATGCTCGTCCGGCGAGGACGTGTACATCGAGACAGGAACGGCGGAGAGCGAGCTCTGCACGCTGTCGCGCGGAGAAGACGTGTGCGCTCGCCGGTGGGACGGGCTGCCCGACGCGACACGCGCCGAGGTCGTGACGTGGCTGGATGCGGTCGCAAGGTTCTCCGGTGAAGCGCGAGCCATGCTCGAGGAGCTCGATGCAGCCTGCACGGACGTGCTCGTCGCGCTCGCCATCGCGGCTCCCCCGACGGACGGAGCGACCGCGAGCGCAGGGGCGACCGCAAAGTGTGATGCGGTCACGGCGGCCATTCATCTTCGGAAGACGGGCCCGCTCGTCGCTAACCTCTCGCGCTCGGAGTGCACGGCCCTCCCCGCTCCGTCCTGCGTCTTGCCCGACAGCCCTCCGCGGCGGCAATGCCCGCCGCCGAGGCTGACGCTCCACACGACCGCGCCGGAAACGGAGGACGACCGGAAGCTGAGCGCTGCCATCCGCGGCCCGCTCGAGCGGGCGATCGCGGTGTTCGACCGTGGTGAGGCGCTCGTCGGCCTCACCGGAGCAACGGTGAAGCAGCCGCTTCTCCACGACGGACACGACGGACACGACGGACACGACGGAATGTCCGCCGTGCCCGAATGTCTCCTCGCGCCTGCAGCCGCCCTCGTGACGGAAGGCGGCACCGACGCCAAGGTGGCCCTGAAGCTCTCAGGCGCCTTGTTGGCCACGATCGACCTACCGTGAGCGGCACGAGCCGCGGGCGCCGACCCTGCCGACGTCGAGCCGTGCTGCTCTCTTCTTGGGTCCTCGCGCGTCGCGGACGGCGGCGCCGGGCATTGCGCGATGCCTCACCCGCCCGGGTCGACGATCACCAGAAGAACAGGTCTCGCAAGAAGACGGTCCAGGAGGAGCTCAAACGTTGCTCCACCTCGGCCCTCGTCTCCGTGATGGCGAACTGCTGGCGGGCGGCGGCCGACTGCCGCGCGCCTTCCTTCTTCTCCTGCTCCTCGCGCGCCCGGCTCTTCGCGAGCCCACCGCTCGCTGCGAACGCCACCACGCGCGTCAGCTCACCAGCGTCGAACCACGTACCATGCGCCCGGCACACGTCGACGATCACGCCGGAGAGCTTTCCGAAGTTCATTCGGTTCATCGACCTGTGACAGAGCGGACACCGTACGTACTTCACCTGGTCGAGCGCCTGCACGCGCGGCACTTCTTGCCCGAACGGTCCGCTCAGCTCCGCACGACAGAGGATGTCCGCGAGCGCCTCGCGCAGCACGAACATGCCGCCGCAACGTGGGCACTCCTGGAGTCGCGCATCCTCCCACCCCCCGGCGCCACCCGCGGACTCGAGCGGCGCTTCGCACCGTGGGCACGGAGCGTCGGTGGCATCGAGCAGCGGCTCGAGATCGAGCCGGTCACCACATCGCCGACAGGCGAAGGCTCCGGGCTCCTGGAGCGTGTAGCAGCGCGCACAGCGAACGTTGTCGAAACGAACGTCGCAGTGCGGACACACGCGCAACATCGACGAGCAGCGATTGCCGCAATACGGACAGGTGATCTCGAGCAGCTCTCGAGACCCCCACGCGCTCAGCTCAGCGCCGCCGCGATACGGCCCTCCAGAAGGCGCGTCGCGTGCGGGGCCGCCCGCGCTCTTCGGCGCGACCGAGCTCGCGGCGGGGGGCAAGAGCGTGCTTCGCCCGCAGACACACGTGACCGTTGCGCCGGGGAACCCGCTCGGGAGCTCGCGCGAGCAAGCTGCGCAGAGCATCGGTCAGTCCCGGCGACGGCGACGAAGATTGCGGAGCAACGGGCCGAAGCCGCCGATCGTGAGTGCCGCGCCGACGCTGAAGACGAAGAGCGCGATGTCCCAGATACCGCTGGCGAGTCCATGGGAGCTTCGCCAGAAGACCGTGTGGACGATGCGGCCTAGAATCGAGAACGCTCCGTAAGTGACGAGCGCCGAGATCGTGATGCGCTTCAGATCCGTCGCGAGCTGCAACGCGCGAACGCTGTTCGGCCAGATCACCTTGCGAAGGTGCATCACGTAGAGCGCGATCGGCGTAGCGGCCGCGAAGAGGCAACCGACGACGAGGAGCAGCGACTCGGTGAGCGTGACCTCGCCCTCGTGCAGGACGCGAACGAGCCCGGCGAGCGCCGCAACGGTCCCACCGATCAGCCAGGCGCCGAGCGTCGCGCTCGTGATGACGATCGTGGGGCGAGCGAGGTTACCGCTCTGCTGCGCGGGCGCCGCGAGGGACTCGCTGCCGAGCATCGCCTTCGCGACGTCGAAGGCGCGCTGGGCGCCGCTCACGTTGACGTCGGGCGACTGCAGGCCGACGGGGACCATCACGCTGCCCGAAGGCACCGCGAGGCTCGACTTGCCGAGGAACATCGCGAGCGCCTTCTCGAGATCGGCCATCGTCGCGTAGCGTTCGTTCGCGTCCTTCGCCATCGCGCGCTGGATGATGAGCTCGAGCATCTCGGGGATGCGCTGATCGATCTCGCGCGGACGAACGGGATCTTCCGTGAGCACCATCGACAGGGTGGACGTCGGGTCTTCCGAATCGAACGGCCGGCGCCCGGTGACCATGAAGTAGAGACACGCGCCCACGGAGTACACGTCGGCACGGTGATCGACGGCGCGGCCGCGTGCTTGCTCCGGAGCCATGTAGCTCGGCGTGCCCATGATAACGCCCGTCCGCGTCAGATGGGACTCGTCCCCCGGCCCCGCCTTGCTGATGCCGAAGTCGAGGACCTTCACGTTCAGAATGCGCGACTCGCCGCGCTCGACCGCGGCGATCGACGGAGCGAGCACGAAGATGTTCTCGGGCTTCATGTCCCGATGGACGATCCCGCGCTGGTGGGCCGCAGAGAGCGCATGGCAGACCTGCCGCCCGACCTTCCCAGCCAGCCGAGGATCGAGCGGCCCGCGCTTCTTCACGTACTCGGCGAGCTCCTCTCCTTCGAGGAACTCGCCGACGAGGTAGGGCGTGCCGTCCGGCAGATGATGGACGTCGAAGACGTCGATGACGTTGGGATGTTTGATCGAGCTCGCGCTCTCCGCCTCGCGGAGGAAGCGCGCGGCCATCTCGGCATTGCGCGCAAGGTCCGAGTGGAGGCACTTCACCGCGAACCGCCGCTCCTTGAGCCGCAGGTGTCGCGCCTCGTAGACGCGCCCCATGCCGCCTTCGCCGACGATACGGACGATCTGGTAGGTCTCTCCGATCAGCGAGCCGACGAGCGGATCGGCGTCGGCTCCTTCGAGCGCCGCCAGCGGCGTGGCATCGCGCGGACAGACGAGGAAGTCCGCGGGATAGACCTCTCCGCAGCTCGAGCACCGGCGCGTTCGCGGCCCCGAGAGCGGAGGCCCGAAGGGAGCGCCGCCGGCCATCATCGAAGACGAGGTGGATGACGAGGTGGATGACGAGGTGGATGACGTCTGCGCCGAGAGCGGCGGCGCGAGCCCGACGCGCGTTCCTTCGACGTGCGACGGTTCCGAGCCGCGGAGCCCCGGCGCCGTCGGAGCCCGAGCTCCGGCCCCGGGGATGTTCGGCGCCACCTGCGGAGCCGGAGGCGTAGGCACGGGATCGAGCGGCATCGCCACGCCGGCGGGAGCTTCGAGCCCGTTCGTCGTCGGGATGCGCGGCGGCCGCGCAGGAAGAGGTGGCGCGGCCGCGAGCTTCGGCGCCTGGCCAGCTACGTGACCACCCTGACCGGCGCGCGGCGGCGGAACGGCGCCCGGGCGGGAGAGCGGCGCGGCGCGAAGACCACGCGGCGTCGGCGGTCCGTGCGCGTGCGGGTCGTGTGACGCCGCGAGCATCCCGGGGTCGGGTGCCGGCCCCACTTTCGTCGCCTCTCCGAAGGGCGTGCGATCGCTCTCGGGGGCCTCCAGCGGAAGCGGAGGTGGCCGCTCCGTATCCTCCGTCCCCGACCGTTCGGCCGCGGCCGCTTCGCTCGTGCCTGATACGCCCGTTGCGGTGATCCGTGCAGGCGTTGTCCCCATGCAGAGGCGAAGCGTATCCCGGAAACCCCTTGTTGACGCGACAAATCCCCCGCCTATACTGCCCGCGCGTCTCGGCCTCTCTCGAGCAATCCTCCGCAATATCGCGAGGGAAATCGGGGTCGGCCCGCGATGCGCCACGAGGCCCCCCTGGTTTCGCTCCGTCGAGCGGGACTGGAGGACGCCCTTCACACCCGGTTCGCCAGTCGAGAGGCCGACGTTTCCGGGGGAGTCATCAGATGCCCCTTTTCACCGAGAAGAAGGCGGAGCTCATTGGGAAGTTCCGCACGCACGAGTCCGACACGGGCTCGCCCGAGGTCCAGATCGCTCTCCTCACGGAGCGCATCGGATACCTCACCGAGCATTTCAAGACCCACACGAAGGACCACCACTCGCGTCGTGGTCTCCTCAAGCTGGTCTCGAAGCGCCGCCGGCTCCTCAATTACCTGAAGAAGTCGAGCCTGGACCGGTACCGCAAGACCGTCGCCGCGCTCAACCTCCGCAAGTAACGACTCCGGAAGGGGACAGCACGGAAAGTGCCTGTCCCCTTCCCGTTTTTGCTGCATTCGAACAGTACCGGGCTGACCAAGACCACCTTCACTCTTCGATTCATGCGCCCGAGCCGCCGGCTCGAGCTCATCAACCGAGGAACGAAGGTTCGACGAAGAAGGCCCGGCGTGAACGCCGCACGGAGCGGCGCAATCTGTCTCCACACGGTGGAGACCAATAACGCCAGGAGCGTAAAACATGTCCTTCGTTCGCGAGTCCGTGATGGTCAACGGGCGCCCGATGACCTTCGAGACGGGTCGTCTCGCCAAGCAGGCACACGGGTCCATTCTCATCACCTACGGCGAGAGCGTCGTCCTCGTCACCGTCGTCGGCGGCGACGAGCGGCCCGGCCTCGACTTCTTCCCCCTCACCTGCGAGTACGTCGAGAAGACGTTCGCTGCAGGCAAGATCCCGGGCGGCTTCTTCAAGCGCGAGGGTCGTCTCCGCGACGAGGAGATCCTCACGTGCCGCATCATGGATCGGCCGTGCCGTCCTCTCTTCCCCGAGGGCTACAAGGGTGACACGCAGATCATCGCGACGGTCCTGTCGACCGACAAGGTGAACCCGACCGACGTGCTCGCGCTCACTGGCGCAAGCGCGGCCCTCCACATCTCGGACATCCCGTGGGCCGGTCCGCTCGTCGGCGTCCGCGTCACGCGCGTGAACGGCGAGTTCATCGCGTTCCCCACGCTCGAGCAGCAGACCGCGGGCGACATCGACATGATCGTCGCGTGCACCAAGGACGCGATCGTGATGGTCGAGGGCGGCGCGGCCGAGGCGCAGGAAGCCGACGTCATCGACGCGCTGATGTTCGCGCACAAGGCCGCGCAGCCGATCCTCGAGCTCATCGAGAAGCTCCGCGCCGCGGTTGGTAAGCCGAAGCGAGCGTTCGAGCCGAAGACGCTCCCGGCCGACATCGCCGAGAAGATCCCGGGGCTCGTCGACAAGCAGATCCTCGAGGCGTCGCTCATCAAGGAAAAGAAGAAGCGCTACGACGCCTACAAGGACGCCAAGGACGCGTTGGTCGCGGCGCTCACCGCCGATCTCGGCGCCGAGAAGTTCGCCGAGCACGAGAAGCTCATCAAGGCGGAGTTCGAGGAGCGCAAGTACCACGTCGTCCGCGACTACGTTCTCCGCGAGAAGAAGCGCATCGACGGCCTCGACGGCAAGACGATCCGCAACATCTCGATCGAGGCGGGCATCCTCCCGCGTACGCACGGCTCCGCGCTCTTCCAGCGCGGCGAGACGCAGGCGATCGTCACGACGACGCTCGGCACGAGCGCCGACGAGCAGAAGATCGACGCGCTCACGGGCGAGCGCTGGAAGCGCTT
>JAFAER010000189.1 GCA_023423895.1 Pseudomonadota bacterium
CGGTTGACCTGAGCCTCCGATTCGCGCCGCCCGTTGGGCGAGCGGCGCGAATCTCCAGCCGGTAGCTCGAGATCCGATCACGGCTCGTGTCTGTGCAGGATCGGCGGAACTGGGTTCCGCCTTAGCCTCCGCCGCCGACCGTCGACGGCGACTCACTGAACGTCACGCAACGTCAGGCCCGCACGCGCGCGGGCGCCTTTCGACGAGCTCGGTGTCTTCCCCGCTTTGCGGACATCCTTCGAGCGAGCTGCGATTTCGCGGCTATCATCCGCTTCGCATGGCCTTCGAGGTCCGCGTCGACTGCCCCTCGTGCACCGTCGAAGGTTCGCGCATCGAGACGTGGGAGACCGCGGCGCCGAGCTGTCGGCTCGGCGTGCCGGAGTCGGTCCGTTGCCGGCTGTGCGGGCACGGCGCGGACGGGCAGGTCGTCGGTGTCGAAGTGTCTGCGCCGGGCGAGGGGTGCCCTGGATGCGGGACCCCGCTCGACGAGGCCGCGCGGGAGGCCAGGCGTTGTCCGTTCTGCGGGACGCACGCGACCCTCGTCGAGCGCAGCCCCGCCCACGCGTTCGGCTCGCGAAGCGAGGTCGAGCGCGCGCTCGACACCTGGGCACGCGAGGAAGGCCTCGGGTCGGCGACCGAGCTCGTCGACGCCTATTTCGCGCTGAACGATCTCGATGAAGTCGTCGCCGCCCTGAACGCCGGTGCGCGTGTCGAGACGACGTTCGACGTGGCCGACTACCTGTTCTCCGGCGGTGGAGCGGCGGGAGCCGCGGGAGAGCCGGCGATCTTGATGCGCGAGGACCAGGCGCCCATCACGCAGCGGAACCCTCCGCCTGCGTCGCTGCGACGCGTCGGCGGCCCGCGCGAGGAGATGCTCGCGATCGCGTCGGTTGCCGCCGCGGACGGGGAAGCGAGCTCCGACGACCAGGCGATGCTCGCCCGAGCGGCCCGGAAGCGCGGGATGCCGCCGCTCCCGAGCGAAGACGTCCGCGTGTGGCGCCCGAACGAGATCGATCCTCCGGCGACGCTCGTCGATCGCGAGCGCGTGCTCGAGGAGATGTTCCAGATGGGATGGTCGGATGGCCAGATGGACGAGAGCGAGCTCCGCGTGATCCGCGACTTTGCTCGTGCATGGGGGATCGATCCCGAACGTCTGAGGGAATGGACCGAGCTCTACTCCTTCGGAGATTCGAACCGCTTCGAGCGCTGGTTCAGGCGCATTGGCCTCTTTCTCTTTCCCGCGAAGTGACCAAAGGACATTCATGCAGCAGCCTCCGAACCACGGCGCATACCCGCAGCAGCCCGTCGGCCCCGGCCATGGATATGCGTCGCCGCCCGTGAACCAGGCGCAAGCGCCGCATCCCGCGCAGCCTGCTCACCCTGCTCACCCTGCTCACCCTGCTCAGAACGCTCAGCGCGAACGCATCGCGCACGTCGGGCGGCAGTTCCGCAGCGTGCTCCAGAACGTGGAGCGCGTGATCCTCGGGAAGACGGATGTCATCGCGCGCGTTCTTGCCGCGATGTGCGCCGGCGGGCACGTGCTGCTCCTCGACGTGCCCGGCGTCGGAAAGACGATGCTCGCCCGGTCGATCGCGGCGTCGATCCACTGTTCGTTCAAGCGCATCCAGTTCACGCCGGATCTCCTTCCGCTCGACATCACGGGCAACAACATCTTCAACCTGCGGAAGAAGGCATTCGAGTTCGTTCCCGGGCCCGTCTTCGCCAACCTCGTGCTCGCGGACGAGATCAACCGCGCGACACCGAAGACGCAAGCGGCGCTCCTCGAGGTCATGGCCGAGGGGCAGGTCACGGTCGACGGTACGACGCACGTGCTGCCGCAGCCGTTCCTCGTCATCGCGACGATGAACCCGCTCGAGCACGACGGGACGTTCCCGCTGCCGGCCGCGCAGCTCGATCGTTTCACGATCCGCATCTCGATGGGATTCCCACCGCCGGACGCCGAGATGCGCATGCTCGACGTCCACATGGGCAAGGACGTCGCCATCCAGGCGCTCTCGCCAGTGCTCGGAGCCGAAGAGTTCCTCGGCTGGCAGACCCTCCTGCCGTCGATCTACGTGGCGGAGAGCGTGAAGCGCTTCGCGGTCAACGTGGTAACGGCGATGCGCTCCGACTCCGCCTGTCTGACACCGCCGAGCCCGCGGGCGACGTTGATGTGGCTCCGGATGGCCATGGCGCTCGCGATGCTCGAAGGGCGCGATCACCTCCTGCCGACCGATCTCCAGCGGACCGCCGTCGACGTCCTCGCGCATCGCGTCGTCGTCTCGGGCCAACGGAGCGGTGGCGCATACGTCGAATACGTCCTGCGTCAGGTGCCGGTCGAGCGTTGAATCGAGTCGACCCGTGATCGCTGCGAACATCCGGCCCCGACGTCACAAGCCCACGTCGCCGACGGCGAAGGAGACCGTGCTCCTGTCGTGGTTCTTCCTCGGCTGGCTCGGGGTTCATCGGATGGTGCTCGGCAGCGTCGCCGTGGGCGCGATCTACGCCGGCGTCACGCTGCTCACGTGCGGTCTCGGCGGCGTCTTCGGATGGATCGACGGATTCCTCCTCCTCCTCGGCACGCCGCACGACCAGCACGGGCTGCCCGTCGTCTGGTCGTGGCGCCGGGGCAAGTTGTTCGTCGACCCGCTCGAGGAGGGGACGTACGAGCCGACGGAGGCGATCTTCCGGATCGTGGCGCACGTGGGGCTTCTCTTCTTGCTCCCGTACCTCGTCGTGAGCGGCGGCTTCACTCTGTTCGAGACCAGCGAGGTCAAGGAGACGTCCGGAAAGTTCGGTCTCTTCTCGGTGCTCTTCCTCGCGCCGCTTTTCCTCGTGCAGATGGTCGGGACGGTGAAGAAGTCCCGCGCCCAGATCGATCTCCTGCGGAGAGCGAACGCGCTGACGCGTCGGACGCGCCTCGACGCCATCGCGCGTGCGGCGGCGATTCTCACGCCGCGCGGCCTGCTCGTCCTGTTGACGGGCCTCGGCTTCCTGATGCTCTCGCTCGCCTATCAGTGGGCGGACCTCGGCGTCATCGCGGTCCTTGCGCTGAGCGCCTTCTACCTCGTCACGTCGGCCTCCGCCTTTCTCAGCTCGTTCATCGTCCGGCGCTTCTCGAGCAATCTCCTCGCGCGGGGCGCCGCCGTTCACCGCAGCTACGTGCCGGGCGTTGCTCGAGCCGGGGACATCGTCCGTGACACGCTCGACGTGAAGGGCGTGCCGGTACCGCCCGGCTTCTTCCTCACGCTCGAGGGGAAGTTGCCGCCGCGGCTGTCGACCGAGGTCCGTCATGTCATTCCTCCGAAGTCACGCGAAGAGCGGCTCTCGCTCGGCGTGCTCCTCAAGCGCACGCCTCGTGGCACCTACGACGTGCCTCCGCTCCGCATCGCCTTCACCGATCTCCTCGGGTTGACGAGCGCGAGCGTCGCGTCGCTCGCAACGGCGCGCCTGCGCGTGCTTCCAGCCGTACGTCCCGCGGAGATCGTCGCGCCGCCACCGACGAACACGGAGGAGCCGGACATCCTCTCGCGCCCGCATCGCTTCCCGACGGAGGACCTGTTCCGCTTCCGCGAGTACGTCGCTGGAGACGACACGCGACGCATCCACTGGGAGATGTCGCTTCGTGCAGGGCGGATGATCGTCAAGACGCCGGACAGTCGCGAGAGCTCGGCGAAGCGAGTCGTCGTCGCCCTCGATACCTGGGTACCTCCCGATTGGCTCGACCACACCGCCGTCATCGACGATGCGCTCGACTCGCTCGTGGAGGCTTGGCTCGCGATCGCGCAGCGTCTCGTCGAACAAGGTGAGAAGGTGACGCTTCTCCTCGTGGCCCGTGCCGAGGATGGGACGTTGCAGCCGGAGATCGTGCCCGCCACCGGGAACCATGCGCATGGCCTCGACGCCGGCGCGCGGGCAGAGTGGCAAGCGCACTATCGAATCGAGGACGTGCTCGACTACGGCATCCGGCACGAGCGCGACGAGAGGCGGCCTGTCGCCGAGGAGGTCGCGTTCGACAACGCGATCGTCGTCACGATGCGCCTTGCTCCGCCTTCGCTGCCGCGCGTCGCGCGCGAGACGACGTGGGTGTACTACGATCCCGCCGACGCGCTCGGACCTCTTCCTCGCGGCGTCGTGGAGACCTGGATCGACTTCGACGACACCGGGCGCAAGGTCACGGCGCGCCAGCTCCTCGGACGTGCGCTGTTCCTTCCACATCCGGTCGGAGCGGAGGAGAACGGGCTCTTCGCGCGGATGAAGGGGCTCGAGCGGCGTCTCGAGGAACGCGCACATCGACTCGCGCTCCGCTTCCGCGCGGTGACCGTCGGCAGACACGCCCTCGGCGTGCTGCTCTCGCTTCCCGACGCGGTCTACCGACTCGAGATCGTGAATGGACAGCACAGGCTCGTCGGCTTGAAGGGCTCCGCGCGCGCGGCTCGCTCCGTCGACGTTCATCAGGGACAGCGGAGGTTGGCGTGAACGGCTTCCGTGCGACGCTCCGTCGGTCGTGGCCGGTGCTTCTTTCGTACGGCATCTTCTCGGTCTGGGGTGTGGCGTGCCTCGTGATGAGCCTCGTGCTCACGAGCGGAGGATTCGGAGTCGAGCCCGGCGATCTCGGTGTGCTCGCAGGCGTGTTGATCGCGACGGTGGTCGGTCACGTCGGCGGAAACGTTCTCGGCCTCCTCGGGCTCCGGCTCATGCCGGTGACGCTCTTCTTCCTGGCGCTGTTCGTGGGCGCGACCATGTCCGGCCTCGCGCTCGGCGCATTCGCGCTGTTCCTCCTCGTCGCCGTGTTCTCTGCGCTTGGCGGGTATCTAGGTGTCGCAAGTCGGCTCGACGTCGTCGCCGCCTGGTATCCGCTCTCCTTCTGTGTCGGCGGCGCGATCGTCTGGATGAATCGTCACGGTGCGGTCGACACCTTCGCTTCCGGGGCGAAACATGGCGTGTGGGACGGCTTCACGCTGCTCTGCCTCAGCGGCGGCGTGTTTCTGATGCTCGTGTTCCTCGCGACGCGGCATTCGCTTGGGCTGACGGTCTGGCAGGAGGTCGCGCGCCCACGCGGGCTCGCCGTGGCAGAGGAGCAGATCGCGGTCGCGCGTCCGGGACGTGGAAGCTTCTTCGTCCTCTTCGTGTTCACCATCGCCGTGCTCGGGACGACGGCGCTCGTCTCGCCGTACCTGTTTCGCACGCACGAGCACGACGGCAAGGACGGCCAGAGTAGCAGCTCGGGTGGTGGAGGGAGCGGGGAGGACCCGGCCCCGACGAAGCAGGGCGACAAGGGAACGTCGAGCGGCAGCGGCCACGGCGACGAGACGGACAAGGGGACATCGAGCGGGAAGGGCGGCGGTCACGCTGGCTCGGGCGGCTCGAGTGGAGCGGGCGGTTCGAGCGGGAAGGGGACATCGAGCGGGAAGGGGACATCGAGCGGGAAGGGGGCATCGAGTGGGAAGGGGACATCGAGCGGGAATGGTGGCGGTCACGCCGGCTCGAGTGGCTCGAGCGGCGGCGCATCCGGAGAGTCGTCGGGCTCCGACAGTGATGACCCGCTTGGAAGTCCGGACGCGGATCGCGCGGGGGATGCTGCAGGCGAGGCGCTCGCTCTCGGCATGAAGCTGTTCGTGTGGCTCCTCGTGGCCGTCGCGGCGTTGCTCGTCTTCCTGCTCGTCATCGTTCCGCCGATCCGCCGTGTTTTCCTGCTGCGTCATCTGGAGCGACCGCTCTGGCCCGTCGCGCCGACCGCGCGCGTCATGAATCTCTGGCGGCGCGCCCTCGCCACGCTTGCCGTCGTCGACATCGAGCCGAGCGCGGGCGAGACGCCGCGGGACTTCGCGCGGCGTGCGCGCGACGAGCTGCAGGGGGCGCTCGGCTGCGATGCTTCCGGCCTCGAAGCGGCGGCGGGCATCGTCGAGAAGATCGACTACGCGGGCCGTGGGCTCGGCGCGGGCGACGAGCAGACGATGCGCGAAGCGATCCAGACGTTCGTCGGCACCGTGAGCCGGCACCTCGGCTTCCGGCAGAAGCTCGGGGCGGCATGGGGGAGGGCCCCGGACGTCGAGCCCTGAGCGCGCATGACGGTGGCGAAAGCCGCTCGTCTTTTCAGGGAGATGCGTCGCTGACGCGCGCGCGGCAGCCGCACGGCGCCGGCCGGGGCGCAAGCACGCGAACGAAGATCCGACGAGCCGTCACACGGGGAGGTCGACGGGAGCACCGGAACAGGCCATCTTTGTGCCGTGCCTCTCCCGCGGCCCTTGCGACACCTGCTGCACGGTGCAGTGATCTGCACGGTGGCTGGCGGCCTCGCGAGCTGTGGCTCGCGGACGGGCCTCTTCGGACCAGAGCTGCCGGAGACATTCGACGCGATGGTCGACGTCGCCAGCGCGGACGTGAGGAGCGACCGCGATGCACGGATGGACGCGCCGACCGACGTGTCGATGGACGTCATCGAAGAGCCGATCGGCTGCATCCCCGGCACGTTCACGTTTTCGCTCGCGACACCGCAGCTGATGTTCGTGCTCGATCGTTCGGGCTCGATGAACTTCCTGCTGACGAGCAACATGCCCGCGCCCGCGGGGCAACTGTCGCGCTGGGATGTGCTCGAGAGCTCGCTGTCGCAGGTCATCACCCCGTTCTCGAGCCAGATCGCCATGGGCGCCCGCTTCTTCCCGGCGGCAAGCGCGACGGACACCGAGCCGTTCGCGTGCATCCAGGACGGGCCGGCGCAGACGATCGCTCCGGCGCTCGGCAATGCCTCCACGATCCTCGACGTCTTCCCGACGACGACCCCGATCGGCGGTACGCCGACGGCCGTGGCGTTGCAGCAGGCGGCTCAAGAGCTGTCTTCGAGCCGGGCCGTCGCTCGTGCGATGGTCGTTGCGACCGACGGCGCGCCGAACTGCAACAGCTCCCTCGACGGCAACACCTGCACGTGCACGTCGGCCTCGAGCGGCGGCTGCAGAGGGCTGAACGGCGGGACGAACTGTCTCGACAACGTCCGGACCGTGCAGACGATCACCGACATCTTCACGAACCGGAGGATCCCGGTGTACGTGATTGGCATCGGCGTCATCGGGAACTTCGGCTCGACTCTCAACGCGATGGCGGTCGCCGGCGGACGGCCGCGGAACGGCTCACCGCGGTACTTCCCCGCCGAAACGCCCGCGGAGATGACGGCCGCCTTCACGGCCGTGCGCGACAGCGTCGCCAAGTGCTCGTACATCACGCCCTCGAGCCCGCACGATCCGAATGCGATCACCGTCGAGGTCAACGGGATCCTGATCACACGCGATCCGACGCACACCAACGGCTGGGACTGGATCGACCAGGACTTCGGTCATCTCCAGCTCTTCGGCTCCGCATGCGCGCTCGCGAGCGCGACGAACGTATCCGGCACGATCACGTGCGACGGCCCCGAGCCCGACCAGTGAGACGAACGCTCGGCGCCTCCGCAGGGAGTCCGAGCGATTAAATGACAGCGAGGCGAAGCCCATGCGGGCCCGCCTCGCGTCATGTTCGAGCTTCGTCGAGGACGAAGCGGCTACCAGCCGCGATGGCCGCCGCGGCGACCGCCGCCACCGCCACCACCACCACCACCACCACCGAAGCCGCCGCCGCCGCCGCCGAAGCCGCCGCCACGACCGCCACCACCACCACCACCGCCGCGGCTCGGGCGCTCCTCCGCTTCGTTGACGCGAAGCGGACGACCGTCGACGACGGCGCCGTTCATCTTTTCCATCGCCTTCTGCGCGTCCTGCGCAGTGGCCATGGTGATGAAGCCGAATCCACGAGAGCGACCACTCTCGCGGTCCATCACGACGTGGGCGTCCGTAACTTCGCCGAACTCAGCGAAAGCTTGGCGGAGCCCTTCGGCCGTGGACTCGTACGACAGGTTTCCCACATAAAGACGATTGCCCATTTCCAGAATCTCAAACACGGCAAGAGAGACGAACCTCCACCAATGTGCCGCAGGGATCGGAGGAGGTTGGCGGAGGACTTCCGCCCCTCAGAGTGACGGAGGCGCGCAGCAGAGAATCGCGATCCCAGAATCGAGAGGGCGTCGTGTGCGAGAGAACGTACTCGTGAGGCTTCCCACTCTAGCTACTCGCTCTACCAAAGCAAGGTCGAGGGGGCGTTTGACGCAGTGATTCCAGCCGCATCCACGTCATGCGCGCATGCGCGAGCGCGGGTCGCACGAGGGTCGGGCGAGGCCATCGCTGGAACGATGATTGCGGTCTGCACGAGCTCGCGCCCTGCCACGTCAGGGGACCCTCAGGGGAGCTCACGGTCGGCCTCAGGGCGGCATGTTCCAGCCGCCCACACCTTCGACCAGGCGGTCTGCCTCCGCAGGCCCCCATGTCCCGGGCTCGTACTCGTGCATTGGGCTCGGTCCGTTGATCACGGGGTCGACGATCGCCCAGGCTGCCTCGACCACGTCCTGGCGTGCGAAGAGTGTCGCGTCGCCGAGCATCGCGTCGCCGAGAAGTCGCTCGTAGGCGTCCATCCGGCCTTTCGTCCCTTGCTCGCCTTCCTCGGCGAGGCACAGCTCCGTCGGCGCGCCGACCATCGCTTCGCCGGGGACCTTTGCCCGAGCTCCGAGCGCGATCATCACGTCCGGGCTCAGCCTGAAGCGGATGTAGTTTCCCATCTTCGGCGGCGGCTCCTTGAACACGACCTGGGGCGGGTTCTTCAGCTCCACCATCACCTCGGTGCACGTCTGCGCGAGCGCCTTGCCTGCGCGCACGAAGAAGGGGATGCCCTCCCAGCGCCACGAGTCGACGTGAAGCCTGAGCGCAGCGTACGTGGCCATGTACGAGTCCTTCGCGACGCCGGGCTCGTCGCGGTAGCCGCGGAACTGGCCACGCACCATGTTCTCGATGCTGAGAGGCCGGATGGTGCGGAGCACCTTCGCTTGCTCGTCGCGGATCGCCTCGGGGATCGTGCTCGATGGAGCCTCCATCGCAAGGTAGCTGACCACCTGAAGGAGATGATTCTGGATGACGTCCCGGATGACCCCTGTCTCATCGTAGAACTTGCCGCGGCCCTTCACGCCGAACGACTCGGCCATCGTGATCTGGACGTTCTCGACGTAGTGCCGATTGAGGATCGGCTCGAGGAACGCGTTCGCAAAGCGGAAGTAGAGGATGTTCTGGACCGCTTCCTTCCCGAGGTAGTGATCGATCCGGAAGATCGAACGCTCCGGGAAGACCTCGTGCAGGGTCTGGTTGAGTGAACGCGCCGAGGCGAGATCGCGGCCGAAAGGCTTCTCGACGACGACGCGCGCCTCCGCCGCGCAGCTGGCATCGGACAGCTTGCGCACGACCACGGGGAACATGCTCGGGGGGATCGCGAGGTAGTGGAGAGGTCGCTGGGCATGGCCAAGCTGCTCGCGCACCTGCGCGAACGTCGTCGCGTCGCCGTAGTCGCCATCGACGTAGCGCAGGTTCGCTGCGAGCTTCGCGAACGCAGTCTCGTCGAGCTTCGCGTGCTTGACGATGCTCTCTTTCGCGCGCTCGATGAGCTGCTCCTTGGTCCAGCCCGACTTCGCGACGCCGACGATGGGACCGTCGAGTCGCCCGCGCCGAACGAGCGACTGCAGCGCAGGGAAGATCTTCTTGTACGCGAGGTCACCGGTTGCGCCGAAGAAGACGAGGGCGTCGGACGGAGCTCCGACGGGAGCGAGGGCGCTGATGTCGACCATGGGTCGAAGGTAACGTGCTCGCGCGCAATACGCCGATCAAAACGGCCGGCCTGAACCGCCAGCGCGAAGGCGTCAGAACGTCCCCGCCGCCGCGATGCCGACGGAGCTCCATGCGCCGACCGGCGACACTCGCACGGACGCCGTCTTCGACGAGCGTCCCGAGCCGAGGAGCCAGAGCGTGATGCCGCCGGCGGCGAGGACACCTCCTGCGACGAAGCCGATCGTCGAGATCGTCGCCGCGTCGTTCGCCGAGCGCAGGGTCCCTGCAGACGCTTCGTCTTTGCAGACGTTCCCCGGGCAGCTCGCATCGTCCTGCTTCTTGCTCGCCTGCAGACCGAAGATCGTTCCGACCGCGAGCCCCGCGAGACCGACGCCGCCGGTGATCAGCCCGACGGTACGAAGAGGGCTGCCCGAAGATGTGGTGGTGCTCGGCTCGACGGGGGCCGGCCTTTCGGATGCGGGCCGTGCCGACAGCGCGATGGGGACCGTCACGTTCTGATGCTCTACGACGTCGACGTCCTTGCGCGCATCGTGTGTGGCGTCGCTCGATACGACGACGACGTGACGACCCGGGTTCACCTTGATCGGGAGCAGAGCGGCTGCGGGCGGAAGAGAGACGCGGTCGACCGTGATCCGTGGCTGCGTGCCTTGAGGGAGCCCTTGGAGCTGAATGACGATCGACGGGATTCGATCGCCCAGGGCGGTCGCGTGCTTCTCCGCTTCCGCTCGTGCCTCCGTGTATGCCTTGGGCTCGTTCGGCGACTTCGGAAACCGAATCGCCTCGAGCAGCGCGTCACGAGCTTCGACGAGGTTCCCGAGCGCCTCGTGCGCCTTCGCCACCTCGAGCGCCGTCGTGGGCACCCGCATGATCGCATGCGCCCCTGCGTACGCTTCGAGCGCCGCGGTGTAGCTCTTCTTCTCGAAGCTGTCGTCGCCCCTATCCATCAGAGCGCGCGCCGTCTCTTTCTCCTGTGCCGTGGGCTCGGCGTGAGCCTCGAAGGTCGCCAGCAGCGCGACCCACAAACCAGCGACCGCGATCGTCGTGCGCGCTCTAGAAGCCACGGTCCCGGATCCCTCTACCCGCGGATGGTGCAGGAGGCTGCACGGCCTGTGCTGTCGATGTCGATGTCGCGACGGCCGCAGGCTCCGGATCTTTCGGCGCGGAGGCAGGGGCGGGTCGTTTCGGCGTTCGAGGCGCCTTCTTGTGTTGCGAAAGCGTCGACGCCAGGGGTGGTGCCGTCGACGGCGTTGGCGCGACGTCCGGCGTCCCCGGCTGCCCGACCTGGGCGGGCGACGGGGCGGGCGCCGGCGGCTCGCCCGCGGCGACTGCGCGGGGTGGCTCGACGGACGATGCCGCAGCGGGCGGCACGGCCGAGCGACTCGACAGGACGAGCACCACCGCGAGCGCGACGGCAGCGCCGACGCCGAAGGCACCCGCGAGGACCTGCCGGTTCGGGCGCCGGGGTGGTGGATCCGAAGGCTGGAGCGTCGGAACGACGGTCGTCGAGGAGCGCGCGCGTCGGATCTCCTCGACGGACCGGGGCGTCAGCGGCGCGAGCTCCGGCTCGTCGACGACGACGATCCGCGGCGACGTCGTCCGGAGGGAGAGCGTCATGGCTCCGGTGTTGCGTGACGAGGCGAAGCCGACGAGCGCATCGCGCAGCTCGACGACCGACTGGTACCGCCGCGACGCGTCCTTCTCGAGGCAGTTGCGGACGATCGCGTCGAACTCCTTCGGGATGGCGGGATCGATCGATGCCGGCCAGACCGGCTCTTCGTGATGGACCTTCAGCGCGATGTCGCCGACGCCTTCACCTTCGAATGGAAGCCGTCCCGTCGCGAGCTCGTAGAGGATCACGCCCAGCGCCCACACGTCGCTCTGCACGTTCGCATTGCGCGACGACTTCAGTGTCTCCGGTGACATGTACGGCGGAGAGCCCATGATCTGCCCCGCCGCCGTCGCGCGTGCCGGCGCCTCGACGGTCGCCTTCGAGATGCCGAAGTCGAGCACCTTCACGAACGGCGCGCCCTGCGGTGTCTTCGTCAGGAACAGGTTGGCGGGCTTCAGATCGCGATGGATGATCCCGGCGCCGTGCGCTTCCGCGACGGCCTCACATGCCTGCGTCACGAGCTCGGCGGCGACCTCCGCGGGGAGTCGTCCGCGCTCCTCGATGAGCCTCTCGAGATCGATCCCCTCGAGCAGCTCCATCACCATGTACGGCGTGCCGTCGTCGAGGACGCCGACGTCGAACACCCGCGCGACGTGGGCGCTCCGCAGCTTCGCGGTCGCGCGTGCTTCGAGTGTGAAGCGACTCGGGGAGATCTGTCCGCGAAGCTCGGCCCGCATGAACTTCAACGCGACGGCCTGATCGAGCTCGACGTGTTTCGCCGAGAACACGAGACCCATCCCGCCGGCGGCGATCTCTCGATCGACGACGTACTTTCCCGCAACGACGTCTCCAGGGCGAACGGGAGGCGGCGGCGGTGGGACGGAGGCGGTCAGCCCCATTACGGGAAATGCTACCCCGGCGACTCATCCGGTCAACGCCACCGATCTCGCGCCTCACGAGCAGACCCGGGGCGGAACCGATGAGCAGCCGGTCCAGCGTCCACTTCGGCACAGAAGTGGCAATGTGCTCTGCGTTCGAGCGCTGTCCTTCCGTGCCGCGATGTCGCTGTGCGCTCTACTGACCGGCAGCGAGGAGGCTGCGGACGCTCATCGGATCGCCGCCGTCGGCACGCGCGTGTACGCGCCTGATCAGCTGCTCGAGCCGGGAGCGTGGCAGCTCGGCGAACTCGGCGATGCGCTCGATGACGACCCGCTCCTCCTTCGACAGCCCTTCGCTTGCATAAGCGACGGCGAGGGCGACGAGGATCCCGGGCTCGACGGCATCGCAGTCGAGGAGGATCTCCGCGATGAGCCGGGCCCGAGATTCGGCACCGGCCGCCTCGACGACCTGCATGCTTGCCGTGACGAGGTGGTCGACGACCTCGGGCGAGAGCTTCGTGTCGAGCAGCGTCTGGAAGAGATCGAGCAGGACCTCGCGCTCCCTGTCGTCGACGACGCCGTCGGCGATGACGACGAGGACGCCGAGGTCGATGATGGGCGTCGGGTTGTAGCCGCCTCGGTCGAAGGCGGCACAAAGCTGATCGATCGCGGCGGCGACGATGTCTCTCATGTGGTCCTCGTCCTGTTGCTCAGCCGGCGGGCGGGGGCGGGTTGATGGATCCGCGGCGTGGCTCGATGCCGAGGACGAGCTGCGCCCGGAGCGCTCGCATTCCGTCGACGACGTCGGCGGGCGTGTTCGCCTGCGCCTCCGCCCGGCGCAGCGTCGCCTCGAGCGTCGCCAGCCGCGCGGCCTGCATCGCGCGGAGCGAGTAGGTCATCTGGAGGAACGTGTCGAAGAGGTCTTCGAGCTCGTCGCCGCGCCGCAGTCGTTCGTCGACGACGAGCCGGCCCGTGCTCACCCGGCGCAGAAGACGCTTCATCTTGTGGACGGGACCGACGATGCGATGCGTGATGAGGATGCCCATCAGCGCCAGGAGCGCGACGAGCGAGACGCCCGCCCCTGCGAGTAGGAGCTGGAGGTTCTTGCGGTCGGATGCGATCGACGCCTGGACGCTGCGCACCTCGGCGAGGTTCTTCTCCGATTGCGCATCGACCTCGTTCAGCGACTCATCCATCACCATCTGGAGAGCCGGGTTGTCGCCTCCGGCGAGCTGCATCGTGCGTCGGGTGAGGATGTTGTTCGACTTCGACTCCTCGAACGCCTTCTCGGCCTGCTGGACGGCGAGCGTTGCCGTGTCCGATGCGTGCCCCGCCGTCCGCGCGATGATGTAGCCGAGCCCGGCCATCACGAGGACAACGACGACGACGAGATAGCCGGTCCACTTGAGCTGGAACCGAGGGTCGAGCAGGTACGACTTCTTGCGCCGCGCGTCGGGCATGGCTGCGAAGGTATCATCGCTCTCGGGTCTCGTGATCCGACACTCGCTCCTCGCCATGCTGCGCGCACACCAACCGGGAATCGCCCAGTCTCTGCCGTACCAGGCGCGTCGATGATCGTGCTCGCACGGCGTCGGCCTGAGCTCGTGTGCCTTCTCCTGGTCACCGTCGCGACCGTCAGCGGAGCGGCGGCCTGTGGCCGATCGACGACGGACGCGCCGGTGCCGCCCCCGCGCGCGTCCGTACCCGATGCGCTCGAACCGTCGGCAGCCGTCGTGGCGCCAGCAAGCGTCGATGGCGCGTCGGCTCCGCCTCGGAGCACAGGCGTGCTGCCCGAGGTCGACACGGACTGGTGCCTCGAGGGGTGGCGCGGCCTCGACGAGGGCACCTGTTATCTCGTGCCCGATGGCTGGCCGGGTCGCGCGCCACGGCGGTTGCTCATTTACCTTTCCGGGATCGTCCCGCCGGTCGCGCGCAGCCCGCAGAAGGAGAACGTCCAGCGCATCGTCGCGGCCGCGGCGCGCCGCGCCGGAGCGGTCGCGCTCCTCCCGCGTGGTCGTCGTGGCATCGGCCCGAGGAATGCAAAGGACTGGTGGGCCTGGCCCACGAGCGCGTCCGACTACGCGGCGCATGCGTCGACGATGGTCTCCGAGTGGTCAGCGGCACGCGTGAAGCTGGAAGCGGCGCTCGGAACGTTCGACCGGACGTACCTCGCCGGCTCGTCCAGCGGAGCGTACTTCCTCACGGCGCTCGCGCTGCGTGGGGCCGTCGAGACGGACGGATACGCGGCGGCCTCTGGCGGAGCGACGGGCCTCGGAGCATCGCGCGCGAGCGCGGCGAAGAAGCGGCCGTTCTATGTCGGGTATGCGTCGGGCGATGGGACGAACGCGGGCCCGAAGGCGCTCGGCGCGTTTCTCCGAGCGGCAGGGTGGCCGGTACGCATCGCCGAACATCCCGGCGGACACGGAGCTCGCGAGGTCTACCTCGACGAGGCGTTCGAGCTCTGGGATGCGTGGGAGCCTGACGCCGGCGCGGCACGTCGTGACGACGCGCAGCCGTGATCGCGATCAGGCCACGTAGGTCAACCAGCGCTCGCGCGCGGCGTCTTCTCCGCTGCGAGCGCGGTGGAGCAGCTCGATCAAACGACGAGTGATCGGGCCCGGGGCCGCCCCGAGGGGCTGCCCGTTCACCGTCGCGATGGGCGCGATTGGCAGCGAGGTCGCGGTGAGGAACGCCTCGTCCGCGGACGCGAACGTCGCGGGTGGAAGCCGCTCCTCGCGCACGGGAATCGACTCGGCGCGCGCGATCGCGAGCACGCTGTCCCGGGTGATGCCGGGGAGGATGCGTCCGAGCGGTGGTGTCCAGAGCGTCCCCGAGACGACCGCGAACACGTTCGCGATCGGCGCCTCGGCGATGTCGCCGTCTTCGTCGAGGAGCACGACATCGTCGGCGCCGGCAGCGATGGCGCGCTTGCGCGCGATCATCGGGCCGAGGTACGCACCTGCCGCCTTCGTGTCCGGCGGCAGAACGGCGGGAGCCGCTTTACGTGCATCGTCGAAGACGGCAACACGGATGGGCGTCGAGCGCGGGGAATCCTGGAGCATCTGTGCGGCGACCGCGACGTGGGCTCGATGATCCCGAGGGACCAGGTCCGGCTCGCGTGCCGTCAGGAAGGCCGACCAGCGTACGAGGCCTTCCTGGCTTCCGCTCTCCGCGACGACCTTCACGGCTGCCTCGACGAGCGCATCCGCGTCGTACCCGACCTCGAGCCCGACGATGCTCGCCGACCGCAGGAAACGAGCGACGTGATCCCGTGCACGGAAGAGGGCAGGGCCGCGCGGGGTCGTCCGGAAGGAGCCCACGTCGAAGACGAGGCTCCCCCGCTGCGCCGCGTGCCCCATGAGAGGGGCGCCAGCCGTGCTGGAGTCCACCAGCGCGCCGTCGAGCCATAGGAGAGGGGCCGTGATCGCCATGGGACCTCGCGCGCGATCACCGTGCCGGGATCTTCTGTTCGCCCTCGACGCGTGTGCCGTCGAGCTCGAGGATCGTCGGCTTGCGATCGACGTCGATCGCGGGGGTCCCTTTGATGAGGCCTTGTTTGAAGGAGATCCTGCTGTTGTAGCCGGCGTCGAGCGCCGCACCCGTGCCGCCTTCGAGCGTGGCGTTGGTCGCCTCGATCTCGAGGTTTCCTTCCGCGCTGATGCCGCCCTTCTTGCCGGCGATCCGCGCGCCCTGAGCGAGCTTGATCTTGTTGTTCACGGTGCCCTTGAAGGCCCTCATCGTGGCCTCGAGCGCGGCGTCGTTGAGCACGACCTCGCTGTTCGACGACGTCGTGATGCCGTAACTGCTCACGCCGACGATGCGCGTCTTCTTCGACGCCTTGATCTTCGAGTTGCTATCGCACTCGATCGCCGTCGTCGCGCCCTGGACCTTCGTGGCGATGAGCGTGAAGTCGGCGGAGCTGGCGACGTCGATCGCGACGTCGCTCTCGGAGGTGATCGAGCCTTCCGTCCAATCGAGCTTGACCGAGGAGGTGCCCGTGAGCGCCTTCTCCTTTGCGGTCAGCGTGAGCCCGGTGGCGACGATGTCCGCTCCGGAGGACATCATCAGGCCGCCGTCGATCTTCCCTCCGTCGGCCTCCAGCTTGAACGAGGAGTCCGTCTTCACTGCCGGTCCATCGGAAGCGCTCACCTCGGCGTTCTTCTTCATCGTGAGCTGATGGTTCGCGCCGGTGTCGATGCCCGCCTTCTTGCCGAGGATCTTCCCGCCCTCCATGCGGACCTTGAGATTGTGCTTGGACTTCACCGCCGCCGCGTTCTTGCTCTGGAGCGTCGAGCCGTCGACGTCGAGCTCCATGTTCGAGTCGCTGTCGAACACGGCGGCGGCGGACGTGAGCGTGCTCCCGTGCAGCTTCACCTTCAGGTTGCTGCCGGTGTGAATCATCGTGTCCGTGGTCTCGATCGTGACGTTGTCGAGCGTCAGCTCCATGTTGAACGCCTCGGTCTTGACGAGCGTGCTGCCCTTCAGCTTCGCGTTCTTGATGTGAAGCTTGCAGTTGTGCGCGACGCTCGTGACGATGGGGCCGGTCGTCTCGAAGTTGCCGGAGACCTCGACCTCCTCGTTCATCCCGCACGCGACGGGGAACGGCTTGACCTTCCCCTTGAATGATTTGACGACCCACGGACCGACGCCGATGACGAGCGGGATGAGCACCGGAAGGAGGCACGCGCAGACGATGATCCACGCGAGCGCCTTGCCGGCCTTGTGCGCATCGGGATCGACGTAGAGCGTGCGCGAGGGCATCGCGCCCGGGGCGCCGAAGGGCTGGACGCCCGGCGGGGGCTTTCGATGCTCGATGTGAATGACGTTCTGGCAGTAACGGCACGCGACCTGGAAGACCCCGGGAGGAACGGGGAGGTTTGCGCCGCACGTCGGGCACTTCGCGGAGACGACTTTCAGAGCTGCCACGAGCCTACTCTTTCAGGCAATCATGCCCGCAGGCAAGGACATGGATCGCCAGCGGTCCATTGGCGGGACCGAGCGCGTCGGTCAAGACTGATGGATGATGGGGCGCGGCGGGGCAAACGGGAGTCGGCCAAACCGATGACGCGGCTCCGTTCGCCTCGGATCTGCGGATTCTGCTTCCTGGCCGTCTTCGCGACCATGCCGGGGTGCAGCGAGGTCTCTCCGGCCCGGAGTCGCGGCAACCCTGCCACGACCGGGCGGTTCGACACGGGAGGCAAAGATGGCGGCGCCCGCGGACCGTGCGTGCAGGATCGATCGCTATACGACGTGCCGAACGACGGTTGTGACAACGACGGTGACGGCACCGTCGACAATCCGGAGGTCTGCGACGACGGCGAGAGCGGCAGCACCGCGGAGAGCGTCGCTCGCGGCATCGGCATCTGCACGAAGGCGAGCGAACGTGGCTATGGGCTCGTGTCGGCGAGGCTGACCCGAGGCTGGCAGCGGACCGACCCTCCGCAGCCCCAGCAACACAGCTTGCTTCCGAAGTTCGGCGACGTCCTCTTGCCGCGCGAGGGCAAGCGCCTCGCCGTACTGAGCACCGGCTTCGCGCAGGAGTTCAACGGCGCCCCGAACGAACCCTTCAGCCGCGGGCGCGATTGGTACGGGGCGACGCCGGGACGAGGCGGTAACGGTTCCGCGCCGCCGGGATTCCCGAAAGGCGCGAACGGCTGTCCCCAGGAGACCGAGGTCAACGACGTCGTCGATCTCCACCTCGAGCTCGTCGCGCCGAAGAACGCGAGCGGGTTCGCCTTCGACTTCAACTTTCACTCGGGCGAGTGGCCGACGTTCGTGTGCTCCAAGTACAACGACGGCTTCATCGCGTACCTGAACGCGAAGAGCTACAACGGCGGCAAGCCGGACAACATCTCCTTCGACGCCCTCCAGAACCCGGTCAGCGTGAACAACGGGTTCTTCGATCGCTGTACACCGGGGGCCACCCTCGGGTGCGGGAGCGAGGCGCTCGGCGTGTCGAAGTGCCCGAGCGGACCGGGCGAGCTGGCGGGCACGGGCTTCGGGATCGTGGGGGCGACGTGCGGGGCCGAAGCGCCGGCGACGCTCGGCGGCGCGACGGGCTGGCTCTTCTCGCAGGCGCCCATCCAGGGAGGCGAGTCGTTCACGCTCGATTTCATGCTCTGGGACGTCGGCGACGGCGTGCTCGACTCGACGGTCCTCATCGACAACTTCCGGTGGGCGCTCGGCGACGTCACGACGACGACGGAGCGTCCCGTCGATGTGAAGTAGGGGGGGGGGGGGAGAGGGGCCCCCGGGAGAAGGGCCCCGCGCCCCGGGG
>JAFAER010000260.1 GCA_023423895.1 Pseudomonadota bacterium
AGGCGCGAGCTCATTCGAATCCCGTTTCCAACGGCCCACGCAACAACGTCTCGTAAAGTCCGCCGCCCGCGTGGGCCGTCCGAGGAATCGGGGGGAGGACAGGTGTGGCGACAGCCACCGCCATCGACAGTCCGTCTGCGAGTCGTGCCCGATTCCCCTCAGAAGCCGAGAGAGCCTCGATCCGTGCCCGTGACCAGCCGTGTCGCGTCCAGTTTAGCAGTACGGCCCAGCCCGGCAAGGATTCGCGCAGCAAGCGCAAATTATTGCAATCGCTCGATCTATTTGCTTCGAACCCCGCCGATTGGCTCGCCCTTATCTCGGTTGGCCGCCTGATCACTCGACGATCACGGGCGTTCCGCGACTCTCGACGCCCCTCCGATCGACGATGCTGATCGCCCATCGGCCGCTCTCGAGCGGCACGACGATTTCGTTCGTGCTCGCGGAGCTACCGGCAGAGCTCGCCGTCGGGACGAGGCGCTCGATCACGTACGCGTCCGTGCCCGTTTCGCGATACACGGCGACGTAGCGCGCGCTCGCGTCCGTCGTCACGGTGACCGACTGCACGCCCGGCTCGGAGCTGACGAGCGGCGCGGCGCCGGGCTTCTCCAGGGAAGCCGTCGCAAGGGCCGGCGTCGACGCTGGCGTCGTCCAGTGCTTCTCGACGAGCGTGGTCCGGAGGCTCGCTTGGTCGGTGACGAGCGGCTTCGCGGAGAAGAAGATGTTCCCGCGTACGCCGCGAGGACGTTCGGCGGCGGCAAGCGTCATCTGCGCGTCGTATTCGTCGGCTGCCCAAGCGGCGACAGTCCCGGCCTTCGTGGCGTCGTGGCCGACGAAGATCGATCGGCCGGGCTTCGTGATGCCGGCCCACCATGCGACGAGCTTGCCGAAGGCCTGAGCGGTCTGCGTCGTCGGCCAGTAGAGCTGCGGCGCGAGGTAGTCGACCCAGCCTTCATCCATCCACCGGACGGGATCGCAGTAGAGCGTCGCGTAGGCATCGAGCCCCGTGATCCCAGGCGGCGTTCCTGGCCGATAGATCCCGAAGGGACTCACACCGAAGCGGACGCTCGCGCGCGTCTTCGTCACGAGCTCGGACGTCTCGCGGACCATGGTGTCGACGTTTTTGCGCCGCCACTCGTCCTTCGTGAGCCCGCCGCCCCCTGCCGTGTACGCCGCGTACGTCGCCGCGTCGTCGAAGGTCTCTCCGGCCTTCGGGTACGGGTAGAAGTAGTCGTCGAAGTGAATGCCGTCGACGTCGTAGCGCTGCAAGATGTCGTGCACGACATCCAGGATGTGCGCGCGGACCTCGGGCACGCCCGGGTCCATCCAGACGAGGCCGCCGTACGGTCGCACGGCCGATGCGAGCTGCTTCGTGACGTGGGTCGGCGCGACGGCGATCTGTGCGCTGACGAGCCCGCGGTACGGATTGAGCCAGGCATGGACCTCGATGCCGCGCTTGTGCCCCTCTTCGATCGCAAAGGCGAGCGGATCCCAGCCGGGATCTTGCCCCTGCGTGCCGGTGAGGAAGCGGCTCCACGGCTCGAGCATCGACGGATAGAACGCGTCGGATTCGGCACGCACCTGGAAGAAGACGGCGTTCATGCGCGCGGCCGCGAGAGCGTCGAGGATCGTCGTGAGCTCCGCCTTTGCCGCTGCCGGCGTCAGGCCGGTCCTGCTCGGCCACGTCCCGTTGTAGACCGTCGAGATCCAGGCGCCGCGGAGCTGTCGCTCGTGCGTGACGACGATGCTGCCGTCCTTCGGGTCGTCGGGAGGATCGACGGGAGGCGTCGTGCCGGGCGGCGTCGCCTCCGCTGCAGCTTCGGCGCCATCGGCCGGGCGTGAGTCTCCGACCTCGGCAGCACAGGCCACCACCGAGAGCGACGTGCTCACGAGGAACAAGAGGAGGGCGGCGCGTCGGGCCACGATCGGGTGAACTCATGCGCTGCGGTATGGTCGCGGTCAAGGCCGTTCGCTGGCGTGGATCATCACAGCGCGGGCAGATTCACGTGTTCGCGGGAGCGCTCCCACGGCTCGGGTGGACGCCGGTCGCCTTCTGCGCCATGCTCCGCGGCCTTCCTCGCCGTAGGCCGGATCTTCCTTCTTCTTTCGAGTTCTTCCGCGTCATCTCCCTTCTCGTTCGGTCCTGTCGATGCCTTCCGCTTCCCTACTAGTGCTTCGACTCGCCGCTCGCGGCGTCCTCGCGGTCGTGCCCGTCGCCGTGATCGTCACGGCGTGCGCGGACAGCACCGAAGCGGGTCCTGGACCTGCGCTCGACGACGGTGGCGACCGAGACAGCGGACGCCGTGATGGCGCTCTCGGCACGGACGACGGCGGAGCAGCCGCCGCTCAGAGCACGTGTGAGCGGACGCGAGCTTACTTCGAAGGCTGTGGCAACGAGGGCGATCTCAACTGCGGCGCCGCCGGATTCGATGCGTGGTGCGACGCGAACGACAGCACGATCAACAGCGAAGCGTACCGGCGCGCGGAGGCCACGTGTCTCACGGAGGACAACTGCGACGGCGCAGACCGACGCGCGTGCGAATACACGCACTACAACGATGAGACCTTGACCGCATCGCAGAGCGCCCTCGTGGCCGCGTACTGCGAGACATGCGAGCCCTCGGACATCGCGGGCTGCACGGAGCGCTCGACCAAGTTCGACGCGTCGAAGGGGATTGGCAGCGTCCCTGACATCTACGTGGCCGCCTGGGAATTTGCGGACGCCATCGTCGACGAGATGAAGACGTCGTGCACCGGCGCAGCGCTCGCGGATGCAGGCAGCGATCCCGCAGCGTGTGCTGAGGCCTTTTCCGGCTGCGCTGCCGACATCTACCTCTCACGTCTTCCTGATTGTCCGGAGTAATGAGCGTCCTCGCAGCACTCGACATCGACAAGGCTTACGGCGAGCGGGTCCTCCTCGCGAAGGCTTCGCTCACGATCGGCGAAGGCGAGCGCGTCGGCGTGGTTGGTCGCAACGGTGCTGGCAAGAGCACGTTCGCGAAGATCCTCGCCGGCGTCGAACCTGCGGACGGAGGATCGATCGCGCTTCGGCGCGGCGCGCGCGTCGCGTTCCTCGCTCAGGAGCCGGCGCTCGACGAGTCGCGTTCCGTCCGGGCCACGGTCGAAGAAGGCCTCGAGGCGTGGCTCGCTGCGCGTACCAAGCACGAGGAGATCACCGCTCGCATCGCTGCGGGCGAGACGACCGAGGCACTGCTCACCGAGCAGCTGGCGGCGAGCGCCGAGGTCGAGCGCCTCGGCGGATGGGATCGCTCGCACGAGGTCGAGCGCGTCATCGATCACCTCGGCATCGGAGGCGTCATCGAGCGTCCGGCCGGGCAGCTCAGCGGAGGTCAACGCCGCCGCGTCGCGCTCGCGCAGGTCCTCGTCGGCGCTCCTGACGTCATGATCCTCGACGAGCCGACGAACCACCTCGACGCGGACACGATCGACTGGCTCGAACGCTACCTCGCCGATGAATTTCGTGGCGCCGTGCTCTTCGTCACGCACGACCGGTGGCTGCTCGACCGGATCGCCGATCGAACCATCGAGGTCGATCGCGGGACCGTGTACCCGTACGAGGGCGGCTACGCCGCCTACCTCGAGGCAAAGGCAGAGCGTTTCGCGATCGCCGAGCGCACGGAGAAGAACCGCCAGAACTTCCTTCGCACGGAGCTCGAGTGGCTCCGGCGTCAGCCGAAGGCGCGCGGCACGAAGCAGAAGGCGCGTATCGAACGCGCCGAAGCGGCGAAGGCGTCCGGGCCGATGCGCGATGAAGGACGCGTCGAGCTGTCGGCGGAGGTCACCGACGCGGGCCGCAGCATCCTCGACGTGCGCGGCCTCGATGTGAAGCTCGGCGAGCGTCATCTCGTGAAGGGGCTCGACCTCGCGATGACGACGGGCGAGCGACTCGGCATCCTGGGACCCAACGGCGCTGGAAAGACGACGCTCCTCCGCGCCATCCTCGCGAGCGCAAGCGAAGGCGGCGCGAACCGCGGAGATCTCGGCAGCGGCCTCTCGTTCGAGGGGGCCATCGGACTCGGGCGACGTGTGCGCGTCGGCTACCTCGATCAGGAGCGCGCAGCGCTCGACGGCGATCTCAGCGTGTTCGACTGCGTCGCGCGCGCGGTCCCCTCGGTGGACAAGGAGCGCATCGACCCGCGCAGCTATCTCGAGCGCTTCATGTTCGACTCGCATGCGCAGCGGAAGAAGGTCGCCGCGCTCTCCGGCGGTGAGCGCGCACGCCTCGCGCTCGCGCGCCTGCTCGCGTCGGCCGCGAATCTGCTCTTGCTCGACGAGCCGTCGAACGATCTCGACACCGATACGCTCTCGGCGCTCGAGGAGTTCCTTTCGAGCTACGAGGGTTCGCTGCTCGTGGTCACTCACGACCGCTACCTCCTCGACCGCGTCACCACCGGCATCCTCTGCTTCGAGGGTGACGGTCGCGTCACCCGCTATGCGGGCGCATACCAGGCATACGCCTCCGCGCGCGCGCGCGAAGCGGACGAGAGGAAGGCCGCGAAGAGCGCAGCGCCGAAGTCGGCCGCCCCCGTGAAGGGTGACAAGGGCGAAAAGCCGAAGCCCGCAGGCCTCTCGAAGAACGAGCAGCGCGAGCTCGACGGCATCATGGACAAGATCGACGAGGCCGAACAAGCCGCCGCCGCCATCGAAGCCGAGCTCGGCGATCCCGCGCTCTATGCCGCCGGCGCCGACCCGTCGAAAGCCGCCGCGGTGCAGGCCCGCCTGGACGAAGCCCGCGCGAAGGTGGCGAAGCTCACCGCCCGCTGGGAAGACCTCGAGTCCAAAAAAGCGGGCTGAGCGTCGGAAGCGTCGGACGTTCCGACGTTACGATTTCCTTCCTCGACGTTACGATTTCCTTCCTTCGTCTCTCCGAGGGCCGGACGCGTTGGTCGGGTGTACGCGAGGGCAGAACGCGCGACGGCCGTCGGCCAGCTCGCGAGCTGAGCACGCGGCTGGCAGACGGGAGCTGTGATTTCGCGCGGTGGATGGAGTTGCGGACCGAGAGGAACGGACGAGGACGTCGCTTCGCCTGTACCGCTATGCAGTCTTCGACGTCTTCCCTGGCTCGCAGCCTGCACATCGGAGACCGAGGAGGCGGAGCCGGTAGGTCCCTTCGGGGAAGTCGACCTTCCCGGTACCGTCACGAAGACGGAGACGCATCTTCTCGTACTCGGCTCGGAAGTCCTTGAGTGCTTTGCGCTCCGCCATCATCCGGACCTTGTCCTTGCACGCGAGATGCGGCTGCAGCTTGCGACGCGGGGACTCGGTCTTCGGCGTCGCTGTCGGCTTGGTGGCGAGGACCGCCTTGCAACCGACGACGGAAGCGCCGGTCTTCCGACGCTGGGAAGAGAGCGCTTCCTGCTTGGCTTTCACGGCATCACGCACGCGACCGATCCAGCTCTCGTAGCTTTCGCCCTCAAGCCCTCTCGGTGCCACGGCGTGGAGCATGACGGTCTTCGGCATCCGGCCACCCTTCGCGAAGTAGCCTCCTGCCGGACGCGTCAGGGTCTTGGGTTCGCGCCCCATCCGAGTCCACGAGGACGACCCCGGCCAGTGGGCAATATCGACGACCAGGTGCGCGGCTGCAGGGTTCGACAGGACGTACACGACCTTGTCGAAGACGTCCTCGAGCGTCACGAGACGCGTCAAGCACGTCTGGTCCCTCGACCATATGCTTTCGAAGCGGTCGTAGTGAACGTTGAGTGCTTTCGCCAGCATCCTGTGGAATCGCTCGATGAACTCCGGAATCCTGCCGTCGGGATCGTAGACCACCGCGTGATAGTGATTGCTCATCGCGCACCACGCGATCAGCTCGATGTCGGTCCGGTTCGCCGCCTCGGCCAGGCAGTACTCGAACATCCGGTTCACCTCCGGGCTCGGCCGCAGGAAGAACGTCCGCAACATCGTGCGCCGCGTGACCAGGTAGAACTCCCCCTTCATGATTCGTCGCGGTGCCGTCATGCACCTCCCGTCGGCCGTCGCCGCCGCGAGTTGCGCACTTTCGACCGGGAATCCCTACCGACGTTATGTTTTTCAGGTCGTACCGACGTTATGTTTTTCAGGTCGACGTTATGTTTTTCAGGTCGGGGTGGCGGCGGGCTGGACGGGGGCGGGGGCGCGGTCCTTGAGGGCGGAGAGGATGGCGAGCATCGGCATGGCGACGAGCGCGCTGAGGGGGAGCATCGGCTGGTGGATGATGGTGGCGATCTCGAGCACTGCGAAGGTGCCGGCCATCGCGATGCGGGCCTTGAGGTAGAGCGCGAGGCGCTTGCCGGTGAGGTACGGGAGGGCGAGGTCGGTCGGCAGGAAGAGGAGGAGCGCCCAGTTGCGCGAGACCTCCGGCCAGGTCGCGAGCGCAGACACGAGCTCGATCGAGACCGCAAGGACACCGAGAGAGCCACCTACGATCTTGAGGCCGATGGGGAGCTTGTTGCGGCGGACGCTGAGGCGCACCGCGAGGAAGAGCGCGAACGCCAGGAAGAAGACCGCAATACGGCCGATGGCCCGGCTCGTCGGGAGGACGACTGCGAGCCGCTCCTCGAGCTGCTCCGGCGGCGCGTGAAAGCGCTCGGCGACGCCGTCGCGGAGAACGAACGGCAGCAGCATGGCTTCCCAGGGAGTCGGGACGTGATCGCTTCCTTCACCGAGGTAGAGCGCCATGGCCGTGAGGATCCCGATGCGCCCGCTGTGCCCCTCCTCCATGTACTCGCGAAGGCTGCCGGGGGGGACCTGCGAAGGTCCCGCGCGAAGGCGACCGCCCGTCGCCGCATCGATGTGGTCACGGAGCTTCGTCGCGCAGTTCGCCCAGTACGGGTGATACGCGTACGGACGCCGCTCGCGAATCTCCTCCTCGATTGCCGTCACGAGCGTGTCGACCTCGGCCGCGGTCATCGGGATGCGCTGCCGCTCGATCTGCCGCCCCTGATCTCTGAAGAACTTCAGGACGACCGGCTCGTCGATCGCGACCGGGACGAACGACGGCGTGCTCCGGATGGCGGTCCAGACGACATGCGTGATGTCCTCGCGATCGGGAACGCCATAGTCATAGCAGCGGCCGCTCTCCGGCACATCTTTGCCCGCCTCACGCACGCAGAGCAGCGAGTGACCGAAGCGCGAAGGAAACTCACCGCTCGGCCCGATCGTGTAGAGGTCCACCGTTCGGACCGGCCCCTCAGCGCGCGCTTCGCGCCCCCTCCCGATCATCACGAGGAGGACGGTCACGGCAGCAAGAAGCCTGAACAACACGCGAACCCGGGCAACAGACCGCAGCATGACGCGGCCCGTATAGCCCAAGCTTCGCCCGCACGCGACAACGTGACAGCGCGCCCACGCGACCAGCGCGATCGGCACGACGAGATGGGCTCGATCGGAAGCCCCCCCTTGACGCCCAGAGCCCCCATGCCCGCACGCCGACGTGCGGACGCCGCGACGACGAGGCGAACCGCCATCGACCGCGCTCCCCGACGTTGCCGCCGAACGCACGGCCATCGCCGCTGGTGCTGCTTCGAAAGTCCCTACCCCGGACGTCGAGGTGCCCCGCTCACCGCGCCAACGACGACCGCGCGACCGGGTACGTCGGCCCGAAGATTCCGTCGAACCGGTGCACTCCTGCGCCGTCAGTGGAACGAGGAGACGCCGGAGCCCGGATCACGCGCGACCGACGTCCAAGAGGCAACGGCCGCTCGCTACGCATCACCCACCGGAAGCCACCGGAAGCCACGACATCGGGCAGAGAGCCGTACGATCGATCGCTTCCTGAGCTACGCTCGTCCTGGTGCGTTCGTCATCGTATTGGGCGTCGGCGCTCGCGCCCGTCCTCGTGGCCATCGGGTGCAACGACGCGACGTTCGCGGGCCCGCGCTCGACGACGCCACCGTCGCTCGACACCGGCGCCCCATCGGAAAGCGACGGCGGCGCGAGCACGAACGACGCAAGCCCCCCGACCACCGCGAACCTCCGTGTGCTCGCTGGAAACCTCTCGAGCGGCAGCACATCGACGTACGACTCCGGCGAAGGCATCCGCATCTTGAAGGGGCTCCGGCCCGACGTCGCGATGCTTCAGGAGCTCAACTACAAATCGAACACCGAGGCCGACCTCGACGAGCTCGTCACCGAGGCCTTCGGAGCTGACTACGCCCTTTACCGCGAGGACGGCGTCCAGATCCCGAACGGTGTCGTGAGCCGCTACCCGATCCTGACCGCGGGCCGCTGGGTGGATCCGGAGGTCGACAATCGCGGCTTCGTCTACGCCAAGATCGACATCCCCGGGGCGCGCGATCTCTGGGCGGTCAGCGTGCACTTTCTCACGACGAAGAGCAGCAGCCGATCCGCCGAGGCGACGTCGCTCGTCGCGCAGCTCGGCGCCGTGGTCGCAGACGACGACTTCGTCGTCATCGGCGGAGATCTCAACACGCAGTCGAGGACGGAGGCGTGCATCACAACGCTCGGGCAGATCGTCCGCACCACCTCGCCGTGGCCGGCCGACCAGAACGGGAACGACAACACCAACGGGCCGAGAAACGCACCGTATGACTGGGTGCTCGAGGGGACGGCGCTCGCCGCCTTCCAGGTGCCGACGGTCATCGGCGAAAGCGCCTTCGTCGATGGGCTCGTGTTCGACAGCCGCGTCTACGCGCCGCTCGAAGACGTCGCGCCCGTGGTCGCAACCGATAGCGCAGCGCAGAACATGCAGCACATGGCCGTAGTGAAGGACTTCGCCGTCCCCGAACGATGAGCGAACGGCGCTCGTCGAGGCCGCCCGAAGACGCGTCGCGCGCTTACACCATGTTCGACGCCGACGCGTCGAAGCCGCAGGCCGCCCTCACGTGATCCCGAGGGCCGCCCGCATCACGCGCTGGGCGACGGCGAGCGAGTGGTGCTCCTCGAGGTACGTGTAGCCGCCCTCGCGGACTCGCTCCCGTACGGCGTCGTCTTTCACGAGCCTCTCGACGCGTTCGGCGAACCCCTCGGGGTCCGAAGAAATGAGCGCTTCCCTCCCGTCCTCGAGCGGAAGCCCGAAAGCACCGTCGGGCGTCGTGACGACCGGCATGCCGGCGCGGAAGCCCTCGAGCAGCTTCAGACGAACGCCCGACCCACCGGTGATCGGCGCGAGCATCCCGAGCGAGCGCGCGTAGAGCGGCTCGAGGTCTTCGAGGAAGCCGACCGTCTCGATGCCGGGGCCCTTCCATGTCTCCGGGACCGGCAGCGTGCCGGAGGCGTCGGGCTTGAGGCCCACGCCGGCGATCTCGAAGGTCGCGTCGGGTACGCGCTTGCGCACGAGCGGCCAGACCTTCTGGCAGAACCAATCGAGACCGAGGACGTTCGGCTTCCAGCGAAGGCTGCCCACGTAGCAGAAGTGCGGTCGGCCGGGATGCGGCCGCGCCTTGCGCTCGAACGTCATGACGACGGGGACGACATGCGCGTCGACGCCCGCGAGCGCCTTGAAGTGCTTTGCATCCTCGCCCGAGATCGCGACGACCCCATCGACTTCGCGGAGTGTGCGCTCTTCGAACTTTCGGGCGAGCGCGTATTCGGCCTTCGCGACGATCTTCTTCAGTCCGGTCTTCTCTTCCGCGAACTGCTTGAAGAAATCGCTCTCCACATTGTGCTGGTCGAGCACCGTCCGGCAGAACGGGCGCTCGGCCTTGATGTCCGGCAGGTAGCGCGCCATGCCGAGGTGATCGATGTAGACGACCTCGACGGGGCTCGCGACGAGCTCTCTCCGGAGCGTCTGCCTGAGCTTCTTCGAATCCCACTTACCGACGAGGTACGGGACACCGAGCGCGCGGAGCGCGACGACGCGCGGTACGTAGCGCTTGAAGTCGAACAGATGGATGGGATGGAAGACCGGGGGGACGACGCGCAGCTTCTCGACCGCACCTTCGAGTGCTCGGATGTCGCTGGCCGGAACGTCGTGCTCGGCGACCGACAGCAGCGTCACCGACTCCACTTCCGGGAGCGAGGCGATGATCCGCAGCTGCGACAGCGTGCGTACCGGGCCTCCGCTCGTCGCCGGCCACGGGAACTCCGTCGTCAGATGGACAACGCGCATGGCGAGGCAACGTAGCCCAGCCAACAGCCGGCGTGTACCATCCTCTCATTCATGTCCTCGTCTTCTCCGTCGGGCAAGCGACGCGTTCTCTGCGTCTTCGGAACACGACCCGAGGCCATCAAGATGGCGCTCCTCTCGAAGGCGCTCCGGGACCATCCTCGCTTCGAGGCGGAGATCTGCGTCACGGCGCAGCACCGGACGATGCTCGACCAGGTGCTCGCGATCTTCGACGTGAAGCCGCGCTTCGATCTCGATCTGATGAAAGAGAACCAGGGGCTGGCCGACATCACGGGGCGCATCCTCACGGGGATGACCGGCGTGATTCGGGAGTGGCGCCCCGACTGGCTGCTCGTGCAGGGCGACACGACGACGGCGTTCGTCGCGGCCCTTGCGGCGTTCTACGAGAAGGTGTCGATCGGCCACGTCGAGGCCGGGCTGCGGACCGGCTTCAAGTACTCACCCTGGCCCGAGGAGATGAACCGTCAGCTCGTCGGGCGCCTCGCCGACCTTCATCTGCCGCCGACCGAACGCGCAAAGAAGGCGCTGCTCGCCGAGAACGTCCCCGAAGAGCGGATCCACGTGACCGGCAACACCGTCGTCGATGCGCTCCTCTGGGTCTCGAAGAAGCTCGACGACGATCACGCCACTCGCCAGAAGCTCGACGAGCGATTCGGGTTCCTCGATCCGAAGCGCCGGCTGATCCTGATAACGGGCCATCGCCGGGAGAGCTTCGGCAAGCCGTTCGAAGACATGTGCAACGCGTTCGTCGACATCGTACGCGCGCGGCCCGACGTCGAGATCGTCTACCCGGTGCACCTGAACCCGAACGTGCAGGCCCCCGTGAAGGCGATCCTCGCGGCTTCCCCCGAAGAGCTGCGAGCTCGCATCCACCTGATCGAGCCGATCGAATACCTCCCCTTCGTGTACCTGATGAAGCGCTGTCACTTCATCGTCACGGACTCCGGCGGTGTGCAGGAGGAGGCGCCGTCGCTCGCAAAACCTTGCCTGGTCACTCGGAACGACACCGAACGACCGGAGGCCGTCGAGGCGGGGACGGCGCAGCTCATCGGAACACATCGCGAGCGCATCGTCGCCGAGTCGCTGCGTCTGCTCGACGACGAGGCGCACTACCGCTCCATGAGCCGCGCCCACAATCCATACGGAGATGGAAGGGCGAACGAGCGCATCGTCGAGATCCTCGGAGCGATATGATGCCCGAATGGCACAGCGCTCCGACGTCTGGGCGGACCCCGCTTCCACCCGGGACACTCCTCGACACGCCGACAGCTCGTCGATGACCGACCGCAACGACCTGAGCGACCGCATCGACTTGCTCGGTTGCCCATTCGACTCGATCACCGAGGACGAGACCGTCGAGCTCGTGTTCCGGTGGAAGAACGAGGCCGAGCGCCGGAGCCATCACATCATCACGGTCAACGTGGCGATCCTCATGATGGCGCGCGACGACAGCAAGCTCGCGAACGCGATCGAGAAGGCCGATCTCGTCGTCGTCGACGGCAAGCCGCTCGTCTGGACTTCGCGCTGGCTCGGCGCGCCCGTGCCGGAGAAAGTCTCCGGCGTCGATCTGATGCGCCGCCTCCTCGAAGCGGGCAACCAACGCGGGCTGTCGGTGTTCCTCCTCGGGACGACGCAGGAGCGGCTCGACGTCCTCGAACGTGTCATCCGGGCGAAGTACCCGAACGTCGTCATCGCGGGCACGCGCAACGGGTACTTCAAGGCGCCGGACTACGCCGCGGTGACGAAGCAGATCCGCGAGTCGAAGGCGGACCTGCTCCTCGTCGGGATGCCCGCTCCGTTCAAGGAGATCTGGTGCGAGGAACATCGCGACGCGCTCGCCACGCCCGCGATTCTCGGCGTCGGCGGGGCGTTCGACGTCATGGCGGGTTTCGTTCCTCGCGCGCCGCGCCTGATGCAGGAAGCCGGGCTCGAGTGGGCCTGGCGGCTCGCGATGGAGCCGCGCAAGCTCTGGAAGCGATACCTGGTGACCAACTCGGCGTTCATCGCGCTGCTCGGCAAGACCCTCGCTGCGGAGCGCATCGGCCTCCGTCGTCGCTAAATCGTCGTGCGTCGGGAGCGCGAAGCACGCTCGCGCTCTCGTCGTTCGCAGTCGAACGTCGTCGCTGCGATCGCGGCGCTGACGCGCGCTCCCCTGCGCGCCCGACACACGCGCGGCACGATCGCGTGTCCGGTCGGCGCCTTGCGGGGAGCTACCTGAAGCGCACGACTCACCGTCCGCGTCAGCGGCGGAGATCTCTCAGATGGCGCGTGAGATCGCGAGGAACGTGCGCTCCGCGGAGATCCGCTGTCACGCGAGAGGCCGAACGGTACGGCGCCTGCAACGTCTGCGCTCGCGCGGACCGCCAGAAGACCACCGTTCGATTGCCCCCGCGCGGAGCAAACATGAGCCAAGCACGCCTGCCCTTCTCACGCGAACGTCGCCTCCCGGTCGATGCACGAGCTCCGAACGTGGCTCAGGTCGAGGTCGCCTTCCCCGACCACGAATACGACCAGGGCGCGCTCATGGAAACGTTGAAGCGCAGGTGGCAGGACCGACCGAAGGTGGCGAACCTCGTCGAGCGCCTGCATACGTCCGTCCAGGTGCAAAAGCGCTGTCTCGCACTTCCTCTCGAGGAATACGGCCGGCTTTCGGACTTCGGAGAGTCGAACGACGCCTTCATCCGCGTCGGGACCGAGCTCGCGGCCAAGGCGGTCACGGGTGCCGTCGCCCGTGCAGGACTCGAGCTACACGACATCGACGCGATCTTCTTCACCACCGTGACCGGACTCGCCGTCCCGACGATCGACGCGCGGCTCGTGAACGTCCTCGGTCTCCGCCGCGACATCCGCCGGACCCCGATGTTCGGGCTCGGCTGCGTAGGCGGCGCCGCCGGCCTTTCGCGAACGAACGACTATCTCCGCGGTCACCCGGATCAGATAGCAGTGCTCCTGTCCGTGGAGCTCTGCTCGCTCACGCTGCAGGACGACTTTTCGGTCGCGAACCTCGTCGCGTCCGGGCTCTTCGGCGATGCCGCCGCCGCCGTGGTGCTCGCGGGCAGCAAAGCGAGCGCCCCGCGCAGCTCGCCGACATCGACCGCGCCCGCATCGATCCGAGGCCGGACGCGTGCTCGCGTCGTCGACACCCGCAGCGCATTCTTCCCGGACACCGAACGCGTGATGGGATGGGACATCGGCAGCACCGGCTTCAAGGTGGTGCTCTCGGCGGATGTTCCTGCGATCGTCCAGAAGCACCTCCCCGGTGAGGTCGATGGCTTCCTCGGCGCGCACGGCCTCACGCGAAGCGACATCCGCCATTGGATCTGCCATCCCGGTGGACCGAAGGTCATCTCCGCGATCGAGGAGTCGCTCGAGCTACCCGCAAACGCGCTCGCGATCACGCGCGAGTCGCTGGCGTCGGTGGGCAACCTGTCGAGCGCGTCGGTCCTCCACGTCCTCGGTCGAACGCAGCAGCGCGCCGTCCCGGGAGACCTCGGCATCCTGATGGCAATGGGTCCGGGATTCTGCGCGGAGCTCGTCCTCCTCGCCTGGTGACCGACGGCCATGGATATTTCGCTCCTCGCGTACGAGGCCCTCATTGCCGCCGTCGTCGTCGAGCGCTGCGTGGAGCTCGTACTCTCCGAGCGCCACGCGCGTGCGCTCCTCGCCCGCGGCGCCACCGAGCACGGTGCCGGACACTACGGCCCGATGGTCGCCCTTCACACTGCCTTCATCCTCGGTTGTGCGCTCGAGCCGTTGCTCGCCGACCGGCCTTTCATTCCTGCACTCGGCATCCCGATGCTCGTCGTGGCGCTCGCCGCGCAGAGTCTTCGCTGGTGGGCGATCTCGACGCTCGGCGTGCACTGGAACACCCGCGTGATCGTGCTGCCCTCCGCGGTCCGCGTCTCGGCAGGTCCCTACCGCTGGTTCCCGCACCCCAACTACGTCGCCGTGATTGCCGAGGGGATCGCGCTGCCGCTCGTCCACTCCGCATGGATCACCGCGCTCGTGTTCACGGTCCTCAATGCGTGGCTCCTCAGCGTGCGGATCCGAACCGAGGATGCGGCGCTCGCGATGATGAGGCCTGCATGACGACGTTCGTCGATCTCGCGGTTGCGGGCGGAGGACCAGCGGGCCTTGCCGCGGCGATCCAAGCCGCGCAGGTCGGCATGAACGTCGTCGTGCTCGATCCGAGACGGGGTGTCATCGACAAGGCCTGCGGCGAAGGCATCATGCCTGCCGGCGTCGAGGCGCTCGAAGAGCTCGGGCTCCGACCTCACGGAGTGCCGTTCATCGGCGTCGAATACGCGGATGCGCGGGATCCGAGCTCGTGCGCCGCCGGGTTCTTCCCGTTCGGGACGATGGGCCTCGGCGTCCGGCGCACCGCCCTCCACTCGGCGATGCGCAGGCGCGCGGAGCTTCTGGGAGTAAGGTTCCGCGACGAGCGCGTCACATCGTTCGAGCAGCAAATGGATGGCATCCTCGTGAACGGTGAGCTGCATGCCCGGTGGCTCGTCGGAGCCGACGGGCTCCGCTCCGACGTACGCAGGATGCTCGGTGTCGAGCGTCCGCGGCGCGCGCCTGCCCGGGTCGGCATCCGACGTCACTACGCGGTGCGTCCGTGGTCGGACTGTGTGCAAGTCTACTTTGGCGAGACCGCGGAGGCGTACGTCACACCGGTCGACGCGCAGCTCGTCGGAGTGGCATTCCTCTTCGAGCCTCGTCGCGACGAAGACGCGGGCGCGCAACGGTTCGAGGAGCTGCTGGCGGGCTTCCCACTCCTCGCGCGCCGGCTCGAGGGCAAGCCCGTCGCCTCGCGGATCAGAGGCAGTGGACCATTCGAGCAGCGGGTCGCACGCCGTGTCGTCGGCAACGTGCTGCTGGTCGGAGACGCGGCAGGCTACATCGATCCACTCACCGGCGAAGGCGTGGCGCTCGGTCTCGCCACCGCGCGCTCGGCGATCGCGAGCATCATCGACGGCGACGCGAACGCCTACGAAGCGCGATACCAGAGGCTCACCCGCCGGTACGTTGTACTCACGTCGGCGCTGCTCGCGGTCGCCCGTCGCCGGAGGCTCCACAGGCCGCTTCTCCGTATTGCGCGTGCCTGGCCCACTGCGTTCGACGCCGCCCTCGGCATGCTCGCGCAGCCGTCCGGCGACGACAGCGCGTCGGATGCGGGCTCCTGGTGGAGATCGGGCTCGACGTCGAGATCCGACGACGACGTCACGATCGGCCTCGACCGCCTGCTCTGAACGTCGAAGTCACGCGCGGAGCGAGAGCTCATGCGCTTTCGATGCTCGCAATGTCGCGTCGTGCCCCGCTATCTTCTTCGCTATCGCGCGATGAAGCTGCCGGATCTCGCTCTTCTCGATGGCCTTCCACCGCCGATGCGCGGAGCCCTCGAACAGGTCGCTACGACACGAGCTTTGCTGCCCGGCCAAGTCTTGTTCGCAGAAGACGAGCCGCCCTCGGATCTCTGCATCCTGCTCTCCGGCCGGCTCGAGATCGTCAAGCGTGTCCGCGGCGCACGCGCCGAGCATCGCATCCACGAGATCCCTCCCGGCGAACCCGTCGGCGAGATCGCCTTCTTCGATCGCCGAGCGCGTTCGGCGACGGTCAGGGCGCTCGAATCGTCCATCGTGCTCGTCTTGCCGTTCGACGTCGTCGCGGGAAGCGCGCTCCTCGTCAAACGTCTCGGTGAGCGGCTGGCGGATCGGCTGCGCGTCGCGAGTCAGGACGAGCTCGAGCTGGCGCAGCGCCGGGCGTCGATGGGCCTGCTCATCGTCAAGATCATCATGCTTCTCTGCGGGTACGCGTTGCTTCTCGCTGCGCTCCCGGGCCTCGATCTCGGGTCGACCAGCACCACGTACCTCAGCCTGCCGATCGTGGCGGCATTCGGCCTCGGCGCATGGCGATTCATCCGGAGCACGGGCTATCCGATGTCGGAGTTCGGCCTGGGGCTCCGCAATCTGCCCATGTCGCTCCTGGAGTCCGTCGTGCTCACTCCGCCCTTCTGCGCCGTGATCGTCGCGCTGAAGTGGATCGCGATGCAGGTCCACGAACCGTGGCGGGGCCTCCCGCTGTTCGAACGAACGGACTGGCGCGAGCACCTCGTGGAGCCCGCCATCGTGAAGCTGCTCGTGGTCTACGGTGTCTCGTCTGCCGTTCAGGAGCTCATCGTCCGCTCCGCGCTCCAGGCGAGCCTCGAAGAGTTCCTGGTGGGCAAGAACAAGCGCATCGTGACGCTCCTCGTCTGCGCGCTCATGTTCTCGGTGAACCACCTGCACATGTCGTTCGTCTTCGCGGCGTTCACCTTCATCCCCGGCATCTTCTGGGGATGGCTCTTCTCTCGCCGGCGCCATCTGATTGGACCGGTGTTCTCGCACTTCGTGGTCGGGGCGTTCGTCTTCTTCGTGCTCGGCGTGTCGCTCCCGTGAGCGACCGACGGCCCGGTGACGCGAACCTTCAGGCCGCTGCGCGCGCGGACGCGTCGGTCCGGGCGGCGCTCGTCTCGATCCCGAGCTCGCGACGGACGTCGGCCAGGGGTTCGTTCCAGAGCTCGTCCCAGCGAATGCCGAAGAGCGGTCGCGCACTCTTTCCCATGCGCCAGCCACGGACGAGGGCATCCATGAACGGCACGGTCAGCTCCTGATCGAACAGCGCGCTCCGGAGGAACCCGACGCCGAGAAGCAGGGACGGCAGAGGGCCCGGGATCTGCGCCTGGTAGAAGGCCTGCAGCCCGAGCTCGCCGACGACGTCCGTGCCGAAGCCGGTGGCCACGTGCCAAACATCGTGCGTCTCGTAGAGATGCGCGCGGAAGAACGCGGTCGCATCGTCGCTCGGCAACGTCGGCAGCGCGCTGGGATCGAGGTTCGCAGCGACCATGTGATCGGCGAAGGCCCGGCCGAACGTTCCTTCCGGAAGGCGCCGCAGCGCGGGTAGATCGATCCGCAGCCGATGCCTCGCCTCGAACGACCGCGCGACGACGGGGTCTTCGACGAGCCGGTCGACCATCGGCTGGATCGCCTCTGGAGTCGCGAGGGCATCCGACATCTCGAACACCTCACCGAGCCTGTTGGGATCTTTGACGAGACGCGCCAGACTGTAGAACGCCTTGAGCGCGCGGAGCGGGGGAAGCTTCATGGGGGGATCGGTCTCTCCGTGAGCGAGGTCGGGCGATCGCGGACGTTCCTGCAGCGCCGATCGACTGCGCGTGCAGACCTCCGCGGGCCTTCCTTCGAGGCTCACTATGCGAGTCATCGCTCACATTTTCTACTCGCATCTACGCGGGCGCCGACGTGGCGGCTCCGCCCGGAATTTCCGGGGCGCTTGGCGGTTCCGGTCGATCTCACGAGCTTGGTGCTCACATTGTCGCGCTCATCCTCCGTCTTGGCGCGGCCGGTGCGCGCCTACGACGGAGGACGAGCGCGACCGTTCGAGCGCGAACGACGAAGATGGCCTCCATGTCTGGACGCGTGGATGCGCCCATGAGATCTCACCGCCGGTTCGCACGCATCTCCTGAACTCGAAACGTCCTGAACGATTCCCGCGGCCATCGTGAGCGCCTCTTCTTCCCTGCCCGACCCATTCGCGACGGAGACCCTCATGGTCGAGGCGGAACGCGCGCTCGTTGCGGTGCTGCTCGGCGAGGTGCCCCCGCGAGAGGGAGCCGAACGGATGTGTGCTGCGGTCTCCCGCGTTGCGGGCGTGTCGTGCACGCTGCTCGAGGGGCATCCGCCGCGCGGACGAGACTCGGCTGGCGCCGATACGGCTCACCTCTTTCTGGGCGACACGACCGACGAGACCGCGCGAACGCTGGTCATCACGCGTATCGATCTGCTCGGGCCGGAGACGCTCGATCGTGTGAAGCGCCTGTTCGAACGCCTCATCGACATCGCCTACCCGATCCGTCGAGGCGGACGGACCATTCACCAGCTGAGCAACGGGCTCGCTGGGCTCATGGCGAACATCGAGCTCATAGAGCTCCTCGTAGATGATGCCGCTCACGGCCACCTCGAGGACGCTCAGCGGCAGGAGCTATCGACCGCCATCGGCTATGCGCTCGAGTCGTGCCGCTCGCTCCGGACGGCAATCCGCAACCTCGCGGGCGTCGCAGGAGCGCAACGGGCGGCGATGGGGACCGACGCCCCACGGCGCGAGCCGAGCTTGGCTCCGTCCTCGGCCCGCTCGAGCGGACCGTCAGGACGTTCCTGACGGGTCGTCGTCGCCGTCGCCGTCGAGCGCACCACCGGCAACACGGAGCGTGACCAACTCAGCGAGGAGCGCGGCCGCGTCGACGCTCGCCGCGGGTTCGTCGTAGGTGAGCTCCGACGTTCGCTCCTGCCCCGCGCGGAAGACGACGATCTCCATGCCCTCGGAGCGCAGGTTCTTCGCCTCCACGTAGTCCGCGACCGTCCGCGTCCGCATACCGTTCACCGAGATCAGGACGTCGCCGTATCGCACGCCCGCTCGAGCCGCGGGTGTTCCCTCGAGCGCTCCCAGAACGGGGATCCCTTCGAGCGCCTTCGCGAGCGCGAAGAGCGACCTGCGCGCAATCATCGGACGCTCCTTTCACGAGGTAGGCACGTGACCGTACCGAACGGCGCACGCGTCATGCGTGCGCCGGCGTGCTGGATGGAGGTCGCAGGGCGCGCCTCAGACCACCAGGTCCTTCTCGACGTCCGCGAGTGCAAGACGGGCCATCGCGAGGTTTGCCCGCGAGCGTTCGAGAGCGACATAGAAGAAGATGGTCGGTCGAGCACGCAGTGGCCGAATGAGATGATACTGCTTGCCGAGGGTGATGAGCATGTCCTCGATCCCGTCCTTGAGGGCGAGGTTGGTCATCGTCTTTCGCTTGGCGCGGACGACCTCGGTGTTGCCGGCCGCCGCCACCTCGAGATTGATGGCGCCGCCGCCTTCGGATCCGAGGAGCATGCCGCTCTCCGAATCGACGAGCGCAGCGCCAACGAATCCGTCGATCTGATTGAGCTTGGCGAGACTGTCCTTGACGTTCATGGTGACCTCCAGAGGTTTCGGATCGTTTGGGGTATCGGGTCGTTTCGTCGGCCGGCACGATGGGCCGCCGTCGGATGAGAGCTGATCGAAGAAGGAATCGACGTCACTGTCTGGCGCCGGGGGAATCTGGGACCACCCGGTCGCGCTGGCCGGCTCGCGCTCGCTCGGGCGCCCGCGCCGTCGCTCCTCGTCGCGACGCTTCTCGTCGATGCGGCGGCAACTCTCGATCAGCAGTCCCTGCCAGTCCGAGAGGATCGAACGCTCGGGGGCCTTTGCCCCGGCGCGCATCCGGAACTCGCCGCCGCTCCACATCATGATCTCGTAAAACGCTTCGTCACCGCGAGCGTTCGCCGTCACCGCGTGGAGGATGGCGCCTCGGTCGAACCAGAGCCGGCCCTCACCGCTGTGATGGTTGACGATGAGAAGCCCGGTGGCGCTCGACAGCACGTACAGCTGGACGATGTCCGGAAGCGTCTGCACCGAGATCGCACCCGAGAACCCCGTGGGTCGCTCGATGAGTGCATCGTCGACGAGCTCGAGGAGTCGTTCGAACTCGAAGGGCTTCTCCAGGAAGCCGGTGTACGGAGCGCCGACGACGCGCTGGATCTCCGAGGTCTGGAATGCGGTCATCACGATGACAGGCAGCTGCGGACGATCGGCGCGCGCAGCGAGGATCAGGTCGATGCCGCTCATCCCCGGCATTCGCACGTCGGCGACGAGCAGGTCGACCGGCGCAGAGCGGAGCTTCTCGAGCGCATCGTTGCCGCTGTTCGCGGTGTCGATCGTCCACGTGGGATAGGCCCGCGCGAGGCGATTGGAAAGCGACCACGCGAGGACCTCCTCGTCGTCGACCAGCACGATCCTGCGTCGGTCCGCGATCGCCATCGTCGACGTACTCGAGCAGCGCTCATGCCAGCTCGGAACTGAGTGAGACGAGCGCAGTCACGGCCATCGAACGACGTCGCGTCGTCCGAATTCTGTACCCGGCGTCCAGAAGCTGGACCGAACGATGGACGCGCATCGTGCGTCGATTGAACTTCGCCGTACGCGACTGCGTGGAACGTACGTTGCTGAAGCGAGACGAAGCGCGAGGCTCCTCGTCCTGAGACGAGAGAACGGCCACCGCGCGCGGAAGGCAAGATGGCGCACCTCAACGTCCGCGATCGACGGATGGAGACGAAGATCGCCTATGTGGGGGCCAAGCTGGCCGGTAAGGCGACCAACCTTCGACACCTGAAGAGCGACGAGATCCACGGTCGGTCGAGTGACCTTCTCGTCGAGTCGGACGCGCTCTCGCTCGAGTGGCGGCCGCTTCGTCGCGAGCCGTTCGACGACTGCGACGTCGCGGTCAACGTGATCGCGGCCAAGGGCGAAGCGTCCCCGATGCAGCTCGATCAGATCCTCGCGAGCGCGGACGGCGTCGTGGTCGTCGTCGACTCGGCGAGGTCGGCGCAAGAGGAGACCGCGCGCGTTCTCGCTCTCGTTCGCAACGCGATCGCCGCGAAGAACGCACGTCCGATCCCGGTCGTCGTCCAGGCGAACAAGGTCGATCTCGACGATGCGGCATCCGTGCAAGACATCGCGGCGGCCAGCGTCGATTGGCCGGTCATCCCCGCGTCCGCGGCCCGCGGAGAAGGCGTCATCGAGACCATCGAGACGGCGCTCGCCAAGGTGCTCGCGGCGATGAAAGACCGGCCGACCGTGGCAGCCTCGACCGAGAGCGAGACGTCGGCGAAGGCGGATCCTCATCCCCTGCTCTCCGCGCTGCGCGCCGTCCTTCGCGAGACCGCCGCAGAGCACATGGCGGAGCTCGAGAGACAGGCTGCCGAACGGATCGCATCGTCCGTCTCCGAGGCGCTCGATCGCTCCGAGCGACTGTTGTCCGAGCTTCGGACGATGATGTTGATGAACGCCAAGGAGACGGCGCGTGCCCTCGCCTCCCAGGAAGCCGCCCTCGGCAACCTCGCAGCGGAAGTGAGGCAGCTCAGCGCAGCGGAGTCGGGAGTGACGACACGTCTCGATCACCTGACGGCGAATCAGCAGAAGCTGCAAGACGACCTCGCCGCGCGCTCACGCACCGACCGAGAGCACGTCACCGCGCTCACGTCCGCCATCAAGCGCAACATCCAGGCGCTCGAGGTCGACATGAGGAGGCTGGACGCGCGCGAGCATTACGCTCACGTCGCCGCGGAGCTCGCGAAGCTCGACTCGAAGGTCGAGACGCTCGCGACGAGCGTCATCCCCGGCGTGGCTTCGATGGCCGGGGTCCCCGCGCGTCTCGGTGCGCTCGAGTCCTCGCTGCAGCGCGAGCTTCGCGACCGCGTTCTCGCGCAGCTCACGCGGCTGGAGGATTCGGTCCAGGTGCTTCACGTGGACACCGGCGAGTCGCTACAGCGCGCCGACGCGCGCGCGGGTGAGATCCAGGGTGGACTGAACGAGCTTCTCGACGAGCTGAAGAAACGCAAAAAAGGCTGGTTCAGCTGACGCTGGCCCGCAGAGGAGGAGACATCCATGTCGATTGAAAAAGACGCCAACGAAGCATTCGACCACTTCACCAGCGACATTCCCGGGTTCATCGCGGTCTCGCTCGTCGACCTCGACTCGGGCATGACGCTCGCGGTCCGATCGAACCGGCCCGAGTTCGACCTCGCCGTCGCGAGCGCCTACAACAGCGAGCTCGTGAAGCAGAAGATGAAGATCATGCGCGCGCTCAACATGAAGACGAACCTGGAGGACATGATCCTCACGCTCGGCGACCAGATCCACTTCATCAAGGTGCTGTCGGGGACGATGTTCATCTATCTCGCGGCGGATCGCTCTGCGGCGAACATCGCGATCGTCCGCACCATCGTCAACAAGTACGCCGGTCGCCTCGCGACGAGCTGACGGAACACGGAGCACAAAATGGACATCGATGGCGCGATGGAGGAGGCCCTCCGGAGCGGACCCGGCGCGGTCGCGATTGCGTGCGCTGATGTCCGCGCCGGTTTCGTTCTCGGAGCATCCGGGAGAGGTGACACGGAGCGCGAGGCGGCGACGACCGCCGCCGCCTGCGCTGGACAGCTCTGTTCGACCCCCACGCTGGGTGCCGATCCCGAGGTCGACGAAGATACGGAGGGCGGCGGTGCGCTCGTCGTCTCCTCCAGGTGGATTCACGCCTTCGCACGTGTGGCACGACGACCCGAGCTGGTGGTCGTCGGCGTCGCGAAGGCAGACGCCAACGTGGCGCTTCTCCTCGACTGGGTGAAGCGCGTCGCGGGCGGGCTCGAGGCAGCTCGGTGACGGCGTCGGTCTCCTCGTCAGAGACCGGGCGCCGAGTTGCCATCCGTCCCCGTACCGCGGTCGACGTATTCTCGTTCGTCGACCGACTCTCGGTCGACGACGTCGGCGAGCTCCTCGTGATGAACGACGAGCCGACGAAGGCTCCCGCGGTCCGCGGCGCCGTCTTCGTCGAAGGCGGTCGCGTGTGCTGGGCCGCAGCGCACGGCCTCGCTCCGAGGCTGACCCAACTCCTCATGGCACCGTCCGGCCTCGATGCGGGTGCCATGGAGCATCTCTATCGGCGGTGCAAGCACGAGCGCGCGCCGCTCGGCGAGTTCCTCGTCGCACGCGGGATCGTTCGCCCCGAGGATCTTCGCGCCGCGCTGCTACAGCACACGACCGAGTCGCTCGACGCGCTCTGCGAGGAGCGCACACTTGCGAGCTGGTACCCACGTCCGGGCGGCTACAACGCCCGGTTCACGTTCAAGACATCCGAGCTCCTGGCGCGCTGGTTCGCACATCGCCATGGCGCCACGGGCCACGCGCTTCATGGCGTGCTGAGCGCGTTCTCGGATTCGACGCCAGGCGAATGGGGCGCGGTGTACGCGCGCGTGCCGACGCTCGCTTCGCCGCTTCCAGTCGTGGTCCGCGGGTCGCTGCCGGAGAAGTCCGTGTCGCTGCTACGCGTCGGAAAGTGGGCCGCCTCCGCGCTCGACGTGGCCTCGACCTTCCAGGACGACGACGTCTTCGTGATGTCGACAGAGGTCGGCGGCACGGCGCTCGTCGCCTGGCGACACGACGACGCGATCGTCGCAGGTCGAATGGGTCCGAACGGACCTGCACGCGTGCTGAATCAACGGGCAGCGCTCCGGCGGGCGATCCGCGCGTCGTCGTCGAGCGGACCGCAAGCGTGAGGCAAGACAATGGCGGTGTTCGATCCCTCAGAGCAGCGATTGTGCCTGCGTGTCGTCTACGACGGTGCCGCCGGCGCCGGTAAGACGACCAACGTTCGGCAGCTCGGAAGCCTCTTCGTCGCACAGCGAATCACGGAGGTCGTGTCGCCAGCCGAGCTCTGCGGTCGTACGCTCTTCTTCGACTGGATGCAGATCTCGGCAGGTGCGATCTGCGGCTTCCCGCTGATCTGCCAGGTCGTCAGCGTCCCGGGCCAGGCGGCCTTCACCGAGCGCAGGCGGCAACTACTCGCCTCCGCCGACGTCGTCGTCTTCGTCTGCGACAGCTCGGAGAAGATGCTCGCCCGCGCCGCAGAAGCGTTGCTCCTCGCCGACGAGCTCGTCTTGCCTTCTGGCGAAGCTCTCCCGGTGGTCTTCCAGGCGAACAAGCAGGACCAGAAGGATGCCGTCACCGGAAAGACGCTGCTGGGCGCCACGCGACGACCGCATGTTCATGTGGTCGAGGCGATCGCCTCTCAAGGGATCGGCGTCGTCGATACGTTCGTGGCCGCCGTGCGGACCGCTGCTCGTGCATTGCAGACGCGCGTCGACGCCGGGGAGCTCCACATCCCGGTGCGGCGCGCCGAGGACGAGAACGAGCTGCTCGCTCGCCTCCTTTCGATCCCGATCGACCCGGAGGCGGCCGCGGAGGTGGTCCTCGAAGAGGCCTCCGCGGCCTACATCGTCGAAGAAGCGGGAACGCTTCGCGAGCCCCACGCTCCAGTGCACGTGTCGCGCCCGATCCTGGAACCAGAGGCACCCTCGCCCGAGCCGCTCACCTCGCGCGAGGACTTGGCCCCGCTGCCCACCGGTGACGTGCCGACGGGCTACATATGGCCGGCGCACACCGGCCGAGTGATGCTGCGCGCGTTGGCGCTCGACGCCGAAGTTCCGGTCGGGCAACGAGCCACCAGGCACGTCACCGCAGGTCACGTCCTCACGACGTCGCTGGCGGATCGATTCACCGATGCGGAGCTTGCGCGCCAGGCACTCGTGCGTGCCGCGCGCGAGCGAACGCAGCTCGAAGCGCTGCTCGTCCCGGAGACGGTCCTCGTCGTTCAGCCGGCAAAGGACGGCTCCCAATGGCTCTGGATGGTGGCGCCTTGCCTCGAAGACGTCGTCGAGTGGGTCGCCGACAGCCGCGCGCGGCTCGACCTCCTCGGCAACGCGGTCGCCGACGCCACCGTCGCGGCCCTTCGCCATTCCGTAGCGTTCGTCCCGGCGCTCGGCGCGTTCGGAGTGCAGTCAGGGACGATTCGCTACGCCGGCCCACTCGAGACCGCGAGCCTACCGGCACGCGCCGCCATCGACCTCCTGCTCGGCTCGTTCGAGGACGCGGTCGCTCGCGGTATCGATCCTGAGCCCCTGCTCATCGCGTTGACGCGCAGACTCGACGCGCGCCTGCGCTCGGAGGAGCTGACGCTGCTATCGAGCGAGTCGAGCAAGATGACGAGCAGGATCGATGTTCCGGGGCGTGTCGCGCGAGACCGGCTCGCGCGCGCACTGCGCGGAGTACGTCGACGCCACGACGCCACGGAGGCCGCAGAGGCGATCGTGGAAGCCGCGCCCTGACCGCTCCCGTCCCCGTCGCGAGACGTCTCGAGAAGACTGCAGAGATGCTCCATGTCCGGTCGGCCATGCCCACGAGCAAACACGCCATCGCCCAGAAGCTCCTCGAGAGCGAGAGCTTTCACCGAGCCGTCCTCGACGGGATCGAGCTCGGGATCGTGACGACCGACGCCGCGGGGCGGGTCGCGTTCGTCAACCGGACCGCGCGCAAGCTCCTCGGCGTCTCGGCGTCGAGCGGCATGGACGTCCGCGACATCCTCGGTCTCCACAGCCTGCCGGATGAGCTGGTCGCAACGACACCCAAGCTCACGTACGTCCTGTCGTCGGAGGACGGGGACGAGATCGACCTCGAGATGTCGGTAGGCCGCGCGGTCGGCTTCCGCGACGCGACCGGGTACTACTTCGTATTCCGGGACGTGCGCGAGGAGAAGAGCCGCTCCGCCGAGCGCGAACGGTTCGAACGCCTTGCGGCGATCGGAACCATGGTCGCAGGCTTCGCGCACGAGGTCCGCAATCCCGTCGCCGCGCTCCGGTCGCTGGCAGAGTCGTTGGCCGAGGATCTCGCCGACTCCAAGCTTCACTTCCCGCACGTGAGCCGGATGCTCAAGGTGCTCGAACGGATCGAGCGGCTCGTTCGGACATCACTCCAGTTCGGTCGCCCCGCCGCGCCTCGGCGCGCCCATCATCGGCCGTGGACGATACTCGCCGGTGCGCTCAGCGAGGTCGGACCCCGCACGCGCCAGCTCGAAGGCGTGATCCGCGTCGAGATGGAGTCGGACCTGCCGGACGTGTACGTCGACGATGTGCAGTTGATGCAGGTCCTCGTGATCCTTCTGAACAACGCCCTCGACGCGGTCGGAACGCCCCGGCGCGTCCTGCTTCGTGCGACCCGCAGCGCGGCGGCATCGCAACCGCAAGAGGGTCCCGGTGGCGCTTCGAGCGGGACCAGCAGCCGCCCCCGCGTCCGCTTCGAAGTGCGCGACGACGGCCCCGGGATTCCTGCAGAGATCCTCGGCAGGATCTTCGACCCCTTCTTCACGACGAAAGCGTCAGGCACCGGTCTCGGGCTCTCCATCGCGCAGCACATCGTGAGCGAGAACCACGCGACCCTGGACGTGACGTCGTCGCGAGGTGGTCCGACGTCGTTCAGCGTGACCGTCCCCACGGTGTGAGCGTCGAGCTACTCGTTCGATCGCGATGACGGCGGCGCACCGGCCGCACGAGCCCGCGCCGGGAGCGCGATCCCGTACTGCTTCAGCTTCTGATACAGCGTGCTCCGCGGGACACCGAGCTTCCGAGCCGCCTCCGTCACCCGGCCTTGCTCGGACGCGAGCGCACGCATGATGTGCTCGCGCTCGACCTCCTCGAGCGTCCGCATGGACACGGGCTCGGGCGGCATCACGTGCGCCGCGAGCATGCGGGACGAGGAGCGGGGTTCGGCATCGAAGCGAACGCTCGATTCCGTCACGACGTCGCCCTCGCGGAGGAGCAGCGCGCGGTGCACGACGTTCCTGAGCTCGCGGATGTTTCCTGGCCACGCGTAGTTGGTCAGCTTGTCCCAAGCTTCGCGCGTCAGCGTCACGTCGGGCGCGCCTTCCTGGACGAGGATGTGCTGCACGAGCGAAGGGATGTCCTCCGGCCGCTCGCGCAGCGACGGCACGCGCAGCGTCACCGTGCTGATGCGGTAGAAGAGGTCCGCGCGGAAAGACTTGCGGTCGACCGCCTCGAGCAGGTCATGGTGCGTGGCCGCGATCAAACGAACGTTGGCCGCCCGTTCCCGGACGTCCCCGAGGCGGCGATAGCGCTTCTCTTCGAGGACCTTCAAGATCTTCGGCTGCACCTGCAGATCGATGTCGCCGATCTCGTCGAGGAAGAGCGTTCCCTCGTTCGCGGCATCGAACAGGCCCTGCTTCGACGCCAGCGCGCCCGTGAACGCGCCGCGTTCGTGACCGAACAGCTCGCTCTCGAAGAACTCGCGGCTGAGGCCCGCGCAGTTGACGTCGACGAACGGTCCCCTGCCCCGCGCCCCCAGCTCATGGATACGCCGCGCGAGGACGCTCTTGCCGGTGCCCGTCTCGCCGAGGATGAGCACGGTGCAGTCCGAATCGCGGAGTCGTTCGACGTCGGCGTGGAGCTGCCGCATCAGCGCCGACGCGGGCGTCGTCTGCTCGAACGTCACGCGCCTGCGCTGGCCGCTCTGGGTCTTCGAGCGTTGCGAGACCGCCTTCTCGACACACGCCAGGAGCGTCGTCAGCTCGACGGGCTTGGTGAAGAACTCGTCCGCCCCGAGCTTCACCGCGCGTACGGCCATGTCGATCGTTGCGAAGCCCGTGATGATGTACACGGGGATGTTCGCATCGAGCTCGCGGAGCCGCGGAAGGTGCGAGACGGAGTCTCCGTCCGGAAGGCGGAGATCCGTGATGACGACGTCGGGGCGATCAGCGAAGAGCACGCGCGCACGTGCAATGCTGTCGGCCTCGCGGACCTCGAACCCGCGCGCGCGGAGCGCCGAGGCGACACCGAAGCGGACCTTCTCGTCGTCCTCGACCAGAAGCACTCGCCCCCGCGACATCGCTTCCCTTGTGATTACTCGCCCCATTGGATTGTCAGAGGATCGCCGCGGCCCCGCCGCTCGAGATCATCCGCGATCCAATTTGTGTACGTGATGGCCGCGGGCTGGTCACGTCGATTTGAGCCCCAACGTCGACGCTCAGCCTTCGTGTCGTTAGCAAACGACACGGATCAGGCACTTCACGTTCGGCGTGCGATCGATTGGCGAGAAATGCGGCGCATGTGCTTGAACCAGGCGGCTGAACTGGCAACGCGACTGGCCACTCGCAACCTCAGCATCACCATGGGTCGGCGCTTCGACACTCATCGAGCGTCGTCGACACCAGCGCGAGCGACGCCGCGCTCCATGAACGAAGAAGCGCCTCCTGCCGATTGGCGGGAGGCGCTCATTCGCTGCAGCGAAGCAGCGTCGTTCTACGAAGAGACTCGGCTCAGTGGCCCTTCGGTGCAGGCACCGACTCGCCCTCTTTGGCCGGCGTCTCCGGGTGCTCGCCGCCGCCCGGATGCGCGCCGCCCGCACCGGCAGCCGCCGCGCTCTCCGGATTGAAACCTCCGGGCGCGTTCTCGCCGGTCCTCGGCAGCACCTTCACGTTCTGATCCTGATCGAGCTCGCCGCGTCGCTCGGTGTCATTGAGCGTGTACGCGAAGAAGACACCGATGAAGAAGATGCACGAGATGAAGATCAGCGCGTTGAACTTGTTGTCGTAGCGCAGGTGCATGAAGAACGAGACGACGAGGGACGCCTTCGTCGTCGCGATCAAGATGACGACGATGAGGTTCAGCCGCCCGAGGTCGACATACGACTGACCGACGGTGAGGATCGTCAGTGCAATCAGCGCCATGAAGACGGCGACGTAGAATCCCGTCGACGAGATGTGCGCGTGGACTGCCCCGTCGTCCTTGTGAACGTGATGTGTATCCGCAGTAGCCATCGTTCTGCCTCGGATCAGATCAGGTAGAGGAGCGGGAACAGGTAGATCCAGACCAGGTCGACGAGGTGCCAGTACAAGGCCGCGATGTCGACGGGAGTGAAGTACTCCTTCGAGAAATCACCGCGGTTGTTCCGGAGCCAGATCCAGATCAGGATTCCGATGCCGATGATGACGTGGACACCATGGATGCCCGTCATCATGAAGTAGATGCCGAAGAACGAACCCGTGTTCGGCGGCAGCGGCGGCGCACCCGCGACGAGGTGCTCGACATGCGGGTGGAAGAACCGCCCCGGCAGGAGCCCCGCGTGGAACTTGTGCGTGTACTCGAAGTACTTGATGACGAGGAAGCCGCACGCGCAGAGGATCGTGATGAGGATGTAATTCCCCGTCGCCTTCCGATTCCCGAGCTGCGAGGAGCGGACGGCCATGGCCGCCGTGAACGACGAGAAGAGGAGCACGATGGTGTTCGTGCCGCCCATGATCTTGTCGAGCTGATGGCTCGCCGCGACGAACATCTCGGGGTACCAGCTGCGGTACACGCCGTAGGCCACGAAGAGGCCGCTGAAGAACAGCAGCTCCTGCGCGAGGAAGACCCACATCCCGAGCTTCGCGGCGTCGAACTGCTGCGCCGGCGTGTCGAAGTGGTGGGCTAGCCACTTCGGACCGTGATGACCGTGCCCGTGATCGTCGTGCGCGTGCTCGGCGGCGCCAGCCGCGGTCGCTTCGCTGCTCATCCGTGATCTCCTTCAGCAGCTTCCTTCTTCTTGGAAGCCTTTCCTCCCCGGAGGCCCGGGAAGAGCGGATCGTCGAAGCCGTCGTACAGCTCGTCTTCGGTGGCGAGGTGGTAGTCGTACTGGCCGCGGGTGAGGACCGGATCCTTGACGAAGTTGAACGTCGGAGGCGGCGTCGGCGTCATCCACTCGAGAGCGGCCGACCCCCAGGGATTGCGGGGAGCCGGCTTGCCGCCCATGAGCGACTTGATGAACATGACGAGGAGGACGACGAAGCCGACACCGAGGACCCAGGAGCCCACGGTCGAGACCTGGTGGAAGATCTCGTACTGCGGGAGGTAGTCGTAGTAGCGGCGGGGCATACCGCGCGAGCCCATGATGAACTGCGCGATGAACGTGACGTTGAAGCCGATGAAGACGAGGAACCACCCGATGCGGGCCATGCCCTCGTCGTACATCTTGCCGGTGAACTTCGGCCACCAGTAGTGGAGGCCGCCGACGAAGCCCATCACGGTGCCGCCGACCATGACGTAGTGGAAGTGCGCCACGACGAAGTACGTGTCGTGGAGGTGCACGTCGACGGCGAGCATGCCGAGGAAGAGGCCGGTGAGGCCGCCGATCGTGAAGAGGAAGATGAAGGACAGCGCCCAGAGCATCGGCGACTGGAGCGAGATCGACCCTCTGTAGAGTGTCGCGACCCAGTTGAAGACCTTCACGCCGGACGGGATCGCGACGAGGAAGGTCAGCGCGCTGAACACCATCGTCGCGTACTCGCTCATGCCGGCGACGAAGAGGTGGTGGCCCCAGACCAGGAAGCCGAGGAGCGCGAGGCCGAGCGAGCTCGCCGCGATCGCCATGTAGCCGACCGGTTCACGGCGCGAGAACGTGGCGAGGATGTCGCTGACGACGCCCATGCCCGGGACGATCATGATGTAGACGGCGGGGTGCGAGTAGAACCAGAAGAAGTGCTGGTAGAGCACCGGGTCGCCGCCGAGGCGCGGGTCGAAGATGCCGAGGCCGAGGAAGCGCTCCATCGTGAGGAGGAGGAGCGTGATCGCGAGGACCGGCGTCGCGAGGATCTGGATGATCGACGTCGCGTAGAGCGCCCACGTGAAGAGCGTGAGACGGCGCCAGGTGAGGCCCGGGGCGCGCATCTTGTGGACCGTCGCGATGAAGTTCACGCCAGTGAGGATCGAGGAGAAGCCGAGGATGAACGCCGCGAGGGTCATCGGGATGACCGACGTGGCGGTACCGACGCCTCCGTGAACCGGGTCGCTCGTGCTGTAGGGCGTGTAGAACGTCCAGCCCGTGTCGACGCCGCCGTTGATCATCGAGTAGAGACCGAACAGCGAGCCGAACCAGTAGATGTAGAGCGACATGAGGTTCAGCCGCGGGAACGCGACGTCCTTCGTGCCGAGCTGGATCGGGAGGAAGATGTTTCCGAGCGCTGCAGGGATCGACGGGATGATGAAGAGGAACACCATCACCACGCCGTGCAGCGAGAACATCCTGTTGTAGGTGTCCGCGTCGAACAGCGTCTTGCCGCGCGAGAAGAGCTCAGTGCGGACGAGCAGCGCGAAGATGCCTCCCAGGAGGAAGGCGATCAGCACGCTGATGAGGTACATGATGCCGATCCGCTTGTGATCGAGCGTCACGAGCCAGCTCATCAGCCCCTTCTTCTCGAGGAAGCTGGCGTTCGGATCTTCGACGTCGTGCTGCGCGCCGGGTGTCGTCGTGATGGCGGCCATTTTTAGTCCTCAGTCCTCAGTCCTCAGTCCTCAGTGGGCGAGAGGGGTGAGGTTGATGCATTCTAAAAGTTCTTGCTCGTACCTGGAGTCCGGTCCCCGTCCTCTCGTCTCTCTTCTGAGGACGGAGGACTGAGGACCGAGGCCTCACTTGAGACTCTTGATGTAGGCGATCACCGCATCGAGCTGCTTGTCCTTCATGACGAAGGGCGGCATCTGCACCGTGGTGTAACCGGCGACGATCTTCGCGTTCGGGCGGAGGATCGACTCACGGAGGTAGTTCTCGTCGACGGGGACGGGGCCGGCCGTCGTGTTCTCGGGCTTGCCGAAGATGCCGGCGAGCTTCGGGCCGGGCGACTTCGAGCCTGCGATCTCGCCGCTGCCGCCCGCGCCGTGGCAGGTGGTGCAGCCGTTCTTCACGAAGAGGCGCTCACCCCACTTGGCGGGCTCACACTCCTCGGCGGGACCGGTGCAGTCGCCGAGCTTCTTCTCCCACTCCTTGTACTCGGCCGGAGGAAGGATCTTCACGGTCGCGAGCATGCCGGAGTGGCTGGTGCCGCAGTACTCCGCGCAGAACACGTTCGCGGTACCCGCCTTGGTCGGCGTGAACTGGATGAACGAGTACTGGCCGGGGACCGCGTCCCGCTTCATGCGGAACTCGGGGATGTAGAACGAGTGGAGGACGTCCTCCGACGAGATGATCATCTTGTACGGACGGCCGAGCTCGAGCGTGAGCTCACCCGGCTCGCGATCGCCCGTCGGGTACTCGAACTCCCAGCTCCACTTCTTGCCGCGAACACGGATCTCGGTGGCGCCCTCGGCCGCCGTCGCGTTGCGGATGTAGCCGGTGAAGCCGGCATGGAAGAGGAAGAAGATGAAGATGGTGGGCGTGATCGTCCAGAACAGCTCCAGCTTCATGAAGTGGCCGGTCGGCTCCGGCTTCACTCCTGGCTTCCGCTTGTACTTCACGACGAAGTAGAGGAGCGAGGCGGTGACGGCCACCGTGAAGACGACCGAGAACCAGAAGATGAAGTCGTAGGCCTTGTCGATCGGCGGCGCTGTGTCGGCCATCGACGGCGGCAGCTGGAAGTTGTCGGACTCAACGGGTTGGAACAGCACCTTCAGCCTCCTCGAACCACTGCATGATCGAGCTTCGAGCCAGGGCTCGACGAATCGGTGGAGCCGCCGGCGTCATCGCCGTCGGCGTTGCCCGTGCCCGCGTCCGCGCTCGGACCGGACCCCTGGGCCTTTTGCTTGTGCTTCTTCGCGAGCTCCCGGGTCCAGAAGAGACCGAGGAAGCCGATGAGGGCCATCGCGATCGCGCCGCCGCCGACCTGCATCACACGCATCGCCACGAGGACGTATTTCCCGCCCTGCGGATCGTAGTGGTAGCAGTACAGAATCAGCTGCTCGACGGTCGTGATGTGCCGGCCTTCGGACGCCTCGAGGAGGCCGAGCCGGAGATCGGCGGACGGGAATTCGAGCCCGTACAGGTAGCGCGCCATGCGCCCGTTGGGCTTCACGACGAAGACGACGGAGGGGTGGCCCCACTGCTTCTGTCGCTCGTCGTACTGGTACTCGAAGCCGGCGGCCTGCGTGACGGCGTCGATCGCCGCCTGGTCGCCGGAGAGGAAATGCCACCCGCCGTTCTTGCTCGTGTGCTCCCGACCGTAATGGTTCAGGATGCTCGCGCGCTTGAGGCTCGACTTCTCGAGCGACTCGTTCGGGTCGATGCTGATCGTGACGACGTCGTACTCCTTGCCGATCGTCCAGGGCACTCCAACGAGGCCGGCGGCGAGGTTCGTCGTGATCATCCCGCAAACGACGGGGCACGTGTGGTACGCGAACTGGAGAACGACCGGGCGCTTGCCGTCGAAGTACTTGCCGAGCGTGACGGGCGCGCCCGTGTGATCGCGGAAGGGCGTCTCGAGCGGAAGCTGCCCGTCGAGGTGCTCGGTCACGCCGACGTGCTCGAGCTCGCGCGGCGTGTGGGCGATCTGGGCGCTCGCCGACGCCGGCATCAGCATCGCGACGATGCAGGCCACCATCGCGATCAGCTTGCTCCCGACGGCTGCCGAGGAACCGAGAGCGACGGACGCACGCGCGCGACCGGAGCTGGCAGCGGGCCAGTTCCTTTCGCATGCAGCGCGTTCTGTGGCTCTCGGGTTCACGGGAAGGTCCTGACGGGTCCGAATCGAGGGGATCGAAGGGCGGTCTAGGCGAGGAAGAGGCGGTTCGGGAAGCGAGGCGCGCGATCAGTGATGCGGGTGCGCGCCGGCGTCGCCGGCAGGAGCCGGGTGAGGAAGCGGGTGAGGAGCGCCCGCGTCCGTGGCGGTCGGCGACGGAGCGCCGGCATCACCTGCGAGCGGCATTGCGCCGGCATCGCCGGCAGCGGCGGCGCCCGCGTCGTCCATGGCCGGAGCCGGAGCCGGCGCCGGAGCGTGCGGCGTCGGCGCGGGCTTCGGGAGCTTGCTCCAGCCCGTCATCGGACCGAGGTCCTCCGACTGCTGGGGCGCGATGGCGGCGGGGCGGGCCGCCTTCCCGATCTCGGCCATCGCCTTGTCGATCGGGATCGCGGCGTTCGTGAGCGCGGCCTGCTCGGCCTTGTGCTGCTCGTCACGATCGCGCGTCGGCGCGAGCTTCTCGCGCTGCGCCTCGTCGGACATCATCGCGAAGTAGCTCTCCGTCGCGAACTTGATGCCGACCAGCGTGATCAGCGTGATGACGCCGATCGTGACGATGAGCTTGAGTCTCGGCGGTGTGTTGTCAGTCGCCATGGGGGTCTCTGTCTCTCGTCAGGCGTTCATGAACTGCAGCGAACGCTCGAGGCGGGGATCGCCGACCGGAACGAGCGCGTGCTGCGTCATGCGGTTGAAGACGAACGCGCCGTAGATGCCGGCGACGGCGAGGAGGCAGGCGGCGTCGACCCAGTGGAACGAGAAGCCCGGCTGCCCGAGGAGGTAGTTCGGCATCACGAACCAGTACATGTCGACGACATGCATCACGAGGATGATCGCGGCGCCGATCTGGAGACGACCGACGTTGCGCTTGAAGTTGCGCGAGATGACCCAGAAGAACGGGACGACGAAGTGGAACAGGACGAGCGCCTGCGAAACCTTGTCCCAGGGCGCGTAGTCCCAACGGTTGTGATAGAAGGTCGTCTCTTCGGGCAGCGCCGCGTACCAGATCAGCATGAACTGCGAGAACTGGACGTAGGCCCAGAAGACCAGGAAGCCGAACATCAGCTTTCCGAGGTCGTGGTAGTGCTCGATGGTGACGGCGCCCTTGAGCGGCCCCGACGCGCGGAGCGACAGGGTCACGAGGATGATCACCGCGAGGCTCGAGACGACGCCGCACGCGAAGATGATGACGCCGAAGATCGTCGAGAACCACGTGGGCTCGAGCGACATGATCCAGTCGAACGCGGCGAACGTCAGCGTGAGGGCGTAGAGGAACGTCGCCGGCGGCGCGAAGCGCTGCATCGCGAGCGTGAGCTTCTTGTCCTTGCTCTTGTCCTGCGCCGTCGAGTAGCCGAAGAGACGCACCGCGAGCAGCACCCAGACGACGAAGTAGATGCCGACGCGAACCAGGAAGAACGTCTGGTTCAGGTACGGGGCCTTCTTCTCGAGCATCTTCCGCTCGGTGAGCTCGTGGGGGTCACCCATCGGGCCGTGCGCCGCGTGCGCCACGTGCGCGCCATGAGCGGTGTCACCGTGGACGTCGGGCTGCGGCGAGTCGGAGGGCGGTCCACCCTTCGCGCCCGGGAGCGCGCCGGCCGGATCGCTCGGGTGAGCCGGTGCGGGCTCGCCGTGCGTCGGTGCAAGCGACGGGTTCGGCGTCTTCTCGGGCTGCTGCGTCTTCTCGGGCTGCTCCGCAGCGGCGGCGCCGCCGCCGTGCCCCTCCGCCCCCTGGGCGTAGGCGGGCTTCACGAACGGCAGATCGAGCGTCGAATGACGCGCCGGACCCGACGCGTGACCGCTCTCGTGCGAATGATGCCCGAGCCACGGGAAGAGGTGGTTCATCGACGCGAGCACCGGCACGAAGAGCGGCACGAGCGCGACGAGGCCGAGTGCGAAGAACTCGGCGGTCCGGCGAACGGTGACGCTCCAGCCGGCCGACGTGAGGTGCTGGATCAGCACGAAGAACAAGGCGCCGAGCGCGACGGTGAGCACCGTCACGAACGCGAACAACCACGAGAACGCGAAACGGCGCGGGTCCGACGCGTAGCCGACGCCGGCACCGACGAGGCCCAGCACTCCCATTCCGGCGAACACCTTCCACGCGCCGGCCCACGAGGAGCCAGCGAGCTTCCAGTTGTTCTCCGATTCCTTCTTCGCCTTCGCAGCGCTCACGGCTTCTTCTCCTGCGGCTGGGTCGCGGCCGCATCCTGGACGGCTTCGGCAGACGGCGAACCGGTCGGGGCCGTCTGCGGGGCGCCCGGCGGGGACAGCGGCGAGCCGCCTTCCGGCACGCTCGTCGGGGTCGCGCCCGGCGCGGTCATCGTGGTTCCCCCCGGTGCAGGCGTGGCCGTACCACCCGGTGCGGCGGTCGGCGCCATGGCCGGAGCGGCCATCTTCGGATCGGCCACCTGCAGCGCGCGTACGTAAGCGACGATCGCCCAGCGATCGTCGACTTTGATCTGCATCGCGTACGGCGGCATGTTGCTCTTGCCGTTCGAGATGGTCGCGAAGAGCTGGCCGTCCGGCATGTGGCGGATGCGGTCCTGGTGGAACGTCGGCGGGACGAACGCAGCGGCGCCGGAGGCAACCGCGCGGCGCTTCACGAGACCTTCACCGCTGCCCGTGCCGTCGTGGCAAGGCGTGCAGTAGATGCCGTAACGCTCCTTGCCGCGCTCGGCGAGCGCCTGCATGCCGCCGTTGCGCGTCACGACCGCCTGCGGGATCTCGAGGACGTAGCCCGACTCGTCGTCGAGACGCCCCTGCCCGATCTGCGGGTCGATCTCCTGGTCGTTGGCGATGACGCCGTCGACGAGCGGACGCATCGTGCGGTGATCGGGGAAGAAGTTCGACTCTTCCTGAACGTCGTACCGCGGCTGGTCGTACATGTTGCGGATGCCGAAGATCGGCGTCTCGCGCGAGGTCTGCCCGCGGCAACCGACCAGCGTACCGAGCGCCAGAGCTCCGAGAAGAATGCGAGTCGAAAGCATGCTCTCTCTCACTGAGGACTGAGGACGGAGGACTGAGGACCCAAACATCAGTGTCCTCCCTCGGGCGAGGGCTCGAAGTCGGCACCACCCTCGTCGTCGTCGTAGACGACCTCGACGTGAGCGGGGTGACATCCCTCGAGGAGCTTCTGCGTTCGCTCGACGTTCCACTTCGGATCGCTGGCTTCGACGGACAGGAAGAACTTGTCGTCCGAGAAGCCCTTGAACCGCTCCGAGTTGAAGATCGGGTGGTGGTGACGCGGCAGCCGGTTCAGGTGGAACATCCCGAAGACGGTCGCGAACGCCGAGAAGAGGATGGTGAGCTCGAACATGATCGGCACCATCGACGGCAAGCTGTACGGCGGCTTACCTCCGATGACGAGCGGGTAGTCGACCCCGTTCATCCACCACATCATCAGGAACGCGGCGGTCGTTCCCGTGAGCGCCATCGGGAAGACGATGAGACCGAGCTTCGAGTCCTTCAGGCCCATCGCTGCGTCCATCCCGTGGATGGGGAACGGCGAGTGCGTGTCGAACTGCGTGTAGCCCGCGTCGCGAAGCTTCTCGGCCGCGTGGAGGACCTCTGCCGGCGTGTTGAACTCGGCGAGGAGCAGAGCGGGGGACTCGTCTTCGGTGCCCCGCGTTTCTTTGGTCTCGGTAGCCATTACTCGGCCTCCGCCGTGGCGGCCGCGTGCGCGTGCTCGCCGTGTCCGTCCGCGTGGCCCTCCGGCTCGTGATGCGGATCGGCCTCGGGCAGGACGCCCTTGACCTCTGCAATCGCGATCATCGGGATCCAGCGGATGAAGAGGAGGAATGCGGTGAAGAAGAGTCCCAGCGTGCCGGCGTACGTGAAGATGTCGACCAGCGTCGGCCGGAAGTAACCCCACGACGACGGGAGGAAGTCACGGTGGAGCGAGGTCACGATGATGACGAAGCGCTCGAACCACATGCCGATGTTGATGAAGATCGACACCACGAACATGACCGGGATGCTCGTGCGGAACCGCTTGAACCAGAAGAGCTGGGGCGAGATCACGTTGCAGGAGATCATCGTCCAGTACGCCCATGCGTACGGGCCGCCCGCGCGGTTCTTGAAGACGAACCACTCGTAGTCGTTGGCGCCGTACCAGGCGATGAAGAACTCCATCGCGTACGCGTAGCCAACGAGCGATCCGGTCACGAGCATGATCTTGTTCATCAGCTCGAGGTGCTTCATCAGCACCAGGCTGCGCATGCCGTACACCGCGCGGGTGATGAGCATGAGCGTCATGACCATCGCGAAGCCGGAGAAGACGGCGCCTGCGACGAAGTACGGCGGGAAGATCGTCGTGTGCCAGCCCGGCATGAGCGACGTCGCGAAGTCGAAGGAAACGACGCTGTGGACGGAGAGAACCAGCGGCGTCGAGATCGCGGCGAGGATCAGGTACGCGCGCTCGTAGTTCTGCCAGTGGCGGTTCGCGCCGCGCCAGCCGAGGGAGAGCGCACCGTAGACGATGCGGCGGTACTTGTTCTTCGCGCGGTCGCGGAGCGTCGCGAAGTCCGGGACGAGGCCGACGTACCAGAACAGCAGCGACACGGTGAAGTACGTGCTGACCGCGAAGACGTCCCAGATGAGCGGGCTCTTGAAGTTCGGCCAGAGCGCCATCTCGTTCGGGACCGGGAACATGTAGTACGCGTACCAGGCGCGTCCGACGTGGATTCCCGGGAAGATGAGGGCGCAGATGACGGCGAAGATCGTCATCGCCTCGGCGAACCGGTTGATCGCCGTGCGCCACTTCTGGCGGAAGAGGAAGAGGACGGCGCTGATGAGCGTGCCGGCGTGACCGATACCGATCCACCAGACGAAGTTGGTGATGTCCCAGGCCCAGTAGACGGGGGCGTTGTTGCCCCAGACGCCGACGCCGGTCCAGAAGAGGTAGCCGATCGAGGCGCCCATCACGCCGGTGAAGGTCACCGCGAGGAGGAAGCCGACCCACCAGGCGCGCGGAGCTTTGTTCTCCGTCACGCGGCAGACGGTCTCGCTGATCGACTTGAACGTGACGCCGTCGCCGACGAGCGGCGACTCACCGAGTTCCTTGATCGGGAGGTTTGCGGAAGACATCGCTCAGGCTCCCATCGCCGGGTTGGGGTTCCGGATCTTGCCGAGGTAGGTCGTTCGCGGCCGCGTGCCGAGCTCGGCGAGCAGGCGGTAGGCGCGATCCTTGTCGCGCCACTTCGCGACCTTGCTGTTCTTGTCGTCGAGATCGCCGAAGACGATGCAGTCGGACGCGCAGACCTGGGCGCACGCCGGGACGATGTCACCGTCCTTGATCGGCTTGCCGGTCCGCTTCGCCTTGATCTTGCCTTCCTGAATGCGCTGCACGCAGTACGTGCACTTCTCCATGATGCCGCGCATGCGGACGGTGACGTTCGGATTCATGCGCATCCGCTCCGTCTCCGGCACGTCGTCGTAGAAGCCGCCGCTCGTGTGGTAGTTGAGGAAGTTGAAGCGACGGACCTTGTACGGGCAGTTGTTCGCGCAGTAGCGCGTTCCGATGCACCGGTTGTAGGCCATGTCGTTCAGGCCCTCGGGCGAGTGCTCGGTCGCGTTGACCGGGCAGACGTTCTCGCACGGAGCTTCCTCGCACTGCACGCAGGCGACGGGCTGGAAGACGACCTGCGGGTCGTTCTCGTCGAGGCCGACGAAGTAGCGATCGACGCGCAGCCAGTACATCTCGCGGCCGCGCCAGATCTGCTCCTTGCCGACGGCCGGGACGTTGTTCTCGATCTGGCAAGCGATGACGCAGGCGTTGCAGCCCGTGCAGCTCGTCAGGTCGATCCCCATGCCCCAGCGGTGGTTGTTCTTGAAGAACGTCTCGTCCTTCCAGTTGCCCCAGAGCGGCGGGGTGTGCGGGTCGGGCGAGCCGCTCTCGCGCACCGCGATCTCCTTGCCGTTCTCCGCGCGATCCTTGCGCTCCTCGTCGGGGAACTGAACGAACTGCGGGTTCTTCTTGTACTGCTCGAGTGTGGCGTCGATGGCGACCGGACGGCCCTCCATCGAGTCGTGCTCTTGCGTCTGCGAGATCTTGTACTTGTTCGTCTCGGCGTCGAACGGATCGTCCGGGCGGACCTGCGCCGGCATCGGGCTCTCACCCGCGGCCAAGCCCACCTTGCGCAGATGCGGCCGGATCGCGTCGAACTCGCTGGTCGGCACGATGCTGACCTTGAGCCCGGAGGCGAAGCCGAGCGCGTCGGAGGTCCGGAGCGGGTTGACGTCGAAGCCGTGCTTGTCGCCGTAGCGACCGGCCTTCCGGCGTCCCCAGCCGAGGGTCAGGTTGATCGAGTTGTCGGCCTGGCCCGGGGTGACCCAGGCGGCGACGAAGATCGACTCGCCGCCCTCGCGGGTGATGCGGATGAGCGTGCCGCTCTCGATGCCGAGCGCCTTCGCCGTTCCGGGCGAGACGTTCGCGACGTTGTCCCACGTCACCTTCGTGACCGGGTCGGGCAGCTCGAGGAGGAGCGGGTTGTTGCCGTAGCGACCATCGAGGAGCTTCGCGCAGGGCGAGAACGTCACCTCGACGCTCTGCGGAGACAGCGCAGCAACGGGCTTCGCCTGGGCGAAGGCCGCAGCGATCTCCGTCTGCCGCGCCTCGAGCGGGCCGAACGCGCGGGCCGCGGGGCCGAGGACGCCCGACTTGAGGGCCTCGTTCCACGCGCGCGTCATGCCGGCCGGCGAAGAGATCGAGCCCTTGACCGTCTGCTGGACGAGGGCATAGCCCTTCGGCGCCGTGTCACCGGAGATCCGCGCGAGGATCTCGATGTCGCTGCGACCGCCATAGAGCGGCGCGATGAGCGGCTGCTGAATCGAGACCGTGCCGTCGACGGCGCGCTGATCGCCCCAGGCTTCCAGCGTGTGAGCACGCGGGACGTACCAGGCGCAGAGCTCCGAGGTCTCGTTGAGGTGACTCGAGACGTGAATCGTCGTCGCGACCGACTTGATGCGCTCGGCGAGCTTGAGATCGCCTGGTGCGTCGTAGGCGGGGTTGCCGCCGAGGATCACGAGCGTCCCGACGGTGCCCTTCTCCATGTCCGTCGCGAGCTGCTTGATCGCGGCGGTCGGATCGGTGTCGAGCGGATCGGCGACCGGGAAGTAGTTCACCGTGTGGCCAGCGTTGCCGAGCGCGCCGTTCAGCGCGTGGGCAAGCGCGTGGACGCGCGCGGGCTGCCGCGACCCGACGACGATGACGCTGCGGGCACGCGCGGTGGCGAGCTCCTCGGCGACGACCTTGAGCCACTTCTCCGGGATGTTCCCCGCGTTGGCCTTCGCAGCAGCAGCCGCGAGACCGCCGAGGTCGACCTTGTGCGTCTTCGCGAGCTCGTTCGCGAGCGCGAGCAGGTAACCTTCGATGTCCTGCGCCGCGAGGCGAAGGTGGTGATCGGCGTTCATGCCCGTCGTCGTGAAGCTCGGCTCCACCACGTAGAGGCGGCTCATCGTGTCGCTCGGGCCGCGCTCGAGCTTGCGACCCGCGCTGAAGCTCTTGCTCGCGCGGACGGAGCCGGGCTCGGTGCCGAGGAAGTCGGAGTCGAGCGAGAGGATGACCTTCGCCTGGCCGTAGTTCGGGACGACGTTGACGACCTGGCCGAACGCGAGCCGCGCACCTTCACGGGCGTTGCCGTCGTGAACCGCCGACCACGAGACGACCTTCGCCTGCGGGAGCTTCGCCTTGATGGCGTCGCGGAGGCGGATGAACGTCGGGGAGAGCGTCGGGCCCGCGAGGATGCGGAGACGGGCGCCGCCGTCGGCCTGCGCCGTGCGGAGGATGTCCGTGAAGGCCTGGTCGAAGTCGCTCCACGTCGCCGGCGCATGGTTGGCGAAGCCGCCTGCGCCCTGACGCACACCCTTCATCGGGGTCGTGCCGCGATCCGGATCGTACAGCTCGTAGACCTCGGCCTGCGTCCACGCGTCCGTCGCGCCGAGGCTCGCCGGGTGCGCCGGGTTGCCCTCGATCTTCGTCGGGCGGCCTTCATGGCTCTCGACGAGGACGCCGAGCGCGTCGCCGTGGTTGGGGAAGACCGACGCGTAATACGAGGTGACGCCCGGGAGGATATGCTCCGGCGCCTTCGAGTACGGCAGGATCTTCTCGACGGGGCGCCGCGCGCAGCCTTCCGCGAGGAGGGCTGCGGATGCACCGGCGAAGAACATGAAGCCGCGACGCCCGACGGCGACGTCGGACACGTCCTTCGGCGCGTTCTTCGACTTCCGAAGGGTCACGAGGTTCTTCGCGGCGGTGGCGATCGACGAGGCCTTCGCCTCTTCGAGCCCCAGCGGGAACTCGGCCTCCGCGCGCTTCTGCGCGGCGTCGGGGTTCTGCTTGTCTTCCAGGCTCTTCCAGAAGACCTTCGCTCCGTCTTCTGCGGGAGCGGTCTTGTACGGTTCGCGGCGGCTCATCGGTGGCACCCCGAGCAGTGCTGCGGCGGGTGGACGTCGGGCGCCGTCCATCCGGCGGCCATCTCCGGCTTCCATTCCATGTTGGTGACTTGATCCTTCGGACGGAGGTTCGGCTTCGGATCGCGGTGGCAGTCGAGGCACCAGCCCATTCCGAGCGGGACCTCGGCGCGCACGACGTCCATCTGGTCGACGCGGCCGTGGCAGGTGACGCAACCGACGCCCGCGCCCACGTGCGCGCTGTGATCGAAGTAGGCGTGGTCAGGCAGCTTGTGGATGTGCACCCACTCGATGGGCTTGCCGGACTCCCAGCTGGCGCGGACCGGCGCGAGACGCGCGCTATCGGTCTTCACCATCGCGTGGCAGCCCATGCACGTCTGCGTCGGCGGAATCATCGCCTTGGCGGCGACCTCCACGTTCGCGTGGCAATACCGGCAGTCCATGCCCATCTGCCCGGCGTGAAGCCGGTGCGAGTAGGGAACGGGCTGCGGCGGGGCGTAGCCGACTTGGAAGTTCTTGGGGGTGACGTAGTACCAGATGGCGCCGACGAGCAGCGCCGGCACCACTGTGCCCACCGCACCAAGGATCAGCGGGAGCTTGTTGAGCGACCGGGGAAAGATCTGCATGCGCGCACTCGCGGGTCTCGGCC